>NZ_AEWH01000075.1 GCF_000190475.1 Ornithinibacillus scapharcae TW25
CCCTTCTTATTTTCCCCGTATAAAGTAGATATTTTGCAAAATCATTATCATTTTTATCTTCACTGCTCTCCCAATTACGAATATCTTGTAGTACCTTTTTCCAACATTCATCTGTATTACCTAAATTTCTTCTACCACTTCCTCTTTTTGGATGATTTACCCACATTTGAAATAATTCGTATAGATTCATTTTTAAACTCCTTATTTTAATACATACCATTATACTTCCTTGAATTATTTGATGTCTTTTTTATTTTCCTAAAAACTAAAAGACCATCTAAAAAACAGTAAGTAATCTAGCAACATTTAAAGGGATTAGAACTTTTAGTTCATTTTATTGCAAAAGATTAAACTTTTTCAAGATGGTGCGATTTTTTATTAACAGTTCAACTTTATTTCAAAGCCACAATAACTATTCCCCTGCCAAATCCATCCCTCCCCTCTCACTCCCCTCAAATCTTTGCGTCCCTAGGCTCTATCACTCTTTTACCGTTCTTCCTCGTATCGAATATTCGGACATTTAAACTAAGTTCTTCCCAGAATGGAGAAGAGAGAAGAAAAGTGAAGTAAAACGAAGAAATGTATCAGTTTTGGGATGGTGTTACAGTTAGGAATCACACTGAATAGAGATTGAAAATCAGTTTGATTGATAGAGTAGAAAGGATATTGGAAACGGCTTAATACTAATATTGGCAAAGGATTGGAGGAATAAAAGAAAAAGACTGAATCACTATTGGATACAGCCCGAATTGTATTGATTTGGGAGTGAATATTCCTATTGAAAAGTGATTGAAAAACCTATCAGAATACGTACACACTATGTTAAGTTTTATCCTCTTCTAATACCGACCTGGCTCAAAACAGAGAAAAACAAAAATTAATTGATACTAAGTTATCGAAAGACAATAATACACTTTATTTTAAAAACTCATATAAGGAATTGATGTCATTAATATTTATTCTCTCTACAACAATTTTGATTACTTTTGCTTCCTTTTGTTCGACTACTGCATTAAATTTCATCCCTACATCTAGCTTGTCTGCATATATAGATGCCCAATCCTTTGCAATAAATCCAATTTCGTTATCATCATTATCAACTACTAATATAGCATTTCTATCATAAGGATTGTCTTCATCTCTTATTAAAAATAAGTTATCACCGATCTTAACATTACTAACAAATTTTCTTCTCTCTGGTCTTGTCACTCCAACCACAGGTAATCTCTCCCTTTTAATCAAGACAGACGCTTTCTCCCACTCGGGGATTACTTTTTTATACATTTTATCCAATGTGTAATACATATCAGAATCAATTGTTAGCAATTTATGTTCCTTATGTTGTTCCTTAAATAAGGATACTTTTTTTAAACTTTCATTATCCCAAAATCCTTTCACTTCAATAAGTGTATTATTATCAAGAAAAAAATCTGGTATATAATAATGTGAGAAATGATCGGATTCAACAAAGTAGGATTCTCTTTCATATTCCCATTTAATACCTAAATAGTTTAATAATCTAGCTATATTCGCTTCCCAAGAGGAATTAAAAACCAATTTTAAATCATCTCTAAATTTAACGTGTGATTCCCTTGAATCTCTTGCCTTCATCCGTATATCTAAACTTAAACTACCATCCATATCCTGATAGATACAATGATTAATATTACTTTTTGAAAGGACACTTAGAACCTTATACGAGGGATAGACATCTTCATTGTAAAAGTTATTGATTTTAAACCAAATTAGCCCATTTATTTCAAATTTATCACTTACTATATCAACATGATTTACTTCAATATCCATATCTAAAACATGCTTTACAATATTTCGAGCATCCTCCTCATATTTTTTATCTAAAATGAAATAAGAGAACCTTTTACCAATTACAATCTCGTCAAATTCGTGCATATTTTCGTAATTAAGATTCTGCCCCCATGAATTAACTTCAATATCCCACATTTCTTCATTAACTTGACGAAATCTTTCTTCTTCTTTCTTATCATTTATTGGATATTGCTCTAGGTATTTAACCTCTATAGTTTCAGAACCAGTATTAACACCCTCTATAATCTTATAGCTTTTAATAAATGAGTTTTCCATGATTTGTTCAAAAGTTGGAAGGTCCTTCTTATATAAAGTAAATTCACGAATCCAACCACGCATCTTAACCGTTTCAGGTTTCAGTTTTTTTCCAATACACTCATAAATAAACGACTTAAATTCTTTTCCTTCTATTTCGTATTGATTTACGTATCTCATGGCTTCCTCCTTTATAAAATAAAATTGACTCTTTCCTAAATGGTAAATAACTACATTTTAATTATCCATTGTTATCCACCTTAACTCTACCAAATTTTACTAACCTATACAGCATAAATATAGAAAAAATTACTAAAATCCATTTTGCACATCTACTATATGTATCTGTTTCTAAGTCGTTCCCAAACCAAATCCCCCTCCATCCCCTATCCCCCAAGGCTTCAACCCCATTTCTAAGCCTGAAGGCAATGTTATAAAGTTCTTCCCTAAAACACCCGAATTTGACCAGAATTAACCCGTCTGGGTTGTATCGAATATTCTGCCATTGTAATTAAGTTTTTCCCTGAATGGATAAAAGAAGAATGAAGAGAAAATAGAAAATGTAACAATTTGAGGATTAAGTTACAGTTAGGAAACATACTGAATAGAGATTGGAAATCCGTTGGATTGATAAAGTGAGGATATATGCCCACGTAACTCCATTTTACAAAGCTCCCCCTTACCCCTCAACACCTTCTCCCTCTTACTCTCACGCCCCTTTCCCCCTTTTATCCCCGCCTTTCAATTTAACTAAGTTTTACAAAGAAAATCACCATTTCTTTCAGAAATCAGGTGATAATCATGCGTTAAAATATTGAAAAATGGAACTAAGATTTACAGAGGAGAGTTAAGGATTTAGGTGAAAGGAGAGAGCATTTTCAGGCTTTTCCCCACGCTTTTCTTCACGCTTTTTCATCACACTATCTTTTATTCTTACATCTACTCACGCCTTGTCACGCTTGCTTTATAAGTCTTTTCTCCAAACAAAAAAGAACCGAGAAGGCGTACCAACGGTACGCTCCCGATTCTGATTGGAGTATTACATAAAGCCCGATACATACCTGCCTCCGCTTCCCCTTCTTTGTAAAACTTACTTACATCTTGTAAGAAGAGTTACATTTTTGAAAGGGAGAGTAACGGGGAGACAGGATAATGACTGGAAAAGATATTGAATACCGCTTAAAGCTACTATTGGTAAGGGACTGAAGAGATATTGAACAAAAAAGAAAAGGACTGAATCACTATTGGATCCAGCCCGACTTTTTATTGACTTGGGATTGAACATCCCTATTGGATGATGTTTGAAAAACCCTCCGAGTACATAGCGTTTTCTCCCGCTGAACTTCCCCGTTCCTTTATCGTTCGGAACCAACTATTTAGCAGTAGGTACCGACTTTTTAGCAGAGGGAAATGGATTTTAGCAGGGAGATATATCAATAATAAACTTAATCTTCTTCTACTCCACTGTAACACTCTTAGCCAGATTCCTTGGCTTATCAACATCTGCACCACGATGAAGTGCAGCGTAATATGCAATGATTTGTAACGGTACCACACTCATAAGTGGTGTTAACAATTCATGCACAGCAGGAAGTACAAATGCATCATCGTCTTGCTCTAGTCCTTTCATGCTAATGATCATCGCGTTGGCACCACGTGCAACAACCTCTTGAACATTACCACGAATAGAGTAATTTACATTTGCTTGTGTAGCAAGTGCAATAACTGGTGTGCCTTTTTCGATAAGAGCAATGGTACCGTGTTTTAACTCACCACCAGCAAATCCTTCTGCTTGAATATAAGAGATTTCTTTAAGCTTTAACGCACCTTCTAATGAAACATAATAATCCAAACTACGTCCAAGGAAGAATGCATTTCTTGTTGTTTCAAGATAATCTCTTGTTAGTGATTCAAGCTCTTCTTTCTGACCTGTTAGGGCATCAATACCATTAGCAACTATGGCAAGCTCTTGCATTAAGTCAAAATCTAACTCAATGCCTTTCACTTTTGCTGTATCTACTGCTAGGATTGCTAATACAGCAATCTGTGCTGTATATGCTTTTGTAGATGCTACCGCAATCTCTGGTCCCGCATGTAGATGTAGCGTATAATCCGCTTCACGAGAAAGGGTGGATCCTGGCACATTAGTTACTGTAAGTGCTGGATGTCCCATTTCTTTAATTTTTACTAAAACTGCACGGCTATCTGCTGTCTCTCCACTTTGTGAGATAAAGATAAATAGTGGCTTTTCTGATAGCAATGGCATATTATACGAAAATTCACTTGATACATGAACTTCTACAGGTATTCCTGCTACTTTTTCAATAAGATTCTTCCCAACTAATCCTGCATGATAGCTAGTTCCTGCCGCAATAATATAAATTCGATCAGCTGCTTTCATTGCAGCTCGAATATCTTCATCTAACGTCAGTTCACCAGCTTCATCCTGATATTCTTTAATAATTTTTCGCATCACGATTGGCTGTTCATCAATTTCCTTCAGCATGAAGTGTTCGTAAGTGCCCTTTTCAATATCACTTGCATCAATTTGAGCAGTATAAGGGTTACGCTCTACCACACTTCCGTCCAGCTTTTGAATCGTAACAGCATCACGTTTCACAATAACAATTTCTTTATCATGGATTTCAAGATATTGATCAGTTTCCTTCAAAGTTGCCATTGCATCACTTGCAACAACATTGAAACCTTCTCCTAAACCAACCAATAATGGACTTTTATTTTTAGAAACATACAGTGTGTCAGAATCTTCGTTATCAATCAAAGCAATTGCATATGACCCCTCAAGCATTTCCATTGCTTGACGGAAGCTTACTAACGTATCCTGATTTTTTTCAAATAGCTTTTCAATTAATTGAACGACTACTTCTGTATCTGTCTCACTTCTGAACACTACATCTTGAAGATATTCTTTCTTTATATCCTGATAATTCTCGATTACTCCATTATGAACTAGTGTAAATCGACCAGATGTGCTTTGATGTGGATGCGCATTTTCTTCACTAGGTTCACCGTGTGTTGCCCAGCGTGTATGGCCAATCCCCATTGTTGCATGAACACCTGCATCAACACTTTCTCTCAATGTAGCAATACGACCTTTAACTTTAAAAAGATTGATACCATCTTCATTTAACAATGCAATACCAGCAGAGTCATATCCTCTGTATTCTAACTTCGCTAATCCATTTAGTAGTACTTCTTTTGAATCCTGTTGTCCGATATAACCTACAATTCCACACATTCGTTGTTGTTCCTCCTCTAGGGGCAACAAACGACCAATTGTAAAAAGATTAATCCTTACGGGGCGTTTTATTGCCCCTTTCTCGTGTTTTGTTTTTTAGTTACACCCAGCTTTTTCCCTTTGTGCAATAGGTCACCCTATTGTTTTATAGAAAACGCGTGACGACTGGAGTGTGCAATCGGAAGGCACCCGCCGAAATCTTCGATAACCTTCTTCCTCGTCAACTATTTTCATTTTCCGATCAGAAAATAGTCCTGGCGCTTTATTAGTATTAATCCCTATCCTCCTTTCTATCTAAAAACATCACCCTTTTCTTGGCAGTAAAAAATGCCAGAATGGTTACCAATTTATTTTAACCGATGTGATGAACATGGTCAATTTTAAAATCGTTTCGGGTGATGTAAGTAGTATATGTTATATTGCTTCAATCGTTCATATTAACCGTTCAAATACAGTAAAAAGCACATGGGAAACGTAACTCCATGTGCTTTTCTTTGAATTATTACTGATGTTTTTCTAGAAAATCTAACATAACATTATACACTTTTATTTCATTTTCCTTCTTAGAAAAACCGTGTCCTTCATCATCCAGTATAAGATATTCTACATCTCGTCCTTTTTCTTTTAGCTTAGCAACGACTTGGTCGGATTCTTCTTTCACCACACGTGGGTCTTTTGCTCCTTGGATAACGAGCATAGGTTTTACCATATCATCCAGATACGTAATAGGTGAATCCGTTATAAATCTTTCCTTATCACGTTCTGGGTCACCAACCCAACGCTCCATCATTGGTTTCCAGTGTGGTGGCACAGAATTCACAAAGGTAAATAGGTTCGATACACCAAAGATGTCAACAACTGCTTTAAAATATTCCGAATGGCGGCCATGTAATAGCAGAGACATATATCCACCATAACTTCCACCAACAAGGAATAACTTATCACGATCAGCTATATTGTTTTCAAATAACCATTCAATACCAGCAACACAGTCTAAGCGAGGTCCATGTCCCCAATCCTGTTCGACAAGCTTAACAAATGAAGATCCATAGCCAGTACTTCCACGGAAGTTTGGTGCAAAGATGTTATAGCCTCTATTTAAAGCACTTTGGAACATCGCACGAAACATCTTCCGTTCAGCTGCTTGCGGACCACCATGCGGCCAGAAAATAGTGTACCCATTACTGTATTCTGGCTTTGCTTTAAATAGTAGTGCTTCTATTTCCATACCATCAAATGACTTATACGTAACCACATCTGGCTCTACCATTTCCTCTTGACTAACACCGAGAACACGGTTATTCGTTAATGCTTGCCATGAATTACCATCCGTTGATTTATAGATATTAAAAGGAATTGTAGCGCTACGACCTAATAGATAAAGATTACCTGCCTTTGTTACAACTAGCTTTTCTAGAACATCTACTGGAGTCGATAATTCCTCTAGCTTCTCAGAAGTTAAATCATAACGATAAAGAATATCTTCTACGCCTTTTTCCGTAGAGAAATAAAGGTAATTATTCTCTTTGTTGTATTGAACACCTTCTATACTTTCTTTGACAATTTGAACTACTTTCTCAAAGCTCTTGGATTCCAAGTTGTATTTGGCTACATAACTATATTCTTCTTCATAATTTGTTGTAAAATAAATTTCCTTTTCACCGACAAACACAGGACTTGAAGCAATATGCACCTTATCTGGGTCTGGCGTTAGACTAACCATTTGATCGCCATCTTTAACAAACAATTGAATATATGTATTGGCAAATAAACGCGTATACACAAATGTATTTTCATCCTCTGATACAGCCGCTAAGTAGGTAGTACCAGCTTCTCCTTCATGAAGAAGTGTATCGGAGTTGTCCTCTAAGTTTCTTACACGTGCGTTTAAGAAACTCGGATTACCTTCAGAGGTTACATAATACAATCTTTTCCCATCATCACTTAAATGTACAAAATAGTACTTTTCGGAAGGGTCCCCAGTAATCAATCCTTCTGGCATACCGCCCTCACTGGAGACAGCATAAATTTGATAATTTTCATCTCCATTATTATCATATCCCGTTAAGACGTAACGTCCCTCTGGGTCAAATTTAATAAAATTCGATGATTGATCTTTTTGGGCAAAAAGGTAAGGAAAGGTATCGGGTAAATCCATTGCCCAAAGGTTCATCTTTCCATTTAAATTCGTGTTGAATACTAGTCGCTTTTCATCTTTACTAATTGCAAAATTGGAGATGACATATGTTCGTAAGTATTGCTCAACTGTTGGTTTTGAAAAGTTTAACATGTTACTCCCCCTTGATAGATATATCTGAAAATAGTTACTTTTAAATAGTATACATTATTTTGGTATAGTCTGACAGTTCGAAACCCGAAATTTTGTAAAAAATTACGGTTACATCCGTTTGGTAGAATCTCGCTTTACATTATATACTTTCCTAACTGTAAAAAACCCGCCCTCGAATGAGGACGGGTCTTGTTATTATTTTTCACCTAACAAATCTTCAATTACTTTTGCAATTTGATTCGTGTATTTCTCGCAATCCTCTTTTGTTGGTCCTTCAACCATTACCCTGACTAATGGTTCTGTTCCAGAAGGTCTTACTAATACACGTCCATTGCTTCCTAAGGCTTCTTCAACTTTAGCAATTTCTTGTTTAATTGTTTGATCATTTAATGCTTTTTCTTTATCTGTTACCCTAACATTCTTTAATACCTGTGGGTAGATTGTCATTTCACTTGCTAATTCAGATAGCGTTTTACCTGTATTTTTAAGAACATTTACAAGTTGTATAGCGGATAACATACCGTCTCCAGTCGTACTGTAATCTAGGAATATTATATGGCCAGATTGTTCCCCGCCAAGGTTAAATCCACCCTTACGCATTTCCTCCATTACATAGCGGTCTCCTACCGCAGCTTTTACACTACTCATCCCATTTGCTTCTAGTGCCTTATAGAATCCAATATTACTCATCACAGTAGAAACAATTGTATTGTGACGCAAGAAACCTTTTTCGTTCATGTATTTCCCACAAATAAACATGATTTGGTCTCCATCGACTATGTTCCCTTTTTCATCTACCGCAATTAGACGGTCTCCATCACCATCAAACGCTAATCCAATATCAGCACCTTTTTCTAATACAAATTCTTGAAGTTTTTCTGGATGAGTGGAGCCTATTCCGTCATTTATATTTAATCCATTTGGTGTAGAACCAATTGTATAGACATCCGCTTCTAAATCAGCAAATAAATGTGTTGCCAATCCTGATGTTGCACCATGTGCACAATCTAATGCAATTCGAATCCCTTCAAAATCATTATCGATGGATTCCTTTAAGAAGGACAGATACTTATGACCCGCTTCAAAATAATCCGATACAACTCCAACATCTGCGCCTACAGGACGAGGTAAATTATCCTCTCCATCTAACAGCTTCTCGATTTCTTCCTCTTGTTCATCAAGCAGTTTAAAACCGTCTGGTCCAAAAAACTTAATGCCATTATCCTCTACTGGATTATGAGAAGCAGAAATCATAATTCCGGCTTGTGCGCTAGTTGCTTTAGTTAGATAAGCAACACCCGGTGTCGATATTACACCTAATCGCATAACTTCTGCACCTATCGATAGTAGACCCGCAACCAATGCACCTTCTAACATATTTCCAGAAATACGTGTATCACGACCGATTAACACTCTTGGTTTCGATGTCTCTTTTGTTAGAACATAACCACCGAATCTACCTAATCTAAACGCTAATTCTGGTGTTAAATCCTTATTGGCAACACCTCTAACACCATCAGTTCCAAAATATTTACCCATTTTTGTACCTCTCCTTTACATCCTACTTTATGGACGTTCCCGAACGAACACCGTGTTTTTACCAACTTAAGCTTCTTCTATTTCCACAACTACTTCTTCCATATCCAATTCAACTGTTATATTGTTTGGTCCTTCTACTTGTAGTGGGACTCTTCTTCTACCAATATCGAGACCATTTGCATTGATATAAATACGAAAATCTTCTGCTTTTAAATCCCTAACATCTTGTTCGTTCCCTGATACAGTTATATTGATACGCTCTTGATTAGGTTCGACGAAATTAATCACCTGGCCACTGGATAGGTTGTCCACCTCAATCGGCACATCCTCAAGGGACTTCGTTTGTTCTAAGACAACCTGTACCTTTACGGAATCTACTGTTGGAGCTTGAACCTTTTTAGGAAGTGCTAAGTTTACCTCAATCGTACCAGACTTTGTAATATCTGAAAGATTAATTGGTTCTGTTGTTATTTCATCAATATTCGCTAATGTATCAGATGTTGCAAAAATTTCAATTTCCTTTAAATCAGCTTCCATTGAAACTAAGGAATATCCATTTGGTAATTTCCCTGTAGTAGCAACACTAACCGGGACTCGCTTGCTAGGATTATCAATATCCACCGATACTACTACAGTTGTAGGGTCTACTCGAACACCTAGCTCATTACCTTGACTATCATAAACATTGACGGGGACTTCCCGATTCTTAATTGATTCTGTTACTCCTGCTACATCTACATATACCTTCACTATTGCAATACGGTCAATGACCTCTTTCGAACTAGTAATGGTAACTTTATCTGTATTTAATTTGTAATCACCAATCTGATATCCTTCGGGAAGTTTATCCTCATTTATAAAGTCAACACTGATAGCAAACTCATCTGTTGATCTTTCTTCAATAATAATGTTTATGGTTTTCGGTTCGATATAAACCGATAGCCGGCTTGAGATTTCCTCGTGTTTGATTTCAACCTCGTGTTCTCCTTCTTTCAATCCTGTTAAGTCTACATACACTTCAATATTCTTTTGTCTTACCACTGGAGCGAGGGCACTAGTTGGGCCTTCTAGAGAAACATTGACCGTTTCTGGTACTCCACTTACAACGTATTTATCACTATCTATTCGTATATCTACAGGAACATTCTGTAATGTCTCTGTTTTTACAGACCCGCCAAACAAAATAGAACTTTCATTCTCCGTACTATCGGTTTCTTCAATCGCAACAAAAACATACAAAAGTATAGCGAACCCTAGAGAGATTGCTCGGATAAACCACTTACTTTTAAACCAATTATCCACGCTTCTTCCCTCCTATCTTCCATGGTTTCCTATCAGAAGTCTTTTGTATAGGAGCTATATTTTCTAGTATAAAATCCCTCAATCCATCTTGACCCAAATCCCTACGAAGTTCTCCATTTTTCGTTCCTGAAATACTTCCTGTTTCCTCTGAAACTATGATGGTTAAGGCATCTGTAACCTCACTTATCCCCATTGCTGCTCTGTGTCTTGTTCCTAATTCCTTAGAAATAAAAGGACTTTCTGACAATGGTAGATAACATGCCGCTGCGACGATTTCATCACCTTTAATAATTACAGCACCATCGTGAAGCGGTGTGTTTGGTGTAAAAATGTTGGTCAGTAGCTGATGTGTCAATTTCCCTTGTATTGGTATTCCTGTTTCAATATATTCACCAATACCTGTCTCTCGTTCAATCGTAATAAGTGCCCCAATACGTCTCTTAGCCATATAGTTACAAGCATGAACAATATCTGTTACAAATTTGTCTAGTTTCTCTTCCTCAGATTTAGTACTTCTGGAGAATAAATTTCCTCTACCAATTTGCTCTAAGGCCCTTCTCAGTTCTGGTTGGAATAAAATAATAATCACGATAAATCCCCAGGATATGATTTCATTTGTTGCCCACATCAATGTTTGCAATTCAAAAATCATACTAAGTAGTCGAACTACAAAAACAACAACAATTCCTTTTAACAGTTGAATCGCCTTTGTTCCTCTTATTAACATGATTAATTTATATAGAACATACCAGACGAGACCAATATCTACGCCTATTCTCAGTAGATCTAAAATACCAAAATCCCCATTAGGCATGCCTACACTTCCTTTTATGCATCAAATTATCTTCCCGTCTTCATTAAATACCGCTTACATTATATCATAATTTAATATGCTATACTTCATTTAGCTAATCTCATGTTTCCACAAATATTCTAATGATTATACCTCCCAATTAAATTCGTGTAAATAAAAAAACCTGACTATTAGCCAGGTTATAACTATTCAAATGAAAATATACTTTTAAATAAGTTTTGGATACGATACCACATCCACTCAAAAGCGCGATCAACTTCCTTTAACTCTCCATTAACTTCTCCTACAGACGCCATTAAACCATTACTATCTAAACTATCGTCCTCCACCAAGCTACCGTTAATTAGTGTTACATTTCCGTCTACAGTTCCCTCTATTTTCAAATCACCATTCTGGACTACTAAGTCCCCTTCTACCGTAACTCCTTCCGGTACAATTACGGTATCACCTTTGATAATCAAATTCTCAGGGTTCGATACCATTAGTTGAGAATCATGCTCCCAAGCGGAAAATAATCCCGTTATGGTAAAGAGAAAGAAGATGGCAGCAGCTGTTAAAACAGGATGCATCTTAAACCAGCGCATATATTTTACGCTTTTGCGTTCTACTGGCAACTGCTGCATCACCTTTGCTGCAAAGTCATCAGGTGCTTTTATATTCTCCGTACTTTGAATAAGCGTAATGGCTCTTTTCAACTCATGAAGATGTGTTTGGCAATCAGCACAACCTTCTAGATGGACCTTTAACCGTGACTCTTCGTCTCTGGTTATATCTCCATCCAGATGCTTATGCATTAATTCTAATGCTTCTTTATTACAATCCAATTGGATTCACTCCTTTTACACATGACGAAGCTTTTTACGTAAGGCTTCTCTTCCCCGGTGAACTCTAGTTTTAACAGTTCCTATTGGGATATCTAATATTTCACTAATCTCCTGAAGAGAAAAATCTTCTAAATAACGTAGCATAATTATACTACGATACTTTGGAGGAAGCTCCGCAATTTGCTTTTGAATATAGTTTTGCAGCTCAAGCTCTTCTAATTCATCCTCTGGAAGTTTGTCTTCAGCGGCTAATTGAGAGTACATATCTAATCCTTCTGTTCCTTTTACCTCAGCATCTAGATAGTAGTCTGGTTTTCGTTTGCGAAGTCGATCAATCGTTAGATTCGTCGCAATCCGATATAGCCAAGTAGAGAACTTTCTGCGCTCATCATAGGAGTGGATATTAATATAAGCACGTATAAATGCTTCCTGTGCTATTTCTTCTGCCTCGTGTGCGTTTCCCAGCATTCGGTTACAATGCTGATATATTTTGTCCTGATAAAACAGAACAATATCTTCAAACGCAGCTTGATCCCCTTTTTTAACTTGTTTAATTTTATCTCTAATTATTAATTCCATTACCTGTACCTCCGCCTGATGCGGTATTAAACCTTACGTATCTAAACAAAAAAGGTTTCACTTTTTTGCTAAAAAATTTCATCCGCCTAGTTTGTCCCATTTTTTGCAGTAAACATTTTCCATTCTATTATAACGCATTATGGGTAAAAAATATCGATTTTTCTAAATTTAATGTTGCAAAAAGGTAAATTTACGGTATTATAGTTTAATGTATAGTATTAGGGGGTATAGTTATGGATAAGCATCTATTGCAGAAAATAGAGCAATGTAGAAAAGAAATGATAGCGTTAAGTGATACATACCATTTAACCTCAGAAGTTGTAGTAGAGACTAGTAAAAAATTAGATTTGCTCCTAAACGAGTACCAATTAAGTAACGCATCAAAATAAGAAAAAAAGATAAAAAAAGACATCAATTCGAATCGAATTTAATGCCTTTTCATTTTTTTATATAGGGATTACTTTAGTTTTTCTCCAAATAAAGAACCCATTAAACCAACAGCTAATGTAGCTGTTTTATTTTTTTCATCTAAAATTGGATTTACTTCTACAACCTCAAGTGAGGTAAGTAGATTAGAATCAAAAATCATTTCCATTGCTAGATGACTTTCCCGATATGTCATCCCACCTAATACAGGCGTTCCCACTCCAGGGGCTTCCGTTGGATCCAATCCGTCTAAATCAAGACTTAAATGTAACCCATCCGTATTTTCTTTCAAGTATTGGATCGTTTCTTCCATTACTGCCGACATACCCATTCGATCAATCTCATGCATCGTATAAACTTTAATCCCTTTTTCGCGAATTAATTCTCTCTCACCAGGATCTAAAGACCTTGCGCCGATGATTACTACATTTTCAGGTTTAATCTTTGGTGCATAATCATATAATCCAGTAAGTCTTTCATGACCTAAACCTAGACTTACTGCTAGTGGCATACCATGGATATTTCCTGATGGTGATGTTTCACTAGTATTTAAATCACCATGAGCATCATACCAAATGACACCAAGGTTACGATAATGCTTAGAAATCCCTGCTAAGCTCCCAATCGCAATACTATGGTCCCCACCAAGTATTAAAGGAAATCTATCTTTTTGAATTTCTCCGTCTACCATTCTTGCTAATGTTTCGTTTGCTTCAATTACTTGCTCTAGGTTTTTTAATTTGCTTTCTTTATCTTCGATGCTTCCTGGGCGATTTATTGGAATATCTCCCATATCATGTACATCATAGTTTAAGCTTTGCAATCTTTCAATGGCCCCAGCATATCTTAGTGCACTTGGTCCCATATCAACTCCACGGCGACTTTGTCCTAAATCCATTGGAACACCTATCATAGAAATTTTATTCTTCATACTATATTGCCACCTCCAACATTCATTTTACCTTAGATTATTTAAACGACTCAACTCGACAATTTTACGAATATTTATACATTACCAAAAAGTCCACTCACTATTCTCTAATTACTAGAAATACTATCAATACAACGTCGTATGAAAGAAAAATAGGCACCGCCACCTGACGATACCTACTATAGTGCCTTAGCTCCATATTGGTACGGTTTTAGTTCTAATGGAATAATACCTTCCGTGCGCCAAGCGCGAATTAAGTTCTCCGCACTTTCCTCAGTTGGCATAAAAGCAATACCGCAATCGCCACCACCAGCACCCGATTGTTTTGCCGCTCCACCGAGTTCTTCTGCTCTATCACAAAGCTTTTTAATCATTGGTGTTTCGAGTTCCGTTTTTGCCTCTTTTCCAACAGTTACTAATGCGGCTCTATTTTGTCTTATCCCTTTTAACAATAGTTGTAAGTCACCTTGGTGAATACCTGTTAAAAAGTTACTTACCGCTTCCTCACTATCACTAAGGAATTTTTGGTATTTTTCGATGTTATGATCTTTCAGGTCCAATATTTTTTCAACCAAATTCCCCGTGGATGCCGGACTACCTGTCCAACCGATACATAGGTACAAATTATTTGGAAGTTCTATCTTTTTAGCAGAAAAGAACTTCCAATCCTTATGTAATAACGCCATTAGAGTACTAGAACGTTGATATTCCTCACGAAGCCAATCCGCTTGAAAGGAAGAGTACTGTAGCACTCCACCGTAGCTAGATGCTGCTACATCAGCACCAGAACCGTTCCCTTGTGCGGCTACATGTGCGATAGATGCCAATTTAAAAACTAACTCTGATGATGGCGTTTTTTTCAAATGCCATTGTAGCATCGCTGTTATTATCCCAACAGATACAGCGGCACTTGAGCCAAGCCCAAATTTTTTACCAGTCGTTTTATCATCTAACTCACTTTTGACCCGAATAGAAATATCCTCTATCGGTATTTGATTTTCATTTAAGTACACACAAGCAATTGTCATCGCCTCTTGCACAAAATTAACACGATTATCTTCAGAGATGATTGTAACCCTATCTTTTTTAAAGAACCACTTCAAATCTCGTAGTTGAAACTTCTCTAAAGAAATATTTTTATTTTCACTAGGATTGATATCAATATATACAAAGCGATTAACAGCCATTGCCGCAAGCTTGTGAAACGGTTCTAAGACAGCAAATTCACCCGCTATCATCAGCTTACCTGGAACTTGTATGGTTAGCTTGGAATTAAGCAAATTCATCATCCTTTAGAAAGGTAATTCCTTTGCCGACCTTGCTCAATTTCACCTCGGAAACACCTGGCACATTACTTAATGTGTTTTGAACCATATCCTCATGTTCTGGAAGGTATAACACTTTTACATTCGGTCCCGCATCAATCGTAAAGTATGCCGGTATACCTTTGGCTCTTAACTCTTGAACAGTTTGCATCACAGACATCGTCGTATCTAACCAATATGTGAAAGGTGGATTAGCCCCTAAAGTTGTAGCATGCATTTTCAAGCAATTCGCCTCGGCAATCTGACCAACCTTTTCGAAATCCTTATCTCGGATACCTTCTTTTATAGCAGTTAAGTCCGCTGGAATACTATCCACCCATCCTCTGAAGAATGGTGAAGTTTCCACTGTTCTCCTCATGCCCGATCGACTAGAGACCTTTTTCATTTTAGAAGATAGCACTACCGCAGCTACTCTTATATCCCAGTGGCTCTCAGTTGCAATGGGTACCGCGTACGAATCCGAACCGTCTTCTTTCTGTCCCTTTTGCCATTCCGCAAATCCACCAAAAATAGACCGACAAGCAGAACCAGAACCTTGTCGGGTTAATCTTGATAATTCAGTTTCCGATAATTCCAAGCCAAGCGCTTTTGTGGAAGCCCCTGCTAATGCAGCGAAACCAGATGCGGAGGAAGCAAATCCAGCAGCTGTCGGCACAACGTTAGTGGAATTCACTTCCGCAAATAGTTCTTTTCCAGCAAGGTCACGAACTAAATCAAGAAATTTGATTACCCGATTACTTTGTTCTCCTTCGATTAAACAATCATTTAAATAGAAGGCATCCTTTGATAAGTCCTCTTTAAACTCAACTGAAGTAGTTGTATAAAAGCCATCCAATGTGATGGATAAACTATTATTGGTCGGCAATATTAACGCTTCGTTTCTTTTTCCCCAATATTTAATTAATGCGATATTCGTATGTGCTTTTGCAGTTGCTTTCATTACGGTTCTCCTTTTTCAAGAGCCACTCTTCTTTAATCTTGTTTCCTTAAGACAAATGGCCATACAGCGTGTGCGCCGAATTCCTTCAGTTTTTCCGCAAGCTGTCTTGAATGTATCTCATTCTTCGCCAAGGCTATAATACATCCACCATTACCTGCACCAGTTAATTTTGCTCCTAAAGCTCCTTCTTTACGGGCAAAATTAATAAGGCGGTCCAATCCTTCATCACTTACACCAAGAGCTACTAACTCTTTTTGAGCTTCATTCAGCATTTGTCCTAAAAGATTTCTTCCCGCTTTTTCCAATGCATGTTTTGCTAAATGGGTAAGCTCGCCAATACGTTCAATTTTTGATTGAATCTTTTTTGGAGCTTTCTTTAATAGATGTGCAACAGACTCTACCGCTGATCTAGTATCACCGATTCGACCAGAATCTGCCACTATAAAGTGAAAATCTTCACCAGGACTTATATAACTAACCGGATTATCCATTTCAAACCATACAGGCGATTCAGAAGTAATTGTTAAGGTATCTATTCCACTAGGTGATCCATGTGCAAATTTTTCTGCTATATTAGCAAAATGAAGTAGCTCCCGTTCTGTATAATCTACGTTAGCATACGCAAATAGGGAGCGAATGATAGCAATTGCTACAGATGCACTTGATCCTAAGCCTTTTCCTGGTGGAATGGATGATTTCACTCGAATAATCATATCTCGTTTTGGAAGTGATAAATACTTTAATGTTGCATGAATACTATTAACAATTCCTTCTAAAGCAAGTGGTGCTGAATCCATCGGTCCGTGATAGAAGGTACTATCAAACTTAATCGGCCCATTATGTTGCTCAATAACGGATTCAACCCCAACTAATGGAAATGGGATCGCAATTGCAGGTTGTCCGTGTACAACTGCATGTTCACCAATTAGGATTAGTTTACTGTGTGCAATACCAATTCCAGTTTTTTCAGTTGCTATTATATTATCTGTTATCGTTACTTTTTCCGTACTCATTGTTTATACTGTTCCACCAATTCTATAGCTTTACCTACACGGATTTCTTTCGACTTCACCAATTCTTTAGCTATAATATCAATCATCTCCCCAGTAGCACCTGCTGCAATCGCAACAGAGCGGGAATGCAGGGCCATATGTCCCTTTTGAATTCCATCTGTTACAAGAGCTTTTAAAGCGCCAAGATTTTGCGCAAGACCGACTGCAACAATAACTTGTGCAAGCTCAGAAGCAGATTCAGTTCGTAATATTTTATGCGCGAGTTGTGATATCGGGTGTACACGAATTGCACCGCCAACTATTCCAATGGACATAGGTAGCTCTAACTCGCCAACTAAGTTTCCTTCTTCATCGACAGACCACTTAGTCATGGATCGATAACTGCCAAATCGCGAAGCATAAGCATGCGCTCCTGCTTCAACTGCACGCCAGTCATTACCAGAAGCGATAACGACAGGATCAATACCATTCATTATACCTTTATTATGTGTGACTGCACGATAGGGATCAGAATCCGCAAATTCAAATGCGTGTACAACACCATCTCGAACTTCTTCCCCAGTGTAATTACCAGTTTCTAATAATCTAGGTGGGATAATACAGGATGCCTTAGCTACACAACGGTCAGCAAAGTTAGATAATATTCTTAAATAGACTTTACCTTTTGCAATGTCTTCAACCATTGGAGCCAATGACTCAACCATTGTATTTATAATATTCGCTCCCATTGCATCACATGTATTAATATACAAATGTAAAACAAGCATTTTTCCGTAGTTGGAATTAGGTGAATCATTAAGGATTCTTACATCTAAATCTGTAGCACCGCCACCTCTTTTGACGATACTAGGATATGCAGCATTTGCAGCTTCGATAAGGCCATTTTTAGCATTTACAAGCGCCTGTTTTGCACTGTCATAATTCTCGCATCCAACAACCTGTATTTGTCCTATCATAATTCTCTCAGATGCTTCTGTTTGAAAGCCACCGGCATCTCGAACAATTTTTGCAATATGACTAGCCGATGCCACTATAGACGGCTCCTCAACTGCCATCGGTATAATATAGTCTTTCCCGTTTATGAGGAAATTCAATCCTAATCCTAATGGAAGTGGGAAAGTTCCGATTACATTTTCAATCATTTTATCAGCAGTCTCGATTGGTAAAGCATCTTCTGAAAATAGAGCACTTAACTCATCATCAGAAAAATTTAGTGCCTCTTGTAAAAGTTCTCTTCGTTCCTCAACTGTTTTTTTATAAAAACCAGGAATTCTAGAAGATTTCATACCAACCATCCTTTTATCATATCAATTTCAACTATCAAGTCCGCTCGTCCTTCTACGGATTATAGTAGTTCTAAAATAACGGCTAAAAAAGCTCACATTAATTCCATTATAAATAATAAATTACTCTATCTATTATGTTAAAAAACATTATAAAATGCAAATAAAAACAAAGGTTGCAACGAATTAGCAACCTTAGTTTTTATATATTATTTAGGATGAGCCATGAAGGATTCGAACCTTCGACCCTCTGATTAAAAGTCAGATGCTCTACCGACTGAGCTAATGGCTCATATAATAAAGTGATTCTAATGATGTGTGAGCGTTTATCAAGTTGACCCCTGCATCTTCAAGCATAATCAAGAGACAAATGCTTCGGGGTTACTCGAAGCTTAATCGACGGGAGAAGTACTCGTTGCTCTACCGACTGAGTTAATGGCTCGTGAATATTGTGTATCTCTTACGCTGTTCAAGCTTTAGCTCAAAAGATCTAAGAAATAAAAAAGCTGGGCTACTAGGATTCGAACCTAGGAATGACGGGACCAAAACCCGTTGCCTTACCGCTTGGCTATAGCCCAATAATCTAAATGGTGGAGGGGGGCAGATTCGAACTGCCGAACCCGAAGGAGCGGATTTACAGTCCGCCGCGTTTAGCCACTTCGCTACCCCTCCATATATTTAGCTATTATTTTATTTTTATACAAAAAATGGTGCCGGCCAGAGGACTTGAACCCCCAACCTACTGATTACAAGTCAGTTGCTCTACCAATTGAGCTAGGCCGGCATGAATGGTGGAGGATGACGGGCTCGAACCGCCGACCCCCTGCTTGTAAGGCAGGTGCTCTCCCAGCTGAGCTAATCCTCCACTTGATGACCCGTACGGGATTCGAACCCGTGTTACCGCCGTGAAAGGGCGGTGTCTTAACCGCTTGACCAACGGGCCATTTGAAAAAGTAAGCTTGTCATTCAGTCAACGAATTTTATTATATACAGAATCCGGTTCTTTGTAAAGAGAAAAACTAAACTTTTTTTAAAAAAATTTCTCAATACCTAATAAACGTTGATTTTACAGGGTTTATCATTGCAAAATTATTATATAGAAAGAGAAAAAAATTGGTTTTTTTCTTGAAAGATGTTAAATTATAGTTAGGTACTAGTAGTTAATCATAATTGGAGGTTTGAAATGACTGAACTATTGAAAGATAAAAATATTGTAATCATGGGAGTAGCCAATGAAAGAAGTTTGGCTTGGGGTATAACAAAGTCCCTTCATAAAGCAGGGGCAAATTTAATTTTCACATACAGACAAGAAAGATCGTTTAAAAAACTGTCAAAGCTACTGGAACAAAATAATATCGAGGCAAAATTCGTTGTTTCTTGTGATGTAGAAGACGATGAAAGCATTACAAATGCATTTAGCGAAATCAAAGAAAATGTTGGTATAATTCATGGTTTAGTCCATGCTGTCGCTTTTGCAAACCGTGATGACCTAAAAGGAGAATTCACGGAGACATCACGTGATGGGTTCTTACTCGCTCAAAATATTAGTTCCTATTCTCTAGTAGCTGTTACGAAAGCAGCAAAAGAGCTAATGACAGAAGGTGGAAGTATTGTTACGCAAACATACTTAGGGGCAGAAAGAGTAATTCCTAATTACAACGTGATGGGTGTAGCGAAAGCATCTTTAGAGGCAAGTGTACGCTATTTAGCTGAAGATGTTGGAAAATATGGGATTCGTGTGAATGCTATATCTGCTGGTCCAATTCGTACTCTAGCAGCAAAAGGGGTTTCCGGATTCAATGAAAAATTAGGCATGGTCGAAGAAAAAGCTCCATTACGCCGAAACGTAGATCAAGATCAAGTTGGAGACGCAACATTGTTCTTTCTCAGCGATTTAGCCAGAGGGGTAACAGGAGAAGTACTACATGTTGATTCCGGATACCACATTATTGGAGGCTAACAATATTAACAATAGCGCTTACTAGCTTTAGTAAGCGTTATTTTTCTATGTGTACAAAAAGGGGGAGACATATGGAGGTATGGTTTAATAGCGAGCCTTTTAATTCCTTTGAACTATTTGGCAGTGAACACCATTTTATGATTATGACATACCTGCTAGGTATCATCATTCTATTATTCTATTCAAAAAAGATGAAGGAACATGCAAGGGTCACAAATACATTACGATGGGGATTCTTTATCCTATTAGTTACTTCTGAAGCAAGCTACCAAGTATGGGGTATGGTTAACCAAGATTGGAATCCCCCAGAATTTTTACCATTTCAGCTTTGCAGTATGGCCGGAATTATAACCATGCTTGCTCTCTTAACGAAGAATGATCGATTAATTCAGATCATATTATTCATCGCGATAGTTCCGTCATTTTTAGCGGTAGTCACTCCAGAATTACACCATGGGTTTCCCCAATTTCGGTTTTGGCAATTTTTTATACATCACATTGTCTTATCTTGGTCAGCGTTCTTTTTAGTTCTAACTAGAATGTCAAAGATTACCTTAAAAGATACAATCATGGCATATACGTATTTATTATGTTATGCGGCCATAATAGGCTTCATTATCAATCCAGGATTAGACGCCAATTATCTATTTCTTGCGAGAACACCATCAGTCAACACACCGCTAAATCACCTGGGCGATGGGGCTTGGTACTACTTTAACCTATGTGCGATAGGATTGTTCGTCTATTTAGCCATTTTAGGGCTATATAGGCTACTAAATTATCTCCTGAGTTCTGATAAGGACGAAGTTGTATAGACGGTTCAGCGAAGCTTATCATGATACAAATAAGCTATGTATGTTAGCAATTGTTTCAAGTAATGTACATCCATTTAGCCAAACCAAACTCACCCCCCCTATTATTACATTCAAGTAATAAAAAAACGACGTCCAATCTTTAAAATGGACGTCGTTTCTTATAAGAGTAAGAGCTTCCAGCCGGATTTGAACCGACGACCCCTTCCTTACCATGGAAGTGCTCTACCTACTGAGCTATGGAAGCATATGTAATTTTATACACAAAAATGGCTCCACAGGTAGGATTCGAACCTACGACCGATCGGTTAACAGCCGATTGCTCTACCACTGAGCTACTGTGGAATAATGGTAATATAATTAAATTATTATGTAATAAGCTTACTTCTTTAGTATGAACAACTTTTGAGTTTTTTATACAAAAAAATCGCCTG
This sequence comes from Ornithinibacillus scapharcae TW25, assembly GCF_000190475.1. Classification (GTDB taxonomy): domain Bacteria; phylum Bacillota; class Bacilli; order Bacillales; family Amphibacillaceae; genus Ornithinibacillus; species Ornithinibacillus scapharcae. The sequence continues at coordinate 21,814 of NZ_AEWH01000075.1, forward strand.
GTAACGTCCTACTCTCGCAGGGGCAATGCCCCAACTACCATCGGCGCTGAAGAGCTTAACTTCTGTGTTCGGTATGGGAACAGGTGTGGCCTCTTCGCCATCATCACC
>NZ_AEWH01000074.1 GCF_000190475.1 Ornithinibacillus scapharcae TW25
ATCCACATATATACACCAAGACCCGATCCTAAATTCCAAAGCTTCTCCACAATATCCGTTTCTAATATATGACGTTCCAGAAGTTCCTTTTTCATTGTCCAAACTTCTCCACCGTTACAAGTTACTAGGTAAGATGTTAACCCTAATTCCTCGGCATAGGAATAACAGGTTTGAATTGATCTCCCCGTACTAAGTACAACATGGACACCTTGTTCCAATGCTTTTCGGATTGCTTCTTTTGTGCGATCATCAACAGTATGATTTGAGTTCAATAATGTTCCGTCCATATCTAAGGCAATTAATTTAATAGTAGACATCTATAAACTCCTTTATGCTTGTTTTTCACTATTTAGTTCTTCCTCTATAACTCTATCATAAAATTTCGTGGTTACAAATGGAATGAACAATAATACGATTAATCCGTAGAACAGAGCTTGAATATTAAATAAGTCTACTACTAACCCACCAATAAACGGACCTAGCATTCTACCAGCAGCTGCAACACTATTAACAAACCCTTGATAGAACCCAGCACGACCATTTGGTGCTAGTTGATTCGCTAGTGTAGGTATTGCCGGCCAAATAAGCATCTCTGCTATTGTCAAAATGACCATCGCTGTTGCGAACATCGTAAACTCCTCAGCAATCATAGCAATGATAAACGAAAATAAAAAGATGGTTGCTCCAATATAGATATGTTTTTTCGGAGATGTTACTCGATCGGTAAACAGTTTTAATAAGGGCTGACCTAATACAATTAGAAAGCCATTAATTGCCCATAATGAACTATATTGTTCAAGTGGAACACCGATGTCTTGTGTATAGGAAGCAATAGTAGATTGCCATTGACTATAAGCAAACCACGTAATGAAAAATCCGCCACTTAAAATAATTAATGCAGTAAATGCAGATTTATCCTTAATTTTTCCACTTTGCTCAATAACAGATGTGTGCATATGACGGTTTTTTTCTTCATCCATACCACGAAAGGCGAAGATAACTATAAACAGAAATACGACAAATAGAGATGAATTGGCAATAAATATATAATCAAATGATATACTAGCTACATATCCACCGATCGTTGCCCCTAGTGCTACACCAAAGTTCTGAGCTACATAAATCGCATTAAACGCACGTCTTCCACCTTCTGGCCATACTGATCCCGCCATTGCAAACATAACTGGCCATGTTATCCCTGATCCTAAGCCAATTACTAAAAGACAAATGGAATACGTAACAATATCATGATTTATTGCCAAAGTTACTGAAGCTACAGTCGATAGAATCGTACCCAATAGGATTGTCTTGTACGCGCTAAATTTATCAAACAAAATACCGCCTATTAAGTTACCTACAATATTTGCACCTTGATTAAACATCAAAATAAAGCCAGCAAATGCTAAGCTTTCTCCAAGTTCATTATGCATGTATATCGTATTAAGTGGCCATAAAAAAGAACCACCAGTTACACTAATGGCCGTTGCAATTACTAAGAGCCAAATATATCTAGGCATGATGTCATCATCTCACATTCTAATAATCTCATTAACTAGGTAATTTTAATACATTTAGTTAATGAACGCAATGGAGATATCATCTTATTTTCTATCTTGTTTTATATACTATAAACAAGTTATCGATAACTTAATCGCTTCGATCAAATCACGCTGTGACCAGCTAGGCATATTCTTCTTCACTGCTAAATCATGTGATGCAGGAATATGGATAAACCCAGACGGACGGTCCATAGCATTTTCACTGAAATAGTGTAAACCATGATACATCACATTGTTACAGAGATAAGTGCCTGCTGTATTGGATATCTTAGCAGGAAATCCATTATTCGTAAGTGTTTCGATCATCTCGTAAATTGGTAAGGTTGAAAAATAAGCATCAGGGCCATCCGCAAAAATCCTTTCCCCATTAGGCTTATGTCCTTTATTATCAACTGGACCATCGTTGCAATTGATAGCGATTCTTTCCGGGGTAATACAGTTTCTTCCTCCTGCAAGACCTAGTGAAACAACTGCATCTGGATCATGTTTCTGAATTAGATTGATTAGCTGTTTTCCTGATTGATTAAAATCGACAGAAAGAACTTCCCCGATAATCTGATAATCATCAATCACTTCACCATGTAAGGAAGTTGCGATTTCCGTAGTTGGGTTAATTGGGAATTCTAAGAATGGTTCAAATCCTGTTAATAATAGTTTCTTCATGATTACACCTCATTTTAGTTGTTTTCGAAAATAGGAAAGTTTCTTCAGGATGCTTTCTCTTTTTCGGTAACGCTTCTGAGCCTCTTCTATCGTTATCCAATAAAAACGCAATTTACCTCTTGGAACTAATTGTGCTACGTTTGAAATATCGGTTGTAGCAACAGTTCCAATCCTTGGATAACCACCCGTTGTTTGTCTATCAGCCATTAAAATAATTGGTTGACCATTTGGTAAAATCTGAATTCCACCATGTGGGACAGCATCGGACCATATACTAGTTATCTCTTTTAAGTAGATATCATCAGAGTGTAGCCGATAACCCATCCGATTTGAATTTGGCTCTAATGTAAAAGTCTTTTCAAAAAATGCCTTTCGATAGTTACTAGGAATAACATCGAGGTGTGGACCTTTCACAATAGCAACCTGTATTTCTGTTGGGTATGATGGTATGATGCTCGGGTGAAAAGTTAATCTATCCTTCAACAATTTAGGCTGTCCTTTTATTATATCACCAGTCTCTACTGTTTTCCCAAGACCAATTCTCTCATCAACGGCTTTGCTATGAAAATAGCTAGTAGCTTTCAATCCTCCTGCAACAGCGATATAGGCATAAACTCCTTCTCGCCATTTACCAAAGGATAAAATGTCACCCTTTTTCATGTTCAAGGTAGTCCACATTGGTACAGACTTTCCATTCACTTTTGGATCAAAATCTGCACCAGTAATAGCTAGTGAAATCGGTTCTCTTGCTACTAAAGTAGGGCCAATCAGACAAGCCTCCAAACATGCTTCATTCCGATTATTTCCAACCAGTATATTCGCTAACTGCATCGAATAAGAATCCATTGCTCCTGATACTGGAACACCGAAGCGTTGAAAGCCACCTCGTCCCAAGTCTTGGAAAGTTGTATGTAACCCACCTTTTATTACTTCAAAGATGGTGGTCATCATTCATTCTTCCTCCTTAAGCTCGTCACCTTTATTCCCGCTTGGTGTAATTCCTCTTTCAGGCGCAATACGAATGACAATGCTTTCGAACTATCCCCATGGACACAAATCGTGTCTGCTATCATCGGTATCACCGTACCATCTATCGCTTCTACTTCCTTATTCAAAACAATTTGTTTCACTTGTTCAACAGCTTTATCAGAGTCTATTATCAATGCACGCTCATCATTTCGAGGTGTTAAAGAGCCGTCTGCCTGATAAGTTCTGTCTGCAAAAACCTCCGATGCAATAGCTAGACCCCTTGCTTTTCCTGCTGTCAGTAGTTCACTTCCTGCTAAGCCATATAATATTAACGAAGAATCCAGATCATAGATAGCTTTAGCAATCGCATCCGCAATACTTTTATCCTTTGCTGCTACATTATATAGTGCCCCATGAGGCTTTACATGATGAAGAGATACGTTGTGTACACTACAAAATGCTTGTAAACTACCAATTTGGTAGATCATTAAACGATATATTTCTTCTGGAGATAACCCCATATAACGTCTCCCAAACCCTACAAGATCAGGATAACTAGGATGCGCACCGATTGCTACTCCCTTCTCCTTCGCTAAACGAACCGTATAGTCCATGACTTCAGAATCCCCTGCATGTCCACCACAAGCAATGTTCGCAGAGGTGATAACATCCATTAATTCATCATCGAGTCCAAAGGAATGAACGCCAAATCCTTCTCCCATATCACAATTCAAATCAATGTACATTTCTTCACCCCATTTCATCTATTTGAACTCGAAATTGACCCGAATCTTGTTGTCTACATATCTCGTTATACATTTCTTCGTCAATCTCGTAGAATTTCACATGGTCACCCATCTGAAATAAAAAAGCTTGCTCTTCTAGATTTGGATTAAATATTTGGAGTGGAGTTCTTCCAATTATCTTCCATCCGCCTGGTGATTCAATTGGATAGATTCCTGTTTGCTCATGCGCTATCCCTACTGAACCCGCAGCTACTTTCAAGCGAGGACTTTCTAATCTGGGGGATATAAGCTTTGCATCAAGTCCACCCATATAAGGAAATCCTGGCAAAAAGCCCATCATATAAATAAAATAGGATGGAGTGGTATGAAACTGAATCACTTCATTCGTCGTAAGTCCCGCTTCCCTAGACAACGATATGAGGTCTGGTCCCATCTCTCCCCCATATAAGACTGGAACATGAACGACTCTTCTAGTAATGTGATCAAAATCGACCATATTCCCTTGTAGAATTAGTTGTAATTCCTTACGCATTTCCTCATAAGCAATAATAGTTGGTTCATAGTAAATTGTTATACTATTGAAGGCGGGAACAAGTTCTAGCACACCTGAAATGGATGCATTCTCAATTCTTAAACAAACAGCACGAATCTTTTCGTTTAGTTTTGGCGTAACGTCTTCCCAAAAACGTATTAATAATCCTCTATCTCCATTTGGAAGAATCTCCAAGTGCTCCATCTCCTCAAACATAACGATTTCGTCCTGCTCCCAACCCAAATAAGACAACCAGCACAGAAACAATCATCATGGTTATAATTGGCGCAGTCCAACTAGTAGTTAGATCAAACAAATACCCTATAAATATAGGACCAACTGCCGCTAACAAATAGCCAAGAGCCTGTGCCATACCGGATAAAGAGGCAGCTTGCTTGGCATTTCTTGCGCGCATTCCTAGTAAAGCTAGTGCCAGAGCAAAAGTTCCACTAAGTGCAAGACCTAATAAAATAATACTTAGGATTAATACAAAATAAGATGAGCCTAGTAATAACCCCGCTAATCCCACTAAAGATATTATTCCAATCGTGAGTACAATGGGACGTTGAGATGAAAATTTCCCGGCTATAACTGGGACAATAAAGCTTGCCGGTAAACCAATAAATTGTGTAAATGATAGCATCCAACCCGCCGTTTCCATACTCATTCCATTTGAATGAAGTATTTCCGGTAGCCATGAAATGGTTACATAAAACAAAAAGGACTGTAATCCCATATATGCTGCAATTTGCCAAGCTAACGGGGATTTCCACAGATTGGAGTCTGCTACTTGAACGAAAGGCATGTCTGGGGTGGTTTTCTTTTCCCTTAGAGCGAGATAAAACCACATGATAATTGCTAGTACTACAGGTAATGCCCAGACTAGCAAGGCCATTATCCATCCTAGATTCATCCCACTTGCAATTGGTACACTGACACCTGAAGCTGTTGAAGCAAAGACCCCCATAGCAGTAGAATAGATACTCGTCATTAAACCGACCTTTAGCGGGAATTTATCCTTTACTACTCCTGGTAACAATACATTACAAATAGCAATTCCAACACCGATTAATAAAGTTCCCAAAAATATTAACAACACAGCAGAATTAGAACGTACAGCAACCCCTATTCCTAAAACAATTAGTCCCCACAATATTGCACGCTCATTTGAAAAGCGATTTCCAAGTCTTGCTGCTATGGGTGACATAATAGCAAAAGCGATTAATGGTAAGCTCGTTAGTAAACCAACACTCCAATTCGATAGACCAACATCATCTCTAATTGTACTCATAAGAGGACCAACAGAGGTAATTGCCGGGCGAAGATTAAATGCTACTAGAATTATTCCCGTTATTAGCAGGACTTTAGAGACGGTTAACTTTTATATCTTGTTGTTCAAACTCCAATGCTGTATCTCCTTCCAAATATTATTTTATTTTACTATAGCATATTGATTGTATGTAAGAAAAAGGTCAAAACTTGTATAAGCCACATAATATTTCCTCGGAAATAATGATAACTTGTCGACCAATCATATGATTGGGAAACTATTTTCACATCATGACATGTAAAATCCCGCCATGAGATCATCACAACGGGATTTTAATTAATCACTTATAAAGTAATCCAATTATTCTTAACTGCTAATATAACGGCATTCGTTCTATCTGATACATGTAATTTTTTAATATAGAACTTACATGATTATTAACCGTTCTAGTCGAAATATATAATTCTTTGGCAATACTGCCATTATTTAAACCTCTACCTAATTCTTCTAAGACCTTCCATTCCTGTTCTGTTAAGACACCTTTTGGTCGAACAGGTTGTTTATTGGTTAATCTTACGTAATCACTTAGTAGAACAGTTGATAGTTTTGGATGGATATACTGCTGTTCGTTTAGCATAGACTTTATTGCAAATACTAATTCACTTAATTCCATACCATTATAAAAATAACCATGTAAACCATACCGAAACAGATTACGTAATATAGGCTTCTCTAATTCAGAAGTCCAAATTGCAGTACGTACATTTTTTTTCAAGTAATGTTCAATCGTTTCAAAAATATCGACTTTAATACCTAGATCAATGATGACCAAGTCACAAGTAAGCTCTTGACCACCTTGTAAAAACTCTACAGAATCTATAGCTCTCCAAGAATAATCTGGCATATGTTCTGTAAGTTTTTCTAGAACAATATCACGTACTAAGTCTTTCTCTTTAATAATTATAATCTCACTCATAGGCTCTCCCCCCACCAAATTACATTTTACCCTATTACAATGGTAGAAATTGCCAATTGAAAATATTCCAATAAAAAACTATCCTTTAACATGAAGAATAGCCAATGAAATATTGTGCATACAATCCCTCTTGGCAACCAGGCGATCATAGTTTTTCAACCTTAGACCCTTAGCTTTGCGTCCTACCCTTTCAGATAGTTTGCCTTTATACAAATGGTTTTTTCCACATAGATTATCGTATACCAAATCTTATAAAAATAGCAACAGAAATCTATTGCTTCTTTTAGGAAAAAATAGTGGCCTTGGAGAGAATACTAGAATAACTTCTAAATGATTGTTGAATTTCCCGATTATCAACACGCTCAGACTCAAATAAAAAGTCTACCGAATTCTCGGTAGACTTTGGGATATGGTTATAATTTAAACTTGGTAACTAATGCATTTAGCTCTTCAGCAAGCCTTGCTAATTCTTCAGAGCTTCCTGCAATCTCTTCCATCGAGCCATTCACTTGCTGTGCAGATGCTGATGTTTGTTCTACTCCAGCTGCTGATTCTTCAGAGATAGCTGCGATTTCTTGGATAGATCCATTCATTTCTTCACTACCTGATGCAATAGAGGAAAGGTTTGAAGAAACCGTTGTTATGCTAGATACCATATTCGATAGAGCATCACTGATTCTCGTAAATGTTTTTTCCGTTGATCCAATCTTTTCTGTTCCTACTTGAACTTCCTTGTATCCCTCTTGTAGTGATTCTGTAACGCTTGTAGATTCAGTTTGAATACTCGTTACAATATCCGTAATGTCATTAACAGATAATGAAACTTGTTCTGCTAGTTTTCTTACTTCATCCGCAACCACTGCAAATCCTTTACCATGTTCGCCAGCTCTTGCCGCTTCAATTGCTGCATTTAGAGCGAGTAGATTTGTTTGATTAGCAACATCACTAATCACAGATACTAGGTTCGTAATCTTTTGTGCAGAGGAATCTAATCCTTCTACTTTTCCTACTGCATCTTTTACGATATGATTAATCTTTTCCATTTGTTCACTAGATGATTGCATCAGACTACTACCTTCATCTGTTAAGCGCATAACCTCTTGGGAATTTTTCTCAACTTCTGTACCACTCTCATTAGCACCTTGAATCTGTACTGTAAAGGAGCTCATCATAGAGGATAAATCTCCAGCGCTGTTTGCTTGTGTTTCCGTACCAGAAGCTAATTCTTCCATTGTTGTTGCGATTTGCTCTGTTCCTGTACGTACTTCATTTGCAGACTGACTTAATTCTTCACTTTGACTTGAAACCGTTTCAGATACATAGCTAATTTGGAATAATAAGCCACGAATACTATCACTCATTTCATTGGTTGCAAGTAATAATTGGGCAATTTCATCCCGTTCATCTGTTTTTAACGGCTCTTGACTTAAGTCACCTGCTGCTATTGTTTGTAATCTATCTTTTACGCGCTTGATACGATTAGACATCATGGTAGCAGTAATGATAGCAAAAATAATGGATAACACGATTGCCGCTATTCCAAAGTAGAAACTTGCTGTTACAGTAGATTGGCTATCATTAATAACCTTTTCACCTAATTCTTTAATCATGTCTTCCCGATGCTTAGCAGACGCATTAAAGCCCTCTATTATTTCTAATTCTAGGGGAGCTACCTGATTTGCCATTATGTTCAATGCCTCATCTACATCACCACGATCATATGCAGCATAGACCTCATCAGTCAAAGTACCCCACTGAATCTTTTTCTCAATCAATTTCTTCGTCTCTTCCGAATCACTTAATTCTAATAATCTATTTTCGAGTTCAATGCTCTCATCGATTTGATCTTCAAATAGCTTACGATATTTTGGGTCATCATATAACATATACGCGCGAACTAAACCAGTTCGGTTTAACATATTATTGGCTATTTCTTCATCCACAATAAGCAATTCTAGCTGTTTCTCTATGATTTCCTCTGTATTTCTACTAATGTTATCGATAGATATTACGTTATAGCTGGAATATAGAAACACTGCAAGAATTACGGCCGAAAATGCTACTAATATTTTCGCACGTATTGTTTTAAAATTTAACAGTTTTTTCATCGCTGATTCTCCTCTTAGTTGTATAGAACTATTGAATATGTTCACCTATATCAAAATTTGGTAATATCAGTACTTCTACACGTCTATTCATTGTGCGATTCTCTGCACTTGTATTCGGCACAATTGGCTTGTATTCCCCATAGCCCATCGCACTGAATTTCGTAGGATCTAATTCATTGTTATCTAAGATTAATGTCATAAAGTTAACTGCACGCATAACACTCAGTTCCCAGTTTGACCCAAACTCTGCATTGTTCATAGGTATATCATCGGTATGTCCGCTAATAATGACTTCGTGTGGTGGGTCTGTATATAATAGCTTCGATATTTCACTTGCAATCTCAATACCTGCTTGGTTTACTTCTGCACTTCCAGGATCAAAAGATACATCGTTCTCAATCGTAATCATTAGACCTTGGTCAGATAAATCTGTAGCCAATGCGTCACTTAGATTATTTTTGGAAATATAGTTATCTATTTTTCTTTTAGTTCTTGTAGATTCATATATTCAGTAGCGCCATTATCAGATGTATCTTGTCTTTCTTCTTTTTCTTCTTCTTCTGGTAACTTCGTCTCTGGTGTTGGAATTGGTTGTTCCATTATTCCCTGATCACCATTTCCAAATTCACTTCTGAATACTGCAGCCATTTCTTCAAACTTCTTTGCATCAATTGTACTCATGGAAAATAGTACAATAAACAAAGCAACTAATAGTGTTAATAAATCAGAATAGGGGAGTAGCCATGACTCATCAATATGTTGATCATCATGTTTTTTCTTATTCTTCCTCATTGCTGTTCTTCTCCTGACTTAGTTTTGCTAACTCGCTTGTGGTTAGGTAAGAGCTTAGTTTATCTCTTAGAACTTTTGAAGACTCCCCATTCGTAATTGAAATGATACCTTCAATCATAATCTCTTTAATTTCCACTTCTTTTTTGGACTTTTGTCTAAGCTTATTGGCAAATGGATGCCACATCACGTAACCAGTGAAAATACCAAGTAATGTTGCAATAAAGGCTGCAGCAATCGCATGACCAATTGCATCAATATCACTCATGTCAGCTAGTGCAGCAATCAGACCTACTACCGCACCTAATACCCCAAGTGTAGGAGCGTACGTACCTGCTTGTGTGAAAATAGCTGCTCCTTCTTGATGTCGTTTCTCCATTGCATCAATTTTTTCTAACATAACGTCACGGATGAATTCTGGTGATTGTCCATCAACTGCCAATTGTAATCCCGATGCAAGGAATTGATCATCAATCTCATCAATCTTTGTTTCAAGGGATAAAATTCCTTCTTTACGAGCTGCGTCTGCCATTTCTGTAAATAAATTAATAAGTTCCGGTACACTCTTTTGTTTTTTCTCTGTGAATAAAATCTTGAATAAAGCCGGTATTTTTTTCAATGTACTACCCGGAAAGGCGATCGTTACAGATGCCGCTGTTCCGACAATGATGATTAATATAGCTGCAGGGTTAATTAGATGCTCAGGCCCAACGCCCTTTAAAAACATCCCAACTCCTACTGCGATAATTCCTAGTATAATTCCTATAAGTGATGACTTATCCATGTGTGGTCCTCCATTTATTTGTATAGATTTAATAATAGAAAAAAGCTTCCTTCATTTGAGACAGTCAACTAGACTTTTACCAATCTTAATTGGACGATTAGGTTAACTATTATTCCGAAAATTACCTCAACATTGACTACTTTTTGAAAGGAAGCCTTTTAAAAGGTGTATATGTTTAAGCTATCTTTTGTCCTATGTTTTATATCGTACAGTTTCGAGATAATTGAAGAGGCATTTTAAATTTTATTGTGAAAATTGTGGAACAGAGGGACAGGTCCATTGTCCCAATTTTAAATCTACTTTCTTTCAGGAATATTAAGAACAACAAATTCTTTATTCTATTTACGATAATATGGCTTCAACTATATATTTTTTAATAAATATGACCATTATACTTTAATTTTGCCTATGTAACTTCATCCTATGGGACAAATGAACCTACCCCTTGTCCCGATTTTATGTCTAATTAATAAAGGAAAAAATACCCATTCTATAACTAATTTCCCATAAATTCTATTATTCTCGACAAGTTTTATAGTATAATAGATTCAACTATATCTAATAAGACAAGGAGGTTTAACAAATTGGCTAATAAAAAAATTTATATGTCAGTAGCTGCGACTGCATTTATAGCGTCAGCATTGTTTGGTATAGAAGAGGCAGAAGCTTCGAGTACATATAAAGTCCAAAGTGGTGATTCACTATGGAAAATAGCACAAAAACATAATATAACGATTTCACAATTGAAGTCGTTAAACAATTTAACGACCGAAATTATTTTTCCAAACCAGGTACTAAAGACACAAAAAGACTTACCTAATAACAAAACTAGTAATAAGACTGAATCGACAAAAGAAAAACCAAAACAAACCGCATCACCAAACACAACAAGTAAAATTACATACACAGTAAAATCCGGTGATACGTTAAGTGCTATTGCCTCTAAACATAAGGTTTCTTTAAGTAATCTTATTCAATGGAATAACCTAAATACGACACTCATATATCCAGGAAATGTATTGGTTATCAATAAATCTGTTTATACTGAAAAACAAAACAATACGTTGAAACCAGAGACTGAAAAACCAATAAATACAAATCCGATTAGTACAAAAGGATATACAGTTAAATCAGGAGACACATTATCTAAAATTGCATCACAGTATGGCGTTACGATTGCAGATCTTAAGAAATGGAATAAACTAAACTCCGATATGATTTATATCGGCCAAAAGCTACATATTGGTGATTCAGTTAATGTGGAGACTCCTAACGTTACAACTCCTATTGTCGAAACACCTTCTAGTGATATTTCCTACAACATTAATCAATTGATTAATGTTGCTAAAGACCAATTGGGAATCGGATATGCCTGGGGTGGTTCATCACCTTTGGGATTTGATTGTAGTGGATTCATATACTACGCTTATAAAGAAGCTGGCTTAGATATCAGTCGATATTCTAGTGAAGGTTACCATATGCGTTCCTATTATGTTGATATGCCTAAGGTTGGAGACCTAGTATTTTTTGAAAATACATACCAAGCCGGAATATCTCATGTCGGAATATATCTAGGTAACAACGAATTTATTCATGCTAGTTCTGATGCTGGTGTGATGATCAGTAGCTTAGATCAAGCCTATTGGAAAAAGCACTTTGAAGGATTTAAGAGATTTTATTAAAAGGGACGGTTCTCCTGCTTCAATAATGCAAGAGAACTGTCCTTTTGCATTCCCAATAATAAAAAAAGACTATAGTTAGGAAAAATCCTAACTATAGTCTTTTTAGATGGAGCCTAGCGGGATCGAACCGCTGACCTCCTGCGTGCAAGGCAGGCGCTCTCCCAGCTGAGCTAAGGCCCCCCTATTATATATTAAAGGAAAGTGGTGCCGGCCAGAGGACTTGAACCCCCAACCTACTGATTACAAGTCAGTTGCTCTACCAATTGAGCTAGGCCGGCAAAATAGTAAGAAGACACAAAAAAGTTCACAAGTAAACTCAACTACTAACCGTCGAATCTACGAACATCGACTAATAGTCATTGTTCTACCATTAAGGTACTGTGAAATAATATATTGCCTGGCAACGTCCTACTCTT
>NZ_AEWH01000073.1 GCF_000190475.1 Ornithinibacillus scapharcae TW25
ATATTAATTGTAAGTTTTGAGAAGGGGCTCTTTCGTGGTGGTTAGAGCCCTGTTTCTTTGTACAAAACCATAATCATATAACTGTGACCGTTTTCTGCACCTTCTGATGTGATTTTAATGTCAATTACAAATTTATCTTTGATAAACTCATTAACCTGGTCTTGTAAGTTAGCTACTGATATTTCGGTGAATGTTGAATCGTAGAATAGTTGAATCTTCACGTTATCCCTCCTACATAAAATCTTTTAATGCCATACCAGACTGCTTCATTGCCCATTGTTCGTTCGTTACACCTCTTGGTGTATCCTCTACTATGAATGTTTCATCTATGTTTGGTTCGTCATATAGCCAAGATTCGAAGTCTAGTTGGAATTCGTGTTGGTCCATTACCGTTAGAAATGTGATTCCCTCTTTTTCGAATTGAAGCTTGATGTTATATACCAATTCCCTTTTAAGTATTTGTTCTAGGTCGGTTTCCTCAACGTGGCAAGGTAGTAATTCGAAGTCACCAACTAATTCTTTAAAAATCTGTGGTTTAACTTGAACTGTCATTTCCTCTTGGTCAATTCTCACTTCTGAAACCTCTGGTATTCTTGTAACAACCTCTTGAATTAATTTGATACCTTTGAATAAGTTTTCCATTTTAAATTCCTCCCTTTTATTTATGCGTTTATTAACGCTAGATAAAGAATTGGTAATGCTATTCCAAAGAACCCGATAAAGTAGAACCACTCTGTTTTGTTAGCTGGCATCTTTAACCACCTTCATTTCTGATATATCCTTTTTAACAATTTCAGCTAAAATATTTAGTGCCTTATCTACATTTGGTTTGCCATTGGTAGTAATGTTCACAATTGATTCCTCCTAGTTACCAAATTGTTTAAAAAAAATCCTTTAATGAACAATTCAATACGTTTGCTATTCGTTCTAACATAGCTAAGGATGGTTTTCTACGACCGTTTTCTATTGCGCTAATAAAGTTTCGACTTATGTTTAAATGCGCTGCAAGTTGTTCTTGAGTTAATTTCCTCTTTTCACGCATTGCTTTTAATTTATCACCGTTCAAAAAATTACCTCCTCTCTTTGATAACTCATGGTTACCAATTTGTTAACTTTAATTTACCACGTTGGTAACTAGGTGTCAACAAATTATTTAATTTTTTTTGAAAATGCTTTGTCTATAGTCAACAAAGGGGTATAATAATCGTTGGGGAAGGAGGTACGATCGTGGAGACAAATAAAGTAGTGGGACAAAAATTAAAGGAACTACGTAAAAAGAAAAGATACACAACAAGAGAAGTTGGAGAATTCATTGGAATATCCAATGCTTATGTATCTAAAATAGAG
>NZ_AEWH01000072.1 GCF_000190475.1 Ornithinibacillus scapharcae TW25
GGAGGAAACCAAAGTGGATAACAAGCCAAGTGATTGGGCAAAAGCATCATGGGAGAAAGCGCAAGAGAAAAAAGACAAAAATAACGTACCTATCTTTGATGGAAAAAACCCGAAAGGTCCTATATCAAGAGAACAAGTGGCAGTTGTATTAGATCGCTTAGGATTATTAGATTAAAAGATAAAGCCCCTAGTCAAACTAGGGGTTATTTTTTTGATACTCCACGGCTAGTAATCAATTCTTTCTTTATATAATGCTCTGGTGTATAAGTTTCCAATAAGTAATTCTTCGTAAAACGATTCTGTTTATAAACGTAAACTGTTTCTTTATCTGTATGTTTATGTATTTCTCTAAAAACAATGTTGTTCCAATTTAAAAATATCAGTAATGCTATAACAAGACTAACCCCTATAAAAATTAATTTCTTCATGTTTTTCCCTCTCTTTTTATATAGAAGTCTCCGTAATGCACTTCCAATAAATCAGCTAACTTAATCAATTGTGGTATTGAAGGATAATGTTTCCCTGTACACCATGTAGACAATGTATTTTGAGAAACCCCCATATATTCACATATATATTCTCTATGGTACTTCGACTTCTTTATGTATTCTCCAATTAAACTTACTATCATTTTTATCACCCATATACCTATTCGACAAAACTTTCCTATTATCCTTTAACGATTTTTTCAAAAAAATCACGATTATTTTTGTAAAGACAGGCAATATTTCAGACTATCGCCCATACATTATAAGTACATCTAATCCATAGACCCTTAACTTGATTAGATTACAACTATATGAAAGGAGGGTTTTCATGATAGTGGGCTTTGATTGGGGTAATGCCTACACCAAAATATGCACACCTCATAACGTCATAAGCTATCCATCTGATATAATCCCTTATCGCAAAATAAAAGTATCTAATTCCTTACGAGAACATGATTTTATATTCGATTATCGAGGGCGAAAGGGAATAGCAGGAACGTTAGCAAGGGAGGAACGGACCATTCTCGATCGCACACGTAAAGGAGATACCAAACTACATGAAGATGCGCTTATACGTTTATTAATCGGACTACACCAGTTGCCCGATAAACATTTTCAAATAGTAGTAGGTCAACCAATCAATCGACATAGTGAGGATAAAGAACAGATTATTTCAATGGCCAAAGGGGTTCACGCTATTACGGTAAATGGAAGCCGTAAGGAAATCATAGTTAAAGACGTTGTGGTAGGTGTTGAAGGTGGTTCTGCCTATTTATCTAATCCATCTAAGCACATACACCTAATCGACATAGGAAGTGGCACAATCAATTTTGCTACTGTTAAGGATGGCCGTTTCATTAACTCACAAAGTACGACTATTGCACAAGGCTTAGAAAATACCGAACAGGATTATGAAAGCATAGCTGTCAACATAAAAAATATTGTCCTGGACTTAGATTGGAAGGATTCTATTTATGTCATGGGTGGAGGGGCTCATTTAATTCCATTACCTTATCCAAGGTTCAGCCCAATATATAACAACCGCATATATGGTCCTGAACTAGCTAATGCAATCGGATATTACAAGATAGGTGAGAAATTATGGGCAAAGTAGAATTGCGAACGAAGGGTGTAGCGTTTAATATAGCGGATCAACAACAAAAAGAGTTATATGATTACGCACTCTCAAAAAGTAATTTTAGTGGGTATATTAAGGGTTTAATTGTTAGGGATATGTTAGGTATACCCGCTATTGAAACTAAGCAGGAATCAAGCGTAAACGATATTACAAGCTTTATATAACTAATTAATTGCCAAGTATCTACTTAAGTAAGTCTGACTAGTTATTCGAGGAATTTTAATTGATATAAAGCGGATTTTATTTTTGTTTAAAGAGAAGCGAAAGCGGAACAGACTGAAGGGGGAGCGCGAGGGGGAGAACTAATATTCAGAAAATTAGGAGGGAGAAAATGCACACCTTAGCAACCTGGGGATTAATCACCATGAGTGGTGTTGGTATAATGACTTTGTTAATGGCACGGTATGAGAATGAGATATTAACTGTAGTAGGTTATCTAATTATGATTGGATTGATACTAGGTGGTATATGGTGTGCGT
>NZ_AEWH01000071.1 GCF_000190475.1 Ornithinibacillus scapharcae TW25
GAACCCACTTACTCCACCCCCTCTCAAGAACACGATGATAAGCTCCAATTGAGTGAGTTTGTCTATTGAAGATGAGAAGGACCAAAAAAGGGCAGCTCCTCACAGGAGTCTGCCCTCTCTTCTAAATTCCTTATCTCTTACCTTTATGTTTTTCTTTATGCTTATCTTTTAAGTTTTTATGCTTCCCTTTTCCTTTGCCTTTAGGTCCTAGCACATTCTCTTCTGCAAAGTTTCCAGCATTATCTTCTACATAAACGGTAACAACTGAGCTTGGGTGGATATTTTTAAGCTTATATTGTTCCACATCTGTCATAACACCAGTGACATCTTTTCCATTAACGAAAATCTGCCAAGCTGCTACTCCACTACCTTTATTATCGGAAACAGCTACTGTTAGCTCGCGTTTTCCACGTTTTATGTCAGCTTTCACATCAGGCTCATCTGTGTCTAGTAAAACTGGGAGTTTAATAGAGTCTTTCTTAGCTCCATCCCAATCGATTTCACCTACGGCTTGTAAGTAATACAAACCATCTTTAACCTTTTTACCACGCTTATCTTTTCCATCCCACATCCAGTTGGAGGAAATCTTGTAATGACTACCGCGGCCACTATCATAATAATCTTTTCTTAAGAAGGATTCTGTTGCAATGGTATCAACAACTTTTCCTTTTGAATCTAACACATTAAATGTAACTTCTTCTGCATTACGCAAGAGCGA
Organism: Ornithinibacillus scapharcae TW25; assembly: GCF_000190475.1. Classification (GTDB taxonomy): domain Bacteria; phylum Bacillota; class Bacilli; order Bacillales; family Amphibacillaceae; genus Ornithinibacillus; species Ornithinibacillus scapharcae. The sequence goes on from NZ_AEWH01000071.1 coordinate 719, forward strand.
TAGAGCTAATCCAGCGTCATCTAGATATCCATCACCATTTGGTGAGAATGCTATTTTTGCAGGGTCATAGGAATCAGTTGCGGCATCATATCCTAAGTGTCCGAAGTCTCCTCCACCAAGAGAAGTTACAACACCTGTTACACCGTAAAATGATAGATCATCCCACATAGGCAGGTCAAAGATTGGAGCAGCATCCCACTCACCTTTGAAGCCAGCGTATGGTACCGTAAGAGTTGGATTTTTATCAGTAGGGTCAACTAATGTAACAAATCCTTCTAACCAGTAACCATTTTCAAAATATGACTTCAAGTCAGCATCCCAATCGCTCACATCGATTGTTACTTTAAATGAAACAGATCCATTTGCAGGAACTTCGACTGTGCTGACTGCTTGTCCATTTACTGTTGCAACTTGGCCTAGGTCAAGTGATCCGAAATCATTTGGTACCGTTACATAGACATTTCCTGCATTAACAGGGACATCCGAAAGTGCATTAGCACTTACTTCATAGCTAGCTGCTTCATCAGAGAAGTTTTTCGCTGTTAAATTAAAGGAAACTGTATTCTTAGTAATCTCTTTTAATGCTACCTTTGATTCGTCCGTATTGGACTCTGTTACAACAACAGGAGTACTTAATGCTGCATGCAATTGCATAAGTCCAGCACCTTGACGACGTGGTGAAACATCTACTCCCTCTAATTCTACTGGAACAGAAGTATTCATTAATAGTTTCTTAGCAAGCTCTACACGATCTCTTCCTTCATAACCGAACTCCTCATCAACACGTTGCATTACTAGCGCACTACCACCAGATACGTGTGGAGCAGCCATGGATGTACCACTCTTAATACCATACTCTCCATTGTTGATTGTGGAGTAAATTTGTCCACCAGGAGCAGTGATTTCCGGTTTGAAATCAAGGTTAGGTGTTAACCCCCAAGACGTGAATGCGCTCATCTTCCCTGCTTCTGTGTTTGGAACTGCTGTTTTACCACCTGAAAATGTTACTGTTGCAGTTTGACCATTTCTCAATGCTTCAGCAAGTGCATCCCCATCGACTTTTGCTAGGAATAATTGTGGAATCACAATTGCAGGATCAGTAGCCATATTAATCATGCCATCTGTATTGTTATAGACGATAACCCCGGCTGCACCTGCAGCTTGTGCGTTAAGTGCTTTTGTAACAAAGTCTAATTCGCCACGCTGTACTAAAGCAAATTTGCCTTCTACGTCTTTCCCTTCAAAATCTGCAGGATGTCCAAGTCCAGCTTCTACTAATTCCACTGTAGTGCCAACAGTTGGAGCAACTGCTCCTGCTGACATAAATCCTGCAGCTATTTGCTCACCGCCATTGATTGCATAAGTTAGTTCATCAACAGAAGTGAAGCTGTTTTCAAATGAAGCAACTTGTAAGGAATCATACGAAACCCCTGGTGACCCATTGACACCATAATCCGGATTCGATGCATATGGATAGAAGAAACCATCTCCATAAAGATTAGAGTTCCCTGCAGAAATTGCCATCATAATTCCATTGTCAACCGCACGAGAAACAGCCTGTTGATCTGGAGAATCATGTGTTACAAATCCAGCTGGGGCACCTAAACTCATATTTAGTACATCCGCTCCTAATTTGATTGCATCATCAATTGCAGCGATATAAATATCACTATATGTTCCACCAATAGCAGGATCATTACTGAATACCTTTAAGTTTAGTATTTGTGCTTCTGGCGCGATACCAACAATACCGCCATTATCTTCATCACCATTTGCACCAACTGTACCAGCTACGTGCATACCATGTGCACCTGAGCTACCATTAAAGTCAGTGTATTCATGGTTTTTATCATAGTAGTTATAACCATAAGGTACTTTTTCTGTATAATAACGTCCAGGTAAACCTTCTTCTGTAATTACCTGATTCACTTCTTGTTCACTTAATGCTGCCTCCGTATCTGCTGGTAGCACTAAATCTTGGTGGTCATGGTCAACACCAGAGTCGATTACCCCGATTACCATGCCTTCCCCTTTATAGCCATAGTCATTCCAAGCTTGTTGCGCTTGAACTAACTCTTTACTATAAGCCATATCTGGTTTTACAATTGGCTTTTCATATAAAGTAGAAATAACAACATTTTTTACATTAGGAAGTTCTTTAATTGCTTCAATATCGCCTGCTTTTACCTCAGCACTAAAGCCATTCACAACAGCATCAAATTCCTGGAGGTATTTTGCATCAATCTTTTTATCCTTCATTGCTTTTTTTGCTGAGTTTTTCTTTGCTTTCGCCTCGTTTAGAAGCTTCTTCTTCTCAGCTACGCTTAAGTCACCAAACTTAACTCCTTTTTTGGTAGCCTGTTCAATCGGTGCTTCACCATCCATCTCGACAGTGACACGAACGACTTGGTTTGGATCGATTGTTTCTACTAATTCATCAGAAAGACTTCCCTTCTGAAGATTGCTATTAACGACAATGTTTCCAGGTGCAGCAAAGGAAACAGAACTGAACGCTAATAGAAAAATTACGAATAATACCGAAATCCTCTTAAGCATTTCCTTCCTCCTCTATTAAAGTTTAACTTCCTAATCTAAGTAATTCGTACCAACACTTTAGGCTAGTAATCTATTAACTTAGTATTACTAATGATAGATTTTTCTTAATTATTAGACAAGGTACTAAAGTCATGGGTCAATATATTTATTGATGATTCCGACTTTCACGAATTTTTTATTTTTAGTAGCATTTTAATAGCTCCCTTAATGAAGTGAATCCGCTTTACAGATATGCTTTTATCATTGTCGAGTCTAAATTCTTGTGCTATGATACCAATGAATTTTAATTTTCAGAAAGGAGTGCTTAAAATTGGATAATGCTTACTATTTTGCGTTTGCTGCCATTTTAGCTGTTATTTCGATATTATTAGTATTTAAGAAAAATGTGGATAAACTGAAGGAAAACCCTGAGGAGTATGGTAACATTCAAACCAAGTTCTTTATTGGCGTAGCTATTGCGGAGACAATCCCGCTCATCCTAATCGTGTTTGGATTAATGAATGCTTCACCCGCTTCTTCTATGGAAGACCTATACATACCTGGTGCAATCGTTATCTTTTCTATGATTTTTGCCGCGTTCTTTATTTTTCTACAGCGTTCCGTTGGTGTTCCAGAAGAATCCAAACAAAAAGTTACCCACTTTTCCATGCTTGTACTTATGTTGATTAATGCTATTCCGATAGTTTCGTTAGTAGGTTTGTTCATGATGATGCCCTAATTACAAGACATAAGGACCTCCCGAATTGGAGGTCCTTTTCTTGGTTCGAATTATGCACCAAGTATTTTTTCCTTCTCTCGAATCCCTCTCCCTTTCATCTCAACGAAATCCAGACTATAATAAGGTAATGAAATTACAGTTCGGGGTTGATGACATCTTGGAAAAAAATGAACAAGTAACGAAAATATGCATGCTTGCTGGCAAGATTATGCTAGAGAGTAGTGCGGAAACATACCGGGTGGAGGATACGATGAATCGGATTGCTCGAGCAGCTGGTATTGAAAGTTCGCAAAGCTATGCTACACCTACCGGAATCAACTTTTCAGTAGACCAGGCTGGGACTGCAAATATGATGCGAATTGAAAGAAGAACAACGGACTTGAATAAAATTGCTCAAGTGAATCATATCTCACGACAGATTGCAGCTGGAGATATTAATTTAGATGAAGCACTCGAGGCGTTAATAATACTAGAAAAGCGACCATTTACCTATTCTAGTAAAATAATGATTCTTATTGCCGCCATAGCTAGTGGCTGTTTTACAATCATGTTTGGAGGAATTTGGGCTGACTTCCTTCCATCCCTCGTAACAGGCGGGATTGGATTTCTCGTGTTTTTGTGGTTTGATAAATTGGTGGAAATTCGATTTATTTCGGAATTCGTGGCTTCGTTTATTATCGGATTAATCGCCGTAGGGTTTGTAAGTACTGGACTCGGGGATGAACTCGAGAAGATTATTATTGGAGCTGTTATGCCTCTCGTACCAGGTCTCCATATTACGAACGCAGTACGTGACCTTTTAGCAGGTCATTTAATTGCTGGTCTTTCCAAAGGGGCAGAAGCGATGCTAACCGCCTTTGCAATTGGTGCAGGGATTGCTGTAGTTTTAGCTTTTGTTTAGATAAAATGAAATTGAAAAACACGATTAGATTCGCTCGTGCTACTACTATAAATGGGGAACAATTCTATACTTTTTCAATTTACGATGAAAGGGTCTGACCAAGATTGGTTACAGACCCTTCCCCCTTATTATTTCACATTCATTCGCCGGATCCGATCCTTTTCTATTTTTTCTGGATCTGGTTCTAATACGCCTTTTACTAATAATCTTTCAAAATCCAACACCGGAACTGGACGAGAAAATAGATAACCTTGAATTAAATCACAGTGACGATTTTTCAGGAAACGATATTGACCATATTCCTCAACGCCCTCCGCAATAATTCTCATGTTAAGCCCTCTTGCCATTTCCATAACAGAACCTACAATGATATTATCCCGTTCTACCTGGCCATCTTTACTCTGGATGAACACCTGATCAATTTTCAATGTATCTGCTTGGTATTCACGCAGGTAATTTAACGAAGCGAAGCCAGTACCAAAATCATCAATGGCAACTCTGACTCCTAATTCTTTCAACTCTGCAAGTGTGGTAATAACGCCTTTTTCACTTTTTAATAGTGAGCCCTCCGTTATTTCAACACCTAAATATTCAGCTGGTATATGATATGCTTCTAGCTGGTCTCTCACATAATCTGTGAGGCCCTTTTTCATCAGTCGAATTGGCGATATATTAACGGATATTGGGATTAATTTTAATCCCTTATCTCGCCACTGTTTCATTTGGGAGCATGCTTCTTTAATTACCCAGTCACTGATATCACTAATGAGGTGGTTTTCCTCTGCAATCGGAATAAACTCTCCTGGTGAAATTAATCCCCACTTCTTATGATTCCAACGAATTAATGCCTCTGCCCCTTCTATTCTACCTGTTTGAGTTTCTACTAAAGGCTGATAATATAATTCGAAATCTTCTTTTTCCAGTGCTTCCACCATATCTTTTTCGATCATAAGCTTACGCTGAAATGCCGTATCCTTTGAATAGGAGTAGAGTCTATATGTGTTTCGCCCCGTCTTTTTAGCATGACTTAGTGCAGAATGGGCTTTGTCCATGAGACTTTCCTTTGTCTCGCCATCCTCTGGATACAGACTAACGCCAACACTAGAGGTCATATTAATCTCGTACTCCCCAATAGTTAGTGGCTTGCGAATATCTTGAATGAGTTCCTCGGTAAACTTCATGACACTATCTTTCGTCTCGTAATCCTCATAAAGAATAATAAAATCATTGCTTTTTAAGCGTGCCACAAAGCTGTTTTTTGGCAATAATTTATTCAGTCTTGTTCCAATTGAAATCAAAACTTCATCACCAATTTGATACCCTAATGATCCGTTAATCACAGAGAAACGGTCTAAATTAAAAAACAACAGTGCGAATGGTTTCTTTGCTTGGAATAGGCTATCTAGCTTTTCATCTAAACTTCTTTGGTTTGGTAGGGTAGTCAGCAAATCATGATTGGCTGAATATTTCAGTTGTTCTTGAAGTCTTACATCATCTGTAATATCCGTCTGTACCCCAAAAATATGCGTAATTTTCCCATTCTCGTCGTAATATGGTGCTGTATGACATGTGAGCCACTTCTCAGTACCATCTAAACACCGGATACGATAACGTATTAGAATCGATTCCCCGCTAGTAAGAATCTTCCTTGCTTCATCTCGCATATAACCCCTATCATCCGGGTGGACTACCGCTTCAATCACATCGTAAATATTCAGTTTTTCTCGATAAAAAACCTTCAATGGATATTGATATAAATCGGCCAAGCCTTTGGAAGCAAATGTCAGTTTCCCAGTGCTATATTCTAAAACCCAAACACCAATATGGAGATGGTCAAAAATAAGCTTATAGCTTTTGTTTTCATTTTGTAATCCTGCAAGTTCCTGCTTATGTACGGTAATATCTTGGATAACAATCCCGATACCATCCACTTTATCAGATTGGCTATGTAATGGAATCAGCATCATACTGTAGAAAATTCTTTTTCGTTTCACCTGGATCTCTAGGTGTTCTGTATTTCCACTCCGTGCATTTTCAAATGCTTTTTCAAGCTCTACATAGGACCTTTTTAAAAGAATACGCTTAAAATCGCCTATATTTTCTATATGTATCAAGTTATCATTCTGATTTTTATTTATTGAACGCAACTCTCCATTTGCGGAGAACACCATAATAAAGTCCGCCGTGTTATTCCCCAGGGACGCATAATAGCTGATTACTTTAGAAAGAGCGTCTTGACTAATATGGTTGTTGGAATTTTCTTGAAATAACAAACGTAACATATCTGATTCTGTCGAATTGTTCGTAGTCATGATAGCTCTCCTTTAAAAAGTCAGAATAGAAAATTTGCATTTGTTCTTTTGGAATCACTTACCTCAGAATAAGTAGGTGTTTGTGATTTAATAACATAATTCGTGTAACTATTGAACTAGTTTCCAAACTATTATTACCTTAAATTATAGTATAAAGGTCTTCTAATTCAAACAGTTTTCTAGTGAATCTTTCACATTTATACTTTTTCAAACACAAAACGTGTTATTTTCTTACAAAGTTCTGCATTTTCCCCAGTGTATTCCTGTTAATTTTGGATAAAGAAAGTATGGAGAGATTGCAGTTAGTAGCCGTTTTCGTTTAGAATAGATTAATGTATCGATCGGAGGTCTGACAGAATGGGAATTGTTGCCCAACTTATTACAAGCTTTATCGCATCTGCAGGTTTTGGTATTTTATTTAATGCACCTAAAAAGTATTAATACAATGTGGTTTGAATGGAATGTTAGGATGGATTGTCTATTATGTCCTTGTTGAAAGAGGAATGGACCCTGTACCAGCAACCATTCTAGCGGCAATACTCGTTGCTATCATTAGCCGATTGTTCTCTAAGATGTATAAAACACCAATCATCATATTCAATGTATCCGGCATTATCCCACTTGTACCAGGAGGCATGGCTTATAATGCCATGCGCAGTTTTGTCGAAAACGACTATATGCAGGCTTTTGAATACTCTGTAAAAGTCATGCTTTTAGCTGGCGGCATAGCCATGGGGCTGATGTTTTCAGAGGTAATTAATCAAATTATCCTGAAAACCGCTGGGAAGAAAAGTCGAACACAATTGTAGTTGTTGCTACAATTGTGTTTTTTGTTTGAATGTGGGATGTTGTTTTGGGAGAGACTATGTTTTTCCATGCCGTCTATATCTACCTTGGGTGGGACTATGTTTTTCCATACCAGGACTATACCAACCACTCAAGGGACTATGCCTTTGAACTAAGCCTTCCTAAACAAACCAAAAAAGGGAAAGCCATTCTCGATGGCATTCCCCTCTATTCTTCCTCAATAAATTCCTCTTCAATTCGAGTTATCATGACCTTGTCTACTCGCACATGGTCCATGTCTACTACTTCAAGCACTAAATCCTCTACTTGAATGGTGTCACTAACCTTTGGAATGTCTCCCAAGTATGTGGTGATATAACCACCTAGTGTGTGTGATTCACTTCGCAATTCTTCTAATTCATCTATATCAAAATAACGTTTAAAAGTTTCTAGTGAGATTAATCCGTCTGCTAGCCATGAATTTTCGTCACGTTGAATGATTTGTGGGTCCACGTCGTTTAATCCTGGCATTGCACCTACTATATTTTCAATAAAATCGTGCAGAGTAACCATTCCCTCGATACCACCATACTCATCAATAACAACAGCTTGATGCATTCCGGAATCTTTAATTTTTTCTAGTGCTTGGAATGCCATCATTGCCTCAGGTAGTACTAGGGCTTTTTCGACACAATTTTCTAAATTAAAATCTTCTCTTTTAATTAATTGGGTAAATACATTTTTTGTATGAATAATTCCTTTTAAATTATCAAGACTTCCTTCACCAACTGGAAAAGAGGAATGGTTGCTAGTACTCATGATTTTCAAATTTTCTTCAAGTGAATCTTCGAGGTCAATCCATTCTAGGTAGGTCCTTGGCGTTAAAATATCACCAACACGTTGATCTCCCATGAAAAATATTTGCTCCACCATTTCGTGTTCTATTTCCTCTACTACACCGCTAAAAACACCTTGTTCAATAAGCTGTGTAATCTCTTCTTCCGTCACGTCAGGTTCTTTATTTTGTTTAATACCGAATATTTTCAGAACAAATTCGGTTGACTTACTGAGTACCCAAATAAGTGGTTTACCTACTTTTGAGAAATAGTACATCGGTTTTGCAATCGATAACGCTACTTTCTCAGGATTGTTCATCCCGATACGTTTTGGTACCAATTCACCGATAATTAACGATAAATAAGTAGTAATTGCAATAACGATGAACATACTAATCTGGGAACTAAACTCCGCAAGAACATCGATCTTCCCAATAACAGGAGCTAATTTGCTTGCAATTGCGGCTCCACCAAACGCACCAGTTACGACTCCAATTAATGTTATCCCAATTTGAATGGTAGATAACAACTGATTCGGTTCTTCCGCTAGCTTAAGTGCATAGGTCGCACGTTTGTCACCATCTTCTGCGATTCTTTCTAGTCTAGCCTTACGAGAGGTTACAATTGCAATTTCTGTCATGGCAAATATACCATTAGCCACTATTAAAATGAGAACAATACTGATAGAAATCAGTGGGACGTCCAAAATTCCATCACCATACCTTTTCAAAATTTAAATTACAATAAAAATTAAATCATAAATAGGCCATTCAGTCTAATTTTAACTACATCATGCGTTCTTATACTAGAATTATAAATGAAAAAATATGTACCTTAGGTTTACCTATATGCTACAATAGGACTAATGATACTAGGGGGTTTTCAAATGGATATCGCAGCAATGTCAGTTGTTATGTCAAACAGTAAAGTACGTTCCGATGCTAGTTTGGCTATCATGGCTAATGTAAAAAATCTTATGCAACAACAAGGAAACCAATTGACTGAAATGTTAAGTCAATCGGTTGCAAATGCTCCACATCCAACGCTTGGAAAAAGTGTAGATATCAAATTATAATCCGTGTGTTCTAAACATTTGCCCCTTATGGCAAATGTTTTTTATTTTACTGGAAATAATAAAATAATCCCCTTGGAAGGGGATTATTATTTCATAAGATAAGAACGAACCCCAGATTTTAATGGATACGAATCAGGAGTTATAAGTTCTTTTATCGGTTTTCGTCATCTTCACCGTTTTCAGTTCCAGTACCAGTACCTTGATCGCCATTGCCAGTACCTGCATCGCCATCATTTTGACCGTCGTCATTCAGGTCGTTGCCATCATCAGTACCATTTTGATCTAGCATACCGTCGTCACCGCCGTCAGTACCACCATTTTCAAGATTATTATCAGTTCCGTTATCATCTTCTTGGTTTAACGGAGCTTCGTCCTCTACAGGATCTTCGATAGGATCTTCCGTATCGTCGTTACCACATGCTGCCATTAGTGATAATGCTAATACAGGTGCACCTAACTTAACTAGCCATTTTTTGTTCATGACATTTTCCTCCTTGTTGTAATAACTTTGTCGGCATTAGCTTACCCAATTTCAGCATAGTTGATACCGATTTTGTAGAAAAATGACGTAATTTGCCAAACTATATTCCATCTGTTTCCTCATAAATCATCCTAAAGGACTAAAAAAAAGATGCTACCAATCATTTTGGCAGCATCTTTTCCCCTATTTAATTGCAAATGTGATTTCTGCTTCACAAGCAAGTTCACCATCAACTGTTGCAATTCCTTTTCCTTTTCCAATTGGCCCCTTCACTCGAACAATCTCAACTTCTAGTTTCAACTGGTCTCCAGGCTTCACTTGACGTTTAAATCGACATTTATCTACTCCCGCTAAGAACCCTAATTTACCTCGGTTTTCTTCTTTTCCTAGCATTGCAACAGCTCCTACCTGTGCTAATGCTTCCACAATCAGAACACCTGGCATAACTGGGTAGTCAGGAAAATGACCTTGGAAAAATGGTTCATTTACGCTTACATTTTTAAGTCCTACAACACGCTTACCCTCTTCCATTTCTAATACCTTGTCCACTAATAAGAATGGGTAGCGGTGGGGAATAATTTGTTTTATTTCATTAATATCCAAAATAGAACGCTCCTTTTATGTATTTTTTCTTATTATATCAGAGAACTTGTTGAAATTAACATTATTAGAATAACTGGCATTCGCTAATCTTTATGTAAGAATAGATAATTTTTATCTGCTCATATATTCCATTACTTCTTTTATGTACGTTTCAAAAGGCATTGCCGTATTAATTGTTAGAATTTGGTGATGCTTTGGCTTTTTACTATTAGCTAAAGTCGCTTGAAAATTCTCTTCAGAATTAACTTCACGAATTTGACTTGGCATTTTATCTCGTTGTTTAAGCCGATTATTTATTTCATCGAAGTCATTTAACAGGCACTCAATATACTTATACTTGCAATGGTATTTGTCTACCAAGCATTCTCCCTTTTCTATCATTGTCTCATATAGACATGGACTATCGAGTATAACACTATTACCAACAGCAAGATTGGATTCAATTAGAGCCCATTCGATGTGATAGGAAATACTACCAACCAAGGTTGAATCCATATTCATCGAATTGTCCAGCAAAGCTGATTTTACCACATCATGATCAATTAAAACTGCATTCTTTTGCCTTGCTATTTCTTTTGCAAGGGTTGATTTACCGGAACCTGGGAATCCCGACATTTGAAGAAAAAACATGTCTAGACCTCTTTTCTAATCCTTATCAATTGGAATATCGATGGGTAATATCCTTTCAATATGGAACGAAACTTAAAGACATAATCAGAAAAACTCGTATTTGCTTGTCCCTTAGCGTATGTGTTCGTTTTTCTTATATCGGCAAAAAATTTTATACTTTCCTAACTACCAAAAAAACCTGTACCCAAGAGCGGATACAGGCTTCGATTATTCTTCTTTTTTAACAATATCAATGATGTGCTGCCAGGTCTCCCATTTTAGCGCATCTCTCGGTTCACCATCGCCTAGTCCACCATAGCCAATCATTAAACCAACAGCTAATGCAATTACTGACAAGACACTCACAACAATGATTCTAGCCCAAATAGGAAAAATTCGCAATCTAGGTTTTCTATTCTTGCGCTTTTCTTCTTTTTGCTTTTTCTTTTGTTGTCTACGAGTTTGTTTGAGCGTTTCAGTCTGTTCCAGTTCAGCATTTGCAGACCTTCTACGTATCTCTTCTCTTAAAGAAGCTTTCTTGTCTTCGTTAGGCAAGACAGACTTCGGTTCGGTTTCTGCTTTTCGTCTGGTTGACTGCTGTTTTCGTTCGGCTTTAACTTCTAACCGCTTTTTTTTCGTAGCAGTATCTTTCCTAATTTCTTCAGTTTGGTTTGTTGTGGACATAACTTGGTTCACCTATTCCATACTAACATTCTGTTTTAACTATAAGTGATTGTCATAGTTGCGTCAATCATCTTTTAATCTTATGAACGTAATTGGTTAATTAATCCTGACATTTGATCACCCATTGAAATGGTACGAGCATTAAATTGGTAGGCACGTTGTGTAGTAATTAAGTCTGTTAATTCTTTCCCCATGTTTACGTTAGACATTTCAAGTGTGCCACTCTTTAAGGAAGCTGGTACTGCTTGAATGATTTCTGCTTCGTTAAATCCAAGTGCTGCCAAATCAGGTAGTCTGAAATTATTATTTCCCGTAGCTTCTAACAATCTCGGACGAACCGCTTCTACTACAGACAATTGTCCAACAGTTGCGGAATAAGCACCGTATTTCACGTTGATGAACCCATCTTCATCGATTTGGATGTCATTAAAACCATCTGCGAATCTAATAGGTTGTCCGTTAGTACCAATAACAGGATCACCGTCTTTTGTTGTTAACATGACTTCATTATTAATCGGGCTTAAGTAAAACGCTCCATCACGAGTAAAACGAGTTTCTTGTACACCATTTTCTGTTACTTGTACTTGGAATAAATGATTAGGCTGTAAAAGCGCAACATCTAATGCACGTCCAGTCTCTTTTAAAGAACCAAGTGATAAATCAATATTAACAGATCCTAATCTTGCACCAGAGCCAACTCGAACGCCGTCTGGTGTTAATCTACCTTGAGCATTTGCAGGGTCTGTCATGTTATCTATTTGTTGGAATAATAATGATGCAAAATCTGCATTTCTTGCCTTGTAGCCAGTAGTTTGGCTATTTGCTAAGTTATTACCAATCAAATCTATCTTCTGTTGTAGTTGATTCATGGTAACGGCTGCTTGTATCATTGTTCTAGACATGACGTCCCCTCCCTTCTAATGTTTACCTTATCCAATTCGTCCAATCTCACTAACCGCTTTTCCTAAGCTTTCATCATAAGCCTTTAGAACACGCTGATTCATTTCAAATGAACGATACGATTCCATCATTTGTGTCATGGTTTGAACTGCATCCACATTGGATTGTTCTAAGAATCCTTGTTGAACAGTGAACATCGCACCAGCTGGTACTGGTCCTGCTTCTCCATTAAATAAGCCATTACCCTCTTTTTCTAACTGATTTGCATCAGGAGCATAGGCAATACCAAGTGGAATAGTCATACCACCAACTTGAAGTTGGGCATCTGGTGTAACGGTAAATTCCATTCCACCAGTTTGGATTGGATTACCTGCTTGGTCAAGAACATAGTACCCTTGTGTTGTTGTTAGAAAACCTTGTCCATCAACCGTAAAGTTACCATTTCTTGTATATCGAGCTTCACCATTTTCGTTTTGGACGGTGAAGAAAATACTTCCTGTTTCATCTGGAAAAACTCCGTCAATTAGTGCAAGGTCAGTGGAAACCCCAGTTTCTTTTAATGAACCTTGAACATAACTTGGAACATATTCCTGTACATAAACACCCGTATTGATTGACCCAATTGGATTTTGAACTGGGAAATTTTTTGGTTGTTTTGTTGGTACAGTTTGTGAACCCATTTGGTGTATAAGCATCTCAGGAAACGCTCGTAATGTCGCTTGATCCGCCTTGTACCCAGGGGTATTTGCATTTGCAATATTGTTCGCTAACGCTTCTTGTTGTCGTTGCATCGATAACATCCCGCTAGCTGCTGTATAAAAACCTCTTAGCATCACAATACGCCTCCTTCAGTTATTTTAAACGATATTTCTACGCTCGACTTTATCAATATTTTCCAGCATAATTCCTGTACCCTTTGCAACACAGTGCATTGGCTCTTCAGCCATGAATACAGGCACTTTAAGCTCTTCAGCTAAAAGCTGGTCGATGCCGTGAATTAAAGCACCACCACCAGTTAAAATGACGCCTCTATCTATAATATCGGCTGATAATTCAGGAGGTGTACGTTCTAATACCGTTTTTGCACCTTGTACAATCATATAAACTGATTCGCGTAGTGCTTCTTCAATTTCTGCAGAACGTACAGTAATTGTCTGTGGAAGTCCAGATACCATGTCACGACCACGGATATCCATTTCTTCTTTACGTCCTCCATTGAATACTGTTGCAACATTAATCTTAATGTCTTCTGCAGTACGCTCACCGATTAACAATTTATATTTACGTTTTATATAATGAAGAATTTCTTGGTCGAATTTATCTCCAGCCATTTTGATGGACTCAGATGTAACGATATCCCCCATGGAAAGAACCGCAACATCTGTTGTTCCTCCACCAATATCCACGACCATATTTCCACTTGGCTGATAAATCTCCATACCAGCTCCAATGGCAGCCACTTTAGGCTCTTCTTCTAAGTAGACCTTTTTTCCACCGGATTTCTCGGCAGCCTCTTTAATAGCCTTTTGCTCAACCTTTGTAATATTTGTTGGGCAGCAAATCAGCATTCTTGGCTTCGAAAGAAATCCTTTCACATTAATTTTATTTATAAAGTATTTTAACATTGCTTCCGTTACATCGAAATCTGCAATAACGCCATCTTTTAGTGGACGAATTGCCTCGATATTTCCTGGTGTCCGTCCTACCATGCGTCGGGCAGCTTCTCCAACCTCTAGAACTCTGCCTGTGTTACGATCCATCGCAACAACTGATGGTTCATCTAAAACAATTCCTTTTCCTTTTACATGAATCAACACATTGGCAGTTCCAAGGTCAATCCCAATATCCCTAGAAAACATCAAAATCCTCCTCGTATAAAACTTTCCGCACCTGTCCGAAAACACAATGCTACTTATACAATATAATACCACAAATTTCTACATAAAACTTCTTAATTTAGGAAAAAAGACTGATAAATTTAATTTGGCAAAATTGGGAGGAATTTTGCTTGATGGTGGGACTATATTTGTGTGTAGTGGGACTATGTTGTTAGGGTCAGGGACTATATTTCAACATCAAAGGGCTTATAAGGTGCTCCAAATTATGCTCCTGTTTACTCCCACATCATAATTAAAACGCACCCTCACTTCCGGGTGCGTTCACACTCAAACAATATGGTTGCTACCACTCCTCACTAATTCGTTGTAAGCTAGCCTTTCAACATAAGTACGCTTACCATTCACCTCCTTTAATAGGGATGATGATACTACTTGCTTACCTTACTGTTGTGGCTTTTGTTTCTTCTGTGGTTTTATATTTCTTTCGGGTTGCTTCTCCACCTCGAAGGTGTCGGATGGATTTGTGATATTCGAGTATTTCTTTTACCTTTTGTGCTAATTCTGGGTTGATTTCTGGCAATCTTTCGGTTAAATCTTTATGGACTGTGCTTTTAGAAACACCAAACTCTTTAGCTATCACTCGGACGGTTTTCCTCGTTTCGACGATATGTTCACCAATCCTGATAGTCCTTTCTTTGATGTAATCGTGCACACCGTTCGCCTCCCTGTGTTGAATATTTCTGAGGTGTCAGACACGAAATAAGGTGATAGGAAAAATGAGTTTTACCATTTTTCATAAATCCCCTTGCGTACCGAAAGGCGGAAAATCCGTGGCTATGATGTTTTTGTTTCTACAGATGTTGAGTTACATATTTACATTATTTTTACTGTTATTATGAAAGGAGTGTAAGTAATAGTGGACAGTTCATGAGTGAAGGATATGAGATAAAAAATCGTTGCTATAAAAATATGTAATCAAGCAATTACGATGTGTTCATAAAGAGCCACATTAGCTCTCACCTCAGACTTACTGAATGCTTGGTTTGTAACATTTTATTATTCGAGAGACGGGATTATGATTAAAAATCAGCTGAATGGTGATGGGACAAAGTGTTTTTTAATTTTATTTTGAATTTTTACTCACTTTTACCTTTTTAACCTAAAATAAACTCGTACTTCCTCCTCCTGGAAAATGCGAGTTTTTTAATGCAAAATAATAAAACCAAGAGTTCTATACACAACTGTATAGAACTCTTGGTTTTATATGATGGACTCAACTTCTAGATTTTTTTATAAAATAAATCAATCTACATCTCCATACTCAGGGTCAGCTAATAATGAGCTAGCAGGTTGAATCAATGTGAAAAGTACAACAAAACCTAAGAACATTGCGAAAGTAAAAGTTTTGATTTTTTCCATATTATACCTCCTCCCTCCATTATACTTTTGGCTTGAAGTTGAATCCTACATAACAAGGATCACGATTTTAACTCTTTTATTGCATTCATTGGTAATCTACTAAAGAAGTAATCACTTCTAGATACAAACATATTAAGTGATTCAGATAGTAAGTTCTTATCTCGTTTAGCAAGTCCCAAATAATACAATTCGAATGGGCTAGAAATATTATTTTTCTCTAGTAACTCAATTGCTCTTTCCGAATTTCCTCTAGCAATCTCAAGATGTGCCGTTTCTATAATATCAGGTGTTTCAATACCCTCTGTTTTGCCAAATTGTGCAGCTAAGAATGGGATGGAATGATACCTAATCTTCTTCACATGCCCCTCTAATTTATATTGGTTTGCAATTTTCAGTGCTTCCTTTAGATGATACATACCTTGATAATATGTATCGAATGTATAAGTAAGGCCTAAGTTCATATGCATATTCACTTTTGTAGTTGGACTATTGGTTTGATTTAATGCTCGAAACGCATACTTACGGGCCATAATCAATTCATTTCGTTTCCAATAGTAGAAAAATAATTTTTGATAAAGGCGTAAATTAAAACTAGAAAGCATAAAATTATCCTGTACCGGACTGAATAATTCTTGTTGTTTGTCTAGTAAATTCCCGATTTTCCCAAAATCTAATTGATTAAAATATGTATCCACGATGACAAGTTCAATTAAGCATTTTAATTCTGGATCAGTTGTATTCATCTCTCTTAAACGCAAGCGCATTTGGCCAACAGGATATTTTTTAGCACGGCGGTCTAACATGATTTGATAAACCTCTGCCCATAGTCGATTGGATTCATTTGGAGAAATTTGGTTTTTAGCAATTAGGATGTCTAAATCCTCGTAAAAACCGTTCATGTATAGAAATTCCATACCTTTTTTCTGAATTTCAGATGAAGATGATTGTAGACAGAATTTGCGTGTTAAATCTAATACATTTTGTTCGTTGTGCTCTTGGGAAAGTAATAATATAACTTGCCCGATCGTTAATTCAGCATTTTCCGTAATAGAAGTCATATGTTCTGGCAGTAGGTTAATATTTCCATAGTTCATTTTTGAGGGTTCCGTCCTTTCAAACTCCTACAAAGTTAGCGTTTCATGCTAGAATTGTCATTTTATAAGTCAGTCTGGTTACTAAAAATAACACTAGTATCTCTAGTAACTATTTCAATATTTTAATAGTATCACATTACCTTCTTAAAACAAGGATAATCGTTCGACATATTTCGGCTAAACTCCTTGAAAAGACAGGATTTTTGACGTATTTTGGTGATTGGTAAATGATGGCAAGGTAAAACAAAAAAAAAAAGAACCTAGCATTGATTTGCTAGGACTTCTTTTTAGATTATTCAGCTGAATCTTGATCGGTAGATGAATCGCCTGACGTGTCTTCTTTTGCTTCATCCCCAGATTCTTTTTCTTCTGTTTCCTTATCGGAATCAGTAGTTTTTTCCTCTTCCACATTCTCATTTTCAGCATTCTCAGAATCTACTTCTTCAGAATTAATACTGCTAGTATCTTGCTCTTCAGAAACATCTTCTGATTTACTATCTTCTAGCTTGCTTACAGGCTGATTAAAAAATTCTTCCGGGTTAAATACAGTGTCAGCTTTTCTGATTTCAAAGTGTAGATGTGTACCATGGTTTTGACCGAAGATGTTTTGTCCGGCAGTACCAATCACATCACCTTGTTTCACTTCGTCTCCAGCTTTAACACTTACTTCTCCAAGACTAGCATAATACGTTGTCACATCATTTTCATGTGATAGAATGACAACATTTCCTAGTAATGGGTCTTCCTTTACCTCCATAACAGAACCACTTAAAGATGCTAGAACATCGAATGCTTCACCGTTTGGGTAGACGATGTCAACGCCTGTGCTTTGGTAATAGCGGTTGTTATGAAGAATCAGTGCACTTTCTTGATCTTCCTGAGATGCTTCGTAATCATAAAATTTCGTTACGATTTCTGCTTGTTCCTGTTCCGCTACAGGCATTTTAATAACTTCCTGTGAGTCTATTACAGGTGCAGCATCTTGATCATGTGGATTTGGTTTATAGTTTTCACCTAACTCCTGGTCATCCCCAGCCTCTGGTAATTGATTATCCAAATTTTGATACCAAACCACTGCTGCCAATAATAAAGCTGCAATCGTTAAGTATACAGCAGGGAAAAACCACTTTTTACGGAAAATACCTTGCCAACCTTTTTTTGGCGCTTTGTTTTCCTCTTTCATTTATTCATCACCTCACCAACCATTCTGAACAGAAAACGAAAAAACTATACATTCATCCAATCTTTTTTTATATTTTTATGCATTTTTTATTTAGAATTGGGGATATTAAGTTTTTCGGACCTGTTGGTATGGGATGTTTAGTTGGTTTTGGTAGAATGATTGGTAGGTTTTTGTTGAGCGTGGGGCCGGGGGATTGGCTTGAGATGAGAAGCTGAGCTTGGGCTAAAGGCTAGGGTCGCGCGACAAGCGATGTTTATCACGCGACCATGTCAATAACTGACGCGAGTATGGCACTAAACCGCGAGAGCTAACTTGATTCTCGCGCGAACACATCATAGCTGCGCGACATTCTCTGTTATTGGCGCGAGTTTTCTCGGACTGGCGTGACCTACAACTATTTCCGCGGTACTTTTCTACTTCTCGCGCGACTACGGACAACTCCCCTCGGCTCTTCCCACCTTCTCGCGCGACTACGGACAACTTCCCTCGGCTCTTCCAGCTCCTCGTGCGGCATTAACTCTCCCCTCCACAACAAAAAATGTCCCCAGAACAATCTGGAGGCATTTTCATTAGTTTATTGCATGACTAGGGTTGGTGCAGCTTCATCAACGCTACTTATTTTCACATCTTTGTAATAATATTGGACAATTTCTTTGTAGGTTTTTCCTTCTTTAGCCATTCCGTTTGCTCCGTATTGACTCATTCCTACTCCGTGACCATTACCCTTTGTCGTGAAGATTAAGAAATTGTTCTTTTGCTCTATCGTGAAGTCATTGGATCGTAATTCTAGTTTTTCTCTTACCTTTCTACCTGAAAGGATGTTTCCTGCTAGGTCTAGTTCTTCTACCCGATTACTTTTTGTACGGGTTGCTTTAATACTTAATTGTTGATTACTAGGTAAGTCGATTCCGAGTGCTGCTTCAATTTGTTCGATGGAAAATGTCTCTTGATCTAAGTAGTATGGGGAAGCTTCGTCCCATGGACTAGGGACACTTCGTAGATAGGGTATCTCTGTTACATAGTAGTCTTCCGAGTTCTCCGTATACCCGTTACTTGTCGAGAAAAACTGTGGGTCAATTGGTTTGTCATTGTATGTGATAATTTCTCCTTTAGTTGCCAAAACCGCTTCTGTTATTTTCTCCATATTTTTCGTGTAATCTTTACCCCATTTCGTACGGAGCTCTGCATCGCTTTTATATACCTGATCTTGAATAGAGTCCGTAACATCCGAAGAAACTTCCTCTGTATTATAAATCATTTTATTTACGATATATGTTCTTGCTGCTAGTGCTTGTGCCTTTAATGCTTCAGGCTCAAATTCAATCGGCATTTCAGAGGCTACAACGCCAGATACATAGGTTTCAAGGGGAACATTTTCAATCTGTTCTGTCTGAGTACGCATTACAGCAACCTCGACTGCAGAATCCTCCTGTAAGACCTCCTCATGTTCAGGCTCCTGATTAAAGGACTGTGATTGCACTTCCGTTTTCGAAATAAACGGGATGACAACCAAAGTTGGAACAGCCAGAATGATAAATGCCAGACTAAACACAACAACTGCCGGCAACTTCCATTTAAAGCGCCCTTTATGATATGAAGGTTTTTTTGGTGTAGAAATTGCTGAAAGTTTTGCTTGTATCGATTGGGTCTTGGTTGCAGATTTCTTCTTTTTTAACTTATGGATTTGTTTACTGGTATATTTACGTTTTTTCAAAAGGCACCCTCCTTTACATATTTCGTCTCTAGCATTCCTACTATTAAACTTATACAGTTGGGGAAAATAATAGAACTAGAATTTGCAAAACTAGTGAGAGGTTTTTAGTAGGACAAGCCGCTTGATTAGTGAGCACTTTTTTATGAAAAGAGGTCGCCTAAGGATGACACCATGAGGAGCGACAAGCTACATAACAATTGGAAAGTAAAAAAAACCACGCAAAAAATTATTCACAAGAAAAGGAGCTTGATTTAACAAGCTCCTTTATTTTTAGGCAACTATCCTTCCTTCACTAACCCTTTACACCGTTTTTCGGGTTCCATATTCCTTGTAACTTCCTAATATAAATAATCTGCCCAGTATGATATGTTGTATGAATCGTAAGATGGGCAAGTTCATTAGCCATGTCATCCAGTTTATCGGTATCAGCTTTCTTAACGACATCCTTCCATTCAGACATAATCTCATTTATCCATTTCACTGTGGCATTCCAATTTAATTCTTCCCTGTTCTTAAACGTATTGTCATCCACTTTCTTGTCGTTTGGTATATCTTTAAAGCGATTTAAAGAACGATGATTATAGAAGATTAAGTGGTTTACAATTTCAAAAATAGAGTTAGTTGTTTCATTCGGTTTCCAATTTGCTTGTTCTTCAGTAAGTCCATCAATTGAATTTATTAACGATACAAACCAAGTATTTTCGAGGCAGGCATCTAACTGCGCTAATAAAAGTTCTTTAACATTCACCATTTTTCCTCCTTCTAATTTGAACAAGATCCTACTTTATTGACTATTTTCATGTACAGATATTATTTAATTTGCGTATTTATCATTTTTAAATAGATGATTAGGTTCTTTACTCGACCAACACTTTTTTCTCAAGCTGGTTTTCCATGATACGAAAATGATGTGCTTCATGAATAGCCAGTAGTTGAACCGCTTGAATAAGGTTGGGATGATGTGCTACCGGGTCGATGAAAACAATATGTCCAGCTATTTCTTCATCTATGTCTTTTACCATTTTTGATATTGTCCATGTTTCCTTATAAAGCAACTGATTTAATTCTTTAAAATTCAACTTACAATAGACACTTTTCGGCGGGTCTAAAATGAACGGAGCCTTCATACCCTTCATTTTCTTCTCCTTATATTCCTTATAAATATCATGTATCTCCGTTTCAAATGGTTTATTTTTTCTCATTCGAGCGATTAGAATGGTAGAAGGAATCGTTATTTTTGCTGCTACACGCAACATTCTTGTTATCAAATATAAGTGATACATCGTTTCCCCAATAGACCATTTATTTTCCTGTGGTCTTTCCCATAGTTCATCGAGTGATAAAGACTCAAGAATCGGAAGGATCCTGCTGCGTTGCATTTCAAGTGTTTTAAAGTGTTTGTTCATACTACAAGATTTCATAAGGACCTCCATCAGCATTTTAGAGGGGAATATTGATAACTATTTGCGGCTTTAATTTACTATCTCCCAAAGCAACCCATCTTCCATTGGATAAACGTTACCGAAAATGCCTAAAATTTTAACTTCTATTTGTTCACCTTTTACAAACTCAAAATCCCCTTCAAAAGATGAAAATATGCCTATATTTCTAAGATGATAGGAACTATTCTTTATTACCATTTCCTGATCATTTCTCATACACTTTTCGTTCTGACCCTCATCTTTACATACAATCCCATTCTCCCTTAATATCCATCTATTAAATTCAGCTTTACTAGGATTAGTAATTACCATGACTATTAGAAATATCACCATAACAATTCCTGCTCTAAATAAACTCTTCTTTTTTATCATTTCGAACCCACCTCTTCCATTGCACAATAACGACAATTTGAGGTTCAATTTCCATATTGAATTGCCCTGGTTAGACCACCATCAAAATATCCACTTAAATTCTATCATAATATTCTGATGTATTTAACTTTTTAATAGAATCTTTACTTAATCACAACTTCTTTAATTTAAAATTCATACGAACTACAACATTTATTTCCATATGATACCCGAAGTGTTATTTCTACCATAAAAGGTAATGAGGACTTCCATAATAAAAAATCCGCAATTCGGTTTTGAATTACTATGCGAAATGGTATGTGAATTATAGTGTACTCTTCTTCAAATGGAACCCGCCTCCTTCTTTATTATCGTATTTTTACTACTGGTTCTGTATGTTGTTTCTGTTTCCGATCTTCCAGATATAAATGACATGCGACAAAATGATTGTCATCCACTTCCTGCCAAGCCGGCTTTTTCTGACTACAAATCTCCATTGCAAACGGACAACGAGTTCGGAAAACACAGCCACTTGGTGGATTGATTGGGCTTGGAAGTTCCCCTTGTAAAATAATACGTTCTCTAGCTTCCTCAATATCTGGGTCTGGAATAGGTATCGCAGAGAGTAGTGCCTGGGTGTATGGATGTAGTGGTTTCTCATATAAACTATCACTTTCTGTTAACTCTACCATGTTACCAAGATACATCACGCCGATGCGATCGGATATTTGCTTTACCATCGATAAGTCATGCGCGATAAACAAGAACGTGAGTCCCTTTTCTTCTTGGAGCTGTTTTAATAGATTCACAACCTGCGCTTGAACCGAAACATCTAATGCTGAGATTGGTTCATCCGCGATGATAAAATCTGGATTGAGTGCTAGAGCCCTTGCAATTCCTATCCGCTGACGCTGTCCCCCACTAAACTCATGTGGGTAACGATTAGCATGATCTCGATTTAAACCTACTTCTTCTAGCAATTCAAATACTCGCTCATTTTGCTCTTTTTTATTTTTATAGAGTTTATGAACCTCCATCGGCTCTGATATCACCTCACGCACAGTGGAACGAGGATTGAGTGACGCGTATGGGTCTTGAAAAATCATTTGCATTCTTTGTCGGAGCATAAACATTTCTTTTTCATTCCGTTCGTGAACGTTTTGCCCATCAAAAATGACGTTTCCTTCTGTTCTATCATAAAGTCCCATAATGGTCCTTCCAATGGTTGATTTTCCGCACCCTGATTCACCTACTAGCCCAAACGTCTCCCCTCTTCGCACCTGAAATGTGACGTTATTCACAGCCTGTAATATCCGGTTTTTCCCTAGATGAAAATGTTTCTTTAACTGTTGGACTTCTAAGATATTTTCATCTTTCATGGATCTTAACTCCTTTCCCAGTATCGTCTAGCGATACAAAGCTCTCTCTCGTACTTTGTGCCTTTGATCACTGTTATTTCGATTCCTTTTCCGGTCTGTGGTGAATGAAGCATTTTTCCGTCCCCATAGTAAAGGCCAACATGATGAAGCTTTCCTTTGCCCTCTTGATAAGCAAAGAATAGCAAATCACCTGGCAGTAACTGGTCTTCTGGTATCTCTACTCCATAATCCGCTTGATCTGTTGCATCTCTAGGAATCTGATAACCATTTGCCTTGTGCATGGCATACGCGAAACCAGAACAATCATACCCGAATGAACTCATTCCTCCCCATATATAATCGAGATCAAGAAATTGTTTTCCTGCTTCTATTATTTGAGTACCATTCCCTTTTTCTGCCCCTAATTCTACCTGAAAAAGCTCTACCGCTTCTCGATGAAGATAACCAGATCCCTCGGGTGTTTTCACCAATACACGATCCCCCTCATGATTTAGGACGGGTAAACAAGTCATATAGCTTATCTCCACAAACTTTTCACCGGCTTCATTCTCTATCCATGCATGCTTCTCTTTCACAGCTGCAAATACAGCTTGAAACCACTCTTCCCGGCTGACTTTTTTCAGTTGCTTGAGCGGAATCCAGCCAGGGTAGCCTTCTTTATTTTTCTTAGAAGGTTGGCTTGGTATGAGAACCTTTGCCCAACCTCCTTTAACTTCTGTTACCAATACCGATTCACCATATAAAAGTTGTGTTTGTATTCGATTTTCATCACAAAAGGCTAATTTTTCCTGATAACTTAAGGAAGATAGCCAACCATCGATATCGGTCGGATTGTTCGTACCAAGATTATCTATTTCTCTAGCAGACTCTGGATTAGTCCAAACTGTTGCTACTTGAACTGCTGCTACATGAAATTCCATTGGTAATGATGAAAAAGTATGTTGGAACACAGCTTATCTCTCCTTTATCATTTCTGGTGGTGATATTTCTGCAAATCGATCAACAAAGTTACATTACACGCTGAATAAATTCCTCATTTAATCTGCTTATACCTAGACCTGGTCTTTCACCAAGCTTAATTTTGCTCTTCTCGTATGTAATCCCACCTTGAATAAGATCCCCAGCCAACATTAAAGGTGCGTCGAAATCATAGAATGTAACATTCGGTTGGCTTGCCGCAAAATGTGCAGCAGCAGTAATCCCAATCTTGGTTTCAATCATACTACCAACCATACATTTCACATCATAGACTGCTGCTAGATTGGCAATCTTAAGTGCTTCATGAATGCCACCAGCCTTCATTAATTTAATATTGAGTAAATCTGCTGCATTGATTTCTAGAACTCTTTTAGCATCCTTAGCAGAAAAAATACTTTCATCAGCCATAATTGGTATCTGTGTGTTTTCGGTTACATACTTTAAACCCTCTATATCATGTGCAAGGACTGGCTGCTCAATAAATTCGATATTTAGTCCCAGCACTTCCATCTTCCCTATTGCACGAACAGCCTCTTTTGGTTTCCAGCCTTGATTCGCATCAAGCCGGATGATCACCTCAGGTCCAACCCTCTCTCGAATTGCCCGAATTCGTTCGATATCTGTTTCGATAAGATCCTTTCCTACTTTTACTTTTAATATGGAAAATCCATTTTGAACATACCCCTCCGCATCATCCGCCATCTCATCCGCACCATTTACACTAACCGTATAGTCCGTTTCAATCGTAGAATGATAGCCGCCAAGGAAATGGCTAAGGCTTGTGTTTGCATAGTTGGATAGACAATCATAGAGCGCCATATCCACCGCTGCTTTTGCACTTGTATTTCCTACAATCAATTGATTTATTACTTCCCATATACACTCTCGGTCTCGGAGATCTTTACCAATTAGGTTTGGCTTTAGCACATGATTTATCGCATAAGAGATGCTTGCCAAGGTATCCCCTGTAATGACATGAGTTGGAGGTGCCTCTCCCCAACCGGTAATTCCGTTATCACATGTTATCTTTACTACAATTGTTTCAGCTACAGTCACGGTTCTAAGTGCTGTTTTAAAAGCTTTCTTTAAGGGAATCGCTGCCTGAAATGTTTCCATTTGTTGAATTCTCATTTCGCTTGCACCCCAGGCATTACAGTAAAAGTCTTCTCTTTGGTATTTAAAATAGCACGAACACCCAATGGTACAGCAAAATGTGGAAAACAGTGCCCGATCTTAAAACCCGACATCACAGGACAAGTTAAATCCCCCAAATAATGATTAAAAATCTCATCCAAGGTCAAGGATGGTTCCTTCTTAGGTTTGGCATTTGCAAAATCCCCCACAACGATACCTGCTGTAGATGCTAGTTTTCCAGCCAGCTTTAATTGATTTAACAGGGCATCTACTCGGTATGGAGGTTCGTCAATATCTTCAATAAGAAGGATCTTTCCTTCTGTGTTGATTTCGAATTCTGTTCCTAATGTATTCACCAATAATGAAAGATTTCCGCCAACAAGAGTTCCCGCACTTTCTCCCTCTACTAACACATGGAGACATGAGGCATCGCCATTATATTGGAGGGTTGTTGGGGAAAATAATTGCTGGAAAGAAGATGCAGTTAAAACATCAAAATCTGGATCTGCTATATCTGAGGCTACCATTGGTCCATGAAATGTTACGAGTCCAGTCTTTTGCCTAATGGCTGTATGTAAATAGGTAATATCACTATATCCCCAAATAATCTTCGGGTTGTTTCTAACCAGGTCATAATTAATATCAGCCACTATTCGACCAGTACCATATCCCCCTCTGGCAAATATGATAGCCTTTATGCTTTCATCTACCATCATGTCATGAAAATCTTCCAATCGTTTTTCATCCGTCCCAGCCAGATAACCATAGACTTCTCTAATGTGCTTGCCTAATTTAACATTTAGACCAAGATTTTTGAAAAAGGGTAATGCATCCTGTAGACATTTCATCTCTGGAGGACTTGCCGGAGCGATAATACCAACTGTATCTCCTTCTTGTAAGGCTTTTGGTAACAGCATTGATTAACCTTCTTTCTATCTGTAATGTTCTTCTGAAAAAGAGAGGCTCATCTGCTTATGTGATGAGCCATCTTGTTATGAGTTAATGGGAGGTTTTTAGTTTATTCATGACGCCGGACGTTAAATTTGCGGAGCTAGAAAATGGTTTATTTCTACGCGGGAAACTTATTCTCTCGCGCGAGGACAGTACCTTCCTCCGCAGCTTTCTGAGTTCTAGCGCCACTCGGATAGTTTTTCACGCAACATTGTGAACCTAGCGTGACTTTTTCGGCTTTTCACGTCAGTTTTGTGGTGACTCGCTTGAACTTCAGAATTCTCGCGTGACTATTGTGGCGACTCGCTTGATTTCTATGTTTCTGCGTGACACCTGGGACTACCGCGTTACTCTTCTATCCCCCTGCGCGCCCCTATAATTACCTTATTTCTTATCCGCAAATTTCAAATCAAAATATCCTACTGGATGGCGTAAAATTCCTTCTACCCCTTCCGCTTCTAATACAACAGTATTGTAATATCGGATCGGCATAGCAACCATTTCTTCCGCTAGTAATTTTTCAGCTTCATATAGGTACTCCCAGCGCTTTTCTTCATCTGTTTCGGTTTTGCCTTTTGTGATTAGTTCATCATACTCTGGGTTAGAGAAGCCTGTTCGGTTCATATAAGAATCCGTAATAAAACTTTCTAGGAAGTTAACAGGATCATTATAGTCGTTGATGAACGAACTGCGTGAGAATTGTAGTTCTAGCGCTTTTTGTGCATCAGAAAACACGTTCCATTCTTGATTCTCAAGCTTTACTTCAATACCCAAATTCTCCTGATACATGCTTTGCAGTGCTTCTGCGACTGCTTTATTCGTATCACTTGTATTATAGGTTAGCGTGATTGGTGGTAATTCATCATACCCTTCCTCTGCCATTCCTTCCTCCAGTAATTGCTTCGCCTTTTCTGGGTCAAAGGTTACTAAATCGCCATTCGCATCACGGAAGTCTGAACCTGTTGGGCTAGTATATCCTGGATTAATAAAGCCATATGCTGGCTCTACACCATTTTTCACCACATAAGTAGCGATATCTTCACGATTTACAGCGTACGCAAATGCCTGACGTATCTTCTTATTTTGGAAGGGTTCTATCGTTGTGTTAAATCGGTAGAATTCCAGTCCTCCATAAGGGCCAATAAAGACATTGTCATCTTCAATTAATTCATCTGAAAGCTCTGGTGGAATGCTTGCAGTATCTAAATCGCCGCTTTCAAACATTTGATATTGTGTATTCGTATCATTTACCATCGCAAAATGGACTTTATCCAATTTCACGACACCGGCATCCCAGTAATGCTCATTTTTCGAGAAAACCATTTCCACATTATGTTCCCATGATTCCAATTTAAATGGACCATTCCCTACAAAAGTTTCTGCTTCAGCATGCCAATTCGGATTTTCTTCCGCTATTTTATGATGAATTGGGAAAAATGCTGGGTTTGTTAGAACATCTAAGAAAAATCCAGTTGGTTGTGCTAGGACAACTTCCAATGTTTTTTCGTCAACCGCAGTGACCTTCACATCATCTGCTGAGCCTTCTCCACTATTATATGCTTCTGCCCCTTCAATAAAGTAACCTAAAAAGGCTGCAGCAGATGCTGTTTCAGGGTTTAGCATGTATTTCCATGCAAACTCAAAATCCTCCGCTACTACTGGATCTCCATTTGACCATTTCGCATTTTCACGTAAATGGAACGTATAGGTCTTACCATCCTCAGAAATATCCCAATCTTCTGCCACCCCTGGGCCTGCTTGATGGTTTTCATCTAGTCGTGTTAACCCTTCCATTAAATTATTCAGCGGATCCCATGATACTGCATCAAATCCGATGGATGGGTCTAATGATGTTGGCTCTGTTGCATTATTCAGCTTTAGTACTTTTTCTCCTGATGTTCCTTCATCGGTTGATTCACCATCATCACCAGCTGGCTCTTCAACTTTATCCTTCTCATCAGGGTCTTTTCCTGCATCTTCATTGGCAGTACATGCTACTAAGACAAATATAGAGAGTACTGCCGCCATAAAAAAGAGAAGCCTTTTCATACCTTTTCCCCCTTATCCTCTAATTGGTGACCATCGTGGTCAATAACTGTTTTGCCCGGTCATCCTGTAACCAGCAATTCACTGAATGGGAATCACTTAAGATGCTGGAATCCGGGTAAACTTTATTACACACCTCCATTGCAAAGGGACAGCGTGGTGTAAATGGACAGCCCTCTGGAGGTGAGAATAAATCTGGAGGTGTTCCTTCAATCGGCTTTAATTTTTCTTTTACATCCAACCTTGGAACAGAATTTAATAATCCTTTTGTGTAAGGATGCTGTGGATCATAGAAAATTTCCCGCTTCGTTCCAGTTTCAATGATTTTGCCAGCATACATAACCGCAATCCGGTCAGCGATTTTTGCCACCACTCCCAAGTCATGTGTAATGAGGATGATGGACACACCTGTTACTTCCTGTATTTTTCCAAATAGCTCTAGGATCTGTGCTTGAATCGTTACATCGAGAGCAGTTGTTGGTTCATCCGCTATTAATAATTCCGGCTCACAAATTAATGCTATTGCGATAACAATTCGTTGGCGCATCCCGCCACTAAATTGATGTGGGTACTGCTTCATCCGTTCCTCTGGATTTGGTATTCCTACTAGCTCCATCATTTCTAGAGCACGTCGAGTTGCTTCTTGGTCCGTAACACTTCTGTGCTGCTTCAAGCCTTCCTTTAATTGTGTACCAATTGTTAAAGTAGGATTTAACGCTGTCATTGGGTCCTGAAAAATCATCGAGATATCCACGCCTCGGATAGAACGCATTCTTTTTTCTGAAAGCTTCGTTAAGTCATGACCTTTAAACAAGATGTTCCCTTTTGAGATTTTTCCTGGTGGACTAGGAATTAATCGCATGATGGCATTGGAGGAAACGCTTTTCCCACAGCCCGACTCTCCTACTATGGCTAGGGTTTCTCCTTTATTTAAATGGAAGTCTACACCACGAACAGCCTGTACGGTACCCCCATAGGTCGTGAAGGTCACATGCAAATCCTTAACTTCGAGAATTTTTTCCATTCACTTCACCTACTTCCTTAATTTCGGATCTAGTGCATCCTGTAATCCATCTCCCAAGACATTAAAGGCAAACATGGTAAAAGAGATAAAAAATGCTGGGAAGAATAGAGTCCACCAATTTCCTGAAAGAATGGCACCAAGGGAATCATTGGCCATAACGCCCCAGCTAGCATATGGTGCTTGAATCCCAAGTCCAATGAAACTGAGAAACGCTTCTGCAAAGATTGCAGACGGTACCGTGAGGGTCATCTGTACGATAATTGGTCCCATTGTATTTGGGAGTAAGTTTCTCCTAATGATCCGTGGTGTTTTCGTTCCGAAAGATTTAGACGCGAGGACATATTCATAATTCTTAATTTGCATGACCTGTCCCCGCACAATCCTGGCCATGCCCACCCATCCAGTGACCGTTAAAGCGATAATAATAGTGGATAAACTTGGTCCTAATACAACTAAAAGCAATATGACGACTAACAAATATGGTAAGCCATACAGAATCTCAATAATACGCATCATGATGTTGTCTGTGCGACCGCCCTTATATCCGGAAAATCCGCCCCAGATAATTCCAATAGTGACATCGATTAAGGCAGCCATAAACCCAACAAATAGAGAGATTCTAGCACCATACCATGTTCGGGTAAAGACGTCTCTTCCATGGGAATCCGTGCCAAACCAATGCTCACTGGATGGCGGCTGATACTGATTCGGATAATCGGTTGTGTTTACATCATAAGGGGAGAATATTGGACCAAAAATAGCCATCAAAACTAGTAGGATTAAGAAAATCAACCCAGACATCGCCAGGAAGTTTTTTCGTAATCGGCGCCATGCATCCTTCCAGTATGATAAGGATGGTCTAGATACAAGCTCTTGTTCATGACGATTTTTTCCACGCCAGGTAAACCATTCATCTGGTACTTTGTTTTGGAGTTGTTGGGGATTTTGATTTGACTTCATATTACTCCCCTTCCTTTTTATTTACTTTCATTCTTGGGTCTAATAGTCCATATGCAATATCGACGAGGAAAAGCATGATAATCAAAAAGGCACTATAAAAAACCGTCGTTCCCATGATAACTGGATAGTCTCGGTGGTTAATACTTTCCACGAAATATTTCCCCATGCCCGGTATGGCAAATATCTGTTCAATAACAAAGGAACCGGTTAAGATTCCAGCTAATAGTGTTCCCATGATCGTAATAACAGGCATTAGAGCGTTTCTTAGTGCATGCTTCACTATAATTTTCCAAGGTGTTAACCCTTTTGCACGTGCCATTTTTATGTAGTCTTGTGTTAGCACCTCTAGCATGGTAGACCTAGTAAGACGAGCAATAATGGCCATCGGTCCTGTTGCTAACGCTAAAACAGGTAGTACCATATGCAGTGGACTGGACCATGTCGCCACCGGGAATATTTCCCAGTCTACCGCCAACTTTTGGATGAGTAAGGTTGCAAGAATAAAATTCGGTATCGATATTCCTAATACAGCAATTCCCATAGCCAAATAATCAATTATCCCATTATGTCGTAGTGCCGCTAATATCCCTAAAATAATCCCAGAGATGACTGCCACAATAATGGTTACAATTCCCAATTCAAACGAAATCGGGAAACCCCTTCCTAGTAAATCATTTACTGTCTGGTTTGGTTGTTTAATAGATGGGCCAAAGTCTAATGTTATGATTGATTTTAAATAGAGGAGATATTGAATGTGATACGGCTTATCAAGATTGTAATGTTTCTCTAAGTTTTCTTGGACAATCTCATTTGAATTCGTTTCACTGTTAAAAGGGGAACCAGGTACTGATACCATGAGAACAAAGGTAAGGGTAATGATAATCCATAGGGTTATAACCATGATGAAAAGCTTCTTTACTATATATTTGAGCATAGCCCCAACTCCTAATATCCTTACGCACATCGGCGTAATTCCTATAGAAAAGCTCTTTGTAAATAAGCTATGATGCGTTTCGATTTTTTATGAGATATTGATAGATTTCTAAACCAATATTTCCTATTATCTTTGGTGCTTCTATGTCTTCTACCCCCTTGGAAAGGACGGAAGCAATAAATATTCTATTTCCAACATACAACATACCTATATCATGTGAGATACCAGGAATATTTCCAGTTTTATTGGCGAATTCCCACTTCTTTATCATTCCGATAAACTTGTCATTCTGTGTAGGAATATTACTAGGTAATGCATTTCTAATTTGCTGTTTTTTCATGATAGTAATCATTTGTTCACTAGCATGTGCCGAAATAATTTTACCTGATGCCAGCTTTACTAGCATTTCTGTCATTTCATAGGCATTTATCTCATTTTGCCCCTCCCGATCGACTTCAAGCGTCATCAACCGATGGCAAAACCTACTCTTCTCCATTCCAATTTCTCGCATGGACTGTTGAATTTCTGCAACTCCAATATAATTGATAAGCATGTTGGTTGCCGTATTGTCACTCTGAATAATCATTAATGTAATCAAATCATAGATACTAAACGAATATCCTGGAGTTAGATGTTGGAGGACCCCAGAACCTCCAACGATATCCTCACGTTTTAATTCAAGTTGCTCACTAAGTGATAGTTCTCCCTTTTGACTAGCAGCAAATGCTGCAATCATGATTGGCACCTTGATCACACTTGCCGCATAAAAGGTGTCATGACTATTTTTCTCCCAGCTAATCCCTGTATCCATATCGTATAAAGCTATTCCCCATGTTCCACCAGCTTCGTTTGTGATTTCCTCGATTCGATCGGTAAGCTCTATCATGACTATCCCTCCTATTACGTGTATTTTGTGTTATATGCTAGCTCAATCATGACAAGTAAAGCACGATACGCTTCTAAAATATCCTTTGCTTGATACTGTACAATCGTTGTATTTGGAATAATCTCCGTCCCTGGCATTAAACTTGCCCATTCTGCCGCCCCATAGTTTACAAATTCTACTTTTAATGTCGGTTCATTAGGTGGAATTAACGGTCGAACGTTATCAGCATTTTTGATTGCATGCGATACTTTTTCCGTTAAAAGTTCGCCTGCCTTCTTTGGTGTCAAGCTTTTAGTAGCTGATCTAGAAATAGCTTGCTTCACAATAGCAGTCGTCACATTCGGTATTAGCTGTTCCGCTTCTTTAGCGGTTTCATCATCTCCCGAAACCAATAGCACTGGAACACCATAGTATCCCGCAACCATCGCATTTATCCCTAGCTCTCCAACTTGCCAATCATTCACATAGAAATTACGCACCATATGAATCATAGAATGTGACATCACTCCTGGCATGCCAGCACGGGTATGATAGCCTATGAACATTGCCCCTGAGAAACTGCTATCCAATCCATGTACCATGGAGTACGTCTTCACATCACCAGTAATGAGATGTGCATCAGGGTGAAGCTGATCAATCATGATATTATTCATTTTCATGTGACTATCATTCACAAGGACCTCTGAACAGCCCGAATTAAATGCAGCACCTACGACATAATTCGTTTCATCTGTCATGATCTTACGAGCGCGTTCATAATTATGCATGGATGCAGAAACATATGTATAATCCGGGAGCCCCGTAATCCCTTCCATATCAACAGATAAATAGAGTTTCATAACATGTCCCCTTACATTCGTTTTCTAAGAGTATATGATTGAATGACGTAATACATGATAGATTGTGAATGGGAAAAACATCCAACCTCGAAAAGAGTTATCGATACTTTACCAAGATAGTAGTTTCCTATTTAAGTACGTAAAAGGGGGATTCTATACATTGTTGTAGGAATTTCAGAAGAGGTTTCAAGAGAATGTGGCTCGTTTAGGGGAAGTAAATATTTATCCTAAAGATAACAATGAACTAATTACGGGGAATTCTACTTTCAAATATTCATTTTTACATGGAACCTCTGAAGTCATATCTCTATAGTTTAGGGCGAGATATTCATTGTATATTGGCAATAGAGTACTACCCAATACAAATAAACCTACCTAATAGGTCATTTCGTTTCCGCGCTAAGTAAAATTAAACACCTCTCAAATAAACGTTTCATATCGTTCATTAGAGAGGTGTCTTCTTATACATAATAGATTTTAATTTTTCTATAATCTATATAGTCGTCTGCTTCTTCAATAGCAAATAATCTTCTAGTTTCTTCTTTGATATTTGGTCTATTTTTATTACTGTATTTTTAGGTAGACAGATCGAGCAGATATAATTTCCAATTCTAAATCCGATTACTTTGTATTGAGAAAAATGCTGAAATTCACTCGTGTAGATACCATCATGCTCTCTAACACGTTGTAAGTCGTATATAAAAGCAGAGACTGTTAAACCCGTTTTCAATATCTTGGATAGCGCTTCTTTTGCACTCCAGATTAGAGTATACGTTTGTATCTTTGATTCATTAAAGTCATGGAACAGGTTGGTTTCAGCATCCTTTATAAATGATGAAAGGAACTCTGCATTTGATTCCTTAATATACTCCAGATCAACACTAAAAGGATGTCTTTCTGGAAAGGAGATTGCTGCTGCAATCCTTTCTGTATGCGTAATACTCACTTGAATGTTATCCTTATTTTTCTCGTACATTAGGACGGGTTGGTGGAAAACCCCTCTTGTGATTTGAATTTTTTTCAAATCGGGCTCTCCTATTAAATCTGCTGAAGCACGTTTCCCTGCATAACGGCCGAAAAGAAATTCTGATTTCCTTTTTTCTACTTGATAGGACGAATACTCCAATACCTCTTCTTGGCCCAAGGTATTTTTAGCATTTAAATAGTCTTGTTCCGTCACATTCTCATAATCATAGAAAAAAAACTTCACAGGTATATAAGCCCCGTTTCTTAATGAGTCGACAGTAATAGAAAATTCCATCATTATTCTCCCTTTTCTATTCTAGAATAGATGAACATCATACTTCTACCCGACTTGTTCTACCTCTTTTTCCCACAATTTCCTCATGGTTGGAGAAATTTCTAACAGTTGATCGATTTTTCCGACTGCTTCTATCCTTCCATCTTTCATCACAACAATTTGATCAGCTTTTTGCAAAACAAAAGGACGGTAGGAGGACACAACACATGTAAATTTATTTTTCTCTAGCAATTCATTAAATAGCTTTTCTTCTGTTCGTGAATCGAGCGCACTGGAGATATCATCTAAAACCAATAGTTCCGGATCTTTTGCCAGGGCACGCGCTAATGCTGTACGTTGCATTTGCCCTCCTGATAATGTTCGCCCTCTAGTTCCAATAACGGTATCTAATCCATCTTCTAATTGTTCAAGATCCTGCTCCAATTGTGCAAGCCTAATGGCTTCATATATGTTCTCTTTGCTCTTTTCCCCTGTTGCGATGTTATCATAAAACGAATCACTAAAAAGCTGTGGAACTTGCGATACATAGGATGCTCTCGGAGGTTCAAAGAAAGCTTCTACATCTTCTACCTTGCTTTGATTCCAAAATATTTCACCGGATTGTATAGGAACAAGCCCGAGAATGGCGCTGAGTAACGTTGATTTCCCAGAACCGATCTCTCCAGTTACTACTGTTAGTGTCCCTTTTTCAATCGACAAATCAATATCTTCAATTCCTTTATCGGTGCCATTATATGACGCTCGGAGACCTTTAATTTCAAATAGGTTAAGGAAATCCTCCTGTTTCTTCCTAACTTCTTTAATTTCTGGATAATCTCCCTTCATATAAATATCGCTATGTTCTGCCAGTTCCGCTTCCATTTCAGTCGGAAGGATTTCCCTCATACGCTTGTGTGAAACTTGAGTTTGCTTGTATCTTGCCGTTAGCATACCGAATCGCCCCGTAAGTTGTGTCACCCAAGTTAAATAATACGTAAATAACGCAAAATCACCGACTGTAAATGAACCATCTCGCATCGCGCTCGCTGCTAGTAGTAGAATAATTCCCGTACCGATTTCTGCAATATTTGTAAACGTAGCGTTGAGAATATTTGTAAAGAGGCGTTCCTTTATAGCAGCTTTTCCTCTTAATTGATTGACTTCACGAAACTTCTTGCTAACATTCTCCTCCGCGCTCATTACTTTAATTGCTTGCACAGAACCAAAAAGTTCACCGATTAACTCGGTCAGATTGCCTGTCGTTTCTCTCGCTTCTATACGGTTCTTTTCTACCCTATTTCTGACAATGTGTGCAACAGCCACTACTGCTACCATTGGTAAGAACACAACTAAGGTAATGAGTACATCAATTCTAACCATGATTACTAGTGCGACCAGGGCAAATACAGCTGCTCCGACCACATCTAATAACGAAGTCCAGCTCAGGAAATCCGCTGTCTCGTCGACATCCTCTCTGAATCGACTAATAGACTCACTTGATGATTTAGGAAGTTTACTTGATGCTGGATGTCCAACAACCTTTTTTATCATGTTCTTTCTTAATAACGCTGTTGTCATATTACGGAAGGTCACGTCAATAATAATATTGAACAAAATTAAAATCACTCTTGAAAATTGACCAACCACTAATAGTGCAATAACCGCCCATATCCACCAGTTGTCCTCTCCTACTTGAAGAGCATCAAAAAATTCTCTCGCTACATAACCTGGGATAATGAAAATGAGCCATGAGGATATCACAAGTAAAGCATCAAGTGTGTATAACCCTGGTCTAAACATAATTAGTTTCCATAGAAATTGTGATGTCTTCATGCCGATTGATCCTCCTTCTGCCCTTGGAGAAGATCATAGTATTTCGACGAAATATCTTCTTCAAGTATTTCTCTTGCCCCATGCTCTACAACTTGGCCTTTATCTAAAACCAATATTTCATCCACCTTCTGAAGTGTTTTTAATCGGTGAGCGATGATTATGCCTGTGCGATTCTCCAGTAGGCGGTCAAGAGCTCGATACATTAGTTTCTCTGTAGAAGGGTCAATTCTAGCAGTCGCTTCATCTAGAATAACAATAGCCGGATTCTTTATTAGTACTCTCGTTAACGCAAACAGCTGAGCTTCTCCAGCCGAAAAAGTAATGCTGTCTTTTCCAATTCTTGTATCTAATCCATCAGGTAGAGAATGTAACCAATCCAATAATCCTAACTCTTCTAATGCACGAATTATTTGGTTGTCAGATATCGAATCATCAAAGAAGGTGACATTATCTCTTAATGTCCCGTCAAATAATTGAACATCTTGGGTAACAATTGCGATATGCTTGCGTAAACTTTCAATTTGATAATTTTTTATTTCTAGACCGTCAATAAGAATATTTCCACTAGACGGTTGATATAACCGTAAAAGCAACCGTATTATCGTGGTTTTCCCACTACCTGTTCTACCGATAACTCCTAGCTTTTTTCCTGCCTCTAGCTGCAGATTTACTTGATTTAGCACTTGTTCTTTTTCTTTTTCATACTGGAACGTCACGTTATCGAACGTAATGGATACCGCTTTATTGGTTGGAAATTCAATAGGTCCGCTGATAATCTCACTTTTAGTTTCAAATAATTCCTGTGTACGTAAGATACTTGCACTTGCCCTTTGAAAGTTCTGCATTTGAATAATTAATTGCTCGATAGGAACTCTCAGCATTTGAACATAAGCGTAGATCATAAATACAGTTCCTATAGTAGCCTCGTTCCTAAAGTAAAGATATACACCTATTCCTAGTCCGAGTGCTGTTGCAATCGTAAAGAATGCAATCGTAAAGTTCCAGGTAAGTCCACCGATAATGGAAGCCTTTCTCTCCTTTATAAATTTATCTCTCATTAGCTGATACAATTTATTCATCATAAAATTACTTCCACCGGTAGCTTTAATATCCTTTGCACCAGCAACTCTTTCTTCAATAAAACCGAATAAGCTAGCACTTGCTTGTCTCATCGAACCCCAATGTGGAATTGCTAATCTTCTAATCTTGTTAATTGTTAGCATAGAAACTAAGGAAAAGAGCGTAAAAATAACTCCAACTCTCCAGTCCTCTACCGTTAATAGCACTAAAATTCCAAGTAGAAGGATAAAGTTACTTACTGAAACAACCCAAAATCTTGAAAAGAAGTTTGCTAGTTCCGTGACATCCCCATCTATCCGTTCAATCATGCCCCCAGAAGTTGTTTTATTATGAAAGCTCATATCTAGTTTCAGACAGTGAAGCGCTAAGTCATTTCTTAATTCGTTTGAAGCGTTCCAGCCAATGACTTCACTGAGATACGAGGAGCCAATGGTAATCAATTGCCTTATCAACGCTATTCCTAAGAACACAATTGCGAGGAAGGTTAAATGATCCATTGTACTCCCTAAAGTTGCACTATCAATAAACTCACGAATAATTTGTGGGCCAATTAATTGTAGGCCAATTGTGACAATAACCGAGATAAATAATACACATATTAACATCCAATGTGGTACTAAATATGTTTTTACTAAGCGAATAATGCCCGTTTTGGTACTCATTCTACACCGCCTCGCTAGAAACCGAATTTATTAACGCTTCATCAACTCTTATGATATTTGCGGCACATGCCAATCCTCCTCCAAATCCAACTAGCATGATGTAGCAATCGCCTTGTATTCTCCCTTCTTTCAAAGCATCATACAGAGCTAGGGGAATAGAGGCTGAAGATGTATTCCCAAATTTATGAATATTTGACATAAACTTGTCCGTCGATACATCTAAATTGAATGCAAATTCGTTGATAAAGTGTATATTTGCTTGGTGAGGAATGATTACTTCAATCTCATCAAGTGATATATTCGTTTTCTTACAGGTTTCTTTAATAATATCAGTAACAAGAGGAACGACCGTTTCAAAGAGTTGCATTCCTTGCATTTTAATATAATGCTGTCTATTTTCTACTGTTTCTACTGATGGAGGCTGTTTTGTTCCTCCTGCTGGAATATTGAGAATATCTGCCCCAGATCCATCTGCTTTCATTGTACTACCATGAAAGTAATCAACTTCACTTGCTTCTAAGATGACCGCTCCTGCTGCATCACCGAAAAGAACACATGTACTTCGATCTTCCCAGTCTGTTATTTTGGAAATTAGCTCAGATCCGATAATAAGCGCGTTACTGAAAACACCATTCTTAATAAATTGAGCTGCTGTTTCAATTGCATATATAAACCCAGAGCAAGCAACTGAGATATCAAATGCACAGGCTTTCTTTGCACCTAAAAGATGCTGAACTGTACATGCAACCGAAATTGTTGGTTGATCAGGCATAAGTGTAGTAACTATAATCAAATCTATCTCTTCAGCTGACATCCCCCTATTTCCTAGCGCTCTCTTAGCTGCTGATAAAGCCATTGATGAAGTACACTCTTCTTCAGACGCAATATATCGTTCTTTTATTCCTGTTCTAGTTACTATCCATTCATCAGAGGTATCAACCATTTTTTCGAGATCAGCATTTGTAAGCTTTCTTTCAGGATGGTAGGTTCCTATTGACGTTATCTTTACACCTTGCATTCGGAATCACTTCACTTTCTATGATTTGATAGCTGTTTTTCAATGGTTTGAACGATGTCACCTTTATGTTGATGGAGGAAGAAGTGTCCTCCATCATAGGTAAACTGTTGAAAGTTTTTTGAAGTATACTGCTTCCATTCTGTAAGCTGGTTCGGTGAAACTTCCATATCACCCTTCCCCCCAAACACCGTGATAGGTATTGGTAAAGGGTTTCTCTTCGTATATTGATACGTTTCACATATCGCAAAATCTGCCCGTATTGTTGGGAGCATAAGTTGTAAAAGTTCTTCATTATGCAAAACTTCTTCCGGGGTGCCATCAAGACGTCTTAATTCTTGAATAAATTCTTGTTCTGACAGTAAATGGACATGCTTTCCCCTGTCTGTTAGATGTGGTGGTACTCTAGCAGATAGGAAGAGCCCTTGAGGTAATTCCTTTTCTTGCTCATATAGAAACGCGGCTAACTCATAACTGATTAGCGCACCCATACTATGTCCAAAGAATGCATATGGTTGTGACCAATCAAAATCTATTCCAGCATAAAGATCCTTGATTAACTCTTCAATATTATTAATAGGTAATTCACTGATTCGTATCCCTCTCCCGGGCAGCTGTATACTTTGTATTTCAAGGTCAGTCGTACAAAAATGGTGCCAATTATAAAATATATGTCCACTTCCACCAGCGTATGGAAAACAAAACAAAGTTAATTTTTTTGATGTAGATGGACTTATAACTTTCCTCCACTTATTTCCTCTTTCATTCATCAATGCATTCACCTGCTATTAGAAAATTCCGTTGTTCTACTCAATTTCTCCGCTAGTTTCTCAGCTACAACTCTCGCATTAGGTTCAGCTAGCATGGTATAGTGAGTCCCAGGAATCTCTGTAACATAAACGTTTTTCTTAGTTACTTGTCCCCATCCCAAATCTCCTTGTGCCGAATCCGCCAAATGGTTTTCCAATGCCTTATAGATTGATAGATTATTATCAATCTGTTGTGCTTGGTAATTTAGTACTGCTGTTCGATGATATTTGTATAGCTTGTACAACGTTTTTGCTTGTTCCAAATTACTGATATCATTGCGGATAACGTTTTGTTCTACTCCCACTTCTAACATCGCTTTTAACTGATCCTCAGGACTTAGATCCCGAAGTTCATCCCTGGACAATTCTATTCTCCCTTGTGAGATCGCATAATTCATCAGTGCTAAATCATCTTCAACTAGATCTTGACGAATTCCTTGAACGATACTTGAACTGATGATTGAGACAAAAACTTCCTCCCCGTCCCTTAACAGTTGTCTAGCCATCTCAAACGAGATTAGCCCTCCCATGCACCAACCGCCAATATGGTATGGACCCATAGGTTTTACTTCTTTCATCTTTGAAAT
The DNA here is from genome assembly GCF_000190475.1 of Ornithinibacillus scapharcae TW25. Lineage (GTDB taxonomy): Bacteria > Bacillota > Bacilli > Bacillales > Amphibacillaceae > Ornithinibacillus > Ornithinibacillus scapharcae. The sequence goes on from NZ_AEWH01000071.1 coordinate 40,578, forward strand.
GTAGAATTTTGCCATTTCTTGAATATCTTGAAAAGGTTCTTCTCCAATTTGTAACCCTTTTGCACGTACACCGTATAGCCCAATCTTATGTTTTTCTAAATAATGTGCTAGTCGCTCATAGCTGAATACATGCCCTCCATGTGGATGCACCATGAACATGTTTAGATCTCCTGTCACATTATTTAAAGGAATGATCGTTGGGGAATGCACATCTTCTTTGGAACGTAACAGGGTAGCCATACCTTCAATGGTTCTTCCCCTTTCAAAAAAGACGGATAATGGTAATTCTTTATCAAATTCATTGTTAATTTTCATCATTACCCTTAAAGCAAGTAAGGATTGCCCGCCAAGTTCAAAGAAGTCATCGGTAATTCCTATTGGATTAACGTTTAATCCTTCCTGCCACATTTCTACAAGTTTCTTTTCAATGTCATCTCTGGCTGGTATTAATTTAGTTGATAGACTTGAGCGATTGGTTTCAAGTTTTGGCAGTCCTTTTCTATTTACTTTTCCACTCGAAGTCCTAGGGATTTCTTTGATTGTCATATAATGTGAAGGAAGCATATAGGAAGGTATCTTATCTTTTAACTCACTCCTAATGACAGAGAAATCCAGCTCATTTGATGCAACTAGATAAGCGACTAAAGCCTGCTCACCATCTGAATGGGTAAAAACATGAACCACAGAATCCTTTACATCTTCTATTTGTCTTAATACAGACTCAATTTCTCCAAGTTCAATCCGGTTCCCTCTCAGTTTAACTTGATGATCGATTCTCCCTAGATATTCGATATTTCCATCTAATCTATAGCGAGCTAAATCGCCACTCTTATAAAGTCTTTCTTGTGTATTTGGATGCGTTATGAAGCTAGCTAAGGTTTGCTCTTTTCTTTTGAGATACCCTTTTGCTAAGCCCACACCTCCGATATACAATTCACCTGGTACACCAATAGGTACAGGGTTTAAGTGATGATCTAAAATATAAATCTTTGTATTGGCAATTGGTTTCCCAATCGGGATTTTAGAATACGGAGAATCCTTTTCACACTCGTAATACGTGACATCAATCGATGCCTCAGTCGGTCCGTATAAGTTGAAAAGAGATTTATCCCGATAGTGTTTGTAAAACTTGTCTTGAATTTCCTTCGTAAGCTCCTCTCCACTACAAATCACCCTTTTTAAATGCTTGTGTGTATGAGTGTGATTAAAATCAAGAAAGGCTCTTAGCATCGAAGGTACGAAGTGCATTGTTGTAACTTTTTCGTCCTCCATCAGTTTGCCTAAATATTGTGGATCCTTATGACCGTCTGGCTTCGCAATTACAAGTCTAGCTCCTACCATCAAGGGCCATAGAAATTCCCACACAGATACATCAAATGTATACGGAGTCTTCTGCAGAACAACATCCTTATCTGATAAGCTAAAGTAGTCTTGCATCCACTCCAACCGATTCGTAAGTCCCTGATGAAGAACCTCAACTCCTTTTGGTTTCCCTGTTGAACCTGAGGTATAGATAACATAAGCTACATTTTCCCCTTTTACAGTGACTTGCGGGTTTTCAATACTCTCACTGTGTAATGCCCAATCAGTCAAACAAATTTCATTAATATTGGTGATGTCAACTAATGTTCCCTTCGTACTCTGTTCCGTCAATACGGTTTGTAGCTCCGCTTCTTGAATCACAAACTGCGTTCGTTCTTTTGGATCTTCTGGTGCAATAGGGACATAACCTGATCCGGATTTTAATATTCCCCAAATAGCAATGACCATTTCAATTGACCTATTCATGCATATCCCAACAAGCTTGTCAGGTCCGATTCCTTGTTTTCTTAAGTAATGCGCCACCTGGTTAGCCTTTTGATTTAACTCTCGATAAGTCATGGATTCACCATTAAAAGTAACGGCAATTTGTTCTGGTTTGCGTGCCGATATTTCTTCTAGATACTGTTGCACTAGGCAATCATCGTATTTCTTTTCTGTATTATTCCAATTATTGATTTGGTCTAGTTCCTCTTCCGTTAACAGGTCATTTTGTTGTATTGGTGAATTCTCGTTTTGGACCATCAGTTTTAAAGCCTTTATAAAGTATTGATGGGCTCTTTCCACATATGACAATGGGATTCGTTCTGGATCAAATTGTAATGTAAGGTAAAGTTCACGATTACTAGAACTCTGCCTGAAATGAACCATTAATGGGAAGTTAGTTACTTCATTAAAATATCGGTCGACAATTTTAAGAGAACCCTCTTTGAGTTCTTCCTCATTCGTATGATGAAAATGAGTATAGTTGAAAGCTGTTTCAAATAATATAGAGCCATCAAACATATTCTTCATCTCAGCAAGAGGGAATCGCCTATACCGCATAAGCTCCTTTTCAAGATTAAAGATATTTTTGATAAAATCAGCCCAGGATTCATTTCCGACCTGATATCGAACTGGTAGAGTGTTTAAAAATAATCCTAGTATCCTATCTCCATCTTTACTTTCTGGTCTACCATTAGTTACTAGACCAGTCATAACATCTGTTTGTCCTGTTATGAATCCCATTACTTTAAGATGTACAGCAAATAGTATAGTTTTAAATGGTACTCTTAAGTTTTTGGATAAATCCATTAGTTGTTTATAAAGTTTCTCAGAAATCTTTGAGCCTACCATGTTCTGTTCATCCGGCGATAATATCTCAAACTCAGGTAGTGAGCTCCCCTGGTAGTCTTTTAACTTTTCTTTCCAATATGTTCGGTTTTCACTAGATTCAATTGCTTGTTTCTCCATTTCAACAAAGTTTCGAAAAGATACTTCCAATTGTCCTTTTGATGTAGATTGTCCAGTGGTGTATAGGGAGTGGTATTCTTTAAGAAGCTCTGAAATGAATAAGGAAGCACTCCAACCATCTAGTATCGCATGGTGAAACAAGACGCTTAGTTGAAACGAACCTTCTCCCCTATTGTGTATATAGACCCTAAATAGTGGGGGGGTGTTAAAATCAAACGACTCCTTTTTCTTCTGCAAAAGCCATTGCTCTATCCTGTCAAGCTGTTGTTCTTGTGGTATATGGGAAACATCGATAAATTCCACATTCGGAATGACTGACTTATGGACGATTTGAAGAGGTTGTGAGAACTGTACTAAATCAAAGGAGGTTCTTAGTACAGCATGATTTTTCATCATATTTTGCAAAGCTTGGTTGAATAGGCCCTCATCAAATTTCCCTTTTAAGTGATAGCTCATTAGATCATGATATACTCCACTTTGATGATTATATAAGCTATGAAATAGCATACCTTCTTGAAGATTCGTGAGTGGGTAAGCATCTTCAATTTGTGTTTTATCGTAAGTAACTGTTTTACTCATTTCATTCACTCCTTATTTCATATCAATTTAAGTAGTGTCATGATTGAAAAAGCTTATTCAAGTCCTCATCAGAAATAAGACTGAATGTATCGGAAGTTTTGCTTTCTTGATTTACTACCTTAACATTCTTTAATTGCTTAGCGAGTTCATCTAACGAGTCATATTGAAAAATATCTTCAACAGATATTTGGTAATCATGATCCCTAATCTTATAAACAACTTGAATACTCTTGATTGAATCACCACCAAGGGCAAAAAAGCTATCGTTTACGCCTACATTTTCGACACCCAGTACTTCTGACCAAATGCTTGCAATTACCTTTTCTTCTTCTGTTCTCGGCTGAATATAGTCCTCTTTAGACATTAGTTGTTTCACATCTGGTATCGGAAGTTGTTTTCTGTCTACCTTACCATTTGAAGATAACGGCAAGCTTTCTAGTTCAATCAATAAGTTTGGAACCATGTAAGTAGGTAGTTTCGTTAATGCAAATGTTTTTAGTTCATCAAGATTTGAAATGATTCTTTCTTCCTTTTGAAGAACTACATAGCCTACCAGACGTACACCTGTATCACTTGGGATAGTTGTAACTACTGTTTGTTTTACATCTAGATGACTTGTAATAACAGCTTCTATCTCTCCTAGCTCAATCCTATTTCCATTAACTTTCACTTGATGGTCTATTCTACCTAAATAGACTATATTCCCATCTTCCATGTACTTCACTAAATCCCCTGTTGCATATAAGAGACTATTGGGATTGAATGGGTTTTCTAAAAATTTTTCCTGCGTTTGTATTGGCAGATTCAAATATCCCTTTGCAAGTCCTATTCCACCAATATATAGTTCACCTGGTACCCCAATAGGAACTAGCTGTTTGTTTGAATCTAATATATATAGTTGGATATTAGAAATTGGTTTCCCAATTGGTACCTTGTTTGCCTCTTGACCAGGTAAACACTTCCAATAACTTACATCGATTGAAGCTTCAGTTGGACCGTAAAGATTATACAGTTCTTGACCTTCAGAACTTCTTTTATGGAAGAATAGTTGTTGCAGTTCATTCGTCAGTTCCTCGCCACTACAAATAATTCTCTCTAAGGTATGACATTGACTAATATCACCAAATTCTAAAAACTGTGCTAGCATTGATGGAACAAAATGGATCGTTGTTATAGACTCCTCCATGATGATTCGCTGTAAATATTCTGGATCTCTGTGACCATCACGCTTTGCCATAACCAATGTTGCACCTGTCATTAATGGCCAAAAGAATTCCCAAACCGAAACATCAAAGCTGTATGGAGTCTTTTGAAGCACACAATCATAATCCTGTAATTGAAAGTATCGTTGCATCCATAAAAGACGGTTACTCACCCCGGTATGTTTAACTTCAACCCCTTTGGGCTTTCCGGTTGATCCAGATGTGTATAAGACATATGCCACTGACTCCTGATCTAATTGAACACTTGGATTGACTTTTTCCATTTGATACAGCTCTGGTTTCTGCTGAACCAAGTCAACTAAGTTTATGGACATCCCAGTACCTTCAAATACCTTCTTCGTATCAGGATGTACAAGTACTATCTCCATATTCGTATCCTTAATCATATGGTTGATTCGATCTTTTGGAAAATCCGGGTCTAACGGTACATATGCTGCACCTGTTTTTAGAATTCCGAGTAAGGAAACTATCATTTCAATTGATCGATACATAGAGATTCCTACATAATCTCCTGGCTTGACTCCTTTTTTCATTAAATAGTATGCTAACTGATTACTTCTCTCATTTAGTTCCTCATATTTTAGAGCTTTCCCTTCATATTTCAGAGCCCTATGGAATGGAGTTTTTCTTACTTGTTCTTCAAAATACTCTATAATACTCCGTCTATAGTCCAGCAATTCCTCCGTATCATTCCATTTATGTAACAGAATTTCCCTCTCACTTTCTGTTAGCATAGGAATGGCCGACAGTGGTGTATTCGGAGCATCTATTACACTATGAATCAACTGGTAGATATGACTTGACATTCGTTCAATAGTACTACGTCGATACAACGAAGTGTTATACTCTATTGCTAAGCACAACTGATCATTACTATTCCAAGATATAAACATGGTGTCAAACTTAGCCGAATAAATAGGGAGTTCCACACCTTGAATCGTTAGCCCACTTAACTCAACTTTTTCCATCGGAGTATTTTGGTGAACATATCCTATCCGGAATAATGGTGTCTGGTTCAGATGACGATTTGGTTGGAGTCGATCCACAATTGCTTCAAATGGGGTTTGTTGGTGTTCAAACGCCTCTAAACTGGTACCCCGCACTTGTTTTAATAAGTCAGAGAAAGTCATGGAAGGCAACACTTCAGACCTCATTACTAACGTGTTGACAAAAAATCCAATCAGTGGATTTAACTCTTTCAGCGTTCTATTCGCTATCGGTGACCCAATACTAATGTCATTAGAACCTGTATAACGATAGACTAGTAGATTTAAAATGGATAGCATTGTCATATAAATCGTCGACTCATTGGCGTCAGATAGCTGAACCAATTTTTCAGTCATCTCTTTTGAAAAGCGAAGATAAACACGATCCCCTCGATCCTCCAATGATACTTTCCTTGGATAGTCGGTTGGCAACTCTACAGGCTCGAGTCCATACAAATTTTCTTCCCAATAAGCCAAGTCGCTTTGATAAGAATCACGATTAATACTCTGTTGTTGCCAATTGGCAAAATCTCGATACTGTATATTTAATTCCTGAAGTGGGCTCTCCACCCCATCATGATAGAAATTATATAGCTCTACTAGCTCTTTGTTAAACACACCTACTGACCAAGCATCCGAAATGATATGGTGCATGACAATAAGTAAAAGATGTTCAAGTTCACTTTTCTGAATGATCACCACACGTAAGAGGGAGTCTTTTTCCAAATCAAAATTTGCCAATATTGCATCTTCCGCAATATTCCGAATCTTATTTTCCTGGTCAACTTCTTTCTCGTTGACTAATGAATGTTTTTGTATGGAAATTTCTCTTTCTCTATGAATAACCTGTAATGGCATATCGTCCTTTTTAGAGTAAATAAAATTAGTTCTTAGGCTTTCATGCCTCATGATGATATCCGAAATACTTTTCTCTAAAGCCATCTCATTCAATGATCCTGTTAATTTTATAGCGGAGTACATATGATACGATGTTTGTTCAGGGTAAAGTTGATTTAAGAACCATAGTCTCTGTTGATTAAAAGATAACGGATAACCATTAGGATTATCTTCAACTCTCTTAATACTCTGGTCCTTGTTTAAATAAGTTCCATTATTAGTAGACCCTTCCTCCTGCTGTTCAATAATTTCAATAAGCTGACGTAGAGTTGGCCCTTCGAATATCGCTTTTAATGGAATTGTGACACCTATAGTTTCTTTAATTAGTAATATTAGTTGTGTCGCTAATAACGAATGTCCACCTAATGCAAAAAAATGGTCGTTCAATCCCACTTTCTTCACATTTAATAATTCCTGCCATAGTTGGGCAATTCGTTTTTCCAAATCCGTACTTGGCGGGGTGAATTCTCTATGCTCATTATCCTGGATTTCTCCAAAAACTGGAAGGGACTTTTTATCCACTTTTCCGTTTCTGTTTAGTGGTAATTGTTTTAAAACTATTATCTTTTGCGGGACAGCATAATGAGGTAATAAACCTTCTATATGATGTTGAATTTCTAATGCTGCTACCGATTCTGGGTCATCTACTTGAACATAAGCATATAACTCATGTGAATTACCTATTTCAGCAACTTTGACGGCCGATTTTTGTACTTTGTTAAAACTAATGAGAGCCTTTTCAATTTCAGGTATTTCTACTCGATATCCCCTGATTTTTACTTGCTCATCCCATCTTCCTATAATCTCAATCTTTCCATCTATATGGTATCTTGCCTTGTCACCCGTTCGATACAGTCTATCATTTAGATTATTCGTAAAAGGATTGGATATATATTTCTGGTCAGTGAGTGCTTGATCGATATAACCATCCGTTAAATATGGGGTACGTATTACCAGTTCTCCTATCTCGCCCAAGCCTGCTTGCTTACCATTCATTGTTAGAATAAGTAACTGAACATCTTCAATACCGCGTTCAATCGGAACAACTTCTCTTTTCCCCAGATGAACATGATCTAGTTCATAAATACCCATGACTTGTGGAGTTTCTGTTGTCCCGTAGAAGTTGATTATTGTCGCACCCGGAAACTTCTCTTTCATTTTTTCTGCCTCTGAGAATGTCCAAGACTCCCCTCCAACCCCAAGAAGTCTTACATTTTCGAGAGAAGTTTGACTTTTTGCTACCTGTAAAATGCTAAATAGGCCTGGTGTCAAATGTATCACCTGTATCTTCTTTTCTTCAATCCACTCGTGCAATTTATCCGGCTCTTTACTATGATCAAAATGCGGTATACAGACAGTTCCTCCAACCCATAACGCAACAAAAATGTCTCTTAGTAATGGATCATGTGACAGACCAGATAGCATAGAAAATCGATCATCGTTAGCCATGTTGTACTTAGAAATATACCATTTTATAAAATGGGTAACAGGGCCATGAGTACCTTGGATCACTTTCGGTTCACCAGTTGTACCCGATGTTAAACTAAAGTATGCACGGTCATCACCGCTTATCTTTACTAGAAACGAATCATCACTATAATGATTCAATACATGATTCAGAGAAAAAAGCTGTGCCTTCAGACTACCTTGTATTTTCTGTTCGGTAAATTTTTGACTTTTATAATCCATTGATAAATCAATGATTCCCTGGTATTCAATAGACCGTAACTGCTTTTCTAAAACAGCCTCTGGATGGATGGAGTCTAATATAGTAAATGACGCACCTACTTTTAATATCCCTATCAGACTGTAAATCAGTTCTGGTGACCTTTGGGATACAATAACGACATGATCACCTTTGAGAATCCCTTGCTGAGCAAGATAATTTGCCACTTTATTACTAATTTTATCTAACTGATCATAGCTTATTTCCTGGTTCCCATAATGAATTGCAGGATAGTCTGGTTGTCGTTTACACTGATTTAAAAAGCCACTAATGATACTTGATTGATCTTCGCGCTTTAATAACTTTGTTGGATTTTCTACTTTTGTTCTCATCTCTTGTGTTAATAGAGAAATATCAGATAACAGGATTGTAGGGTTCTCTATAACTTGTTCAATAATAAGATGAAATTGGTTTATATACTCCATTATTCTACTTTTACTATACAGATCTGCATTATAGAGCATGTTCAATTTGAACCCAGTTTCCGTTTCAAATGTGTACAAAGTTACATCAAACTTTGTATATATAGCTTCATAATTCCCATTTAGCGGTTCGATAGTCAATCCAGACTGTGTATGGTTTAATTGATTTAGTTTTACAAAATTAAACATAACCTGAAACAAGGGCATCTGGTCTGAATCGCGTTCTGGATTAACGAGTTCTACAACCTTCTCAAATGGAATATCCTTGTTTTCATATGCCTCTAATGACACATCCCTTACACGTTCTAATACTTCCTCGAATGTTAGGCTCTCTTCAATATCCACTTTCATGACAAGAGTGTTAATAAAAAATCCGATTAGATTCTCTGTCTCAACACGATCTCTGTTTGCAAATGGTGTTCCAATCGCAATTTCATCTTTACCGGTAAGCTTATGTAGTAAAACAAAGAAGGTAGTCATGAAAAACATGTATGGAGTAAGCCGTTTTCTTCTACAAAATAATTTTACCTTATCATTCAGAGTGGTCGATAAATGACTTTGATAATAACCACCCTTAAAAGTATTGTCCTTCGGACGCTGCTGATCAGCTGGAAGTTCAAGCTTCTCGTGTTGACCAGCTAACTTCTTTTTCCAGTAATGTTCTTGTTCCTTCATTTTCCCATTTGTCGATATACGATGTTGCCATGCCGCATAATCGGAGTACTGAATAGGGAGTTTAGGCAATGAATGATCCTTTTTGTTTTGTAATGATTCATAAATGGTCCATAACTCCTTGTATAAAACCTCCAATGACCTGGCGTCGCTAATTATATGATGAATATTGAAGAGAATCAGATACTCTTCTTTGTCATAATGAACTATCTTGCACCGTAACAACGGTCCTTTTTGTAGATTGAAACATTCATTTGTATCCTCATAAAGTAGCTTTTCTACTTTATTTTCCTTCTCTTCTAAATGGTCCTTGGTTAAAGAAATGATTGGAACATCAAGTTGAAGTTCATCCAGAACAATTTGAATCGGTTCACGTTGTTCGGAAAATCTAAATATCGTCCTAAGAGATTCATGCCTTTTAATCAACAAATTCAGGCTTTGAATAAAGTTTTCTGGTTTAAAGCTTCCCTTAACACGTGACCTTGCTGGCATGTTATAGGCTGGGTTACCAGGGTTTAATTGATCTAATATAAATAAGCGCTGCTGCGCAAAGCTAACTGGGACTTCCTTCACCTGTTGATCGAGAGGAAGGATTACCTCCCTCTCGATATCTATGCCTTGCTCCTCAAGCATTTGCTTGAGGAGCTCAACCTTTTCTTTTGGCCATTCATGCAATTGTTTATATATATCTTTCAATCCATTCTGCCCCTTTCCCTTGCACAAAAGGTCTATATCTTTGCCTTAAGCCTATTTTTTACTTCCTCGTCCGATAAATTTTGTATTTCATTGAGTATATCTTCTAGATTCATTGCTTGATTTTTACCATCTTGTGTAATTTTTTCATTCTCTATAAAATTCACAAGCTCATGAATGGTTGGCTTTTCAAATATTTCCCTAAGGGGAAGTTCAACATGAAACTCGTTGAGAATATGTGCAACGATTTGAGTGGCTAATAACGAGTGTCCACCTAATTCAAAAAAGTTATCATGAATTCCCACTCGTTCTATGCCCAATATGTCTGTCCATATCTCAGCCATTTGAATCTCTAAATTCGTACTAGGGGCTACATAATTGTCCAGTTCCGGTCTATCCATACTTGGCTCTGGTAGAGACTTTCGGTCTACTTTCCCATTAAGGGTAAGCGGCATTTTCTCAAGCTGTACGATTTTTGCTGGAATCATATAACCAGGTAAGTTCTTTGCTAAATTCTGACGTATCTCTGAGCCATTAACTTCCCGTTCTGAAACAATATACGCGCATAGATATTTATCGATATTTTTATCCTCACGTACGAGAACAATCGCTTCTTGTATGGATTCTAATTTCAATAAATGAGACTCGACTTCGCCTAGCTCGATGCGATATCCACGAATTTTGACTTGATCATCGATGCGTCCTAAATATTCCATCGTTCCATCTGGCAGCCATCTTCCCAAATCACCTGTTTTATACATACGCTCTCCTGGTATAAATGGATTTTCAAGAAAGCGTTCTGCGGTTAGGTCTGATTTATTTAGATAACCTCGCGCCACTCCAGCTCCACTTACATAAATCTCACCTGGAACACCGACTGGGACTAGGTTGCCATCATTATCTAATAGATAGACAATTAGAGTTGGTATGGCACTACCAATTGTGCGACTATTGTTTTCTATGTCTTCTTTCGTAAGTAGTCGGTAGGTTACATGTACCGTTGTTTCTGTAATACCGTACATGTTTATCAAGTCTATTTCCTCATATTTTTCTTGCCATTTCCCTATTAGTCGTGGTGCCAATGCTTCCCCGCCAAAGATTACTTTTCGAATCGACAAATCCTTTTCTTGCGACTTTAGATCTTCCTCTATTAACTGATAGAAAGCTGTAGGTGTTTGGTTTAATATGGTGACCCTTTCCTCTTTCAATAGGTTCAAATACGCCTTCGGGTTTTGAGCTATTTCCTTTGAAATAACGATTAGCTTGCCACCATATAATAAGGCACCGTACATTTCCCATACGGAAAAGTCAAAACAGAAAGAATGAAACATTGTCCACACATCTGTTTGGTTAAAATCAAATGGCGTTTTGTCGTTAAAGAGAAGTCTTACGACATTCCGATGCTCTATCATGACTCCCTTCGGCATTCCTGTTGTTCCAGATGTATAAATAATATACGCTAAGCTATTAGGAGTAGAGATAGTTACTAAATTTTCTGTATCTCCTTGATAGTTTTCCTGATCATCTAGAAACACAATATCTCCTTGGTAAGATTCTAACTGTTCAGTTAGTAGCTGCTGTGTTAGCACGAGTTTCACACCGCTATCCTCCAACATATACTGAATTCGATCGATTGGATAGATTGGATCGATTGGAACATATGCACCACCGGATTTTAATATGGCTAAAATTCCGACAACCATTTCGATAGATCTTTCTGCCATAATTCCAACAAGGTCATCTGCTTGTACACCCTTTTTTCGGATTAGCCTTGCGAGTTGATTAGCTCGTTGATTTAACGCCCTATATGTTATGCTTTGATCTTCAAATACCACCGCAGTGGCATCTGGTGTCTTTACTACCTGTTCTTCAAATAGTTGGTCTATACTTTTTTGATTCGGATATTTCGTTTGGGTGTTGTTCCATACTTCTAGTTGTAGCTGACGTTCTTTCTCGGATAACAAGTCAATCTTTCCTACTTGTACTTCTGGGTTTCGAAGCACTTCTTTCAGAATCTTATGCAGGTGACCCATAAGTTGCTGAATGGTCGTCTCCTTAAACAGGTCTGTGCTGTATTCAACATTCACGTGAAATTGTCCATCAATTTCACTCGTTAAGAACATTAAGTCAAATTTGCTAATCGTATGCTCTAACTGATATTCCTCCACCATCAATCCTTCGAATTCTAATGCTTCCGAAGACATGTTCTGATGGCTATACGCAACTTGGAATAATGGGTTCGTATTTGTTAAATCTCGCTCAGGATTGACCAATTCTACTACTTTTTCAAAAGGTATATCCTGGTTAGAATAGGCCTCTAAAGTGCTTTCCTTAATATGCTCAAATAGTTCCTGATACGTATATTCCCCTGTAACCTTGGTTCGTAGAACCAACGTATTCACAAAGAAGCCTATGAGATCTTCAATCTCCGCTTGATTCCGATTAGCGATTGGTGTCCCTATACATAAATCCTCTTGCTGTGTATAGCGATAAAGAAGAACCTTCAGGATGCTCAACATATACATATAGAATGTACCGTTATGTTGCTGACACCACTCTTTAATCTGCTTTGTCTCCTTTGCCGTTAGCTGGAATTGTTCTATTTTCCCAGTAAATGTTGGGCGACTTGGTCTTGGATAGTCTGTTGGAAAATTCAAAGGAGTTACATCCCGAAGTTTCTCTTTCCAGTAGTTAATTTGATCCTCTAGTTCTCCTTTTTCATATTGGCTTCTTTGCCAATATGAAAAATCACTGTATTGAATTGGAAGAGGAGAAAGAGTTGGAGAAGTCTCCTGTACGTACCCCTCATATAATTTTTTGATTTCTTTCCTAAATAATCCCATCGACCATCCATCGGATACGATATGGTGCATTCGTAAAAAGAGAATATGCTTCGTATCGGATAGTTTGATTAAAGTTGGTTCGAAAAGCGGTCCTTCTTCTAAATTAAACGGTCGATTCATCTCTTCTGAGATAAAAGCTTGCACCTCTTCCTCATCCAACTCGAGTGAGCTTACCGTAAAGCCATTTATAGAATCAATTACTTGAACTGGCATACCCTTTTCATTCGAGTACATGAAACGTGTTCGTAGAACACTATGTCGCTCAACAATCGAATGTAACCCTTTTTTCAATGCTTCTCGATCTAATGCTCCGATGAGTTGGATAGCTCCACATATATGATAAGCTACACTATCTGGGTCTAAGCGATGAAGTAGCCACATCCGTTGTTGAGCGAAGGAAAGCGGTATGTCTTGCTCTTGTCCCCTCACTGGCATCGGAGTGATTATTTTAACTTCTTGTGGTTCCATTTGTTGAATACGACCAACTAACTCATAAATCGTTTGACATTCAAATATTTCCCTCAGGGGCAGTTCAATTTGAAACTCATTGAAAATATGCGCAACAATCCGAGTCGCTATTAACGAATGTCCACCTAAATCAAAGAAGTTATCGTGAATGCCAACTCGTTCGATCCCCAATATATCGGACCAAATCTCAGCCATCCGAATCTCTATATCCGTACTTGGGGCAACATAGTTGGCCAGTTCCGGTCTATCCATACTTGGTTCTGGTAGAGCCTTCCGGTCTACTTTTCCGTTTAGAGTAAGTGGCAGCTGTTCCATCTGGATAAAGCGATTTGGAACCATATAAGATGGTAGCCTTTTCTCAAGGCTTGTCCGTATCCGCTGAATCCATCCTTCTTCTAATCCCCCTACGACGTAGGCCACCAACTGCTTTTCTTCTCGCTCTCCCCAACAGTGAACAACAGCGTCTTCAATACCCCTTAGTTCTTGGATAATACGTTCAATCTCTTCGAGTTCAATCCGGTAACCCCGTATTTTTACTTGAAAATCCTTTCTACCGATAAACTCAATCGTTCCATCTCCACGGTATCGAGCTAAGTCTCCTGTACGATAAAGTCGTTCTCCTTTTTTCCATGGGTGCTGAATAAACCTGCTTCTCGTTTGTTCTTCTTGATTTAAATACCCCTTAGCTAAACCATCTCCTCCAATAAAAAGTTCACCTGCGGTTCCAACTGGAACGGGTTGAAATTCTTGATCTAAAAGATAAACTTGGGTATTGTTGATTGGCTTTCCAACAGGGATCGTATTTTTGTACTCATAATCGGTAAGGGTAAAGGTACACGTAAAGGTAGTATTCTCAGTCGGTCCGTACCCATTAATGAGTCGACATTCTGGAAACGTCTGGCGTACTTTGTTACAATGCTGCACAGACAAGACGTCTCCTCCTGCAAGCAATTGTTTCAGACCTTGAAGGTCTTCTAGATGCCGATCGACTAATTGATGGAATAATCCTGCCGTTAACCAGACTGTCGTTGCTTTCGAATTGCGGATCCATTCACCTAATTCCGAAAGAGACGGCTTTTCAATTGGCATCAGAACTAATTTACCTCCGTTAAGAAGTGCACCCCAAATCTCAAACGTTGCAGCGTCAAACGAAACAGGGGCAATCTGTAAGATGGTTTGTTCTGAGTCGAGTTGTACATAGTCCACATTCTTAACCAAACGAACAATACCCCGATGGGGTATGACTACTCCTTTTGGTTTTCCAGTTGATCCGGATGTAAACATAATATATGCTGGTTCCTCTGCTCTCTCATTATCCCTTCCTGTTTCTTCTGAAAGAATATTCTGATGACTGAACTTACTGATCTCCTCTTGTGCCTCATCTAAATAAATCAATTTGGAGAATACAGATGGAGCATTCTTGGCCATCTTCCTTGTTGTTAGAACTGTGTGAATCCCCTCTACCATATTCTTGACTCGTTCTTCTGGGAGAGAACGATCTAGAGGTATATATATTCCACCTACTTTTAATATTCCTAGCATGGAGATCACCATGGGTATAGAAGAGTTCATCCATATTCCTATCTGGTCTCCAGGTTTAATCCCCTGATCAAGTAGATATCTCGCCAACTGATTGGAACGCTCATTCACTTCCTGGTAAGTCAGTGTCTGTCCTTTCTCTTCTAAAGCAATATGACTCGGTGTTTGGGTAGCCTGCTCTTCAAATAATTGGTCCACACTCTTTTGTCTCGGATATTCCGTTTGGGTATTGTTCCATTCTTCTAGTTGAAGCTGACGTTCTTTCTCGGTTAACAGGTCAATCTTTCCTACTTGTACTTCTGGGTTTCGAAGCACTTCTTTCAGAATCTTATGCAGGTGACCCATGAGTTGCTGAATGGTCGTCTCCTTAAACAGGTCTGTGCTGTATTCAACATTCACGTGAAATTGTCCATCAATTTCACTCGTTAAGAACATTAAGTCAAATTTGCTAATCGTATGTTCTAACTGGTATTCCTCCACCGTCAATCCTTCGAATTCTAATGCTTCCGAAGACATGTTCTGATGGCTATACGCAACTTGGAATAATGGGTTCGTATTTGTTAAATCTCGCTCAGGATTAACCAATTCTACTACTTTTTCAAAAGGTATATCCTGGTTAGAATAGGCCTCTAAAGTACTTTCCTTAATATGCTCAAATAGTTCCTGATACGTATATTCCCCTGTAACCTTGGTTCGTAGAACCAACGTATTCACAAAGAAGCCTATGAGATTTTCAATCTCCGCTTGATTCCGATTAGCGATTGGTGTCCCTATACATAAATCCTCTTGCTGTGTATAGCGATAAAGAAGGACCTTTATGATGCTCAACATATACATATAGAATGTACCGTTATGTTGCTGACACCACTCTTTAATCTGCTTTGTCTCCTTTGCCGTTAGCTGGAATTGCTCTATTTTCCCAGTAAATGTTGGGCGACTTGGTCTTGGATAGTCTGTTAGAAAATTCAAAGGAGTTACATCCCGAAGTTTCTCTTTCCAGTAATTAATTTGATCCTCTAGTTCTCCTTTTTCATATAGGTTTCTTTGCCAGTATGAAAAATCACTGTATTGAATTGGAAGAGGAGAAAGAGTTGGAGAAGTCTCCTGTACGTACCCCTCATATAATTTTTTGAATTCTTTCCTAAATAATCCCATCGACCATCCATCGGATACGATATGGTGCATTCGTAAAAAGAGAATGTGCTTCTTATCGGATAGTTTGATTAAAGTTGGTTCGAAAAGTGGTCCTTCTTCTAAATTAAACGGTCGATTCATCTCTTCTGAGATAAAAGCTTGCACCTCTTCCTCTTCCAACTCGAGTGCGTTTACCGTAAAGCCATTTATAGAATCAATTACTTGAACTGGCATCCCCTTTTCATTTGAGTACATGAAACGTGTTCGTAGAACACTATGCCGCTCAACAATCGAATGTAACCCTTTTTTCAATGCTTCCCGATCTAATGCTCCGTTGAGTTGGATAGCTCCACATATATGATAAGCTACACTATCTGGGTCTAAGCGATGAAGTAGCCACATCCGTTGTTGAGCGAAGGAAAGCGGAATGTCTTGCTCTTGTCCCCTCACTGGCATCGGAGTGATTTTCTTAATTTCAAGTCGCTCCTTATGTTGAATACGACCAACTAACTCATAAATTGTTTGATATTCAAATATTTCCCTCAGGGGCAGTTCAATTTGAAAATGATTGAAAATATGCGCTACTATCTGAGTCGCTATTAACGAATGTCCACCTAAATCAAAGAAGTTATCGTGAATGCCAACTCGTTCGATTCCCAGTATATCGGACCAAATCTTAGCCATCCGAATCTCTAAATCCGTACTTGGGGCAACATAATTGACCAGTTCCGGCCTATCCATACTTGGTTCTGGTAGAGCCTTCCGGTCTACTTTTCCGTTTAAAGTAAGTGGCAGCTGTTCCATCTGGATAAAGCGATTTGGAACCATATAAGATGGTAGCCTTTTCTCAAGGCTTGTCCGTATCCGCTGAATCCATCCTTCTTCTAATCCCCCTACGACATAGGCCACCAACTGCTTTTCCTCTCGCTCTCCCCAACAGTGAACAACAGCGTCTTCAATACCCCTTAGTTCTTGGATAATACGTTCAATCTCTTCGAGTTCAATTCGGTAACCCCGTATTTTCACTTGAAAATCCTTTCTACCGATAAACTCAATCGTTCCATCTCCACGGTATCGAGCTAGGTCTCCTGTACGATAAAGTCGTTCTCCTTTTTTCCATGGGTGCTGAATAAACCTGCTTCTCGTTTGTTCCTCTTGATTTAAATACCCCTTAGCTAAACCATCTCCTCCAATAAAAAGTTCACCTACGGTTCCAACTGGAACGGGTTGAAATTCTTGATCTAAAAGATAAACTTGGGTATTGTTGATTGGCTTTCCAATAGGGATCGTATTTTTGTACTCATAATCGGTAAGGGTAAAGGTACACGTAAAGGTAGTATTCTCAGTTGGTCCGTACCCATTAATGAGTCGACATTCTGGAAACGTCTGGCGTACTTTGTTACAATGCTGCACGGACAAGACGTCTCCTCCTGCAAGCAATTGTTTCAGGCCTTGAAGGTCTTCTAGATGCCGATCGACTAATTGATGGAATAATCCTGCCGTTAACCAGACTGTCGTTGCTTTCGAGTTGCGGATCCATTCACCTAATTCCGAAAGAGACGGCTTTTCAATTGGCATCAGAACTAATTTACCTCCGTTAAGAAGTGCACCCCAAATCTCAAATGTGGAAGCGTCAAACGATACAGGGGCAATCTGCAAGATGGTTTGTTCTGAGTCGAGTTGTACATAGTCCACATTCTTAACCAAACGAACTATACCCCGATGGGGTATGACTACTCCTTTTGGCTTTCCAGTTGATCCAGATGTAAACATAATATATGCTGGTTCCTCTGCTCTCTCATTATCCCTTCCCGTTTCTTCTGAAAGAATATTCTGATGACTGTACTTACTGATCTCCTCTTGTGCCTCATCTAAATAAATCAATTTGGAGAATACAGATGGAGCATTCTTGGCCATCTTCCTTGTCGTTAGAACTGTGTGAATCCCCTCTACCATATTCTTGACTCGTTCTTCTGGGAGAGAACGATCTAGAGGTATATATATTCCACCTACTTTTAATATTCCCAGCATGGAGATCACCATGGATATGGAAGAGTTCATCCATATTCCTATCTGGTCTCCAGGTTTAATCCCCTGATCAAGTAGATATCTCGCCAATTGATTGGAATGTTCATTCACTTCCTGGTAAGTCAGTGTCTGTCCTTTCTCTTCCAAAGCAATATGACTAGGTGTTTGAGTAGTCTGCTCTTCAAATAATTGGTCCACACTCTTTTGTCTCGGATATTCCGTTTGGGTATTGTTCCATTTTTCTAATTGAATGTGACACTCTTTTTCTGTTAAAGATTCGATTTCTCCTACTTGTAGTGATGATTTCTGTAACTCTTCTTCCGGGTAGCTAAACAAATCATCGTCTATTTCCCGTTCCTCATATCCGAGGTTTCTATTAGTAACGCCGCTGGCTAAAGCAGGCATATTGCTTTTACCAGAATTTAAAAGTTCAATCTGGGATATTGGAAGGTTTATATCTTCAAGTACTTGGTCTATAATATGGATTAGTTGGTCAACGATACTTCGAACTGTTTTTTTAGCATATAATTCGGTACTATAATCAAATGCAATGTTTAGAATACCGTCTTTTTTCCAAGTAATCATCAATAGGTCAAATTTACTTGTCGTTTGTTTGACATAATATTCTTCTATAGTCAAGTCAGAAATAATTAATTTCTCGCTCGGTGTATTATGATGTACATATGCTACTTGTACAAGTGGATTATGGCTTACTTTCCGTTCCGGATTAACGATTTCCACTATTTTTTCAAAGGGAACATCCTGATTTCGAAATGCCTCTAAAGTAGTATTTGTGATTTTCTCTAATGATTCATTAAACGTCTCGTTTTCAGATAATTGTGAGCGTATAACTAATGTGTTTACAAAAAAACCTATTATATCTTCTAGCTCTTTAGAGTTTCTATTTGCGATTGGAGAACCAATACCGAAATCATCTTGTCCCGTGTAGCGAAATAATAATGTCGAGTATACTGCAAGCATAAACATATACAAAGTACAGTTGTGTTTAAGACAAAATTGCTCGATACGCTCTGACAAGTTTTCATCTAACTCAGATTGGTACCTTGCTCCCTTGTTAGATAGTACTTTCGGCCGTTGAAAATCCGTTGGAATTTCTAACGATTTTATATTCTGTAATTGATTTTGCCAATATTGAACCTGTTTTTCATATCCCCCCTTATCAAAGAGGTCCTTCTGCCAGTATGCAAAATCATTATATTGAATTGTAGGTTCTTGAAAAATTGATAAACTATCTTCCTGTACTTCTTCTAGTGTATGGTAAGCCTGATACATACCTTTTAATTCTTTTCTTAAAATGGTAAAGGACCAACCGTCAGCTAAAATATGATGCATTCTTATTAGTAGCACATGATATTTCACATGTTTTCTAATGAGAGTCACTTCAAACAATGGTCCTCGCTCTAGGTCAAACGGCTTATCTACCTCATTTGTAATGAATGATTCTATTCCCTGGTCATTCTCTTTTTCTACTAATTTTATATTCTGCTCTTTGAATGGTAGAACTATCGGTTGTACTGATCCATCTTCTTTAATATACTTATACACCGTTCTTAAAATTTTGTGTTTTTTTACGATCGCATTAATGCTCTTGAGAAGGGTTTTGTAGTCCAATGGACCTTGGACTACAAAAGCATCGTACATATTGTATTGACTCCCACTTGGATCAAGCTGATGCAATAACCACATTCTTTGTTGTGCAAAAGAAAGGATATTCTTATCCTTTACTTTTTTTATCCGTGGTTTGTCATGATTACGTTTTGACTGCAACATACTTCGAAGCAACAGCTTTTTCTGTTCATCAGATAGGATTTTAACTTTATTGTCACGAGTTCCCATTCTATCTTTCCCCTTCTTTAAAGATCCCTGCTTGAGATTAAGTAGTCACCAATAGCCAAATAATCTATCTTCCCTTTTTAAACGTTTTAATTGCATCAAATGGTGTGCAGACAATGGGTTCTCTATCGTTATACGAAGTATTAAGTACCATAGGAACTCCTGTCAGTTCATAGAAAGAGGATATTAATCTATAATATCTTGGGTTTGCTTCTCTCCTCACTGTCTGGACACGGCTTGTACCATCTACATGTACAACCGAAGGAATTTTAGATTTATCTTTCGCTTTAAAACTCATCAACATGAAATCAGTTGCACTTGACTCTTTATCCATCACAAACCAATTATTTGCTTCTTCCGCAAGAACGCTTGGTGCAAATGGACGGTAATCCTCCCTATTCTTAACCACATGGTTTAGACGTTCTCTCATTTCATATTTACGAGGATCGGCTAGTAAGCTTCGATTCCCTAATGCCCTCGGTCCAAATTCCATTCTTCCCTGAAACCAAGCAACAATATTTTGCTCACTTAGCAATCTAGCAACCTCTTTCTCTATCTCATCGACCTTGTTATAGATCAATCCTTGTTCTTTAATCACTTTTACTATTTCCTCATCTGTAAATTCTGGACCAAGATAAGCATTCTTCATTGGTACTCTTTCTGTGTTTTGTAATATATGGTGCCAAATATAGTATGCAGCCCCCAATGAAGTACCACCATCATGTGCTGCAGGTTGTATATAAATTTGTTCGAATAGACTTTGTTTAAGTAAAATTTCATTGGCAACACAGTTTAAAGCCACTCCTCCAGCAAGACATAATGCATTTGTTTTACAATGTTCATAAGCATATTGAACCATATGTAAAATGGTTTCTTCTGTAACCTTTTGTAAAGCTGCAGCAATATCTTTATAATCCTGCGTCATTTCACCATCAGGAGTTCTCTTATGAACAGAGAACAAATTCTCTAACGGTTCAAAATCTTGTACCCGAAATCGTAATACTTCATTGTCTAACTCAAACTTCCCATCAGGAACTAGCTTAACAATTGATTTATATTGATCTATAAATCGGTTAGGATCACCATATCCCGCTAGCCCCATTACCTTGCATGCATCATATTCCGAATATCCTAAAAACATAGAAATCTTTTCCCATAAAAATCCTAAGGAAGCGGGATATTCGATTTCGGCAAATCCATTAAGCTCATGACCCTTCCCATAACAGAATAATGTTGAACCAGTTTCACCGATTCCATCCACCGCTAATACAGCGGACTCTTCAAAGGGGGATGGATAAAACGCTGATGCCGCATGACACATATGATGGCTAATCCAATGAAATTCTCCATTGAAGCCCATGGACTCTAACTTTGAAGGAATTGTCTGAAGCTTTTTCAGATATAAATTTTCTCCCTCTTCACTACCCCAATCTCCTTGAATCACATAATCTTCAAAATCCTTATTAGCAAGTCTTTTTTCTGGTAGCATCGAGTATCCTATCGCTTCAACATCCTGTATCTGTATACCCGCTGTATCTAAGCAATATTGTAACGCCTCTATAGGGAGTTGATCTGGGTTATCAACATTTGCCGGTTTTGCATGTTTAATTCTTGTAAAGCGCTCCTCTTCTGCTGCTGCAACAATCTCACCGTTTCTTAGTAGAGTGACTGATGATTCATGATAAGCACTATTTATGCCAATAATATACATAAGTAATCCTCCTTTTATTAGATTAGATTGAAAGGATTAAGCAACGTACACTACCGCCGCTTTTTTTGAACTCGCTCATATCCGTTTTAATCACTTTATATCCCCATTTAGTAAATTCCGCTTCCAATTCTTCAGTACAATTATCCATTAATATGTTGTTCCCAATTGGAATGTTATTGCATACAAAATATTCCTTTGCATCTTTTTCACTACACTCAATTCTGCGTTCGAAGTTATCTCTTAAAAATTTTAGACTCTCCTCGGTAAATGCATCCGGATAGTATAGCAATGTATCCTTGTCAATATATGAAATGGCTAAGCCTAGATGGTATAAACTCTCATCTTTTAAATGCAGCTCGCCTTTAAGCTTTAATTCTGGATAAGTTTCTTTTACATAATCTATTGCTTCAGGTGAAGAACGTGGACCATATCCAAAAATTATATCTTCATCAAAGTAAACGATGTCTCCAAGTCCTTCGAAATACACCTCTTTAGGTACTTCATAAACAGGATAATCGTTTTCTTTCATCCATTTAATATAATGTTCCACTTCTCCTTGCCTTTCAGCATGTCGAAAGTTTGTCGCTAAAAACTTTTTATTATGAACCATTCCAGCATCCCCTATAAATGTCATATCTGGAAGTCCTGGCGCTGGTTCAAGAATTTCAATTTCGATATTTAAATCAGTAAGAATGTTATAAACGTAATCCCATTGCTTTTTAGCTTTCGCTTTATCTACTTTATTATTAATATCCATCCAAGGATTAATTGAATATTCAATATCAAAATAAGTTGGTGGACACATAAGAACTTTTTTTATAGTCATGTTTAAATCTCTCCTCTATTAATTTAGTTATTTATTTAACTCAACATCCATTTAATTTTCAATCTCTTCAAATAGCGAATCTAATTCCTCCCCCCCTAGCTCTAATTTCATTTCAACAATAAAATCTAGTATTGCTTGAATAGTCGGGTACTCAAAAATAGCCTTTATCGGTAGTTCAATCTCAAATAGTTCTGATATCCTGGCCACTAATTGGGTAGCAGTTAATGAATGCCCCCCTAATTCAAAAAAATTACTATTCAAACCAATATTATCTATAGGTAGATTTAAAGTTTCTGCCCAGCATTCTGCTACTACCACCTCCTCCTCTGTTACCGGTTTCTGAATCACTTTTTGTTGTCTAAAAATGTGTACAGCTGTTGGAAGGGAGTGACGGTCTACTTTTTTATTATTTAGTCTCGGCAGCTCTTCCATTTGAACAAAGATAGAAGGAACCATGTGCTCAGGAAGTTTAGACCTTAATTCTTCTATTATTTTCTTTTCCTCCCATTCCCCGTGAGGAACTACATAAGCAACAAGAGTATGATAGTTTTGGTTATCTCCTAAAGGTTGGACTATCGCCTCCTTCACTCCTGTTTGTAGATTTAATAGACTCTCAATCTCACCCAATTCTATTCTAAATCCTCTAACCTTAATCTGATGATCCAGTCTCCCTAAATGCTCTAGATTTCCATCATGTAATACCTTACCAATATCCCCCGTCTTATAGAGAATTTCTTCTTCTCTAAATGGATGTGGGATAAATCGCTTTTCATTTAGATCATCTCGATTCAGATATCCGTTACTTACTCCTACACCACCAATATATATTTCTCCTATTACTCCCATAGGGACTGGATTTAAGTCTGGATCTAAAATGAATACCTCTGTGTTAGGTACAGGCGTTCCTATTGGGACAGAGTCTTGCACACATTCAGGCGATGATACCCGATACCATGTCGTGGCAATTGTTGTTTCAGTTGGTCCATACACATTATAAAAGTTACGATCCAATGACCACCTTTTTGCAACCTTAATTGGACAACGCTCTCCTCCTGTACTAACGGTTTGTAAAGATGGGATATCTTCAGGTAGTATAGAATCTAATACAACGGGAGGTAAGTCAGCTAACGTAACATTCCAATCTCTAAATCTCTTAACTAATGCTTTCGTGGATAGTTGCTCCTCTCTACTTACCACACATAAGGTTGCACCTGCCAATAATGCCATTAATATCTGCCATAGAGAAGCATCAAAACTAATTGTTGCAAACTGGCCTACTTTCGTTTCCTGTGTAATATTAAATTCATCAATTGTAGCAGATATTAAATTCATGACACTACTGTGTTTCACCATGACACCATTCGGAGTACCAGTTGTTCCAGAAGTATAAATAATGTACGCAATATCCTCTGGATAGCTTTTGTCTTTCGTCAAAAGTGAGTAATCTTCGCTGTCTTGTGATTGATCAGTACAAAGATAAGGTAAGTCAGACTTACTAAGCTTTTCTTCTAACGAAGTTTGCGTTACTATGGCTCCCACCGATGCATCCTTTAGAATAAAATCCCTACGATTTAATGGTAGTTCCGAATCTATAGGCACATAAGCAGCTCCGCATTTCAAGATTCCTAGAAAACCAAAAATCATTTCACTAGATCTCTCATGGTAAAGTGCTACCCGATCTCCTCTACGGATTCCCATCTTGTAAAGTTGATTTGCAATTTTATTCGCTCTTTTATTTACTTCATCGTAAGTGTAGCTTCGGTCCAAGAAACGAAGAGCGATGTGGTTAGGACTTGACCTCACCCAATTTTCAAAAGAATACTGGATACAGTCTTTTATGCTTCTAGGCTGACTTTCAGCTTTTTTTACGAGAAGGTCATGTTGCTGATCGACCAGTTGAATTCGTGAAATCTCCATGTTCGGATTTTCAATAACTTGTGAAATAATCTTTATATAATCAGAGAGCATCTGTTCAATGGACTGTTGTCTAAAAAGATCCGTGTTGTACTCCATTACCATTTCAAAACCTCTCTTACTCTGCCCGATAATCAATGTTAAATCAACTTTCGAAGTCCTCCACTCAATTTCAAACTCTTCTACGGACAGTCCACCATAGTTGCCATTCTTCCCTTGTTCATCATTTTGCAATGTAAAGGCAACCTGGTAAATTGGATTATAGCTCAAGCTACGTTCTGGGTTTAATTCCTGTACAATTCTCTCAAACGAAATATCTTGATTTTCAAGAGCACCAAGAATTTGATTATTCACTTGTTGCAAAAGACTTTTAAAATTTCGGTCTCCTTTAACCGTGGATGGAATTACTAAAGTATTTACAAAGAGTCCTAAAATCCCTTCTAACTCCTGAATGTTTCGATTAGCTATAGGAGTACCAACTAGAATTTTGTCTTGGTAAGTATATCGATATAGCAAAATGTTGAAAAAAGTAAGAAATATGGTGTAAGGAGTTACTTTTGCTTCCTCGCATATTTCTTTAATAAGAACAGCATGTTTTTCTGGTAATTTCATCCTGATTAATGAACCATTGTATGATTGCATAGAAGGACGAGGCTTGTCCAAAGGTAGCTCCAGTAAGGAAGGTGCACCACTTAATTGTTCTTTCCAGTACTGAAGTTGTTGATTTATCTGTTCCTCTGTATACCTATTTTGTTGCCAATTTACATAGTCTGCATATTGATATACTGGCTGTTCCAATTGTATTGGCATGTTTGAGATAATTTGATGATAAATAGCAAACAACTCATCCATCATTATTCGTAAGGACCAACCATCTGATATAATATGGTGCTGTACAATTAACAATACATGTTCATTAGGATTCGATTTTACTAGATGGACCCTAATTAAAGGCCCTGTTTCTAGTTTAAAAGGCTCCATTGACTTCTCTGTAAGGTAATTCATAATATCTTGTTCACTTCTGTTTTCATCAAAGTCCAGTATATTGATAGTACATTTTAAATCTTTTAATACTACTTGAACTGGGTCAATGTTCTTACTCTCCCTGAAAACAGTTCGAAGAGAGTCATGTCGTTTATTGACCTCTTGTATGCTTTCAGTGAAAGCCCTATAGTCCAAGTCACCAATTATCTTTAGACTAATAGGCATGTTGTAGTATGCACTGTCACTTTCCATCCGATATAAGAACCACATTCTTTTCTGTGCATCTGAAAGAGGAATCCCCTTCTCTTTTTCTGCTTCAGAAATGTTCGAAAGAGCGAAATGAGTCGATACCGCTTCTAATTGTAATAAATGTGTCGATAGCTCCCGAATGCTTGGCTTTTCGAAAAATTCCTTGATTGACAGTTCTACTTTGAACTCTTTTCTAATCATGGAAACTAACCTTGTCGCCAACAGAGAATGGCCCCCTAATTTAAAAAATGAATCATCGATGCTCGGAACCGGGCGTTCCAATATTTTTTCCCATACGTCTTTCATTTTTTCTTCCAAGCGATTCATGGGTTGTATTTCTATTTCATTCCAATTACTGACTTGGATTTCAGGTAATGCTTTTCTGTCAATTTTTCCATGTGCATGCCTTGGTAAAGTGTCCATTTTAACTAAATAGGCAGGCACCAAGTTTGGAGGTAACTTTTGTTTCAAATATGTCTGAAGATCCTTGTCCAATACCTCTTTTTTACTTACATAGTATGCTACCAATTGTTCTTCATTTCGAACCTTCGTTACCGTAACGATAGCCTCGGTTATACTAGGGTGTGAGAGTAATTGACTTTGAATTTCTTCTGGTTCGACCCGTATTCCCCTGATTTTCACTTGTCCATCCAACCGGCCTAAAAATTGAATTTCGCCAGTGTACAGAATTTTTCCTATATCACCTGTTTTATACATGCGTGAGTCTGTGATAAATGGGTCTTCCATAAATCTTTCAGCCGTTAATTCTTCCCTATTTAGGTATCCTCTAGCAACCTGCTCACCAGCTATATAGATATGTCCCGGTATACCGGAAGGGACAGGTCTTAATTTATCGTCTAGGATGTAGATTCTATTATTGGATAAAGATGATCCTATTGGTGTTGTGCTGAACTGATTGGACAATCCTTTCTTAGTTACTTCGTATACAGCAACACCAATAGTAGTTTCTGAAGGCCCATAATGGTTAAATAATTTGCAACTAGCTGGGATGTTTCGGTAAATCTCTTTAATCCAACTCCATTCAGATGCCTCACCACCCAGTATCAAACCTTTACGAGGAAATAATTTCGTTCCTGATTCACTACTTAACGCCTTTAGATGTGAAGGAGTTATCTTATACCAATCTATCGCTTTCCCTTGAACAATTTCCTCAACCTTTGCCGGATCAATTGCATCCTCCTTCAGTAAGAAGAACAGTGTCCCTCCTGATAAAAGAGAAGTGTAGATTGTTGTGAGACAAAAATCGTATGCCAGGGATTGAAGGAGTAAGTACCGATCTTTTGGCTTATTACCGAGTTTCGTTTGTATCGCATAAATGTAGTTGGATAGATTTCTATGTTCAACAAGAACTCCTTTTGGTATCCCAGTCGATCCGGAGGTATAAATACCATACGCAAGTTGTGAACTATCGCAATCCACATTCAAGTTATCTTCTCTTTCATCTAGTAAAAAATCATCTAATTGATCAATATAGAGAATAGGAACCTCATATCCCTCATAACTCGTTTTGTATTCCGAGTGCGTAATGATTGCCTTAAGTTTTGAATCTTGTGTAATAATTTCGATTCTTTCTTTTGGACTTTCAACATCTAGCGGTAGGTAAGCTCCCCCTGCTTTTAGTACGCCTAACATTGCTATAATCGCTTTAGCACATGGTTGGAGCTGAATTCCAATAAAATCCTCTTTGCCAATTCCTTGCTTTTGTAACCACCGTGCAATTTGATTGGCTCGATTATTTGTTTGTAAGTATGTATACGACCTTTCATGATCACTCAATGCAATTGAATTCGGTGTATTAAGAACCTGGCCTTCAAACTGTACATGTATAGGTTCAGTAGGAAAAGGCTTGCACCCCGATTGATTATACAAATAAGCGGATTCCGACCTCTCCTTTGAAGTAAGTAGGTTTAAATCATAGATTCTTTGATGTGGGCTTTGAACAATCTCATCTGCAACTTGCAATAGTCTTTGAACAAAAGATTGCACCTCGTACTCAGATAGAATGCTCGTCCGATAAAGAACTCTTCCTATCATTTCTTCCCCTTCTATAATGGATAGAGTTAACGGAAATCTCGCTACTTCTGTTGGAATTAACTCATACTCCACTTTTATACCTGGAAGACTGAACTGAGTAGGTGGCTCTTGCATCACAAATAATAGTTGATAAAAAGGATTTGCCCTTACATCACGATTAGGATTCAATACTTCAACGACTTTTTCAAACGGTACATCTTGATTCTCAAGTGCTTGTATGGTTGTTTCATGTACTTGTTGCAAATATTCTATAACAGAAAGGTTTTGTTCAGCTTTTGTACGGATGACAACTGTATTAATAAAAGGGCCTATTACGTTACGAGTCTCCCTTATATTTCGGCCCGCAATAGGCGTTCCTACCGCGAGGTCAGTTTCCTGAGTATATTTACTGATGACTATCTTATATATCGCCAGCCATACGCTATATAAGGAAACCTTTTGTTCTTCAGCTAGTTTTCTCAATTTATCAGTTAGAATATTGGGAATTTTAAAGTTATACTCACTACCTACTCCTGTACCTTCCTGAGTTATTCCACCTATAGAAAGCATCGGTAAATCTCCCTCAAGCTTCTCCTTCCAATATTCTAGTCCCTTTTCCAAATTCTCACTTGTAAGTAACTTTTCTTGCCATAAGGCATAGTCATGGTACTGAATGGTTAATTCTTCTTGAGATTGTTCTGGATTAATCTCCCCATTCTGGCTATACATGTTATAAAATCTTTCTAACTCTGACAGCAGTATGGATGCAGACCAACCGTCTGATAAAATATGGTGCCTAGAAAAAAGCACTGAATAACTACTCTCTGATAGTTCTATAATGGACATACGGATAAGATTTTCTTGTTCTAATCGATATGGATAGTTAGCCTCTTTGCGACAGTACTCTGAAAGTATTTCCTGTTGTTCTTCTCCACTTATCCCTCTTAAGCTAAGGAACTGTATTGTCGGTTCAGATTTTGTAATGACCTGTTCAATTGAATCTTCCGTTTGCTTAACACGCATTCTAAGAATTTGGTGCCTATTTACAATC
This sequence comes from Ornithinibacillus scapharcae TW25, assembly GCF_000190475.1. Taxonomy (GTDB): domain Bacteria; phylum Bacillota; class Bacilli; order Bacillales; family Amphibacillaceae; genus Ornithinibacillus; species Ornithinibacillus scapharcae. The sequence continues at coordinate 69,183 of NZ_AEWH01000071.1, forward strand.
TGTTCAAAGCTTTTCTTCAGAGCTTCAATATTCACCTTTCCCGATAAATTAATCTTAATTAGGTGCTCATTATATATTGGCAACTCTGGGTTTAATTGACTCATAAACCAAATCTGTTTTTGAATGGATGATAAAGGATAACTACCTCTTTCTTCATGCCGAGGTATAACGTGTCTTCCCCCATTAGAAAGATAATGATTTTCCCTTTTGTTTTTCAACTTTTTTAATACCATATCTCTTTGTTCGGGCGTCAAGGATTCCAAGCGCTTTCTTAAATCGCTCACCATACTTCCCCCTCTCTCGACACTTTACTTTATTCTAAATCCATTTCTTTTAATATGGATTCAAGTAGATCTTCATCAGCAGATTCTATTTGAAGCTTTTCTACCTCGTTAGCAATATCGGTTAAGCTTGGGTTCTGATATAACGAGCGTAGTGGATAGGATATTTGGAATTCTCTATTGAGTTCATGTACAAACTGCGTAGCTGATAACGAGTTCCCACCAAGCTCAAAAAATGTTTTACTTAACTCAGCATCATTGATATTAATCTTTAATACATCTGCTGCAAGTTGTATAATCATTCTGTCTACGAAAGTTACTTCCATTAGACTGTTCACTTTAGCCGAATCTTCTATCCTATATGTGCTAACAAGTTCTTTACGGTCTACCTTACCACTTGCATTCATAGGAAAATCATTTACCTCGATAAAGTAAGAAGGAATCATATAGCTCGGAAGTTCAGATTCTAACGCTTTTTTTAATGTATCACTTGCAAGTCGAAAGCCCTTCTCCAATTGAATAAAGGCAATTAGAGTATCCTGCTCTGGGTGTACGACAACTATTGCTCTGGTTACCGTATCCCTATTTTCTATAAAGCGTTCGATCTCATTTAGTTCAACTCTATATCCCCTAATCTTTACCTGATTATCCTTCCTTTCCATAAAATGCAGATGCCCATCTGGTAGAAGCTTCACTATATCCCCTGTTTGGTATACACGGTCAACAAATCCGTATATGTTGATATAAGTAAAGCGCTCAGAATTTAGATCTTGATTTGCTCGGTAGCCTTTTGCAACACCAGCTCCCCCAATATAGAGTTCCCCTGGCATACCTATAGGAACCGGTCTTTTATACTTATCCAAAACATACAGATTAGTATTTTTTATTGGCTTCCCGATTGGGACGATAGGCTCATCAACATCCAATATATGTTCTTCGATTCTATATATGGTGGACCATATTGTTGTTTCTGTAGGTCCGTACATATTCCATAACTTTGCAGAAGTATTCCTGGTTAATGTCTTAACCATGGATGTAGGAAGAGCTTCTCCACCGATGAGTATATGATTTACCGAGGACAATGTATTTAATAATTCATCCCTAGTAACGAGCATACGCATGAGTGTCGGTGTACTCTGAAAGATTGTAACTTTGTTGTTATGAATCAATTCACTTAATGATTCTTCCATTACCGTTTCTTCATACTGTTTACGTAGATCGTTTAAGGAATTCAATCCATCCATTACAATTGGTTGTTCAATTCCAAAATCAATAAGACAAGCGATCTCATTAACTCCTAATGAGGAAAGTTTTTCAACCTTTGGAATTAGGTCTTTTGGTGTTCCAAACAAACCACTAGTCTGGAAATACCTTTCAAAAGCTACATCAGCTATTTGTTCTATTTCATCCTTCTCTAGAGAACTTAAATTGCGTCCCGAATACCCCATTTCACTTGCAACATTCTGAAGCAAGCCAAAGGAAGACTTTAGATATGATTTGAAGGGTAGTTCTACTAATGATTTTACTTTTTCTAGATTCTCGCCCACAAATGTATGTAGCATAAGAGTTACCATACCGGTATCGGGGTCATATCCATTTTTCTCTAGGGATTGACGATATACTTTGATTTTTTCCTCTAACTCGTCTGGACTTTGGCCAAGTAGGTGTGTCAATATATTTGCTCCAATTTCTCCTGCCTTCTCAAAACTTTCCGGGTTTCCACTAGTTGTAATCCACAAGGGAAGCCCAGATTGGACTGGTTTCGGAAAAATTTCCACCATCTCTTCTTTATCGTTCACACCATTAAAGGCAACTCTTTCTCCTCTCCATAGTTTGAGAACTTTAGCGATTGATTCATACATCACCTGATGTTTCCGCTCGTAATTTTGCGGTTCCAATACAAAATCACGAGGGTGCCAGCCTGGTGCGAATGATAACCCAACCCTGCCGTTAGATAGGTGATCGACTATAGACCATTCTTCTGCTACCTTTATCGGATTATGTAATGGAAGAACGACACTACCAGCACGTACTTTAATATTGTTTGTGACTGCAGCAATTGCTGAGCTTAAAACGGATGGAGATGGATACAGTCCACCAAAAGGATGAAAGTGGCGTTCCGGTGTCCAAACCGCTTCAAAACCGTTCTCATCCGCAAATTTTACACCTTTCATTACGAGATCGTATTTGTTTTGGACAATACTTTCATCATCACTAGCGAAATAATAGAGACTAAAATCTACTGCTGAAGCTTGACTCTGGTTTCCAATTATTTGTGATTCTGTTGCAATGACAACTTTTGCACCATGGGTCAGTGGCCATAATAGCTCTAGTAAGGAGATATCAAAGGTAATATTGGTGACTGAGAGTACCGCATCTTCTTCACAGCAATCAATCTTTTCATCCATCGCATCTAGAAAATTCGCAAGGTTATTATGTGTAACTTCCACGCCTTTAGGAGCTCCGGTTGATCCTGAGGTATAGATAACATAAGCCACATTTGTACCTTCTATATTATTTTCTAATGAAATAGAACTACCTTGCATTGATTCTGTAAGACAGTATACAGGTATATCAAGGTGTAAAAATTCATTCATATAATGATTTTCTGTTATAACTATTTCCGGTCTTGAGTTTTCGATGATGAACTGTTTTCTCTTAGCAGGCCACTGAGGATGTATCGGGAGGTATGCACCACCTGCTTTAAAAATCCCAATAATTGAAACCAACATTTCAACGGATCGATCATGACAAACACTCACAAGAGGAGAATTAGATTTGGTATGATTCATAATATGTTGTGCAACGCGATCCGACCATTCGTCCAATTCTGAATACGTCAGTTTCTTGTTCCTACATACTACCGCTATTTGATTTTTGTGTTTGGATACAGTTTTTAAAAATCTATCAACCCAATTTCTCGGTTGCTCGAACTTCTTATCCGAGCTCACTAAGTGGTTTCTGACCCATTCGATTTCTTCATCCGTAATAATTTCAATTTCTCCAATAGGGATATTTGAATCTTTTTTTAGCTGTTCTATTATTTGGAGATAATGAGTAAACATATTGTCGATTTGCTTTCCCTCGAACAAATCCGTATTAAATTCAATTTCGACAAATACCCCATCTTTGTTGTTTATCGTGTTAATCGTCATGTCAAACTTAGATACACCGATATCCACAAATAGTGGTTCAATAGAACAATTGCCTATTTTGTCTATTGGAAATGGTTGATTTAAGTATGTAAACATAACTTGAAATAATGGATTATAGCTAAGAGTTCTTTCAGGCTTTAACACATCAACAATGTCATGAAATGGTGCCTCTTGGTGTTCAGTGGCATCTAAAGTATGCTCCTTTACCTTTTGAAGTAGGCTTTGAAATGTCATATCTTCAGATAGAGCTGTTTGAATGATAACTGTATTTGCAAAAAAACCAAGACTTCGCTGAACCTCTGATATATTTCGATTCGCCATTGGGATTCCGATGGCAATTGAATCCTGTTTTGAGTAACGATGCAATAATAATGTCCAGCAAGATAGCAGGGTCATAAATATAGTTGCTTCATGTTCAATTGAAATGTTTTTAAGCGTTTCAGTTGCGTCGCTACTTAATTTGTAAAGACGCTTTGCCCCTAGATTCCTTTGAACATCCGGTCTATTTTTACTAATTTGGAGGTCAAGTTGTTGTACATGATTGGTAAGTTTTTCTTTCCAATAATTAACCGACTCTTCGTGGTTTTTGTTTTCTAAAGACCAAAGAGTGTAATCGACAAATTGCCACTGAGGCGATTGGTTTGGGTTCACTATTAGATTGTTTTCATAATTATCCTTTAATTCTTCTAGGAAGATTCTAGTCGATGTAGCGTCCCAAACGATATGATGAACGACAAGTACAAGCAAGCTCACTTTCTCGTTAATTGGACTGATTCCAATTCGAACTAGTGAATCTTTTACTAAATCAAACGACCGCCGTGCAAAAGAATTTATCACTTCTTCTTTTATAATTTGTTGGTTGAGTATGGATTGAGATATAGGGTCAAGCTGCTCAATCTTTACCTTTCTTGAGGGATGTACTATCTGCATGACCTGATCTTCTTCTTGGTAAAAGTTAGTTCTTAAAACTTCGTGTCTACTAATAATATCGTTCACGGTTAGTTCTAATTGATTAACATCGACTTCCCCCTCTAAACGCAACACATACGTTTCATTATAGGAAGGGTTTCCTGGCTGTAATTGATTTAAAAACCATAGTCTTTGTTGAGCTGAAGAAGCGGGGAAGTCGTTCCCCTCACGTTTGAAGGAAACGATTCCGTTTTGCTTTTCTTTCTTCTTCATTAATTCTAGTAACTGTTGTTTTTTGGCTTCAAGTTCTTGTTTAGAATAGAGCGACTTTGACATATTACCTCTCCTTATTCAGGTATTCACTTAGCATTCTGTCAATCTCTCCTTCAGATAAATTATCGAGCTGTTTGATTAGTTCAACTTCCATCGATTCTTGCTTTTGACTCAGGATACTCGCAATTCCTGCAATAGTCGGTGATTCAAAGAATTCTCTAAGAGAGATTTGAATGTCAAATGTATCTCGTATTTTTGAAACTAGTTGAGCGGCTAATAGTGAATCACCGTTTAACTCAAAGAAACTAGCAAAAACACTCACTTTCTCCACTCTAAGTATTTCTATAAATAGGGTTTCAAGCTTTTGTTCAAGTTCATTCCTAGGTCTTTGATCTTCCCCTCTTGATACCAGGGTAAATGGATATGGCAGGGATGCACGGTCAATTTTACCATTACCGGTTAGTGGGATATCGTCAATGAAAACAAATTGATTCGGAATCATATAATTTGGCAATTGGTTTTGCAAATGGCTCTTAATTCTATCAATTATTTTTCCTTGATACTGCCTTGCTAACGGCTGATTAGTATATGCTTTATGTGTATTATTCTGTTCTTCTGTCTTATGAGCCCAAACATACGAATCTCCTGCATCCTCTCGTCGAGTAAAGAAAACATCATAGCCATCATTTGGATCCTCTATATTCAATTGAAAATGTACTTGATATGAAGATGTCTGTTCTAGCACGAACCATTCAAATGGATCAATGCCTGTCTGTTGATAGTATTTGTTTGCCTCGGCGCTTATCTCCTCAATCGTTTTGTTGCTGGCTATGTTTAGTCGCTTGGAAATCCAAACTTCTTGCTGATTTCTTCTTGGTTGAACACCTTTTATACCAAAACATTCGGGTTGTTCATTGGCTAATACAGACTTTACATATTGTAGGTTAAGCCTACTTTGCCATGGAATCCAATTCACTTTTTGATTTTGTTCTGGAGCTTTTCCTATGTGAAGGACTACATCGTATCTAAAACGATTCATTTCGTTTTGTTCTTCTCCAATTTTCGGCAGAAGTTCCACGTGTGCAATTTGTGGAAACTTATTTAATAAATAGTCTACAAAGTAGGACGGATCAATAAGTAATTCATTTTCCTCTGCTATTGATAAAGCAACCTTCTTTTTCAAATCATTAACTGTCGCATTTTCACTTACATGCCTTAATTGTTTCGCAATATGAAAAGGGTTAAGTAATCGATAGTCTCGAATATCTCCAATAAAGACTTTTCCTCCGTTAATTACTCTTGAAGTCACTTTACTAATCACATCATCCAAATAGCGCTGACTTGGGAAGTATTGGACAACTGAGTTAAGAATAACCGTGTCAAAAGACGCTTCTTCTAGCATCTCAACTTGATCTGCTCTAAGTATTTCGAGATGGATGTGTTGATGGCTAACATGTTGGGATAAATATTTTAAAGCCTCTTCTGAAATATCTGTTCCTACATATTTTTCTGTTTCTGATGCAAGCTTTTGTAATATAAGTCCAGTACCACAGCCGATTTCAAGTACTTTCTTCGGTTTTAGGGATCGTATTCGTTCTACTGTGTGGTTCACCCATGCTTCCATCTCAATTTCAGGTATTTCTTTTCCAGTAAAACTATCGATCCACCCCGCATAATTATGTTGCTGAACCTGTGGTTGTTGATCAGAGTATATCTTGTCATATACGGTATTCCACTGCGTGACCTGGTTCTTCTCATAAACAGAGTAATCCGCTTCAAGCTGTTGGTGGTCCGGCACGACATAAGCAACAATTTGTTTCGTGCTCTCAGCCTCTTGATGGGCAATTACCACAGTATCCTTTACCATATCTGTTTCCTTCAGTAGAGACTCTATCTCCCCAAGTTCAATACGGTAACCTCTAATCTTAACTTGATTATCTACTCGTCCTAGAAATTCAATATTTCCATCTGGCACAAAACGCCCTATATCTCCGGTATCATATAACCTCTCACCCGTAGTTGGATGATAGACGAAACTAGCGTTGGTCTTCTTTTCGTCACACCAATAACCTTGAGCTAGTCCAACTCCACCTATATATAGTTTTCCAGGAACCCAAACCGGACAAGGCTCCATGTTTTCATCGAGTATTCTAAAATACTGGTTTGAAAGAGGTCTTCCATAAGGGATACTCTTCCAATTCGGGAGCACCTGATTAATCTCATAATAGATTGACCATATAGATGCTTCCGTTGCCCCTCCCATACTAACAATACGTACATCTGGGAAATAATTACGAATTCTGTCAGGAAGGTCTAATGGAATCCAATCTCCACTAAGAAAAACGTTCTTCAATGTATGCTCGATTTCCCTAGAAGTATGTTGTTCAAACACTTGTAGAACAAGTTCCATTAATGCTGGAACCGAATTCCAAACTGTAACACGTTCACGTAACATAAGATTTCTTAGATACTCTGGATCTCTTTCTTGCTCTGAATTAGGAATAATTATTGTTGCTCCAGTTGCGAGGGTACCAAATATATCGTATACAGATAAATCAAAACTTAATGAGGATAGGGCTAATACACGATCCTCTTTCGTTACATCAAATTTTTCGTTCACGTCTAGCAGTGTATTCATCGCACTCTTATGCGTTATCACGACACCCTTTGGCCGACCTGTTGAACCTGATGTATAGATAATATATGCAATATCTTCTGGTAATTGTTTTGGCAGTAATTCTAGAGGGTATTCTACTGTTGTAGGTAGTCTTTCTTCATTGATAACTATGATATGGTTTGCAGATTGACTTAAAGTTGAGTAATATTTTTCCTGGGTTAAGATGATATCTACATTACTTTGTTCTAGTATATATTCTAGTCTGTTTTGTGGAATTGTTGGTTCAATAGGAAGGTAAATTCCACCTGACATCAATATGGAAAGTACTGCTACAGATTGTTCCCAACCTTTATCCATAATAACAGCGACCACATTTTCTTTCCTTGTCCCTGCCTCTATCAGTACCCTTTCAATACTCCTTGAGTATTGATACAACTCACTGTAGGTTAATGACTTTTCCTCAGATATAACGGCTGTTTGATTTGGATACAATTGAACAGATTCAATAAATAACTCATGTAATAATTTTGGTTTATAATCTCTCTCAACTGGTTTTAACTGTTGATTGTCTATAAATCCATTAACTTGTTCTATCGCATTTACACTTTCCCAAAGCACTTCTTCTGTAGATAACTGTTCAATTAATTGACAATACGTTTGGTACATTTCCTCAATCAATCCTGGAGGAAAACGTTCATCTAATGTATCCCAGTTGTATGCTAAGCTCCCATCATTTTCTTCCCATACTTGGTGATCAATTAGTATTTGAGGAGCCTGATTTGAACGGAAAACTTCCTTTCCAATCCAATTTAATACTTCCCACTTTTTATTCGTTCTATCTTGATTGACTAAACTTGTAAACACTACCGGCATCGATGCTTTGGATGGATCACCATTCTTTCTACTTAACTCACGCAATATATGAATACCAGATACCTCACGGTGATCTAAATCCTGGAGCATTTGTTCTTGAATCGCTTTCGCTCTATCGATAAAGGTTTTCTTATTCGTTTGATCTACCTCTAACAATGTAGTTGATGTAAACGAACCTACAAGCTCGTTCACCTGAGAATGCAATGGCAGTCTATTAAATGTAGGTAGATTTAATGTGAATTTTTTATTCTCACTCCACCGTGAAAGAACATCTGCAAAAATAGCACATAATATGCTTGATGGTGTTATCCCTGCTTTAGAAGCAATTCTTTTTAGTGACTCCCACTTATGTGCAGGGAGATTTCCCTGTCTCCCTACTAATCTCGTATGCTCCAATTTACGATTAGTTACAGGAAGCGTCGGTGCAGGAGCGAATGTATCCAATCGCTTATTCCAATAGGACAGTGATTCTTTATATGTTTCTGTTTCTTTTAAACCTTGAATAGCAATCATATAATCTCTATATAAAAGTTCTGTTTCACCTAACTCTGTCTCAGAATCATTATATAATTTAAGCCACTCTCTGTTTATAATATCTAATGACAATGCATCAATAATCATGTAGTCGAACCGAATATGGATGAAATATTGACTATCAGAGAAATGGGTGACTCTAATCTCAAATAATGGCCACTGCTTGGGATCTGGAACACGATGGGCTACTTCATCTCTTATCTCCATAAAGCGTTTATCTTTCTTTTGAACAGGCATCTCTCTCAGGTCTTCAAATATAATGTTATACTTTACATCCCTGAGCACTTTCTGTTCAACATTAGATAAGATGACTACACGTAACATATCATGTCTATCAATTAATTGCTGGAAACTTCGTTCAAATCTCTCAATATCCAACTCTTCGCTTTCAAGCTCATAATAAATATGACTACCAATATTGCCCAAATCAAAGTCTGTCTCACGCCCTAAATAATATGCTTGCGCAAGATCTGTTAAAGGAAACGACTCATACCTGTCTTTCTGATTTGGTGTAATGATTATTTCTTCGTCTTTATGCGCTATTTCGAACTCCTTGTTATCATTGTTTGCTTGCCTTTCTTGAAGTACTAATTCTGTCATTCCTGAAACTGTAGGATTGTTAAAAATAATAGTTAATGGTATTTTAACATTCAAGACTTCTTTAATCTGACTAACAATACGCAGCCCAAGCATAGAATGTCCACCTAAATCGAAGAAGTTGGAAGTTGGCGTTATTTTTTCGGTTTGTAATACTTTTTTCCAAATATTAATGATTGTATCTCTAACGCCAACAAATTCTTGAGATAGTTCATCTTTTGGAATAACTCTGATTCTATCAGTTTCAATATCCCTTTTGATATCTATTTCATCTAATGCAAGTTTTGTAGCATTTTCAGTAGGTAAAATTCGATACCAATTAATTCCGAATCCTATTGTCCAGAGCTTCCCAGCAGTTTGTAAATAAAACTTTTTATCATTCTGCTCCGACTTTGGATGTGGAAGTGATTGGAATATATTAATTTGCTCCTTAAAAGAATTTTTAGCAAACCTTGATAAAGTATCTCCCGGTCCCACTTCTAGTAAATTCCGGTAGCCATGGTTTAATAGCATTTGTATTCCTTGCGAAAAATTAACGGTTCCGCGTAAATGTCGCACCCAATATTCCGGTTCCTGCACTTGATTGTCTTGAATCCACGTACCAGTAACATTTGAAATCCAAGGAATGATAGGCCTACTAAATTCAACTGTTTGGAGAACGTCTCTAAACTTTTCTAGTATTGGCTCAATCATAAATGAATGGAAAGCATGAGATGTTTCCAATAGCTGACTATGAATTCCTTGTTGATTTAATTCGTTCTGAAATCTTTCAATATCTTCTTTATAACCTGCTACTACACATTGACTTGGGGAGTTGATAGCTGCAAGATCTAAATAGTCTGGCAACCTTCTATGAAGTGATTCTTGATCAAGGTTGACTGCCAACATCGATCCTTTCTCTATGCTCTGCATTAGCTCACCACGAGCAATTACAATTTGTAGTGCATCTTCTACAGATATAGAACCAGATATGCAAGCAGCAACGTATTCACCTATACTATGCCCAATCATAGCGTCTGGCTTTACGCCTAACTCCATCCAGTATTTACACAATGCATACTCAAGTGAAAATAGTATAGGTTGTGTGTACTGAGTTTGCTTGAGTAGATTGATAGTATCACTATCATTGCGATATATGATATCCCGAATATCATACTGTTTCAACTCATTGATAAAATTGGCACAATAATCAAAGTGCTTCCGATAGATTGGGGTTGTGTGATAAAGTGTTACTGCCATATTGACATACTGTGACCCCTGTCCAGGAAACATAAATGCAATTGGTTCTCGAGGCGATTCTTTCCCCCTAATCCATTCGTTATCTTCCAATTTCATTTCCTTTTCTAAGGTATCTTCATTCTCCACTACACAAACAGATCTATACTCTCCTTGAATACCTTGTATTTGATACGTATAGGCTAAATCTATCCATTGATTCATTGGGGTCGCTTTAATATGATGGATAAACTCTTCTTCCAATCTCTGAATCTGGTCCTCTCTTGTTGCAGTAATAGGGAACATTAAATAATTCATATTATCTATTCCTACATTTTTTCTCATTGTTTCCTTCATTTCAGCACCTCCATTTTAATTCTATTTTTCCTAAACTCGAAATTTAATCGAAATGTTTCTCTTCCATTTAGATCTTAGGCTCAAAAACTTCACCTGTGAGATATGATAGAAGAGATTTTGTGGACTCTTTATCCACATTCTGTTTAGTACTTTCAATGTAATGTAGATTAAATCGTAACGTATCTAACGATGTAAATAGAGGTATCTTGTTCTGGGTCGCCTGTACTCGAAGTATATATTCGAACCCTCTATTTTCTCCTGGACTATATGGAATATTAACAACCGCTAAAACATGGTCCGTTTTTAAACTATCTATAATCCCCTCTTCACTCTCCATCAATAATTGGACTAAGATACCCTTTTTTCGTAACCACTGTTCTGTGTCTTTTGTTCCTAGTATACTGATATTCATATCGACTATCTTTTCTATTAATGGTAAGCTTTCATCCTTGTAACGATCATTAATGACACAAATGATTGTTCCTTTAGATTCTGTATTTAAAAAGGATTGGTATTCCAAAGGTAGAACCTTACCCGCCGCTTCATTGATTGTTCTTCCTAATCCCAAAACTTCACCAGTTGACTTCATGATCGGACCAAGAGACGGATCAATCCCCGGAAGTTTATGTGTTGAGAATACTGGTAGCTTAATAGCAAAAAAGGGGAGTTCATCCAATAACCCTGTTAATGGCGTTAGAGAATCTAAAGTCTCTCCTAGCTGAATATATGTTGCCCACTTGATTAATGGTATTCCTGTAACTTTACTAAGAATCGGAACGGTTCTGGATGCTCGCGGATTCACCTCAATAATAAAGATGTCGTCCTCCTTAACTAAAAACTGGATGTTCATCATACCGATAATCGGAAGAGCACTACAAATCCGTTTCGTTATATCTTGTATTTGTTCTTTTTGTGCCTGACTCAGCGAAATAGAAGGTGTAATTGCTATACTATCGCCCGAGTGTACCCCTGTCCGTTCAACATGCTCAAAAATCCCTGCAATTAATACATTTGTTCCATCGCTGATCACGTCTACCTCACACTCAAGTGCTTCCATATACTGATCGATAACAAGGGGCCATATATCTGCTTTTTTACTCCTACTTAATTGTTCTAGATACTCAACTAATTCATTCCTGTGATAAATTAATTGCATCGACTCCCCACCAATTACGTAGGAAGGGCGTACGATAATAGGAGTTTCTATTTCACCAAGTGCTTTATCTATCTCAGAAAAACTAGAAATCTCTCTCCCTTTCGGATGTTCAATATTTAGTTCATCTAATAAATGATAAAAACAATCTCTATCCTCAAGCAAATGTATATTTTCTAGGCTAGTACCTAGGACTTGTACACCTGCATTAACCAGTTCCCTAACAAGGTTTATAGCGGTTTGACCTCCAAATTGGACAAGGACATGGCTAATCTTTTCCCTATCAATAACATGTAGAATGTCTTCTACTGTAAGAGGTTCGAAATAAAGCCTATCTGCTGTGGCATAATCAGTACTTAATGTTTCAGGATTATTATTAATGACAATAGATTCATAGCCTTTTTCTTTTAGAGCTAGTGCTGCATGGACTGAACAATAGTCAAACTCAATCCCTTGTCCAATTCTTATCGGACCAGATCCTAACACGAGTACTTTCACTTTCTCATTACGAATACCATCCGCCACATAATCATCACTTCCCCGCCATGTCGAATAATAATACGGGGTTAGCGCTTCGAATTCTGCGGCACATGTATCGACTTGCTTATAATTAGGAATAATTCCTAATTGATATCTTCTTTCCCGAATGATTTTTTCAGGAACTCCGAAAATCCGAGCTAATTCCACATCCGAAAAGTTTAATTCTTTTGCTTTATGTAATAAATTGTACGGTAATTGGTTCCATTCGATATTCGATAAAAATTGTTCCATACGGACAATGTTCTCTATTTTTTCTAAAAACCATATATCGATATGTGACTGTTTGTGAATGGTTGCTAGTTCCACTCCGCGTCTTAATGCTTCAGCAATAGCAAAAATTCTAGTATCCGTACCTTTTTTAATATCTTCTATTAACTCAGACACTAAACAGTCTTCATATTCATGCCAATACAGTCCTTTCGATTGTATGTCTAGCGATCGGATTGCTTTATTTAAAGCGCCTTCAAAAGAACGATCAATAGCCATCACCTCACCAGTCGCTTTCATTTGCGTCCCTAACCCTCTATCTACTTGCCTAAATTTTTCGAAAGGGAACCTTGGCATTTTGACAACAACATAGTCTAGTGCTGGCTCAGAAGATGAGAAAGTACTGCCAGTAATAGGATTCCGTATTTTATGCAGATGTAAGCCTATTGCACACTTTGCTGCTATTCTAGCAATAGGATAGCCTGTTGCTTTTGAAGCAAGTGCAGAAGATCGACTTACTCTAGGATTCACCTCAATAATGTAGTAATCATTCGTTTGAGGATGAAGAGCAAATTGTATGTTACAAGCACCAATCACCTCTAATGCTCGTATCACCCTTAGCGACACGGACCTTAACATTTGGTACTGCTTATCATTTAATGTCTGTGATGGGGCAACTACTATTGAATCACCCGTGTGTATCCCAATAGGATCAACATTTTCCATGTTACAAACTGTTATTGATGTGTCATTTGAATCTCGAATTATTTCATATTCTATTTCTTTCCAACCCTCTAAACTTCTTTCAATAATCACCTGGTTTATTGGACTATAAAGCAATCCCTTTGTTAATATATCTTTTAATTCGGTAATATTATTCGCATGTCCTCCACCCTCTCCACCTAGGGTATAGGCTGGTCTTATCATAAGGGGGAAACCTAGATATTCCCCAATCTCTATCCCCTCTTCTAAAGAGGTTACAATCTTGGATTCTATAACCGGTTCACCAATTTTTTGCATTAATGATCGAAATTTTTCCCGATTTTCTGCTTGTTGAATTGTCCAAAGAGAGCTTCCTAAGATTTCTACTTGATATTGTTCTAATATACCCTTTTCTGATAATTCAATCAGTAGATTTAAGGCCGTTTGACCTCCAAAACTCGCTAGAATTCCATCTGGTTTCTCACGGATTAAGATTTCCTCTACCGTTTCCGTAACCAATGGCTCCATATACACTTTACTCGCAATAGATGGATCAGTCATAATCGTTGCAGGATTATTATTCAGAAGAACAACTTCTATTCCTTCCTCTTGTAATGCTAGACAAGCTTGTGTACCGGAATAATCAAATTCAGCAGCTTGTCCTATTGTAATTGGCCCCGAACCTATAATGAGAACTTTTGATAGTTTTTTATGTGAATACATATTTCCTCTCACTTTCAATCATTTGTAAGTAGTCTTTGAAAATACTTAATGTATCGAGTGGTCCTGGTGAAGATTCAGGATGAAATTGTACGGTTTGAATCGGTAATTTCTTATGTTGTAATCCTTCAATGGAGTTGTCGTTCACATGACTATAAGTTATGTCGAATTCCTCTTCTATTTCCTTATTCTTGGTTACTACATAACCATGGTTTTGAGATGTGATAAACACTTTTCCGGTTTTATGATTATAGACTGGATGGTTGGAGCCACGATGGCCAAAGCCCATTCTCTCTGTCATCCCACCATATGCAGCAGCAATTAGCTGATGTCCTAAACAAATGCCGAGTGTCGGGTAGTTAAAGGTTAATTCCTTTATCACATTGTATAAATCTTTCATTTGTGCAGGATCTCCAGGTCCGTTGCTAATAAGTATCCCATCTGGTTGAAGACTTTCGATTTGCTCGTAAGTAGTGTTCCACGGAACAACTGTTACTTTAGATTCTAAGTTGCAAAGAGTACGTATAATTGATTGTTTACACCCTAGATCCATTACAACAATATGTAGTTTTTTATTCTCTTCTCTTGGCTCGTGTCCAAATCTTAATATCTTCTTAGTTGAAACTTTTTGAATCAAATCAATGCTATTTAATTTATATCCACGCATTTCATATAGCTTTTCTTTAATTATATTTGAGTCTGGAGGATAATTGGTTAGTATCCCTTTCATCGCCTTATTTCTTCCTATGTACTTTACAATTGCTCTTGTATCAACACCAGTAAGGTGAGGGATTTTATTTTTATTTAAGTAATGAAGAAAAGTCTCTTCCTGTTTTTGTTCTTTTGTTAGATGAAAATCATATGCAATCACTCCGGTTAAATGTTTCACATCGGATTCTTCACTATCTTGATTTAACCCATAGTTTCCAATTAAGGGATAGGTAAACACGATAATCTGGTCAGCATACGATGGGTCTGTAATAATTTCCTGATATCCGGTCATGCTTGTTGTAAAAACGACTTCACCAATATTGTCATTTCCATTTTCAATAGTTCCCATAAAGCTTGTTCCATCTTCCAATACAAGATATCCTGTTGTCACAAAATAAACCCCCTTCACAGTAAACATCATTGTGGAAAAGTATTTTGTATATCTTTATTTTCACCACTGGTCGGCAAATTTCTCCGAATATTTTGCTTATCTCCCAACATATAAAAAGTATCCTTCAAGTCAAATTTGTCTGACTAATCGTATTATATATAAAATTGTAATATCATGCAACTTTCTGTAAATTTAACCTAACGATCTTTGCATTTCTTGTAGATTCTATAAACTAGATCATTTGACTCCACTTGCACCAAGCTTATATACTTCTTGAAATTAATCGTTTGTTGTTTAGTAAAAGTAAAATTTCAGGTGTTTAGATGGGGGGATGGTTGTATATACTGAGAGGAAATCTTCACAATAGGATTAGTTTAACTTACTTGAGACTACCTCACTACATCTTCCTTTATTACGATTCTAATTGAAAGCAATATACATAAAAATGCTCAGAATCGAGGTGCATACAAAAAGGTGAAGCACAAAATAGTGCTCCACCTTAACAATCTATAACTTTTTCACTTAAGACAATTCTGCTACAAAGTCAATATCACGAGGGCTTACGATATCCCCATTTTCATCCACACGTTCGATATCCGCACCTAATTTTGCTAGCTTCTCAGCGAAGTTAACATAGCCACGATCTAAGTGTTTTAGTTCTGTAACTCTTGTTAAACCTTTTGCATGGAGCCCAGCAAGAATTAATGCAGCTGCTGCACGTAGGTCTGTCGCAGCTACTTCTGCACCTTGAAGTTCAGACGGTCCATCTATAATGACGCTTCGTCCTTCAATTTTCATTTTAGCATTCATGCGGCGGAATTCTTCCACATGCATGAAGCGATTTTCGAATACCGTTTCTGTTATAACACTAGTCCCATGAGCACATAACATTAATGCCATCATTTGAGACTGCATATCTGTTGGAAATCCTGGATGTGGTAATGTTTTAATATCAGTTGATTTTAATACATCAGGCCCGATAACACGGATTCCGTTACCTTCTTCTAAAATAGTTACCCCCATCTCCTCTAATTTAGAGATTAAAGGTCTTAAATGGTTACTAACAGCATTCTCAATTAGTACATTTCCACCAGTTATTGCAGCCGCGATCATAAAAGTACCTGCTTCAATTCGGTCAGGAATAATCGAATGCTCAGTTCCAGATAAAGTTTCTACACCTTCGATACGGATTGTTTCTGTTCCAGCACCAATAACTTTTCCACCCATTTTATTTAGGAAGTTAGCTAAATCAACAATTTCTGGTTCTTTAGCAGCATTTTCAATAATCGTTTTACCTTCAGCAAGAGCGGCAGCCATCATGATATTTTCAGTTGCACCAACACTTGGTACGTCTAAATAAATCTTCGCACCTTGTAATCTACCATTTACTTGTGCTTCAACAAAGCCATTCCCTACATGGACAGTTGCACCCATCGCTTCAAAGCCCTTAAGGTGTAGATCAATTGGACGTGAACCGATAGCACATCCGCCAGGCATCGCAACGTTCGCATGACCATAACGAGCTAGTAATGGTCCCAAAACAAGAACGGAGGCACGCATTTTACGGACATACTCAAATGGCGCTTCCGTTATTAATTGTTTTGAAGCATCGATCATTACTGTATTATTTTCAAACGTTACATCAGCATTCATATTACGTAAAACTTCATTAATTGTATAAACATCAGCTAGAGCTGGGACATCATGAATTACGTTTCTTCCCTCGCTAGCAAGAATACTCGCAGCAATTACGGGTAACACAGCATTCTTTGCACCCTCAATGTGAACATTACCATTCAATTGCTGTCCGCCTCTTACGATGATTTTATCCATATTCCAAATCTCCTTCAGATCCATTTTCCCTATATTAATATTCATTTATTAGGATAGGTGTTCCAATCGTGTATTGGACATCACCATTGCCAAGTGTTTGTGTTACTAATTGAACATTTACTGGCTCATCCTGAATGGTAATTTTTTGACCCCATAACGAGGTATACCCATATATTATTTCTAAATTTCTCACTGTCTTTAAATTGTCATTTTG
Organism: Ornithinibacillus scapharcae TW25; assembly: GCF_000190475.1. Lineage (GTDB taxonomy): Bacteria > Bacillota > Bacilli > Bacillales > Amphibacillaceae > Ornithinibacillus > Ornithinibacillus scapharcae. The sequence continues at coordinate 86,465 of NZ_AEWH01000071.1, forward strand.
TGTATTTTTATGTTGTAATTTTAGTTTTTTAGTAAAATTATCTACATAATCATTTTCAATTATAGCACTTGCCCTCGTAGTCATACAAGAGAATATTTTCATGTTTTCTGTAAAATATTTACTAGTTATTTCTGATTGAATTTCTATGTATGTAGATTGTACATCTGAATCCCATGTGTTCCCTTGAATTGTTACCACTAACTCAGCTTGATACGTCTCGTCTTTGGGAAAAATCACATTATAATTTACGATAATATTACCCTTTTTGTGAGTGTCCTTAACTGAATAAATAATACTGTTTTCATTTTCGGCCTTTGTGACTAAGTAACTACTACTTAAATCATGAAGGACTTGACTCAACTCAGCATCATCCTTATTTTCTTTTATAGTAACATTCCAACTATCAATTTGAAGATTACTTTTTGTAAAAACATTAGCAATATCAATTAGTTCATTTCGTTCATTTCCCATAGCATAAATTGTATTCGATATAAATAAAATTATTAGACATACGGATAATATTCGTTTCATAGTAAATCCCCCTTGTTCAACTTAGTAATAAGTATGAACAAGAGAGATACATAACATACGTCTAATTTGATAGTTTAATAGGTTTTCTATAGGAGATAAATAAGATCTTGAGACCATTGTAGAAACTCCAAAAAGAATCTACTTACGGTTGAACCAATAGCAATCGTTACTAAGAGTATTAATATCTGTGCCTCAGTTCCTTTACCTTTTCGGACTAATGGTTCAAAATTAATGGTTTGAATTAATCTCCAAGTAATAAATATAAATACTATATGGGAAATGATACTTATTAATGCAACTTGACCGATTGACAACATCTTTACCACCTATTTTAAAACTTTTACTTACCTTGACTCTGCCATGAATCAAGGGGAAAGTCAACTATATTGTGCTTCTCTTTAGCTTTCGACATGCAAACATAAAAATTTACCATTTCCCGGGAAATATCGACAATCGATAAGAAGTTTGTATATGTTTGTGGATTGAATATGTTTATAGGGTATAGGAGACTAATAGATGTTTATTTTTAGTAGTGTCCAACTAAAAATATTATCCCTTGAATTGGAATTTTACGAAATTTTTTAAGTATTTACTTGTAATATACTAATGTTCTTTAAGTGTTTATAACTATGATATTTACCTTGTTCTTCATATTCTGAACTTATAACCTGTGCAACCGATGTAATTTAACTATAAGTTATTTCATAGAATATAAAAAAACCTTCACAGCTTATCGCTGTGAAGATTTTTTATAAAGTTTATGATTGAGCAACATTCAAACGGTTAGCTGCTCTTCTGAGTGCTAATTCTGCCCTTACTCGATCGATATGATCTTCTTTTGACTGAAGACGACGTTCAGCACGTTCTTTTGCTGCTTGAGCTCGCGCTACATCGATATCTAGAGGCTTTTCGGCAGATTGCGCAAGTATTGTTACTTTATCTGGTCGAACCTCTAAAAATCCGCCGTTAATAGCTAGCTTTTCTTCACCAGATTCACGCTTTAAGCGAACAGCGCTAATCGACAGTGGAGCAACCAATGGAATATGCCCTGGTAATATACCTAGTTCTCCATTTTCTGCTTTACAGCTAACCATTTCATACGTATCTTCTAAAACAGGGCCATCAGGAGTAACAACACTCACAGTTAGTGTTTTCAATGTAACCCCTCCTAAAAGACTACCTGAGGGACAGTTCCCCCATTAAGCCTTATTATTATTCCATGCTTTTCGCTTTTTCAACAACTTCTTCAATACGACCAACTAGACGAAATGCATCTTCTGGAAGGTCATCATACTTACCATCTAAGATTTCTTTAAATCCTCTAACAGTTTCTTTTACTGGCACGTAAGATCCTGGTTGACCAGTAAATTGTTCTGCCACATGCAGATTTTGTGATAAGAAGAACTGGATGCGACGTGCACGAGCTACCGTTAATTTATCTTCATCAGAAAGTTCATCCATTCCAAGGATAGCGATGATGTCTTGTAATTCACGATACTTTTGCAGCGTAGCTTGAACTCCACGTGCAACTTCATAGTGTTCTTGACCAACAATTTCAGGGTCAAGGGCACGTGATGTTGATGCAAGTGGATCAACTGCAGGATAAATACCTTGCTCAGAAAGCTTACGCTCTAAGTTAGTCGTTGCATCTAAGTGAGCGAACGTTGTAGCTGGAGCCGGGTCAGTATAGTCATCGGCTGGTACATATATTGCTTGAATAGAAGTAACAGAACCTTTTCTAGTTGAAGTAATACGTTCTTGTAATTGACCCATTTCAGTTGCTAGTGTTGGTTGATAACCAACGGCTGATGGCATACGACCTAGTAGGGCGGATACCTCAGAACCAGCTTGTGTGAAACGGAAAATATTATCAATGAATAGTAGTACGTCTGCACCTTGCTCATCACGGAAGTATTCCGCCATTGTTAAACCTGTTAATGCTACACGCATACGAGCACCTGGTGGTTCGTTCATTTGTCCGAATACCATTGCAGTCTTTGCAATAACACCGGAGTCTTTCATCTCATAATATAGATCGTTACCTTCACGAGTACGTTCTCCAACACCTGCAAATACGGAGATCCCCCCGTGTTCTTGAGCAATATTGTTAATTAATTCTTGGATTAATACAGTTTTACCTACACCCGCACCGCCGAATAGACCAATTTTACCACCTTTAATGTAAGGTGCTAACAAGTCAACAACTTTAATTCCTGTTTCAAGAATTTCAGTTTCTGTTGATAGGTCTTCAAATTCAGGTGGTTCACGGTGTATTGGATCCAAGCGAATTCCTTCTGGTAATGCAGGATCCAAATCAATTTTCTCTCCTAATACGTTAAATACACGGCCTAATGTAACCTCACCAACTGGTACAGATATAGGTCTACCAAGGTTTTCTACTTCCATACCACGTTGCAAGCCATCAGTTGATGCCATCGCAATTGTACGAACAGAATTGTCACCTAGATGAAGTGCAACTTCTAATGTTAAGCTTCCTTCAGCTAGTTTGACATTTAATGCGTTATAAATTTCAGGGAGCTTGTCGTCATCAAATCGAACGTCAACGACTGGTCCCATTACTTGTGTAACGTGTCCTTTGCTCATTGATTACCCTCCTAACTTACTTTTATCAAGATTATTCTAGAGCGCTTGCTCCCCCAACAATCTCGGTAATTTCCTGTGTGATTGCTGCTTGGCGTGCACGGTTATAAGTCAAGGATAGACCATCAATTAAGTCTGATGCGTTATCACTTGCACTACGCATAGCCGTCATACGTGCAGCATGCTCACTTGCTTTTGCATCAAGTAATGCACCATAGATTAGACTTTCAGCATACTGTGGTAAAAGTACTGCTAAAATTTGTTCCTCACCAGGTTCATATTCATATTGGCTACTTGATCCAGAAACATCCATATTTTCAATCGGCAATAACTGGTTCGTTGTAACTACTTGAGATATTGCACTAACATAATGGTTATAAATAATAACTAAACGATCAATTTCACCATCACTATACATTTGCACAGTTTCAGAAGCGATGTCCTTAATCGTTGCAAATGATGGTTGGTCTGGAAGTCCGATAATACTTCTTGCCATTGGTACATTACGCTTCTTACAGAAGTCAACCGCCATTCTACCAATAGCGATTACCGTATATTCATCAGAAGACTTGTGATTTTGTTCGATCGTATTTCGTAGATTCCGTAAAATGTTTGCGTTATACGCACCTGCTAAACCACTATCAGCAGTAATAGCAATATAACCAGTTTTTTTCACTTCACGGGTTTGAAGCATTGGATGACTAGCGTCAGTATTTTTTGCGATACTAGCAACAACCTCTTGCATTTTTTCACTATAAGGAACAAATGCTTTAGCGTTTTGCTCTGCTTTATTCATCTTAGATGCTGAAACCATTTCCATCGCTTTCGTGATTTTTTTCATTTTCGTAGTGGAATCAATACGTTTTTTTATATCTCTAAGTGATGCCAAGCTCTTTCACCACCCTTTCGCTTCAGAGCGGGAGTAAAAAGCTTAAGTGTTCAATGGAACCCCTAAGCTTTCTACTCATTACTCTTAAAGGTATTTATTAATTTTCTGTTGTTAAAAATGTTTTTTTGAATGCTTCGACAGCACTGTTTAAATCTTCTACTTCTGGTAGGTTTCCAGTTTCACGAATTACAGTCAGTAATTCAGGCTTATTATTATCTAACCATAAGTTGAATTCAGACTCGAAGCGAGTAATATCTTCAACAGGGATATCATCTAAGAATCCATTTGTTAGAGCAAAAATAATCATTACCTGATACTCTACCTTAAGTGGCTTGTGTAATCCTTGCTTTAGAACTTCTACTGTACGAGCTCCACGGTTAAGTTTTGCTTGTGTTGTTTTATCAAGGTCAGAACCAAACTGAGCAAATGCCTCTAATTCACGATACGAAGCAAGGTCTAGGCGTAATGTACCAGCTACGTTTCTCATCGCTCTGATTTGTGCGGAACCACCAACACGCGATACAGATAAACCTGCGTTAATCGCTGGGCGTACTCCAGAGAAGAATAAGTCAGATTGTAAGAAAATCTGTCCATCCGTAATAGAGATTACGTTTGTTGGAATGTATGCAGAGATATCGCCTGCTTGTGTTTCAACAAATGGTAGTGCCGTTAAAGAACCGCCACCTTTTGCATCACTAAGCTTAGCCGCACGCTCTAATAAACGTGAGTGTAAATAGAATACATCCCCTGGGAATGCTTCACGACCTGGAGGACGACGAAGTAATAGGGAAAGCTCACGATATGCTGCTGCTTGTTTTGATAAGTCATCATATACAACAAGTACGTGCTTGCCATTGTACATGAACTCTTCACCCATTGTTACACCAGTATATGGAGCAAGGTATAATAATGGAGCCGGATCAGATGCACCCGCAGCTACAACGATCGTGTAGTCTAATGCACCGTAACGGCGAAATGTTTCAACCGTTCCACGAACCGTTGATTCTTTTTGACCAATCGCAACATAGATACAAATCATGTCTTGGTCTTTTTGGTTTAGGATTGTGTCAACCGCTACAGTTGTTTTACCTGTTTGACGGTCCCCGATAATAAGCTCACGTTGTCCACGCCCGATTGGTACTAGTGCGTCAATCGCTTTAATACCTGTTTGAAGTGGTTCATGAACCGATTTACGATCCATTACTCCTGGAGCAGGAGATTCGATCGGACGAGTCTTGCTAGTTTCAATTGGCTTCCCACCATCAATTGGTTGTCCTAATGGGTTAACAACACGACCAATTAGCTCCTCACCAACTGGTACTTGCATGATACGTCCTGTACGACGAACTTCGTCGCCTTCTTTAATTTCTGTGTAAGGGCCTAGAATTACGATACCGACGTTTGACTCTTCTAAGTTCTGCGCCATACCCATTACACCATTTGAAAATTCAACAAGCTCTCCAGACATGACATTGTCAAGACCGTGAGCACGTGCGATACCGTCCCCAATTTCAATAACTGTTCCGACATCACTTACTTCAATATCTGAATCGAAATTTTCGATTTGCTGTTTTATCAGTTTACTGATTTCTTCAGCTTTGATGCTCATACCATTTCACCCCTATCATCAAATGTTCGCAAGTTTAATATTTTGCTCAATACGACGTAATTTCCCACTAATCGTTCCATCGAAAATGGTGTTCCCCATACGGATTTTCATACCACCAACAATGGAAGGGTCTATTACGTTTACAAGCTTGACAACTGATTTATTCAGACGTTTTGCAAATGATTTTTCAAGATCTGATCGTTCAGCATCAGATAACTCACGAACAGAATATACTGTTCCTTGTGCTACACCACTTGCTTCGTTTACAAGCGCTTCAAATGAATCCGCAATTTCTGGAACGATACCTACACGGTGACGTTCTACAAGGATCTTCAATGTATTTAATACATCTTGAGACACCCCTGCAAATACTTCTGTTAGAAATTGTTGTTTTTTCACGTTTGTAACGCGTGGGTGTGCTAAGAACGAAGTTAATTCACTATTCTCATTAAAGACTTGTTTCACAACACCTAATTCATTCACTAGGATGTTAAGTGTTGATTTTTCACTACCGAGTTGATAAAGAGCATCTGCGTAACGTTTTGCAACTACTGCTTCACTCATCGCTCTTCTCCTACCTCTTTAATGTATTCGTTAATCAGCTTCTCTTGATCTTGTGCACTTAATTCTTTCTCAATTACTTTACTTGCAATAAGAACAGATAAGGACGCAACTTGATCTTGAAGTGCTTGAAGTGCTTTTTCTTTTTCGTTTTGAATTTCTTCTTGAGCTGCCTTTTTGATGCGATCTGCTTCCTGTCTTGCAGCTTCAATAATATCTTGTTCCTGCTTCACACCAGCATTTTTTGCATCTTCAATAATTTTTTGAGCTTCTAATTTCATTTGTTTTAATTGGTCTGTAGCTTCTTTTGCAGCCTTCTCAGCCTCGATACGGCTTTGTTCTGCAGCTTCGATTTCGCTTGCTACATATTCTTCACGCTTCTTCATCATGTTCATTACTGGACCCCATGCGAACTTACCAACTAGGGCTAGTAAAATGAGGAAGAAGATTAGTTGTACGATCATATCACCAACATGAAATCCACCTAAAGCGGCGTATATAGTGAATGCTTGCACCGAATTCACTCCTTTCAACCTGATTCATACCATCAATCTTCAACAATAAAACTACTATTTTATTACTCAGGTAAAAACAACGGCGAAGTTTTATAGGACATCTTCGCCATTTTCAAGTTTGATAAAATTATTACATTACCATTAATGCGATTACTACCGCGATGATAGGCATTGCCTCTACTAGACCTACACCGATAAACATAGTAGTTTGAAGTTGACCTTTAAGCTCAGGTTGACGAGCGATCCCTTCAACTGTTTTACTAACGATTAAACCGTTACCAATACCTGCACCAAGTGCTGCTAAACCTACCGCTATTGCTGCTGCTAATGCTCCTGACATAATATAAAATCCTCCTTAAAATATAAATATAATTTTTTTAATAATAATTTCCGGTTTTAACAGAGTTCTATTAAAACTGGTCAATTAATCTGATTAATGTTCTTCACTAACTTTATGCGAAATGTATACCATAGAAAGCATTGTGAAGATAAATGCTTGGATACCTCCGATAAATACAGAGAAACCTTGCCATGCTAAGAATGGAATTGCACCACCAATGAATCCCCAAACACTGCCTGCAGTCATACTAACTAGTAATGCTAGTAGAACTTCCCCAGCATATAAGTTACCAAATAGACGAAGTCCTAATGTTAACGTATTGGAGAATTCTTCAATAATTTTAATTGGGAATAGTGGCCATAGTGGTTGGAAGTAAGATTTAACATAGTTCTTTCCACCACGTAGTTTAATTCCATAGAAATGAGATAAGATAATTACCATTGCTGCTAATGTAAGGGTAATACCGGGATCCGCTGTCGGTGATTTCCACCAAACTTCACCATTGTATACTCCGTTAGTGATAACACCTAACATGTTACCTACTAGAATGTAAGTAAATAGCGTTAGTGCTAATGGTAAGAATAGCTTACCTGTCTTCCAATCCATTGTGTCATTTACGATTCCTTTAACAAAATCGAGAATCCATTCCATGACATTTTGTACGCCAGTTGGTTTCATTTGTAACTTTCTAGCACCTAACACGGAAAGGACAAAAACGATTGCTGATGTTACGATAATCATAAATACATTCGATAAATTGAAATCGAGCCAGCTAATTCCAAAGACGTCATGTACTATCGGCGCCCCATGATCCATACTTATTCACCCCTCTTTCAAGCGCTGTCCTGATTTTTGTTCTTAATAAAATCTATCATAATGACCAAGTATGAAGTCATTAATCCAATTATCACGGCAATCATATGAAAATACTCTTCGTAGCGAAGTGCAATTATGACTGCTAATGCAACTGCGGCAAACCTTGATACTGTACCTAGTCCTCGCGCTTTTTCTTCTTTAGCGACTGCTTCTGTAAATTCAATTGTTTTCTTTTGTAATAGATAAAGATTATAGAAGCTTATGGCACTTCCTAGTAGAAGCCCGAGGAAAATTCGTAAATAAGGAGTAAATCCTGCCCCAAGTACGAATACTGCTAGTAGGTAAAACATCCACTTACGCTGACGGGCATATTGTTTTTCAGTGTTGGTCATTCCTTACTCGTCTCCCGCTTCAGTGAATTTCTTAACAACTGTTACCATTCCATAGATTCCAGCAGCCAGTCCTAGCAGAAGCCCAATTATGGTAAAAATTGGCTTTGTGTGTAGCAAATTGTCGACCATGCCACCTATGAAAATCCCTAGAATCGTTCCACCCGCTAAATTAGCAGATACTGCACTTGTTAGTACAATTGCATGATGTGGCTTTTTCCCCATGATGGACACTCCTTTTCACAAAGAGTTCTGTGGGGGGAATGTTGGAGTAGGTTTTAATAAAATGAAAACTATGTATTTTCGATACAACGCGATAATTTTCAGTTAATTGGAAACCCTATCATTCTTATTCCACACTAAGTCAGTTTACATTAGCCTACCTTTACTTGTCAATCGGTTTCCCTCTATTTTTGACATATTTCATGCATTCTTAATATTGCATTCAAAAATGACTAGTGATAAACTGTATAGTTTTTAATTCTCCTTATATTATATCGGAATCCTATCGTTCTAATGGTGACATTTTTGTGAACGAATAGAAGTAATAATGAGGTTATTTTTTACCTTTTCCTCGCGGTTCAAAGAGAAGGTTTTGAGGCCACGCCCCAAAACCTTCTCTTCCAACTTCTTTATAGGTCTGGTCCTATCTCCAACTCCGTTTCATAGCTTTCATAACTTCCATCTTCTAATTGAACAGTAATGATAGCTAAATACCTTCCAGGTGCACCTATATCCCTTTTTGTAAGATAACCCTCATTCATTCCTAGCTTTGTATCTTCCATTCGTAGTAATGTTCGATCATAGATTAGCGAGTGTGGGTCGTATAATTCCACTTCTACACTTCGAGTTTCTTCCGTTAAATATAGTCGATAGACGAATTCATCATCAGAGAAGGATTTCAAGGAAAACTCGAATCCTGTCGCTTTTGGATAATTTGCCGTTTCATTAATAAACAAATACGGTAGATGGTATGTCTCTTCTTCAGATTGCAATTCAAGCCATCCTTGATGGATACCCTTTTCCAATTGTCTAGAAGTAATACTGATTTCAAGAGGAACCTCGATTTTCTCTCCTGGTTCAACCGTAAAAGGCATCGGTAAATTCCAACTAATACTTCGCTGTTTCGTTGGGAGATTAAAAGAATACTTCCTTGTTTTTTTGGATGTATTTTCAACTATAAGGTTGATGGTTTTGGTTTCACGGTAATCGGTTATTTTCCCAAATGCCAGTGATGGGTTGTAGATGATTGTCGGTGTTTCCATAGCGCGCTTTGGATTAATATTTCCCATTCCTTGCATAATCGGTTCATACGGTTCTCCAGTCCCATCTATCATTCGATTTGCTGTCGTTTTTAAAGCACCAAATATTTTCTCGTTGGACCAGTTGGGTTTTGCTTCCTTCATTATGGCAATCACTCCCGCAACATGCGGACTAGCCATACTGGTACCTTGAAGGGCTAAATAACCACCAGGGACTGTACTGAGCACATTGGTTCCCGGCGCAAGTATATCAGGCTTTATCTCCCAATTTACGGTTACCGGTCCTCTAGAACTAAATTCCGCTATGCCGCTATCCTGTTTATCATAAATGGTATCGATATAAGGATGTTTTTCTTTTTCTACATAGCGCTTTAGCCATTTTCCATCTTCTCTCGAAATAGACACCACTGGGATTTGTATTGGTTCCTCATTATTTGTTATTGCTCCTTGAAAAGTCCCTTCTTCGTTATTGTAAATAACAGCTGCTATTGCTCCCTTTTGCTCAGCCTCTTTGGCTAATTCGTAAAAAGGAATTTTTCCCCTTTCAATCAAAGCAATTTTCCCTGTTAAATCATTTGATGTGGAAAGAGCAACTTCATAATCCATGGATAGTTTCCATGGATTAGAGCCAACCATTGGTGTAAGATCAATTCGCCTATTAGCTAAGGCATCAAATAATACTGGAATTGTCTGTTCATTTGCATATGCCCCTACCGAAAACGCTTTAGATGCCGTCGCTGGAGCACCAACAGTCCAATTATCCGGTCCACTATTCCCATTCGCAATCACAACCGCTACCCCAAGCTCAGCTGCCCGATTAACAGCGGTGCTAGTTGGATAATCTGGGCCATTAACCGAATTGCCGAGGGAAAGATTCAACACATCGACACCATCTTCAACCGCTTGTTCCATTGCAGCAATTACTTGTACAGAGGTTCCGCTACCACCAGGACCTAATGCTCGGTAAGCCCTAATTTCCGCATCTGGCGCAACTCCTTGCATATTTCCATCTGCGGCAATAATACCCGCGACATGTGTCCCATGATTGGTGGGCATCCCTTCTTCTGGGAGTGTCTCCATCGGATCCTCATCTAAATCTACTAAATCATACCCACCTGTGTAGTTATGTTGTAGGTCGGGATGATTATAATCAATTCCGGTATCGACAACACCAACCACTACGCCCTTTCCAGTGTAACTTGTATTATTTAGTTCAGATGGAACAATCATTTCTGGACTCACCTCTGCGACATCCTCAATTGTTTTTAGTGGGGATTCGTATTGGTTTGTTTGATAGGTTTCGACGGAATGAATGGCTTTTACAAACTCTAAAGTCCCCATTCTTGCTAGGTCATCGGGGGAACCTTGCAACGCAAGTCCGTTAAATAATTTATCATATGTAGCAATCACGTCAATAAATGGATGATAGGTTTCCAAAAACTTCTTATGTTCTAATGGATTCCCTGTAACCTCAATAATAATGGATTCCTGTTCTTCCATAGCTAGAACATTTCCACCACCAAACAGGTATAAAATCAGGGTTAAACATCCTAATTGTAAAAAGCGCAATCTATCCCTCCTTCCTTAGCTATTATTCCATTATCCATCTATGTTGATACATAAACAAAATGAACAATAATCATGCGTAGGCAATAAAAAAGAAGAAAGCAATTTATGCTTCCTCCTACATTTTATTTATAATACGGTCTAATACTTCATCCATTGCTGTTATTTGTCTGGATGCAGCGTTAAATGCATGTTGGAACTGTATTAGATTGGTAAACTCTTCATCTAGTGAAACCGAACTAATCGATTGTCTATTCTCGGAAACAGTATGTCTGAGAACGGAAGTATTGTCCTCCATTCGCATCGCTTCTTGTGTCATCACACCTAATTGACCAATGATATTTCCAAAATAGGTACGGAAATCACTAAATTCGCTACTAAACGGCAGATCCATCTCACTAACATTTGCTAAATCTAAGGCGTTTTGACCATCACCATTTGTAGTACCTTTACCTGCTGCGATTTTACTAATATCATTTACGACATCATCCGAAACTTTTATACGCCCCGCATAGCCCTCTTTCTCAAACCCATCCTGACCAGCAGTTTCCACGTATTCTCGAATGTTTGTACCGATAATATTGATTAATTGTTCTGACCAATCAGTGGCATTAATATCTACCGATGTCCCACCAGTATCCTGTACGATATGTTCGACATCCTCCAGATTATATGGAAAGCTAGGATTAAATATTCCGTGGATTTGTATTCCTCGCTCCTTGAATTGATCCAGTATATCCTCTGAGGTTAGTAAACTATCATCTGATTCATCAGTAACAAAAATAATATGTTTAAATGACTCATTTGTCCCATAAACCGGAATAATCCCATTAAGAGCATCCATTAAATTTTCTCTAGCCCCACTAATTTCAAGGTTTTTTATCTCTTGTTCGAACTCAGCGAGGTCGGTGGTCCAGATATCTTGACTATCAGGAAAAACGATAGACTGAGAGTTTTCGATATATTTTACTAATCCAAGGTTTACATTCTTCAATTGGTCTCCCTTTGTAAGTTCTCCAACAAATTCGGCTAATTTATCAGCGACAGTTGCAAGTTTCCCCCCCATACTACCACTGTTATCTACTACAAATACGACATCCGCCGTCTCTCTACTATAAGATGAAATTCTATCATGCACGCTATCAGCGAAAAATGGGATGTCCATAGGCGCATTCGCATTTTCGAAGGTACTGTTACCAGCTTCATGGATTTCATTAAAAGCCGCTGCATAGTTGAATGCCATATTATCAAGTTCAGCTAGCATCCAAGGGAATGTTCCTTCGACTTCTCCATTTGCATTTTCATAACCTTGTAGCTCTATCAATGCTTGAATTTCTCCCATCGAAGTAAAATCATTCCCAGTTATTGTTCTAGAACCTAATGTGATAGAACCAACTGAACCTTTTATTCCGTCCTGTACAGAAAGCGTGTTAGCTACCTTTAAATCAGTATCTACTAGCTTTGTATTCCCAAAGATGGAATATCCATTATCACCGATAATCTCTATGGAATAGACCCCATCTGCAATTGCCATAGCAGCGTTCCCACTCTTATAGGCGGTTACCTTTATATTGACTAACTCTGATAGCTTGTCTACTAATCCATCCCGTTCATCATATAAATCGTTCGGTAGATAACCATTGCCTTCTAGTTTCTCAATTTGCATATTTAATTCATTAATTTGAGTAGCTAATGTATTAACCTTCTCAACCTTCTCAACCAACTGGCCTTTTAGTTGTCTTTTCACTGTTGTCAAAGAAGTATGTAAGTGGTTAAATGTATCTGCTACCGCAATACCGCGCTGACGTACAATAGATCGCGCAGCTTCACTAGTAGGGTCCACTGCTAAGTCTTGTAAGGACTGCCAGAAGGATTCCATTGTATGGGATAAACCTTGTTTAGAAGGTTCGTTCATAATCGATTCCATACGAGTTAGTGCTTCTGTCTTTGTATGATAGTAACCGTATTTACTAGATTCGGTACGAAATTGGAAGTCTGTATAATGAACACGTAGCCTTTCCACAACATTCACTTCTACCCCAGAACCAATCTGTCCAGGAAGCTCCAGTCTATTGCGCGACATACCGTTAATTGGATTTGTCTCCACATAATTTACCCGCTGCCTGGAATAACCATCCGTATTTGCGTTTGCTATATTATGTCCGGTTGTACGAATTGCTGATTGGTGCGAAAAAATCGCCCGCTTCATTAATTCTATTCCAGAAAACGATGCACCCATAACCGATCCTACTTTCTAAATCTATTTTCCTATTCTTTCATTATAGTAGATTTGTCCTAGTCACGTAAAGGGGACTTATTCAAACCGAAAGACTATGATAGCTAAGCGGCACAAAAAAACAGGACCCTTTTCACAAGAGTCCTGCTAATTATTACTTAAAGTATTCTACAATCGCATCTGCAATTCTTCGTGATGCCTCGCCATCTCCATATGGATTGGATGCTTTGGCCATCTTATCATGCGCTGCGTGATCTGACAATAATTCATTTGCTAGATTAAAGATCGTATCTTCATCTGTTCCAGCTAACTTCAATGTCCCTGCTTCTATTCCCTCTGGTCGTTCTGTTGTGTCTCGCAACACAAGAACTGGTACCCCTAATGAAGGTGCTTCCTCTTGTACACCACCAGAATCGGTTAGAATGAGATGTGAACGAGCAGCAAAGTTGTGGAAATCGACAACATCTAGTGGCTCAATTAGCTGAATACGTTCGTCATTTCCTAGAATCTCGTTTGCCGTATCTCGAACAACAGGATTTAAATGTACAGGATATACAACATGAATATCCTGATGCTCTTCAACTAGGCGCTTAATTGCTCGGAACATTTGTTGCATATTTTCGCCAAGATTTTCACGACGGTGTGCAGTCATTAAAACGAGGCGTTTTCCATTAATTTCATCTAGAATAGGATGACTGTAATTATCATCAACTGTAGTCTTTAGTGCATCAATTGCCGTGTTCCCAGTTACATAGATGCGATCCTCTGGCTTATTCTCATCTAGCAAATTCTGTTTTGACTTTTCCGTAGGAGAGAAGTGTAAGTCTGCCATAACTCCTGTAAGCTGGCGGTTCATTTCCTCTGGGAACGGTGAGTACTTATTCCAAGTTCTTAAGCCGGCTTCTACATGGCCTACTGCTATTTGATTATAATACGCAGCAAGCGAAGCAACAAACGTCGTACTCGTATCACCATGTACAAGAACAATATCAGGCTTCGTTTCTTTCATCACTTCATCTAAGCCTTCTAATGCACGTGTTGTAATTTGAGCAAGTGTCTGCTTCTGTTTCATAATATTCAAATCAATGTCAGGTGTAATATTAAATATTTCTAAAACCTGATCCAGCATTTCTCTGTGCTGAGCTGTTACAGTAACGATTGTTTCAAACTCATCAGTACGCTTTTTCAATTCAAGGACAAGCGGAGCCATTTTAATTGCTTCTGGTCTTGTCCCAAAAATTGTCATCACCTTGATGCGTTTTGACATCTATATCCACTCCGATTTACCGAATTATTTTGTACCGTACAAGCGGTCACCAGCATCCCCAAGACCTGGTACGATATAAGCATGATCATCTAATTTTTCATCAAGTGCAGCTAAATAAATATCTACATCTGGATGTGCTTCCTTAATTACCTCTACACCTTCTGGCGCGGCGATTAAACACATCAGACGAATATTTTTTGCACCACGATTTTTTAACGACTGAATAGCATCTTTAGCAGATCCACCTGTTGCTAGCATCGGATCAATAACTATTAATTCACGCTCTTCTATATCAGAAGGTAGCTTTATGTAATATTCTACCGGCTTCAATGTTTCCGGATCACGATATAATCCAACATGCCCAACCTTAGCAGCAGGGATTAACTTCAACATCCCATCAACCATTCCAAGACCCGCACGAAGAATAGGAACTAGTCCGATTTTCTTACCAGCTAACACCTTCGTTTTAGTAGAAGTGACTGGCGTTTCAATCGTCGTCTCTTCTAATGGTAGGTCACGCGTAATTTCAAATGCCATCAGCATTGCAACCTCATCTACTAATTCACGAAATTCCTTTGTACCAGTATTCTTGTCACGGATAAACGATAATTTATGTTGGATCAACGGGTGATCTAAAACATGTACATTTCCCATTTGGCTACCACTCCTTATTTGTTTAGTTACATCCTTAAAATTGTACTGAAAAAAACGTACTTATTCAAGGTTGAGGTGGTAAATGTTAGGAAGTCGTAATTTTTATGGTCGTGTAAGGGGAAGATTATCGTGATGAAATAGTGTACTTGCACTCGAGCCACTAAGTGTATTTCTCGAGAGAGGTTTCTAGTTTGCTACGCGACTTGTGGTGTTACTTGCGAGAGACAGAAACATCCTTACGCGACTTCTATCATCTGGTGCAAGTTCGTGGAGAACTCTCGTTAGTTTTCTAGAAACTCGCGCGAATTTATGATGTCCTCTCGTTAAATTGTGGTTGATACGCGCGAGTTTCATAAGAAGGTCTTATTAATACTCAGTTCTTGCAAATTATATATTAAAACCACGAGATACAAAAAGAACTCTAACTCGTATGACTTGTTACACTCTTTTTTCGACCTCAATGGAAATTGGTATTACCGATTGCGCTAACCTTTTGTTGCTTCCAAACACCAAAAAACACCATTTGAATGTCGTTTTACCGAAGTAAAGTGATTTCTCTGTAATAGATTTTCTATCTCCGTAACATCTAATAAAGTGAAGGAATTCGTTCTTTGCATTTTTTCCATTTGAGCTCTATCCGTAATGGATATATAAACTTTTCCTCCGGGTTTCAGTACTCTATGAATCTCAGAGAAGGAGCGGTTTAGATCAATCCAGAAATAAATCGTATGAATAGAAAACACTTTATCAAAAATAATATCTTCAAAAGGCAAGTCCATCACATCTCCATAACGGAGTTCCATTAGGCCTTGTTCAATATATTTTAAATTTCGTTTTCTTGCTTGTTTAAGCATCTCATTTGAGATATCTATACCAGTAGCACTGCCAATATCCACGGTTTTAACTATCTCATGTAAAGTAGCGCCATTACCAATTCCTATCTCTAGGATAACCGCTTTTCCTTTTAAATCCATTACTTCTGTAGTCCAACGATTAATAGTCAAATTTCCCTTTTGCATATAGTTGCCAATCCATTTTGAAAAGAGTCCTCTAGGCTGTCTCAATTGATTACCTAACCAACGTTGAAGCATATTATCTCCCCTCTTTATCCAAAAAGGAGCTTGTTTCACGGAAACAAGCTCCTCAATCTCTATCTAATAAGCAGGCCCAAATTATGCATAAAGCGGTGATTTTTCCGTTAGAGCTAATACACGCTCTGCCGCTTCTTTTAACACTGCTTCGTCTTCATGGTTCTTCAATGTTAACGAAATAATACTGGCAATCTCACGCATTTCTTCTTCCTTAAATCCTCGTGTGGTAACAGCCGGTGTACCAATACGGATACCACTTGTTACAAATGGGCTTTCTGTGTCAAAAGGAATCGTGTTTTTATTGACAGTAATTCCGATTTCATCTAGGACATGCTCTGCAACCTTTCCAGAGATGCCTAGTGGCGTAACGTCTAATAATAGTAAATGATTGTCAGTTCCACCAGATACAACACGGATTCCCTCTTCTACCAAGGCTTCACCAAGTGCCTTGGCATTTGCGATGATCTGTTTAGAGTATTCTTTGAATTCATCAGATAATGCTTCTTTAAATGCTGTCGCTTTCGCTGCAATAATATGCATTAGTGGACCACCTTGCATTCCAGGGAAAACAGCTTTGTCAATCTTTTTGGCATATTCTTCTTTACAAAGAATCATCCCACCACGTGGGCCACGTAATGTCTTATGTGTTGTTGTGGTTACAAAATCTGCATATGGTACTGGATTAGGGTGTAAGCCAGCAGCAACTAACCCTGCAATGTGAGCCATGTCCACCATTAGGTAGGCACCAACCTCATCCGCAATTTCACGGAATTTCGCAAAGTCAAGAGTACGAGAATATGCACTAGCCCCAGCTACAATTAGTTTTGGCTTTACTTCTCTTGCTTTATCAAGTACTTTGTCATAGTCTAATTGCTCCGTTTCTTTCTCCACACCGTAATCGACAAAGTTATATAATGTTCCACTAAAATTAACTGGGCTACCATGTGTTAAATGACCACCATGGTTTAGATTCATACCTAGAACTGTATCACCTGGCTCTAATACAGAGAAATAAACCGCCATATTTGCTTGTGCACCAGAGTGCGGTTGAACATTCGCATGGTCTGCTCCAAATAATTCTTTTGCACGGTCACGAGCTAAGTCTTCTACTACATCCACATGCTCACAACCACCATAATAACGCTTACCTGGATATCCTTCTGCATATTTATTCGTTAAGACAGAACCCATCGCTTCCATTACTGCCTCTGAAACGAAATTTTCGGATGCAATAAGCTCAATCTTATTTTGCTGACGCTTTTTTTCTGCTTGAATTGCCTCAAATAATTCGTGATCATTCTGCATTAAATGTTCCATCGGTAAATCCTCCCCAATTTAGTTGTTATATTATGTACAAGAATTTGTATCTTGTAATCTATCATATACTGCACGTGAACCCCCAATAAGCTTTGGTCGAGTCCGTGCCACATTTACACGCGCATCTCCAATATAACGTTGCTTAAGACGGACTGGAACTGCAACATGCTTTAGATGCATACCAATCATGGTTTCTCCAATATCTATTCCTGCATGAGCCTGAATCTTTTCTACTACTACTGGGTTGTTAAAATGCTTATATGCGTAAGAAGCCATTGAGCCACCAGCTTTTGGTATAGGTACGACCGCTACTTCTTCCAGCTGGAACTTCTCCATTGTTTCACGTTCCACAACAAGTGCTCGATTTAGATGTTCACAGCATTGAAATGCTAATCTGATTCCTTTATCGGATTGGAGTTTTTGCATGGCTTGGAAAATATGTGCTGCGATGTCCTCACTACCCGCCGTTCCAATATGTTCACCAGCTACTTCACTCGTAGAGCAACCAATCACAAAAATGTATTCGCTTTCCAAATAATCTGCTGTTAAAAGTTCCGTAGAGATAGTATGTAGATTTGATTGAATCGTTTCCATTAGTTGCAAGATACATCACCTAACTTAAGTAAAAGGGTTGAGGTTGGGACATAACCAATTTCTTAATTAAAAGACAAACAATGCACTATTTTAGCTCCGAAAATACACGATCACTCCAGTGGGAGGATAGGCATCGGTGAGACCCCGCAATACGTTAGCACGAGGAGGCTCACCAGCCGCCTCTGTACCGGAAGTGATAGCGAAGTATAATTCCGGATCGGGTTTATACACCAAAAACAATTGTTTGAATCTAAATATAGGAAATACTCATGTCCCGATTCAACTTCTAATTAATTTTTCGCTTCATAAGCTGTAATTTTATCTAACCGCTTTTCGTGACGGCCGCCTTCGAAATCAGTTTCAAGCCAAGCTTTTGCTATTTCTCTAGCTAGACCAGGGCCTAACACTCGTTCACCCATAGCTATCATATTGGTATCATTATGCATACGAGTAAGCTTCGCACTGTACACGTCAGAAAGTAAAGCACAACGAATACCTTTCACTTTATTCGCGGCAATAGACATTCCAATTCCTGTACCACAAACTAAAATACCGCGGTCAAATTCTCCTTTTGCAACTCGTTCTGCTGCTGGTAATGCATAATCCGGATAATCTACCGATGTTTCACAACTACAGCCAACATCCTCATATTCAATACCCATCTCTTCTAGCAAGCTTTTTACTTCATTTCGGATTGTCATCCCTGCATGATCACCTGAGATAATTACTTTCACTTTGCGACACTCCTATTCTAGATTGTATTACTTAACCTTAAACTTTTGTATTTGCTTATTCAAGCCTCTTGCTTGTTCTTCTAAATCATGAACAAGTTCATCAACTTTTCCAATGGACGCTGCTTGCTCATGTACCGATGCATTAACTTCCTCTGCACCAGCTGAGGTTTCTTGCGCAATTGCCGCCACTTCTTGAGATTGAGAAGCTGTCGCCTGGATAGATGCAAGCTGCTGATTTACAATGTTAAGAATCACATCAATTTCACTGGCAACTTCTTCTACTGAACTAGACATTTGCTCAATAGCTGTATTCGTTCTAATTCCATTATTCGCCTCTTTAAACGCAAACTGGACATTTTCATTAATTTTCTTCACAACTCTATTCACATCGTCTTGAATTGCCATAATTAATTCAGAAATACGTTGGACTGCTTGAGCACTTTGATCAGCGAGTTTACGTATCTCATCCGCAACAACTGCAAATCCTTTTCCATGTTCACCAGCTCTTGCGGCTTCAATAGAAGCATTTAATGCAAGCAAATTCGTTTGCTCCGCTATTTCACCGACCATTGAAATAATCGATTCTACTTGAAGAGCATTTTCTTTTAGATGATCCACATCTTTCAGGGAGTATTCTTGGTCTTGTGCAAGCTTTTGAATTCCTTCCACTAATTGATGTACAACTGCCTTACTCGTGTTTAATGTCTCCAACATGGTCGTGGATTTTTCTTTTGACTGTCCAGCTTTTTCTTGAACTTTTTCTGCTAAGACAGTTGCTTCCTCTACGGATTCAACCGTTTGTTGAATCGCTTCTGAAGAAGTTTCAGCTCCCTTAGAAATATCTTCTATGGATGCACTAATTTGGGCGGAATGTTGGGATACTTCACTAGAAGCATTTCGTAATTCTACAACAGATTCGTTCGTAGTTTTGAAATGTACATCTATATTATGTACCATTTCTTGCAAATTGCTAAGCATCGCATTAAAAGATGTGCTTAAAGCACGGATTTCATCATCTGAGGACGGGATGTCTACTTGTTGGTTAAGATTACCTTCTGCCACTTCTGATGCGACATGAGCTAGCTTATTTAATGGTTTGGTTATAATACGAGCTGCAAAGTACGCCAGCACACCCGACCAAAATATCCCTAAGGATAAGGTAATTAATGTATAGACTTCCATGGATACAGCCCAAAACTCCACAATATAGTCATAAAGAAAATAAAGGAAAAATGCACTAGTAGAGTAGGTGATAATTGCTAATACAGTTGTAAAGAATACTAACTTTAACCTTAGTCCAAAACGATATTTATCGCTCATTTTGTCTTCCCCCAGTTTTTCTATCTATATTTTTTAATTAATAACCCAATAAATTCTTCTAATTCATCTAACGTTTCTTGATATGTTTTGAGGTCTCCACCAAATGGATCTGAAATATCATAATTGATTAAGCTACTCTCTAACTGGCTGATTTTTTCAATATCATATTGTAGATATTCTCGTAGTTGCTTTTCTAATTCAGGATTACTTAATTTGCGTTGGTTTTCTAGTATAAATTGTGATCGTTTCGTTTCATAGTCTGCATATAACGACTTTAGTTCATCCCATATCTTTTTATCGGAATCGGAAACATACTCCTTTAACGTATAATACTTATCTTGAAAATTTGGATACTGCATGATAAGGGATTGCTTATGCTGCGTAGTCATGGTTAAAATAACGTCTGCCCAGTTTAACAGTTTTTCATCAACAGGATTGGATAAATGGTCTAGCTTAATACCCTTTTTCTCTAGCGCTACAATTGCATTCTTAGATGCCCTTTGATTCTTCGCAGCAAAAATCCCTGCAGATTTTACCTCAGCGTCAGGCACCCTGCTTTTTAATAGAGCTTCAGCCATCGGGCTACGGCATGTATTCCCAGTACATACAAATAGAACCCTCATGAAAATACCTCCAATTCCAATTCAAGTGGTATGAACAACCAAGTGAATTTCTAACTAAAATATAACACAGTTTACAGACAGTTGACAGAAAAAGCATGGACAAATATCCCTCTTTCCGTTTAAGGTTATATGTGTTATGATTTCATTTCTAACAGTTATTTATTTTAAATTGGCGAAATATTTGAAAATGATTATTTCGTACGACAAAAAATAGCTAAATAGGACTTTATAACTAGTTATTTTTTCGCAAATTGTCAAAAAATGAAAAAATTTGTAGAAATTCTAATACAAAAGTATTACTATTGTTATAAGAATTGAAAATACCTAAGTTACCATTTTACTATTTCTCTAATCTTCGCTCCATTTTTGTTTACATAGCCTCGGTAATTCTTCTATACAATATAGAGAAGTCTCATTTAGGTATTATCCTTTGGGAGGGGAAGTTAATGAAAAATACTGAAACAGCAAATGTAGGGGATGTGGTTCTTTTCGATAGAAGGAACCAGCAGTACGAAGGAAAGGTATTTCAAGTGAGAGAAAATAGTGTATTGGTGGAATTGTCAAAGGACGCAGCAAAGGTATTGGGATATGAAATGCCTAACACTGTAGTAAGACACGGAAAATACAGCATTATTTCTTAATATATAGTTTCATATGTGATTGAAAAAAATGAACTCCAATCTGTTAGATTAGTATCTAAAGATATGGGGTTCAATTATTTTATTGTGAATTAATCGCGAGTCCTATCAAATCAATAAAAAATCGCACTGTAATTTAACTGTGCGATTCCCAGATTATTGATTTGATATACGGCATTTTTTATGAAACAATTGTCGATGCTCTAGAATCCCTATACACTAAAAGATGATGTATAAACCGAATCCGCAGAGAATACTTCCTCCGAGTATTTCACTGTATGCACCTAAAAGCCCTCGAACTTTTCTTCCTATTAACATACCAGCCCAGGTTAGTACCATACTAGTAAACCCAAATAAGATGAGTGTAAGTACTGTTTTCACTTCGGACAGACCAAGACTAAGGCCCACCGAAAAGCTATCGATACTTACACTAAATGCGAAGATTAGCAAGCCCATTCCAGTTGTCTGGATGACTTTACCAACTTCATGATTAAACGCTGAAAATAACATATGAGCGCCAATCCCAAATAACAGTAACCCTCCAGCTAGGGTTGTCCACTCACCAATTTGAGCAGAGATTAATTTTCCTACTATAATACCAAGAAAAGGCATAATAATATGAAATACTCCTACGACTAGTCCAATGTATGCTATTTTTTTAAGTCGCATTCGTTGCATTCCTAGTCCAAGACTAACAGAAAATGCATCCATTCCTATTGCCAATGACATTATTACTATTGAAAAATAATCCCCCATGAATCATCCCCCTTGGACATGCCTTCTACACTATATGCATGTCCAAGGGGGTTTATTCGGATATTAAAGGTGTTGCTTTTCTTATTAAAAACTTATCCTTATCATTTTTCCACATAACGGCTAGCAGCCTTACGTAATCGATTCATGATTGCTTGTCCAATGCCTATCTCTGGATAGGTTTCACAAAGGATGATATCAATTTCTCCTTGCTTAAATCTTCGTAAGCTATCATATAAGTTCGCTGCAACTTCTTCAAGCGACTCTCCTAACGATATTTGATCGGTGACGTTTAATTTTTCTAGTGTATTGCGGTTGGCTAAAACACCGACACGCTTCCCCTCATCAACTAATTCTTGATAAACTTTCTGTAGCCTAGCATTATCCCCTTCCACTAACCATAAAGGAACCTCAGGTGCATAGTGGGTATATTTCATTCCTGGTGCCTTTGGTTTTTCCTTTGTGTCACCGTTATCAAGTGCTGGATCTACTAAAACTTTGCCAACTATTTCCTCAATTTCTTCTTTAGAGATACCACCAGGTCGTAATATAGATGGCGTTTCCTGTGTGCAATCTATAATCGTTGATTCCACTCCGACTCCAGTTGGGCCACCATCTACAATTCCTGCAATTCTACCATTCAGGTCCTCCCATACGTGGTCTGCAGTTGTGGGACTAGGCTTTCCAGATAGATTTGCACTTGGAGCAGCTATCGGTACATCACATACTTTTAGTAAAGCTAATGCAACCGGGTGACTCGGTATCCGAACTCCTACTGTAGGTAACCCCGCCGTTACGTTTTCCGCACATATACCATTACTAGGTAGTACATACGTAATAGGTCCAGGTGAAAAAGCATCTATTAAATTTTCCACATAGTCAGGTAGACTATCTACCAGCTTTAATAACTGGTCCTTGCTTGCAACATGTGCAATAAGCGGATTATCCTGTGGACGACCTTTTGCTTGGAAAATTTTCGCTACGGCTTCTGCATTTGTTGCATCTGCCCCAAGGCCGTATACTGTCTCTGTTGGAAAGGCAACGGTATGACCTGCCTTAAGCAACTGCGCTGCTTCGGCAATTGTTTCCTCCTTGCTTTTTCCACTCTCAGCTATTTTCCATCGTTTTGTATCTATCATCACTACTACCTCTTTTCCTTTTCTCATTTTACCCGAATCGGCAGAGGTTTAGCAAAACATAGTGTTATCCACAGAAATCAAAAGAAAACCCGTGTTTATCCACAGGTTTTCCAAACAAACGTTTATTTAAAACGGATTATACACAGATTATCCACTATATTTAGACTTATTGACAGTTTTCACACAAGTTGTTCACAGTGTATTGTGGATTATGTGAATAAGAATTGCTTATGAGACTTCGTATGCCCACCAGTTTCCTTCTTTTCCTTGTAAATTGTTCACTTTTAATGCTTCTTTCTGTGGGTGGAACTGTAACGCACCAAGTAATATATCCACAACCGGTTGATGACTATGTACATAAACCTTTTTCGCTTCCTTCGTCTTTGCAAGAACAATGATTGTTTCTAAAAGTACTGGTAAATTCTGCGCGGCTTCCTTAGCTATATATAGCTGCTTTAGCCAAAACACACCAGCGTCAACAGATGAAAGGACAAAGCATCCTTTGATTTCATTCGCAATTTCAACTACATATCCGTCATTGATTAGACTTTCCCCGTCTACTTGGTCTGTCGTTCGTAAAAATATTTCAAGTTTCTCATTTGGTACCTCACTTGCTAGTAGTAATTTCATATCTACACCCCTGTTATGATAGAATTTTTATAGCACTTCTGAAATAACATTTTCTAGAATCTCGCTTTTCTATCATTTTATGCATGAGATTTTGACTCTATGACAATCCAAGCCATTCAAATAGGAAAAATTTTATCTTCAATCCCTCTTCACTCTCAGCTTCTTCCTCAAAACCACCTGGGCTTGCCTCCGCCACACTAATCCCATTTGCAAAATCTAAGAAGCATAACGGAGGGAATAAGACGCACCACCAGTTCGAGCCTTCTCCTTCGCCAATCGTGATTAAAATTGCTTCGTATTCTCCAGCTGGATAAAGATATGTACCGTAAATTTTCGTTGGAAAACTAACACTATCATTATACTCCACATCAATTTCTCGTTTTTCTCCAGCTTCTTTCAACGTCTCTTTCACAATTTCATGAATTTCAGGAACTTTACTTGCCAATAATTTTCTAGCTTCTTCAATATCCGTAATGTCTGCAACCCACTCTGTAATTGCTACATTTACATCATCTCGTACCTTTTGTTTAATCTTTTGATCAGCTTCATTATCACTATTTGCTAGAATTCGTAAACGAATCGCATCATCCGGAATAACCTGATAGTCATCCATATTATTTTCATCACCTTGCCCCTTGATTGGCATGGCAATTGCAATCATAATAAGTATAATTAAAATAATTCCTAGTTTTTTCATTTTCAACCCCACCCCTAACACTATGATTTAGTCACAGTATGGTCAGGTAGGAACATTTTTAAACTAGTAATCTATTATTTTTCTATTGGAGGGATTCATGTGAAAGTCAGAAAAGCTAGCGTTGCTGATGCAAGAGGGATTGCCAAAGTACAAATTGATAGCTGGAGAACAACCTATCGAAACATTGTTTCAGACGAATATTTAAATAATATGAATGATGATGACCGTGAAAAAAGATGGCAGACGATTATCCCTCAGGAAAATGTATATGTTGTTGAAAATGAGAATGGGCAGATTGTAGGATTCTCAGGTGGCGGTATCGAACGGACTGGAAATTATCCAGAATACAAGGGAGAATTATATGCTATTTATTTATTGGAATCCTATCAACGAAAAGGTCTTGGGAGAAAGTTAGTAGAGCCTGTTGTGGAAATGTTGAAAGAAAAAGGCATCTATTCTATGACTGTAATGGTTTTAGCAGATAATCCTTCTCGTTATTTTTATGAGGCTCTTGGCGCAAAGCAAATTGGAATAGAAAAAATCGAAATCGGTGGAGAAAACCTTTTAGAGCTTGTATATGGTTGGGAGGATATTAGAGAGATTATTTAAGAAAAGAGCGTATCCTGTTGTGATACGTTCTTTTCTTTTCTAATGGAAAAATAGTAGTATGATAATTACTATTCCAAGAGCATTAAGCCCAACTAATGGCTTGTTTGAATCCCAATGCATGAAAATCTGTGCCGTCATACTTATTAGTAAAATAACCCATAATCCAACATAGGAAAGGTTTTCATAATATCTCCCCTAGCTTAGGTTATTCGCAAATACTATTCGATCTCTTCCATTGATGTCTTGAAGTACTCTTACAGATGAGTTTGGAAATGTTTCCTGAATCAATGACTTTACACTTTCCCCTTGCAAATAACCGATTTCAAATGCAACAGTTCCACCTTTTTTCACTGCTCGAGGCAGCATTTTCGTTATATGTTTATAAGCAGCGAGACCTTGGTCCT
The DNA here is from genome assembly GCF_000190475.1 of Ornithinibacillus scapharcae TW25. GTDB lineage: Bacteria > Bacillota > Bacilli > Bacillales > Amphibacillaceae > Ornithinibacillus > Ornithinibacillus scapharcae. Next base: position 112,250 of record NZ_AEWH01000071.1, read on the forward strand.
CAGCAAATAATGCAAGCTCCGGATCATGGTTTATGACTGTATCCGAAAGTTGCTCACGTTCATCCTCTGAAATATAAGGAGGATTAGAAACGACGATATCAGCTGTTAGATTTTTATCTATGAAAGGCTCCAGAAAATCCCCATACAAAAATGTGACATCTGCTTGCAAAGTCTCCGCATTTTTTCTAGCTGTGGCTAAGGCATCTTTTGAAATATCGATAGCATACACAGTAGCATTCGGTAATTCTAGGGCCAGTGTAATTGCGATAATTCCACTACCAGTTCCGATATCAACTATGGTTATTGGCTGGTCCTTTGGTGCATGATTAATTACATGTAAGACTAATTCTTCCGTTTCCGGGCGTGGGATTAAAACATGAGGATTTACATAAAATTTTCTACTATAGAAGGTTTCATAACCTGTTATGTGCTGAATAGGTACACCGGTTTCCGCATGATTTTCTATATCCTCACGGTACTTTTCTACTATACTAGCTGGTATTTCGTCGCGCATTTGTGAGTAAAATTGCGTTCGCGATACGTTTAAATGATGCTGAAGTAAAAGCTCTGCTACCCTTGTCTCACGATTATGTTGTTCTAAAAAAAGAGAAGCCCAGTTAAGGACTTCGTATTGTTTTTGGGTCATATTATTCACCAATTTGCTCTAATTTCTTAGCTTGTTCTTCCATTATCAGCGCATCGATCACTTCATCAAGCTTACCTTCTAAAATCTGGTCAAGCTTTTGAATCGTTAATCCGATACGATGATCAGTCACACGGTTTTGTGGGAAGTTGTACGTACGAATACGTTCTGAACGGTCACCTGTACCTACTGCTGACTTACGATGTTCATCATATTCCGCCTGTGCTTCCTGTTGAAACTTATCATACACACGCGCACGAAGAATTTTCATTGCCTTTTCTTTGTTCTTGATCTGCGACTTTTCATCCTGCATGGATACAACAATCCCTGTCGGTAAATGTGTTAAGCGAACCGCTGACATGGTCGTGTTTACACTTTGTCCACCAGGTCCACTTGATGCAAACAGATCGACACGAATATCTTTATCATGAAGCTCAACTTCTACTTCCTCTGCCTCAGGTAATACCGCAACTGTTGCAGTCGACGTATGAATACGGCCACCAGATTCCGTTTCCGGTACACGTTGGACACGGTGAGCACCATTTTCATACTTCAGCTTGGAGTAAGCTCCCTGTCCTTTTACCATGAAGATAATTTCCTTATAACCACCGACACCTGTTGTATGAGCATCCATAACATCAGCCTTCCAGCCTTGGCTCTCTACATAACGGGTATACATACGGTAAAGATCCCCAGCAAATAATGCTGCTTCATCTCCACCAGCTGCACCACGAATCTCCACGAAAACATTCTTGTCGTCATTCGGGTCTTTCGGTAATAGAAGAATTTTCATTCGTTCTTCTAATTCTTCCTTTGCAGCCGAAAGGTCAGAAATCTCTGTCTTAACCATAGCATGCATTTCCTGGTCTAGGTCATCCTCTAGCATTTCCTTCGCATCTTTTAGTTGCCCAGTCACATCCTTATACTCACGATATGCCTGTACAACATCCTCAAGACCAGACTGTTCCTTGGAATACTCACGTAATTTATTCGTATCACTAATAACTTCCGGGTCACTTAATAATTCATTCAATTTATTGTAACGATCTTCCAATGATTGCAAACGATCTAACATCACGGTCACCTCACTAAGATTAACAGTATAATTATAGTATACGGAAGGGTTCAGGTCAAAATTCTTTTGTGGGGGTGGGGGGGAGTGATGTGCTTCGGCGGTTTTTCAATGTGGTTCGGCGAAAACAAGACTAACCTCGGGAATTTTGCAAAAAGGTTCGGCGAATGCTCTCTTTACAAGATATAGTAACGGTTACTCGTATTCCCAACAGACCTAAATCCACCCTGCTGGAGTAGCCTTTTGACCACATATGGTGAATCCACTTTTAAAAAGTCTCTGGCTTGGCTATTCGTGATGTATCGATTAAAAAGTAGCTTATAGTCTGAGAGTGCTTCAAGGTGGGCGTCCTTTGAATAGTGCATACATTGTACACAGTGCCATTTGTGTTTTTTCCTAACCATTGGAGAATGGTCGCATACTGGGCAGATGACACCTTTTATTACGGATTCTTTGCTAATGTTAAATGAATCAAGTATATTCCGTGCACTGGAGTCGTGTGAGGAAATCAATCTATTGGCTAAGCATTCGAGGTCTGGCACCGTAATAACGGAATTGGTATACTGCGTTTCCAAGTTATGAATGGCAAACAATAGTTCATTATTATAAATAACTTGTTTTGGGATGGAATCTGGACTCTCCGATTTAATTATGGTTGAGGGTAATGCGATAACAACATGAAATTCGATAGGAAGTTTCTTTTCCCCTTGGGAGTGTAACAAGAGGTTTAACCGATGTCTCTGAAGTTTTGCTTGAAATACGGGGTTATTAAATCCTTCTTCCTTTCCACCATCCCCTACTCTGGTAACTTGTCCTTTTGATCCGAAAATCACTTTTCCATACCAATTTTTTATCTCAACTATCAACAGAAATTTCGGGCTCATAACTAAGGTATCAATCTGGAAGTAACCGGCATAATCTTTAATTCGCAAATCATGTAGAATAATGTATTCCTCCTGATTTAAAAATTTCAATGGAAACTCGATTTCTTTTTCACCAGTAACCGGTCTTTTCCTTTTTCGGAGCTCAGCTTGAAGAATTGTAGTTAATGGATCGTTGTGTGCTAACCTTTTTAATAAAGCCTACAACTGTAAGAGCTCTTCCAACGGTTCTCTTTTTTTAATATTATTAAAGACTCTCCTCCTCCCACAATTATTTCTATACGGATGGAGGATTTTCCTTCTTTCATTTGTTCAGTTCCATGATTAAATAAGCTGTTCGGCGAATATGGTTTCTGGTTCGGTCGGATTTCCCCAAACTTCAGCGATAATTTGGTTTGTTCGCCGAAAAAAACAGTATTGTTCGGCCAAATGGCAACAATGTTGGCACCCCGCCACCCACCAACAATCCCAAACAAAAAAGCGCCTATAACAGGCGCTCAATTCACATTACTCCCCAACATTCATCAACTTACGCATTTCCGCACTTGTCGGGCGGTTTGGAACTTCATGATGGTGGCGGCATCTTGGTTCATAGGACTCCGATGCACCAACAAGAATGATTGGGTCATTATAGGATGCTGGTTGTCCATTAATTAATCGTTGTGTACGGCTTGCGGGAGATCCGCAAAGTGGACAAATTGCATTCAGTTTTGTTACGGATTCTGCTAGAGCCATTAGTTCTGGCATCGGGCCGAATGGCTCACCACGGAAGTCTTGGTCTAGTCCTGCTGCAATCACGCGGATACCTCGGTCTGCAAGTTGCTCTGCGACATAGATAATATCTTCATCAAAGAATTGCGCTTCATCGATCCCTACTATTTCTACGTTAGGTAGTAGATTCTCTAGTATGTTTGCGGATGAATCCACCGGTGTTGCCATAACAGAAGTACCGTTGTGGGATACCACTGCAACATCATCATAGCGATTATCAATAGCCGGTTTGAAGACCTGAACTTTTTGATTCGCATACGTTGCTCTTCTTACTCTTCGAATTAGTTCTTCGGATTTACCTGAAAACATGCTGCCGCAGATCACTTCTAGCCAGCCGCTTTGCTTCATCACATACATGTTTTGGGATCTCCCTTCATTTCTTCTATGTTAAAAAGTTCATTTTATGTGACCATCAATAGGAAAAACTCGCATTCACTCGTCTTCCTGTGAATGCGGTAGTTTTCCTTAACCTTAAACAGGTGAGATTTCCCTTTTACTAAATAAAAAACAGGCAAAGCATATAGATTTGCCTGTTTTTATCGGCATGAGTAAACTCACCCAAAAAATTGTATCATTCGGTTATTCACTGGTAGTAACAGTGAATCTTATTTCATATTATATTTCTTCTTGAATCGATCTACACGTCCACCAACAGTGTCAGCCTTTTGCTTACCAGTGTAGAACGGATGTGATTCAGAGCTGATTTCGACACGAAGTAGTGGGTATGTGTTACCATCTTCCCATTCGATAGTTTCGTCAGAACTCTTAGTAGAACCACTTAAGAATTTAAAGTCAGAGCTAGTATCAAGAAATACTACTTTTCTGTACTCTGGATGAATTCCTTCTTTCATTTCTTTCACTCCTTCTGCCCTGAATCCTTTGGAAACAGAGTTATTTTAAGAGCCACATTAGGTATACACCTTTTCTAAACTCACTAAAAAATTATATCAATATGAGAAGATGTTTGCAATAGCCTATTGACATATTTCGTGCAGAAAAATATTACCTAATCCTAATTTGGTTATTTCGAAGCTCTTTTACGCTGCATTTCTTCTTCTAATTTTTGTAAGAACTCTCCATTACTCTCAGATAGCTTCAGCTTTCTCAAGAAACGATCTAGGAAGTCTGGAGTATCTTGCATCGTTTTACGGATTGCCCACATCTTGTCCAACTGGCTTTTCTCCACTAATAACTCTTCCTTACGTGTACCTGAACGTAGAATATCAATCGCAGGGAAGATTCTTCTATTAGCTAGATTACGGTCTAAATGTAATTCCATATTACCAGTACCTTTGAATTCCTCATAGATAACATCATCCATACGAGAACCTGTATCTACTAAAGCTGTTGCAAGAATAGTAAAGCTTCCACCTTCTTCAATATTTCGTGCCGCTCCGAAGAAACGCTTCGGACGGTGGAATGCTGAAGGATCAATACCACCAGAAAGTGTACGACCACTTGGTGGAATGACTAAGTTATAAGCACGAGCTAAACGTGTAATACTGTCCATCAGTACAATAACATCACGCTTATGCTCTACTAAACGCATTGCACGTTCTAGTACAAGTTCAGAAACCTTAATATGATTTTCAGGAACCTCGTCAAACGTAGAACTTACTACATCAACATCGGGATGTACAGAACGTTCAATATCAGTTACTTCCTCAGGACGTTCATCTACTAATAGAATAATTAGTTTTGCCTCAGGATGGTTTACCGAAATACTATTTGCTATTTCTTTTAGCAGCATTGTTTTACCTGCTTTTGGTGGTGCAACGATTAGACCACGTTGACCAAAACCGACAGGGGCCATTAAGTCCATAATTCTTGTAGAAAGCTTGTTTGATTCTGTTTCAAGCTTCATAATTCTATCTGGGTATAACGCTGTTAGTGCTGGGAAATGAACCCGTTCTTTAGAAGAATCTGGATCCTCACCGTTTACGGCATCAACATGAAGTAATCCATAATAACGCTCGTTTTCTTTCGGCGGGCGAACCTTACCAGATACTTTATCTCCATTACGCAAATCAAACCTGCGAATTTGGGATGCAGATATATAAATGTCCTCTGCACTAGGAGAGTAATTAATTGGTCTTAAAAAACCAAAGCCTTCTGATGGAATAATTTCTAATACTCCATCCATAAATAGAAAGCCATCTTTTTCTGCCTGTGCTTTTAAGATTGAAAAAATAAGTTCTTTTTTTGTTAGTTTAGCATAATAAGAAACCTTATATTCTCTCGCTAATGCATAAATTTCCTTCAATGTCAGTTCTTCAAGCTTACTTAAGGTAAGTTCAGCCATATTGTCACCACGCCTATTCTATATACATATTTACTATTTTGATAGATAATTACTGATTATGTAAAGGCTCAGTAAAAAATCTGAATATCTAGTCATTAATTGATAAGAGCTTAGTCTGATTCGTTATTAGAAAAACACCCATTCACTTATAGCTTGGGAATGCGCTAGTTTTCCATGCAACTTGGAAAGTTGTTTTGCTTTCCTATCTGCTTATGAATAAAATTATTACTTCCTGATGTGAAATCAAAAATTTTAGAAGGGAAGAATAGTATTAGAAGCTAGAATAGAAGTTTTTCGACTCATCTCAAATATCGAGATTTCTGTCTGAATATATTTCTCTTTTAATTTGTATCGTACCCAAACAACACTTATCTTAAACATTTACAATCTTAAACGTTTTCATAGGAATATTCAATACTTTTTTTAAGATCGAGAACGTAACCGTTTTTTTGCAGTTCTATTACAAGGAAAAGTTAGTATAGGCGATAAGCCTTTTGAAGTTGACCTTTAAGTAGGGGGGTGGAAAACATTGGTTTTTCCCTCCAATGTTTTCCGATTTTATACTTGTTCCTTTCATTCCGGTTGCATAACCAGATTTGGTTTCTTCTTTAGACTATGTTCACCGTCAATAAAACGAACAGTTCCACTTTTAGCACGCATGACAACAGACTGGGTTTTAGCTTTTGAACCTTTAAATTGTACACCTTTTAGCAATTCCCCATCTGTTACACCAGTAGCTGCAAAAATGGCATCATCTCCACCACAAAAGTCGTCCATATAGAAGACTTTATTTATATCCTCAATTCCCATCTTCTTACAACGGGCAATTTCTTCCTCATTTTGTGGAATGAGGCGTCCTTGCATTTCTCCACCTAGGCATTTTAATGCAATAGCAGCAATTACGCCTTCTGGAGCACCACCAATACCCATAAACAAATCTATCCCTGTATGATCGAATGCAGTACTGATAGCAGCTGCAACGTCACCGTCTTGAATAAGCTTAATGCGTGCACCAGCTTCTCTGATTTCGTCAATCAATGTGTAATGACGTGGGCGATCCATTAAAATAACAACAATATCTTCTATGTCTTTATTTTTGGCCTTCGCTACTGCTTTCAGATTATCAATCGTTGGTGCATTGATATCAATTTTGCCCACTGCTTCTGGACCAACTGCAATTTTTTGCATATACATATCGGGCGCATGAAGTACTTTACCGTGATCTCCAATCGCTATTACAGTCAGAGCATTATTTGTCCCTCTAGCAACAATATTTGTTCCTTCTAACGGATCAACTGCAATATCTACAAGAGGCCCTGCACCTGTACCTAGTTTTTCACCAATATAAAGCATTGGTGCTTCATCCAATTCGCCTTCTCCAATAACAACTGTTCCGCGCATTGGAATAGTATCAAAAACATCACGCATAGCAGTCGTCGCAGCATCATCTGCTTCTTCCTTCTTCCCTCTCCCCATCCAACGGGCAGAAGCAAGTGCTGCGGCTTCTGTTACACGCACAATCTCCATTGATAAACTTCTTTCCATATTATCCAACTCCCTTTACCGAATAACCTCATCCCAAAAAGGTTCATCCTGAAGTAGAATGGACAATTCAGGTTCTTTTTTTATGAGTTCTGAAACTGGACAACTTCTTCTTCGGTCATATCCTCACGCCATACATTGGCACCAAGACTATTTAATTTCTCTGTCATGTTTTCATAGCCTCGATCGATATGCTCAAGTCCAGTGATTTCTGTAATTCCATTAGCCATTAAACCAGCAACAACTAGTGATGCTCCCGCACGGAGGTCGCTCGCTTTCACTTTTGCTCCTTGTAGCTGGACTGGACCTGAAACAATAACTGACCCACCTTCTACCTTAATAAGTGCATTCATTCGTCTAAGTTCGTCAATATGCTTGAGCCTAGCCGAATAAATGGTATCAGTCACTAATCCAGTGTTATGCGCTTTTGTCAAAAGACTGGTAAATGGCTGTTGTAAATCAGTAGGAAAACCTGGATATACTAATGTTTTGATATCCACGCTTTTTAGTGGGTTTCTTGATGCAATATATAGTTGGTCGTCTGAATCCTCTACGGTGACACCCATTTCGCGTAGCTTTGCAAGTAATGACTCCAAATGTTGTGGAATCACATTATCAATGATGACTTCATTACCAGCAGCCGCTGCTGCAATAGCATAAGTTCCAGCTTCAATTCGGTCCGGAATGATGGTGTGTCTACATCCATGTAAGGACGGTACACCTTCAATGCGGATTACATCCGTCCCCACACCTTTAATCTTCGCTCCCATATTGGTCAAGAGAGTTGCAACATCAATAATTTCTGGCTCTTTCGCAGCATTTTCGATTATGGTTTTGCCTTTTGCTCTAACTGCGGCAAGCATAATATTGATAGTCGCTCCCACACTTACAACATCGAGATAAATACGAGCACCGGTTAATTCCTTTGCACGAAGATAAATGGCACCTTGTTCATTTGTTACCTCAGCACCTAGAGCTTCAAAGCCTTTTATATGTTGGTCTATCGGACGGGGACCAAGAAAACATCCTCCAGGCAAACCGATAACAGCCTTCCCAAATTTTCCAAGCATTGCTCCCATAAAGTAATAAGAAGCTCTGAGCTTTTTTACTTTCCCATTCGGAAGTGGCATCGAGATCATGTTCTCTGGATTGATATGTATTGTTTGTCCATCCCAAGACACACTTCCTCCAATTTCTTCTAGTAGATCACTTAATGTATATACATCCGAAATTTGAGGCAGTCCCTCTATTATAACTTCTGAATCAGCCAATATGGCGGCTGGCAGGAGTGCTACAGCGCTGTTTTTCGCTCCACTGATGCGTACCTTTCCATTTAAGACGTGACCGCCCTCAACTATCATCTTTTGCATTTTAAAACCCCGCTTTTGAGGTGAGGATACCCCTTACACACAATTAGTGCGGACATCCTCCACATATTTATTTGCATCCACAGTACTGTTGCCTTGTTCGGTGCTGACTAGACTGACAAGTTGGATTCTTTAGAAAAACTTGCATTCGCTCGTCCTTTTTGAATGCCTTAGTTTCGAGAAAGATTTTTATACTTTTCTATCTACTGAAGTATAAATGGTTCATGAATGATCTTGTTTCTAGTTTGGTCATTCATGTCGTATTCCATGCTTATTTATTCGCTTTATTCCAATCAGCTAGAAATTTTTCAATACCTTGGTCTGTTAAAGGATGCTTCACTAACTGGCCTAGTACATTATATGGCACGGTCGCGATATGTGCACCATGTAATGCTGCGTCCGTAACATGTAACGGATGGCGAATACTCGCAGCAATAATCTGTGTGTCAATCTGATGACGGTCGAAGATTTCAGAAATGGTAGCAATTAGCTGCATTCCATCATGTCCGATATCATCTAGACGACCAAGGAAGGGGGAAACATAGGTAGCACCCGCTCTAGCTGCTAGTAGTGCTTGGTTTGCATTAAAGATAAGCGTGACATTTGTTGTAATACCTTTGTCACTGAAAGCTTTTACTGCTTTTAGCCCTTCTAATGTCATCGGCACTTTTATCGTAATGTTCGGAGCAATTGCAGCTAGTTCTAGACCTTCTGCAATCATTCCTTCTGCATCCTCAGCAATTACTTCCGCACTTACCGAGCCTTCTTTTACTTCGTCCGTAATCTCTCGTAAACGGTCATGGAAGGATACCCCTTCTTTTGCTACCAGACTAGGATTTGTAGTTACACCTGCCACTATTCCCAACTGGTTCGCAGAACGGATTTCTTCTATATTTGCTGTATCAATAAAAAACTTCATGCCTCATACCTCCCCAAATAAAATTGTCTATCGGAACAAGGTTAAACTTTCCTGAATGAAAGATGCCAAATTATAGGAATAGCCCTCACAATTCAGGATTCCTACCTACTATACTATACGGAGAATCACTAAACGGAAAGGGCATTTTCCTCTAATTTTTATTAAGCTTTGTTAGAAGAACCAAACTCGCGCATTTTGCCCATTACAGTTTGCTTGATTGCTTCTGTACCAGGTCCTAAATACTTACGTGGGTCATACACATCAGGTTTTGCATTTAGTACTTCGCGTACAGCTCTTGCCTGTGCCATTTGGTTTTCAGTGTTAACGTTAATTTTAGCAGTTCCTAAAGAAATTGCTTGTTGGATATCCTTTGTAGGGATTCCTGTACCACCATGCAGTACTAATGGTACTTGTGTTAAATTTAGAATTTCTTCCATTTCTTTGAAGCCAAGGTTAGGCTCGCCTTGATATGGACCATGTACAGAGCCTAGTGCTGGAGCAAGACAGTCAATACCAGCTTCTTTTACTAAGCGTACACACTCTTGTGCATCTGCATAATTAATACCACCGATAACACCATCTTCTTCTCCACCAACAGTACCCACTTCTGCTTCTACAGAAACACCATGGATATGAGCTAATTCGACAACTTTCTTAGTTGTCGCAATGTTTTCCTCAATAGGTGAATGTGATGCATCAATCATGACAGAAGTAAATCCTGCATGAATAGCTTGGGCACATTTTTCAAAGCTTGAACCATGATCAAGGTGGATCGCTACAGGAACAGTTGTACCATATTCCTCCATTAACGACTTGACCATTGCAACAACTACTTTGAAGCCACCCATGTATTTCCCAGCACCTTCAGAAACACCTAGAATTACAGGAGACTTTTCTTCCTCTGCAGCTTGAAGAATCGCTTGTATGTACTCCAAGTTATTTATATTGAATTGTCCTACGGCATAGCCGTTATCTTTCGCTTTCTCTAGCATCTCTTTCATCGATACTAATGGCATTTGATATCCTCCTTTAACATTGAACAGGTTACTTATTCTCTTAAGTTCAATATAAGAATACCAAAGTCAAATAGTTTGGTGCAAGGTTATAGGGCTAAAGTAGCCACTCGCAAACTTTTTAAAAAATTCTAGCTAATCTGCTAGTAGTTGATTTACAAAGTTACGAACCTCTAGTACATCAAATGGCTTGGATAGTACCTTCTTTACATTTTTTAATGCATATGTATCTTCTTGAATATTTTCTACTAAGCCACTCATTACAATAGTATCTAGAACAATATTCTCTTTTTCTATTTGTTTCATCACTTCTATTCCGTCCATAATTGGCAATTTATAATCAATAAGGAGTAAATCGAAGTTATGTATTTTAACTAGTTCCAATGCTTCTTTGCCGTTTTCAGCTGTCCGCACCTCGTATTGCTCACTAGCCAAAAGGTCTTCCAATAATAACCGAATTCCAATCTCATCGTCTACTATTAATATTTTTCTCTTCATCGTGACAAGATCCCCCTTCAAGCTTAAATATTCGATATAAAGCACAAAATACCCTTCTTTTTAACGAACAAACGTTAAAGAAATTTTCCACCCTATTTTCAGCTATGGGAATTACATGAATGACATTATCATATACCCTATTGTCTAAATGATAAACTCTAAATTGACTATAACAAAAAAGTCGTGAATCGTACCATATACGGTCAAATTCACGACTAAATTCCTATACAATTTAAAGTACTATATGCTATTTTTGGCTAAATCGCTCTACTGATGCCCCAATAAATCCTTTGAATAGGCTTTGTGGCTTAGTTGGGCGAGACTTGAATTCTGGGTGGAATTGACATGCAACAAACCACGGATGATCGGAAATTTCTATCGTTTCAACTAAGCGACCATCTGGGCTCGTTCCAGAGAAAACAAATCCCTTTGCTTCCATTTCTTCACGGTATTCATTATTGAATTCATAGCGGTGACGATGACGTTCCTCTACTATATCAGCGCCATTATATGCTTCTTTTGTTTTTGTGCCATCCTTTAATTTACAAGGGTACAAGCCCAAACGTAGTGTACCACCTAAATCTTCCACATCTTTCTGCTCAGGTAATAAATCAATTATTGGATGGGTAGTATTTGGGTCGATTTCAGCTGAATGTGCATCTGTGTATCCTAAAACATTGCGTGCAAATTCTACTGTTGCTAACTGCATTCCTAAGCAAATGCCAAAGAACGGAATGTTATTTTCACGTGCATAGCGAATTGCTTCAATTTTCCCCTCAATTCCACGATCTCCGAATCCACCTGGGACAATGATTCCATCAACTTGTGAAAGTTTTTCACGGATTGTTCCGGCATCTAATTTTTCAGAGTTAATCCAATGGACATTAATATCTGCATCATGTGCATATCCAGCATGCTTCAGTGATTCAACTACTGAAATATAAGCATCCTGTAGTTCCACATATTTACCAACTAAACCAATATCAATCGTCTTGGATAGGTTTGTAACACGTTCTACAAGCCCTTTCCACTCTGTCATATTAGCAGGACCTACTTCTAATCCAAAATGGTCACATACTAGCTGGTCAAGTTTCTGTTCTTGCAATGCCAGTGGAATCTCATATAGATTTGCTGCATCACGCATTTCAATAACCGCTTCTTCACGAATATCGCAGAATAAAGCAATTTTATCCTTCATATCTTCACTTATTTCATGTTCCGTACGTAATACAACAGCATCAGGTTGAATTCCAAGTGAACGTAACTCTTTCACACTATGTTGTGTAGGTTTTGTTTTTAGTTCTCCAGCTGCTTTTATAAAAGGTACTAATGTACAGTGAATATACATAACATTTTGTTTTCCAATATCACTTTTCACTTGGCGAATAGCTTCCAAGAAAGGAAGAGACTCGATATCCCCTACTGTTCCGCCAATTTCTGTAATAACAACATCTGCGCCCGTCGCTTCACTTGCGCGGAATACTTGGTCTTTGATTTCATTTGTTATATGTGGTATTACTTGCACAGTTCCACCTAAATAATCACCACGACGCTCCTTACGAATAACATTGGAATATACTTTACCAGTCGTAATATTACTATATTTATTTAAGTTTTCATCGATAAATCGCTCATAATGTCCTAAGTCTAGATCCGTTTCCGCTCCATCATCGGTTACAAAAACCTCTCCATGTTGATATGGACTCATTGTCCCTGGGTCGACATTAATATATGGGTCAAATTTTTGGATGGTGACCTGTAAACCACGATTTTTCAGTAATCTCCCTATTGATGCTGCTGTTATTCCTTTTCCTAAAGATGACACTACGCCACCTGTGACAAAAATATACTTAGCCACAACGATCCCTCTTTCATATGAATTATAAGTACGACCACTGTTTGATTTAGTTTGTGCACAATCTTCCTGATGAAACCTAGAAGTTATAAAACAATTCAGTGGTATTGATTTTTTTCGGTATTTCCGAAATGAAAAGCTATGTTTTATCAGTTTTATGGAACGAATCTTTTCCTCACTACGTAATAGATTCCCACTAAAAGCTTGTATAAAACACAAAAAACGCTCCCCCTATTTAGGGGGAACGCTTTGAATAAATTAATTTAAAGAGCCCAATACAAATTGTACTAACCTGTCCTTTAAAAGTCAAGCAGTCAATTATTTATCTTCATCCTCTAATTCATCATCAAGCTCTTCATCTTCAATTTCATTCAGATCTTCTAGCTCGTCGTCAATATCCTCATCTTCATCATCAAAATCGTCGAAATCGTCATCGTCTTCATCGATTTCATCAAAGTCGTCATCAATTTCATCGAAGTCTTCGTCTTCATCATCTAGATCATCATCAACATCTAGGTCTAAGTCTAGATCATCATCTAAATCTAAGTCTAAATCATCATCATCATCGATTTTCTTCTTCGCCTTTTTCTTCTTCTTAGGCTCATTGTGAATATCTTCATCAATTTGTTCAAACGGATACCAACGCTTTAATCCCCACATATTGGAACCAAGCGTGATAAATCGACCGTCTACATTTAAGTCTGTATAGAATTGCACAAGAAAATCTTCTTTTTGTGCTTCCGTATATTCCTTCAGTTCGGCAATTTTATTGAAAATATCTCTAAAGTCTAGTGCCTTTTTCTCATCTAATAAGATTTCTTGTGCCAATTCTAACATTGACATTTTATTAATTTCCTCGCGGCTAAGATTATCCAAGCTCACAATACCGCACTCCCTTTTCTTTGATATTGGAAAAACTCGCATTCGCTCGTTCTTTTCAACCTACCATGTATAAAAGTCAATCCTTGTAAAGGATTACTCTTGGTGATGCAAATTATGTATGATTTACATTATAAACAAATAATAGTGATTTTATCAACTTTATTTGGTCGATGTTCTTAGGGAGATTTTGCCTGAGTTTTACTAATAACTTTCATTAATGAAAAAGTAGCGCGGCATTAGGCAAATACCGCGCGTGAATGTTATTTTCTTGCGAGAGTGCATGACTATCGCGTAATATATATGATTTCTCTCGTGAGAATCTGTGTTGGTCGCGTAATTTATATTTCCATTAGCGCGGGAATTATCCATTCTCTCTTCACTTTCCATCATCCCGCGCGACATACCGCATAATCATTTACATATTCCTTCTATACTGTCCGCCTACCTCATAAAGAGCATTAGTAATTTGGCCTAGACTGGCAACTTTAACCGTTTCCATTAATTCCTCAAAGATATTCCCTCCTGAAGCCGCTACTTCTTTAAGACGTTTTAAAGCCGGACCAACTTCATCCTGGTGCTGTGCTTGGAATTTCTTTAATTCTTGGATTTGATGTTCTTTCTCTTCTGTTGTAGCACGGGCTAATTCCATGGAATCAATTTCTTCCTCTGAAGGTGGATTTGGATTGAGATACGTATTGACGCCAATAATCGGTAGCTCTCCACTATGCTTTTTACCTTCATAATATAATGATTCCTCTTGGATTTTACCTCGTTGGTATTGACGCTCCATTGCCCCTAGAACACCACCGCGGTCGTTAATACGTTCAAACTCTTGTAGTACCGCTTCTTCTACTAGATCTGTCAGCTCATCCACAATAAAAGATCCTTGCAGGGAGTTTTCGTTTTTCGTTAAGCCAAACTCACGATTAATAATCATTTGAATTGCCATCGCACGGCGAACAGATTCCTCAGTTGGTGTCGTAATCGCTTCATCATAAGCATTTGTATGAAGAGAATTCGTGTTATCTTGAATTGCGATTAAAGCCTGTAAGGTCGTTCGAATATCATTAAAATCAATTTCTTGTGCATGTAAGGAACGACCAGAAGTTTGAATATGATATTTTAATTTTTGGCTGCGTTCATTTGCACCATATTTATCACGCATTGTTATCGCCCAAATACGTCTTGCAACTCTACCAATAACAGTGTATTCAGGGTCTAATCCATTTGAGAAGAAGAATGATAGATTTGGTGCAAACTTATTAATATCCATGCCACGGCTTAGATAATATTCGACATAAGTAAATCCATTAGCAAGCGTAAATGCCAGTTGGGTAATTGGATTTGCACCCGCTTCTGCTATGTGGTATCCAGAGATAGATACAGAGTAATAATTTCGAACATCATGGTTAATAAAGTATTCTTGAATATCTCCCATCATTCGAAGGGCGAATTCTGTAGAGAAAATACATGTATTTTGTCCTTGATCTTCTTTTAGAATATCCGCTTGAACTGTTCCACGAACAACGGATAATGTATCCGCCTTTATTTTTTCGTATTCTTCTTGGTTAGGCTTACGATTATTATCTTTTTCAAACTTTTCAAGTTGTTGGTCAATAGCTGTATTAAAGAACATTGCTAGAATAATTGGTGCTGGGCCATTAATGGTCATGGATACTGAAGTTAATGGATTGGTCAAATCAAATCCTTTATATAATTTTTTCATATCCTCTAATGTACAAACATTAACGCCACTTTCACCGACTTTCCCGTAAATATCAGGACGATATGCTGGGTCTTCCCCATATAGAGTTACCGAGTCAAACGCAGTGGATAAGCGTTTTGCTTCATCATTTTTCGAGAGATAATGAAAACGTCGATTCGTACGTTCTGGTGTCCCTTCCCCTGCAAACTGTCTTGTAGGATCTTCTCCTTTACGTTTGAATGGGAAAACCCCTGCTGTAAATGGAAATGCCCCAGGCACGTTTTCCTTCAACTGCCAAAGAAGTCTGTCTCCCCAGTCAACATATTTCGGAAAAGCTACCTTTGGAATCTTTAGTCCAGCTAGTGATTCTGTTGTTAACTCCATTTTGATTTCTTTATCACGGACCTTAAAAACAAATGTATCGCCTGAATAGCTCTCTCTTAATGTATCCCACGACTCCAATAGCTTCTTTGCATGAGGGTGTAGCTTTGCTTCATAAGTTGTATAAAAGCGACGCAGTGTTTCTTTCGCTCCGTCATCCTCCAACACGTTAAGTGAACCATGCAACTGATATAACGTTCTTGCAATATCACTTTGTTCCTTTGCCAGTTTATGATAATTACGAACATGACTTGCAATTTCTCTTAAATAATGACGACGTTCGTTAGGAATGATTAGATTTTGCTTTTCTGATATCGAATAACGGTCAAAATCAACCTTGTCATCCCAGCCATAACGGTCATTCAGTTTATCGATAAGGGCGGCAAATAAAGCATTGGTTCCCGTGTCATTAAATTGACTTGCAATAGTTCCGTACACTGGAAACGTCTTTTTGTCATGGTGGAATAGCATGTGACTTCGTTCATATTGCTTTCGGACTTGGTTCAATGCATCCTCTGATCCCTTTTGCTCGAACTTATTTATGACAATAAAATCAGCGAAATCTATCATATCAATCTTCTCAAGCTGTGTCGGTGCACCGTATTCTGATGTCATAACATACATGGATAGGTCCGTAATATCTGTGATGGCTGCATCCCCTTGCCCGATACCACTTGTTTCCACAACGATGAAATCATATCCTGTCGCACGTAAAACCTGGATTACTTCTTCTATTGCTTTCGATAACTCGGTTCTAGAATCCCTTGTAGCTAATGAACGCATATAAACTCGATCAGTAAAGATAGCATTCATTCGAATTCGGTCTCCTAGTAATGCACCACCTGTCTTGCGCTTTGTTGGATCAATGGACACGATTGCTATCTTACGTTCAGGAATCTCGTTTAAAAATCGGCGAATTAACTCGTCAGTCAAGGAGCTTTTCCCTGCTCCACCTGTTCCGGTAATTCCTAATACAGGAATACTAGTATTTGCATTCTCACCAACCGCTGCTAATATCTTCTTTTTATCCTCGATCGATACATCTTCACTTTCAACATATGTTATCATTCGGGCAATTGCCTGACGTTCACCTGATTTTAATAGCTCTAATTGTTTCTCAAAATGGAGCGGTGGTAGGAAATCGCATTCCTTCAGCATGAAATCAATCATGCCTTGAAGGCCCAGTTCTCGGCCGTCATCTGGTGAGAAGATTCTTGTTACCCCGTATTGATGTAGTTCCTTAATTTCGCGCGGAATGATTACGCCTCCGCCACCACCAAAAACGTTGATGTGCTCTGCACCTAGTTCCTTTAACAAATCAATCATGTATTTAAAGTATTCTACATGTCCGCCTTGATAAGAGGATATGGCAATTCCTTGTACATCCTCCTGTATTGCAGCATGAACAACTTCTTCAACAGAGCGATTATGACCTAGGTGAATCACCTCTGCTCCACTACTCTGTAAAATACGACGCATGATATTAATCGAGGCATCATGCCCATCAAAAAGACTAGATGCAGTAACAAAACGAACTTTATGCTTTGTTTGATAAGGTGCTACTTGTTCCATCATCATCCCTCCCCAATTTTCGTCGAGCTTTCAATTCCCATCGCAACTAGTGCGAATTTTAATTGTTTTTCGATGTAATCTTCTAATGTAAATTCCTTTTGAAGCATCCATCTTCTAAATCCCCACATATGTCCTTGTATTAATAGATTATTAGCAAGAAGGGTAATATCTTGCTTTGGAAGTTCATGTGGCAGACAGGTTCTGATGGCATCTTCCAACATGGATGCCATTTCTCGTTCCTTTTGCAAAACGGCACTTCTAGTTTCCTTACTTAAAGACTTTACCTCTTGATACAAAATTAATATTTCTTCCTGCATATCATCCATCAACCGAAAGAAGGATGTGATAACATTGCAGAAGTTTTCAATTGTTGGTTTCTTGACATCTACTACTGCCTCCAAACGCTTCTTTACTTCACCATGAATAGAATCACATACAAGGTATAGGACGTCTTCCTTCGTACGAATATATTCATACAGCGTTCCAATACTAAACCCTGACTCTTTTGCGATTTCCCTTGTCGTCGTGCGGTGAAAGCCTTTTTCTTTAAAAAGCGTTAAGGCACCTTTTATCATTTGGTCACGCCTGATTTTAATTAATTCCTCGTCTTTTACAGAAGATAGAACCTTATTCTCCTTCACTATCCTATCTCCCTTCCCTTTTCCATTTCTCATACCAATAACTTGCCTGCCTATATGGGTCTCCAGTCTCTTTGTTAAATACAGGATTGTTACGCACATACTGATGAAGATCACGCCAAATTTCCTCACGCATTAACTCTAGTACCTCTAGTTGGTATTGTTCATGACGACGAGTTTTACCTGCCTCTGTACGATATAAATAGTGGTGATGTTCTTTTATCTTTTCCCATAGTTCGTCAATCCCTTGATTCTCCGTTGTAATGGTTTTTACAATAGCTGTTTCGTGATCATCAGTACTTGTTATATGAACCAGTTCTCTTAACATGGCGCGTAACTTACCGACACCATGTAAATCTGCTTTATTGATCACAAATAGATCCGCTATCTCCATAATTCCTGCCTTGAAGATTTGCAAGACATCCCCACTATTAGGAGTCAGTACCACTGCTGTTGTGTCTACAATTTTCATAATGTCTAGTTCAGACTGACCAACCCCGACCGTTTCCACCATGACCACATCAAAACCGTATGCATCACATAATCGGAGAGCATCCTTGGTTGCACGGGATAATCCGCCTAGACTTCCTCTGGTTGCCATACTGCGGATATATACTCCGTCATCTGTAAAATGTTCATTCATCCGCACTCGGTCACCGAGTAGTGCCCCACCACTAAAAGGGCTCGTAGGATCAACTGCAATCACTGCAACGGTTTTACCTTCTGCTCGAATATGGCTAATTAGGCGGTTAACAAGAGAGCTTTTACCTGCACCAGGAGAACCAGTTAACCCGACAAACATGCCATTCTTTTTAATAGAATAGGCATCCTGCATGATTTGCAGCTTATCTTCATGATCATTTTCAACAAGGGTAATAGCTCGTGCTAATGCACGAATATCCTTATTGGCAATTCGTTCCACAACCTGGTGCATACTGGACATCCTTTCTATTTCGTCACCATTCTACCTATAACAAGTCGTTGTACTTCTTGTGTACCTTCATAGATTTGCGTAATCTTAGCATCACGCATATAACGTTCTACCGGATAATCTTTTGTATAGCCATACCCACCAAAAATTTGTACCGCATCTACTGTAATACGCATTGCAGCATCCCCAGCAAATAGCTTCGACATTGCAGATGCCTTTCCGTATGGTAAGCCTTCAGATTCTAGCCAAGCAGCCTGATAGGTTAGTAGACGTGCCGCTTCAACATCTGTTGCCATATCTGCTAGTTTGAAAGATATTCCTTGGTTATGAGCAATTGGTTTTCCGAACTGTTCGCGTTCTTTCGCATAGTTTGTCGCTGCGTCTAGGGCCCCTTGTGCAATTCCAACTGCTTGGGCAGCTATTCCATTCCGACCACCATCTAATGTTGTCATCGCAATCTTAAAGCCCTCACCCTCAGCACCTAATAGGTTTTCTTTCGGTACTCGACAATTTTCAAAGATTAACTCTGTAGTCGGTGATGAACGAATTCCTAGCTTCTTCTCTTTTTTCCCGAAAGAAAATCCTTCTGTTCCTTTTTCCACAATAAATGCACTTATCCCTTTATGACGGGCATCGACATCAGTCTTTGCAAATACAACATAAATATCTGCTACGCCACCGTTTGTAATCCAAACCTTGCTACCATTTAATACATAATGGTCGCCGTCTAATTTTGCAGTTGATCTCATGGAAGCAACATCGCTTCCAGCGCCCGGTTCTGATAAGGCATATGCGCCTAATGCTTCACCTGTCGCTAAACGATATAGGAAGTTTTTCTTTTGTTCTTCATTTCCATATTTATAGATTGGCCAGCTAGCCAATGAAAGATGGGCAGAAAGTGTTACCCCTGTTGAAGCACAGACACGTGAAAGCTCCTCTACCGCAATAACGTAACTAACATAATCTGCACCAATACCACCATATTCTTCCGGCCAAGGAATTCCCGTTAAGCCTAGCTCGGCCATCTTATCGAATATTTCTCTATCAAAGCGCTCTTCTTCGTCACGCTCTGCTGCAGTTGGTTCTACTTCTTTTCTAGCAAAATCCTGCACCATCTTTCGTAGCATTTCTTGTTCTTCGGTTAATTGAAAGTTCATCTTTTTCTGCCCCCTATTTCAATATATTGTTCGCAATTACCATATGTTGAATTTCATTTGTTCCTTCATAAATTTGGGTGATTTTCGCATCTCGGAACAATCTTTCTACTGGGTATTCTTCGGTGTAGCCGTATCCCCCAAATATCTGAACCGCTTCGATTGCAACTTCCATAGCTGTGTTCGAAGCAAACATTTTTGCCATGGATGCTTCTTTCGCACATGGGATATCTTTTTCAATTAGTGATGCAGCTTGATAGACTAATAGTTTCGCCGCCTCGACCTTTGTTGCCATGTCCGCAAGCTTGAAAGAGATACCTTGATTATGAGCAATTGGTTTTCCAAATTGCTCTCGTTCCTTTGCATAGTTCGTCGCATGATCCAGTGCCGCCTCTGCAATTCCTAACGCTTGAGCAGCAATTCCAACTCTACCTTTATTTAAATTTGCCATTGCAATTTTAAAGCCGTCACCTTCCACACCTAATAGTTGGCTTTTCGGTACACGACAATTTTCAAAGGTCAACTGCACGGTATTTGAACCATGAAGTCCCATCTTCTTTTCCTGTTTTCCAATGAAAAACCCTTTTGTATCCTTCTCCACAATAAATGCTGATATCCCATTTGCCCCCGGCGATGTTCGTGCAAAGGTAATATAAATGTCTGCTGCTCCACCATTGGTGATAAAGACCTTTGAGCCATTCAGCACATAGTGTTCTCCATCTAGCTTTGCGGATGTATGGATACCTTTTGCATCAGACCCCGCTTGTGGTTCTGTTAGAGCGAACGCACCAAGATATTCCCCCGTCGCAAGCTTAGGCACATACTTTTCTTTTTGTTCTTCCGTTCCAAAAAATAGAATTGGATTTGTCCCAACAGAAGTATGGACCGATAAAATAACGCCTAATGCAGCACTTACCTTTGATAGCTCATGAATGGCAATGATGTATGATGTGTAATCCATGCCTGCCCCTTGATACATTTCCGGGATGGGAATTCCCATAATACCAAGCTCGCCCATCTTTTGAATGATTTCAGTTGGGAATTTCTCTTCTTTTTCCATTTGCTCTACTGCCTGGATGACTTCTTTCTGCGCAAAGTCTTGAACCATTCTGCGCATCATTTGTTGCTCGTCAGTAAATTGAAAGTGCACAATTCTAGCCTCCCTCTGGTTAGTTACCTCTAGTCATATTGATAAAATCCTCTTCCCGACTTCTTACCCAGCCAGCCTGCTTTTACATAGTTTCTAAGCAATGGACATGGGCGATATTTACTGTCACCGAATCCTTCATGTAACACTTCCATGATGTATAAACAAGTATCTAATCCGATGAAGTCCGCAAGTTGAAGCGGCCCCATAGGGTGGTTCATGCCAAGCTTCATAACCCTATCGATGTCTTCAACCGTTGCCACCCCTTCATAAAGGGTATAAATTGCTTCGTTGATCATCGGCACCAAGATACGATTGGATACAAAACCTGGAAAGTCATTCACCTCTACCGGCGTCTTAGCTAACTTGCGAGTTATATCCTCAATAGCTTGATATGTTTCTTCACTTGTTTGTAAACCACGAATGATTTCAACCAGTTTCATCACGGGTACTGGATTCATAAAGTGCATTCCAATAACTTGATCCGGCCTATTGGTAGCGCTTGCAATTTCCGTTATTCGAAGTGAAGAGGTATTCGAGGCAAGAATGGTATGTGCCGGTGTTATCTCATCTAAATGTTTAAAAACACTCATCTTAACGTCCATATTCTCAATAACTGCTTCTACTACTAGGTCACAGTTTTTTGCATCTTGTAGGTTAATAGATGGAGATAATCTTCTAATTGTTGCTGTCTTTTCATCCTCTGTCATGCGTCCTTTATCTACCGCACGATTCAACAGCTTTTCAATATTTTTCATCCCTTTTTCAAGTGCTGATTCGTTCATATCATTTAAATATACATGATATCCTGATTGAGCAAAAACCTGCGCTATTCCAGAACCCATTTGTCCTGCGCCAATTACCATAATCGTATTCATCGTTGTTCCTCCTATTAAATGTAGATAGATTAAGCCAGAAAAGGTAGATTGCTAGCTTTTCTGGCTAGTATTTTTATTGGCATCTTAATAAATTATTCACTCGGCACCTCAATTAAGATTGCATCACCTTGACCGCCACCACTACAAATTGCAGCAATTCCTAACCCCCCGCCACGACGCTTTAATTCATGAATAAGTGTCAGGATAATTCTGGAACCACTTGCTCCAATCGGATGTCCAAGTGCTACCGCTCCACCATTAACATTGACTTTTTCTGGATCTAAATCAGCAATTACACTAGATGCCAAGGAAACAGCAGAGAATGCCTCATTAATTTCGTATAAAGCAATATCATCTTTTGTATAACCTGTTTTTTCAAGTAATGCATTGATTACTAAGCCAGGTGTTTTTGGGAAGTCCTTTGCTTCTACTGCAATTTCCGCGTGACCTAAGATAGTAGCCATTGGTTTCTTACCTAAGCTAGCTGCTTTATCATCTGACATGATGACAAATGCAGCAGCACCATCATTAATACCAGGTGCATTACCTGCTGTAATCGTTCCATCCTTATCAAATGCTGGCTTTAATTTAGCCAGGGCTTCTACTGAAGTCCCTTTTCTAGGTGCTTCATCTGTGTCTACTAGCATAGGGTCACCTTTACGTTGTGGAATCTCGACTGGTACAATTTCATCTGAGAACTTTCCATCTTCAATCGCTTTTAATGCGCGCATATGACTACGATATGCCCACTTGTCCTGTTCTTCACGGGTTAGATTAAACTCATCTGCTGTAGAATTTCCGTAGGTTCCCATATGCACGCCTGTAAAGGAACATGTCAATCCATCGTGTACCATCATATCTACAACACGTTTGTCGCCCATACGATTGCCCCAACGAGCATCCGGTAAGAAGTACGGAGCGTTACTCATACTTTCCATACCACCTGCAATAACAACTTCTTCTTCCCCTAAACGTATTAACATATCCGCTAACGTGACACTGCGAAGACCTGATGCACATACTTTATTAATCGTTTCTGTTTTTACTTCCCATGGAAGTCCTGCTTCACGCGCCGCCTGTCTTGATGGTAACTGACCTTGGCCACCTTGTAGCACGGTACCCATAATGACTTCTCCAACATCAGAGCCATCTATCCCTGCTCGATCGATTGCTGCTTTAATCACTTTTCCTCCTAATTGAGAAGCTTTTAGTGACTGTAAGGAGCCACCGAATTTACCAAAAGGGGTTCTAGCTCCTGATACGATAACTGATTTCTTCATTCCAAAATTTCCTCCTCTTAAACTATTATGATGCATAACTAGTACGTGCTTTCTAACGCTATGATGGAAGAACAATGGACCCTTGTTAGAGCACTTGTATTCATACTAGATTGTGGAATTATCCACTTGGATTATTTATTTATGTTGTATTTCATCATGCTAACGATGATTGAACGCTCGCTCAGTGTTCACTTAATAGAAAAACTCGAATGCGCTAGTTTTTCTAATGCAAGCGAGAAATTTTTTATACTTTCCTATCTACCATATAAAAGGGGACTATTTTTAGTCCCCCTCTTATTAATTTACCACACGATAAAGGGCAGTCAATCTTCACCTATGATATTTGATGTATTACCAAACATAACGGCCTGAATCAACAGCCTCAATAAGTCATTAAAACGTAATAATTAATCTGTTAATTAGTCTAAGCTGTTTTAACTGCCTCTTCTACTAGTACAGAGATTGCTAGAATTTCTGCTACATCCATTGTACTAATATCTTCTTCTACTTCTTTTGCTTTCGTACCATCACTTAACATGGTTAAGCAATATGGACATGCACTTGAAATAACCGATGGTTTTACAGCAAGCGCCTGCTCTGTACGGGCAACATTTATACGTGTACCAGTAGTTTCTTCTGTCCACATGAGACCGCCACCAGCACCACAGCACATACCATTTTCACGACTACGATCCATCTCCACAAGTTCAAGTCCTGGAATGGCGCGAAGAATTTCACGTGGCGGATCGTACACGCCATTATATCTTCCTAAGTAGCAGGAATCATGATAGGTTAGACGCTCATTGATTGGTTTAACAGGTTTTAGCTTACCTTCCATTACTAAATCATAAAGCATTTGAGTATGATGATAAACCTCAGCTTCAAAGCCGAAGTCAGGGTACTCATTCTTGAAAATATTATATGCGTGTGGATCAATCGTTACGATTTTTTTCACGCCAGCTTTTTCAAATTCCTTTATATTCTTTTCTGCAATCTCTTGGAATAAGAATTCATTTCCGATACGTCTTGCTGTATCACCAGAGTTTGCTTCTTTATTTCCTAGAATTGCAAAGCTTATTCCTGCTTGATTCATTAATTTAGTGAATGCAATGGCAATCTTTTGACTACGTGCATCGAATGACCCCATGGAACTTACCCAGAATAAGTATTCAAATTCTTTATCTTCTTTTTGAAGTTCTTTCACAGTTGGAATGTATGCCGTCTCATCAATTTCACGCCATTTAATACGGTCCTTCTTTGATAATCCCCAAGGATTACCTTGACGTTCGATATTCATTACCGCACGTTGAACCTCAGCATCCATTTTACCTTCCGTCATCACTAAGTAACGACGTAAATCAATAATTTTATCAACATGTTCGTTCATAACAGGACATGCATCTTCACAGTTACGGCATGTTGTACAAGCATTGATTTCTTCCTCTGTGATAACATCACCGATTAAACTAATTGTTTCCATCGTTGCTGCGGCTTCACTTCCAGCACCTTTTGCTAATTGGTTTCCTTGTGTGCCAGAAAAAGCATAAGATGGTACCCATGGTGATTTTCCAGTTACTGCAGCACCTTTTTCCGTTAAGTGATCACGGATTTTAACCATTAAGTCCATTGGAGAAAGCATTTTACCTGTTCCTGCTGCAGGACAAACATCTGTACAACGGCCACATTCAACACAAGCATAGAAATCTATCATTTGAATTTGTTCAAAGTCTTCTACTTTCCCAACCCCAAAGGAAACTTCTTCTTCACTATCCTCATCTATCTCAAATTCTAGCTTTTTGAGTTTTCCAGGAATACGTTTACTAAAGAATACATTGATTGGTGCTGCAATTAAGTGTGCGTGCTTGGATTGTGGAACGTAAACTAGGAATGTTAATAAGGTCAGGTTATGGATCCACCATGAAATAAAGAATATGACCATTGCAGCAGATGGTGACATAAAGCCAAATGCAGTTGCTACTAAACTAGCAATCGGTTCTGTCCATGTAGCTGCTTCACCATGCCAAATTAGTGCCATACCATTACCAAGTAGCACAGAAAGCATTAATGTTCCGATAAATATAAGTACTAATCCCGCCTTTAGTCCTCGCTTTAAGCGAACGAGCTTCTCAATATAACGACGATAAAATGCCCAAATAACTGCTACTAAAATCGTTAACGTTACGATTTCTTGGAAGAATGTAAATCCAGGGTATAAGAATCCTAACGGTAGATGATTACCCGGTGAGATTCCCTTCACAATAAAATCAATTGCCCCAAATTGTACGAGTATGAAACCGTAGAACATCATGACGTGAATAATACCGGACTTCTTATCCTTTAATAGCTTGGATTGTCCAAATACGATTTTAATGATTCGATTGACTCTTTCCTTGATATCTCCGTCAAACTCGGATTTCTTCCCCAGCCTAATATAGGCTACACGAGTTGCTATTACTTTACCAAACAAGAAGAACGCGTAAAGTGCTATAGCAATAAACAACAACGTGTTTACTAATAATAGTACATTTTCCACTAGCTGCCCCTCCTACTTCGAAGTTTTTCTTCTCCTAATGAATTATCCCCTCGTCTAGAAAAACTCGCATTCGCTTGTTTCTTGCGAATGTGTTCGCTTCTCTAATGCAGATAGGAAAGCTGATTATACTTTCTTATCTGTATTAAATTCCTTTTTAGTACACAATGATAGCGATTGCATTTTTCCGAAAATAAAAAACAATGTTTCATTTACTACTATAAATTATGAATGACCATTCAGTCAACCGGTTTTTTTGAATATCGATTAGATATTCTGATTTCATTTAGGAACATTAAAAAATCCAAACGAACAATCAAAATAATTACCAAATATTTTGGGTCCGTTTGGATTTTACTTTTAAATTAAGTTACACGACTACATTTTCTCTGGTGCGTTAACACCAATTAACTTCAGTGCGTTTGCAATGGTAATTCGAACGGCTTTCATTAAAGCAATACGTGCATTAGTTAATTCTAGATTATCAGTATCTAGCACCTTTTCAGCATTGTAGAAGCTGTGTAATAAGGATGCTAAATCAAAAACGTATTGCGTTATCTTTTGAGGCGCATGTTTATCAGCTGCATCCGTAATGGCTTGAGGGAATTCTCCTAGCTTTTTCAGCAAGTCTAATTCTTTTTCCGATGTTAATAAGCTTGAATCAAACGTTTGTTTAATTTCTATCCCTTTCGCTTCTGCTTGTTTTAGCATCGTACAAATACGAGCATGCGCATATTGAACATAATAAACTGGATTATCATTCGATTGTGAGCGTGCTAGTTCTACATCAAAATCTAACTGTGAGTCATTAGAACGAGCTACAAAGAAGTAACGAACTGCATCGATTCCCACTTCATCCATTAGTTCTCGTAGTGATACAGCATTTCCTGTACGCTTACTCATGCGAAGCTTTTCACCGTCATCAAACAAGTTAACCATTTGTATAATTTTTACGTCTAAACGATCTGCATCATAGCCAAGTGCTTGAATAGCTGCTTTCATTCTTGGGATATAACCATGATGGTCTGCCCCCCATACATTGATAAGCTTATCAAATCCACGATTTAGTTTGTTCTGATGATAGGCAATGTCTGGTGTTAAGTACGTATAAGAACCATCATTCTTCACCAGTACACGGTCTTTATCGTCACCGAAATCCGTAGAACGGAACCATGTTGCACCGTCCTTTTCATAAACATAGTCTCCAGCTTTTAGTTTCGCTAATACGTCTGTAATTTCATCATTTTGATACAAACTTCTCTCGGAAAACCAATTATCAAAATGAACACCAAAATCATCTAAGTCCTTTTGAATTTTTCCTAATGTGTGCTTAAGACCATATTCTTTAAAGTATGCTAAGCGTTCTTCTTCTGATTTATTAGCCCAATCTTCTCCATGTTCTTTAGCTAGTTCCTTGCCAATCTCCACGATATCCTGACCATGATAGCCATCTTCAGGCATGTCAGCCTCTTTACCTAATGCTTGCAAATACCTGGCATTCACAGAAAGTGCTAGATTATCAATTTGGTTTCCTGCGTCATTAATATAATACTCGCGCTCCACTCCATACCCTGCAGCGTCTAATACATTACATAACACGTCCCCAAATGCAGCACCACGTGCATGGCCTAAATGGAGGTTTCCTGTTGGATTTACAGAAACAAATTCAACTTGGATTTGTTTCCCTTCTCCATGAGTGGTTCTTCCATAGCCCTCACCAGCATCTAGAATGGTTGGAATTAAATCCGTTAAGAAGTCATTTTTCATAAAGAAATTGATAAATCCTGGTCCTGCTATTTCTACTTTTTCAACAGATGCTTTAGATGTATCAAGACTTGCTACAATATCCTCTGCGATTTGTCGAGGAGCTTTTTTCGCGATTCTTGCCAATTGCATTGCGATATTCGTAGCAAAGTCACCATGTGACTTATCCTTTGGTTTTTCTAAGATAATATCCGGCATTTCCGCTTCTGATGCTAATCCTGCTTTGGTAACTGCAATACTAATTTGTTCTTTTAAATTTATTTCTGTTTGGGCTAAAACGTTCATTATGTTAATCCTCCTTCTTATAGTTCAATCTTAGGCTATGGTTTCGTTCATCTTGTCCATTTAATTTGACCGTATACTGTATGTATAGCTGTCCCTCTTCGTTACCTTCAAGTGCTTGGTATCGGATTGATTTTGTATATGTTTCCATGTGGATATGTCCATGAGGATGCTTGTACACATTTTCCGTTACATGCTCGGAATGGAATTGCTGGTTCATGGATACGTATCCAGTTCGCTTAATATTTACTTTTTCCGGATAGATAGTAATCAAACTTCGAATCGTTTGATTGTCCTCTGTTTTTTCTTCAAAGGTAAGGACATCCACATTTCCTTTTTGATAATAGTTGCCAAGTTGATTACTTGTACTTGTTTCTTTCAAACCATCGTCTTCAATTTCCATATGTAGTTCAATTCTAACTTGTTTCTCCATTTTGTCGCTCCTAGCGCTTACTCATATTTTACTATTATAGCGACAAGTGAAGATGCATTTCAATATATATAATTTCGAGTTTATTTCTGAATCAACTTTCCCATAATGATACTAAATGACAATATACGACAAAATAATGGAGTTTATTACTTATGGGAATCACATTTCAATCAAAAAAACTAAAACGAACCCTAATGAAAATGATAGTTGGTCTATTCTTATTTGGTGTTTCAGCAATTTTGCTGCTATATCTTTCTGCCTTTATCCTTGGTCCGCCAAGTCTCATAAATGAGCAAAATACGATTTATTATAGCACAGATGGTAAGGTAATAGGAGAAGAACAAGGGGTACAGAATAGGGTCTGGGTAAGTTTAGAAGAAATGTCCCCTTCGATTATTGATGCAACCTTAATGATAGAGGATCAGCGTTTCTTTAAACATAACGGGTTTGATATAAAACGTATTGTTGGGGCTATCCTGAAAGATATCAAGACTATGTCTTTAAAGGAAGGTGCTAGTACACTTACGCAGCAATACGCCCGAAATCTTTACCTGTCCCACGAAAAAACATGGAGCCGAAAATTAAAAGAAGCATTTTACGCAATTCGTTTAGAAATGTATTATTCCAAGGAAGAGATATTAGAAGGTTATTTAAATACCGTATATTACGGACATGGCGCATATGGTATTGAAGCTGCTAGTCATCACTTTTTCAATAAGAAATCCAGTGAACTAACTCTAGCTGAAGCTGCGATGCTTGCAGGAATCCCAAAGGGGCCCACTTATTATTCACCATTAAATGATCCAGAACGTGCAACCAATCGTCAAAAGCAAATATTATCCGTAATGCTCGACAAGGAAGCTATCTCGGAGGAAGATTATTATCTAGCCTCTCGGGAACAACTTACCTATACCGATCCGAAAGAGAGGAAGCAATTAACCATAGGACCTTATTTCCAAGATACTGTTCTGACAGAAGCTGCAAATCGACTGAACATCGATCAAGAATCGGTTCGTTCTGGAGGTTATCAAATCTATACAACTTTAGATATAACGATGCAGAAAGAGCTAGAAGAGAGCGTTGCCGAAACAGTGGCAGATTCCTCGGAAATGGAGGTAGGTGCCGTCGCAGTCGACCCCAAAAATGGTGCTATACGGGCATTAGTCGGTGGACGTGACTATAAGAACAGCCCGTATAATCGAGCCATTCAAGCAAAGAGAATGCCAGGCTCAACCTTTAAGCCGTTCTTATATTACGCAGCACTACAAAATGGCTACACGGCAACAACCATGTTAATGAGTAAACCTACCGCCTTTGAAATTGATGATGGAAATGTCTATCAACCAAGTAATTTTAATGGATATTATGCCAACGAACCGATTACATTAGCACAAGCATTGGCCTTGTCGGATAATATCTATGCCGTAAAAACGAATATGCACCTAGGAGAAGAGACCCTTGTTGAGACAGCAAGAAAGTTCGGGATTACGAGTCAACTTCCCGCAGTTCCATCCCTTGCACTCGGTACTGCATCGGTAACGGTAGAAGAAATGGTATCTGCATATGGCATGTTAGCAAATGGTGGTTATAAAATTGATGGGCACACGATTGAAAAAATACTGGATCCGAATGGTCGTGTTGTCTATGAACGGGAGAAAGTTGATGACTCTCCTGTCTTGAATCCAAAGAGTGCTTTTATTTTGACACAGCTTATGACAGGAATATTTGACGAATCACTAAATGGGTATATGTCTGTAACTGGGATTTCCATGGCAGACAAACTATCTCGGACCTATGCTGGAAAGACGGGATCGACTGATACGGATAGTTGGATGATTGGGTACAGTCCCTCCCTGGTAGCTGGTATATGGACAGGATATGATAATAATCGGACCATCACTTCTGTCCCTGAGCGCTCCTATTCAAAAGATATCTGGACCACATTTATGGAAAGTGTTCACAAGAATCTACCAAAAGAGCATTTCGATGCGCCAAAGGGATTAGTAGCTGTACCAATCGACCCAGAAACGGGACAACGAGCCACCCCCCATTGTCCAACAAGTACAGTCATGTTCTTTAAAGAAGGAACAGAACCAGACTATCATTGCTCTGAACATTTTTATGGAGATGATGACGAACATCAACAGAAAGAGAAGGAAAAAGGTTTGTTCCAACGGTGGTTTGAGGTGTTTTTTGATTAGGGAGTGTGGCTTGTTAGTGTAGGGAGCTTGTAGTGCTTGAAGTGACATGGACGCGGGAGTTCTGGATTTAGTCGCGCGGGAATTACCTATGGCGGCGCGTGTGCGCCGGACTTAAACGTGGTGACGCGAGGTGATTGGATACTTGCGCGTGATGTAGCTCTTCTGACGCGGGGAGTTCTTATACTTACTCCAGCTTGCTTGG
>NZ_AEWH01000070.1 GCF_000190475.1 Ornithinibacillus scapharcae TW25
GAAAACTAAATAAGAGTAAACAAACGAAATCAAAAAGTTAGTTAAGTCCTCGATCTATTAGTATCCGTCAGCTCCACGTGTCACCACGCTTCCACCTCGGACCTATCAACCTCATAGTCTCTAAGGGATCTTACTCACTCGAAGTGATGGGAAGTCTCATCTTGAGGGGGGCTTCATGCTTAGATGCTTTCAGCACTTATCCTTTCCACACGTAGCTACCCAGCTATGCTCCTGGCGGAACAACTGGTACACCAGCGGTGTGTCCATCCCGGTCCTCTCGTACTAAGGACAGCTCCTCTCAAACTTCCAACGCCCACGACGGATAGGGACCGAACTGTCTCACGACGTTCTGAACCCAGCTCGCGTACCGCTTTAATGGGCGAACAGCCCAACCCTTGGGACCGACTACAGCCCCAGGATGCGATGAGCCGACATCGAGGTGCCAAACCTCCCCGTCGATGTGAACTCTTGGGGGAGATAAGCCTGTTATCCCCGGGGTAGCTTTTATCCGTTGAGCGATGGCCCTTCCATGCGGAACCACCGGATCACTAAGCCCGACTTTCGTCCCTGCTCGACTTGTAGGTCTCGCAGTCAAGCTCCCTTCTGCCTTTACACTCTACGAATGATTTCCAACCATTCTGAGGGAACCTTTGGGCGCCTCCGTTACCTTTTAGGAGGCGACCGCCCCAGTCAAACTGCCCGCCTGACACTGTCTCCGAACCGGATCACGGTCCTGGGTTAGAAGGTCCATACAGCCAGGGTGGTATCCCACGGATGCCTCCACCGAAGCTAGCGCTCCGGCTTCTAAGGCTCCCACCTATCCTGTACAAGCTGCACAGACATTCAATATCAGGCTACAGTAAAGCTCCACGGGGTCTTTCCGTCCTGTCGCGGGTAATGCGCATCTTCACGCATAGTATAATTTCACCGGGTCTCTCGTTGAGACAGTGCCCAAGTCGTTGCACCTTTCGTGCGGGTCGGAACTTACCCGACAAGGAATTTCGCTACCTTAGGACCGTTATAGTTACGGCCGCCGTTTACTGGGGCTTCGGTTCAAAGCTTCGGGCTCAGAGCCCTAACCCATCCCCTTAACCTTCCAGCACCGGGCAGGTGTCAGCCCCTATACTTCGCCTTTCGGCTTCGCAGAGACCTGTGTTTTTGCTAAACAGTCGCTTGGGCCTATTCACTGCGGCTTCTCATGCAAGAAGCACCCCTTCTCCCGAAGTTACGGGGTCATTTTGCCGAGTTCCTTAACGAGAGTTCTCCCGCTCACCTTAGGATTCTCTCCTCGCCTACCTGTGTCGGTTTGCGGTACGGGCACCTATAATCTGGCTAGAGGCTTTTCTTGGCAGTGTGAAATCAGGAACTTCGCTACTAAATTTCGCTCCCCATCACAGCTTGAGCTTACGCCAGACGGATTTGCCTATCTGACACTCTCACTGCTTGGGCGCACACATCCATCGGTGCGCATTCCTTATCCTACTGCGTCCCCCCATCGCTCGTAACGATTATGAGGTGGTACAGGAATATCAACCTGTTGTCCATCGCCTACGCCTTTCGGCCTCGGCTTAGGTCCCGACTAACCCTGAGAGGACGAGCCTTCCTCAGGAAACCTTAGGCATTCGGTGAAAGAGATTCTCACTCTTTTTTCGCTACTCATACCGGCATTCTCACTTCTAAGCGCTCCACCAGTCCTCACGGTCTGACTTCACAGCACTTAGAACGCTCTCCTACCATTGTTCGTAAGAACAATCCGCAGCTTCGGTGATACGTTTAGCCCCGGTATATTTTCGGCGCAGAGTCACTCGACCAGTGAGCTATTACGCACTCTTTAAATGGTGGCTGCTTCTAAGCCAACATCCTGGTTGTCTGTGCAACTCCACATCCTTTTCCACTTAACGTATACTTTGGGACCTTAGCTGGCGGTCTGGGCTGTTTCCCTTTCGTCTATGAACCTTATCACCCATAGACTGACTCCCAAGATAAAGTAGTTGGCATTCGGAGTTTGACTGAATTCGGTAACCCGATGAGGGCCCCTAGTCCAATCAGTGCTCTACCTCCAGTACTCAACTCTTGAGGCTAGCCCTAAAGCTATTTCGGAGAGAACCAGCTATCTCCGTGTTCGATTGGCATTTCACCCCTACCCACACCTCATCCCCGCATTTTTCAACATACGTGGGTTCGGGCCTCCAGTCAGTGTTACCTGACCTTCACCCTGGACATGGGTAGATCACACGGTTTCGGGTCTACGACCGCATACTAATTCGCCCTATTCAGACTCGCTTTCGCTACGGCTCCGTGTCTTCCACTTAACCTCGCATACGATCGTAACTCGCCGGTCCATTCTACAAAAGGTACGCCGTCACCCATTAACGGGCTCCGACTACTTGTAGGCACACGGTTTCAGGTTCTCTTTCACTCCCCTTCCGGGGTGCTTTTCACCTTTCCCTCACGGTACTGGTTCACTATCGGTCACTAGGTAGTATTTAGCCTTGGGAGATGGTCCTCCCGGATTCCGACGGAATTTCACGTGTTCCGCCGTACTCAGGATACACTCCGGAGGGAATTCCTTTTCGATTACAGGGCTGTTACCTTCTGCGGCATACCTTTCCAGGTATCTTCATCTAAAGAATTCCTTTGTAACTCCATATGGAATGTCCTACAACCCCAAGAAGCAAGCTTCTTGGTTTGGGCTGTTTCCGTTTCGCTCGCCGCTACTTGGGAAATCGCATTTGCTTTCTCTTCCTCCGGGTAATGAGATGTTTCAGTTCCCCGGGTCTGCCTTCCATACCCTATGTATTCAGGTAAGGATACTGCTCCATTACGAACAGTGGGTTTCCCCATTCGGAAATCCTCGGATCGAAGTCTACTTACGACTCCCCGAGGCATATCGGTGTTAGTCCCGTCCTTCATCGGCTCCTAGTGCCAAGGCATCCACCGTGCGCCCTTATTCACTTAACTATCTTACAATGAATAAGCATTACACTTATAATTTATAGCCTTGCTTTAAA
>NZ_AEWH01000069.1 GCF_000190475.1 Ornithinibacillus scapharcae TW25
TTTTTTGGTGGTACGTATTTTACTCCTAACACCTTACACCATTCTTCTACTACTCTTTCAGCCACTTTGAATAAGTTATCTTCATTCTTGTAGTAATCGTTATCTGCTTTGTTGTCGATAAATCCATATTCAAATATTAGGCTTTCTGTATTACCAGTTTCACGAGGAATAAAGTAGTAATCAAGTTTATTCTTGGTCCAGTCTGCCTGTCGTGAAAATACTCGCTTATATGGTATTCCCGAAACTCCACTAATCGCCCTCGCAAACCTTTCTGCTAACTTGTCATCAGTCCACACAGAGTGTATTACTTCCACACCGCGAGCTTTTCCATTAAATGCGTTAAAGTGATTACTCATGCAGTATCTAGCTTTGTTTTTAATCAATGCTGTACGTGGTCCGGAAGCTAAATTTTTGTCAGTAGTTCGAGTAATGGCAACTTTAACACCTAATTCTTTGAATCTTACATACTGATATAAGCTGATTCTGAGTGTCCAGTCTTTTTCTTTTGCGCCGAACCCATTAGCACCTGGGTCATTACCTCCGTGCCCTGGATCAATAAACAAATCATACTCAAATGAATGAAATGGATAGGTCATTACTTATCACCCTTGCCAACTTTATTAGAATCAAAGAATTTCGTTACAAAATTAAGATTCAATCCAATTCGACTAAAGTTCTCTACAATGCTTAATACTTCATATACAATAACCATACCTACACCGATTTTAACAATCTGTTCATTTGCTCCTAAATAGGCATCTATAAAAACAAAAAAGGCAACTGCTGCCAGTTCCCCCACTTTGCGTATTAACCCTACATAGTTAATCGAACTATTTAACTTTTTTTCTTTCCCTGCAGCTAGTAACCCCGTGACCACATCAAATGCAATAAATCCTAGTACTACATACCACACATTACCCACAACTGCTGCAATGTCTATTCCATTATTAAATTCCATCATTGTCTTTCCCTCCAATAGAAAAAGGACTGATTTCTCAGCCCTTTAATCAAAAAATGAGTATATATAAATAAAAAATGAACCAACCACAATTACTACGCTCACACTACCAAATGTGTAAAATAAAACATTTTTAGTTTTATTTAACCATTGAGGTAAAGGTTTGTGTTCCCCTTCCTCTTTAGGTGGTAGAAAGCGTAACATGATGACCGATATTAAAGCAACTAAACCAAGTACCCCAATAAAAATAAGGTTTTTATCGGGAACAATCCAAAAAGCAAACCCGG
>NZ_AEWH01000068.1 GCF_000190475.1 Ornithinibacillus scapharcae TW25
TGTGGGTACAAGTTAATGCTATAGTAATGACATAAGTATTGAAATTTTGATGCATTTACGAGCTCTAAAGAAGGTAAAAAAGGACGTTTCATTACATGATCCAATTGGTCAGGATAAAGAGGGAAATGAAATCAGTCTTATTGATATTTTAGAAGCTGAATCGGAAAATGTGATTGAATACATTCAACTAAATATGGAAATTGAAAAAATGCAGGATTATTTTTCAATTCTAGATAAACGCGAAAAGGAAGTAATTATTTATCGCTACGGATTGAATGATAAACAAGAAATGACACAGCGTGAGATTGCAAAAAAACTAAATATCTCAAGGAGTTATGTATCTCGAATCGAAAAACGGGCTTTGATGAAGGTATTCCATGAGTATTATCGTAATGAACGAAAAGGATAAGTATCTATAATTGAAGGTTGTAGACATAAAAAGAGGAACTCATTCACTGAAAGAGTTCCTCTTCTGACCTTCTTGACCTATATGTCTTTTAACATAGCTATAATAATTTCTGAAGCATTTTTCGCAGCCTTTGTTAGGAATTCATCAAATGATACAGAAGACTCTTTTCCTGCGATATCTGATAGTGCACGAATGACAACAAATGGGCATGCAAATTGATGGGAAACTTGCGCTATTGCTGCTGCTTCCATTTCAGAAGCAATCATGTTAGGAAATCTTTCTCTTGTTTCCTCTACACGCTTTGGATCTTCCATAAAAGAATCGGCTGTTGCTATCAAGCCAATCTCTCCTTGAATATCCATACTATTGATTACTTTCATTGCCTTCTCTACCAAGTTCTCATCCGCTTTAAAAGTAGGAGGCATACCTGGAACCTGTCCATATTCATAATTAAATGCTGTCACATCGACATCATGATGAACAACCTCAGAGGAGATGACGACATCACCTACTTCTAGTTTTTTGGAAAAACCACCGGCAGAACCGGTATTAATAATGAGCTCTGGCGAAAATCGTTCCATTAAAATGGTCGTTGCCATCGCTGCATTTACCTTACCAATTCCAGATTTTAATAAAACAATATCCTTCTCCTGCAGTTTACCTTTAATAAACAAACAGTTTGCTATTGTTGTTTCTTCCTTTTCAGACATACTATTCTTAAGAATTTCTACTTCTTCATCCATTGCTCCAATGATGCCAATTGTCATTATGTCTTCCTCCTATAACTATTCAAATCTCCATTTTTCATCATTTTCTTTTAATACTTCTACCAAGGTTGGTTGCCATCCCTGATTATCTATCCAACTAATATAAACACGATATGTTACCGTCTCTGCTCTATCGGAAACCGTACCAATCACCTTTTGATCTCCACCACGTTTTACCCACCAGGTAATCATATTGTCTTCTGCTATTCCGGAAGCAAGACTTAGAGCCTTTGTCATCTCGATTCTATCCTGAGAACCATCATCAAAATTGGTTGTATGAGGTCCCTCTTGTGCTGTTCCAATAGGCTGCCAGTTTGCAGTATAGGCTTCCACTACATTATCGTCCCCTCCGATTGGATCGGCTGGTTGAGTTACTATTTCACTCTGACTCGCATTTTCATTATTATCGGATTCATCAAGATCTTGATCATCCGTATTGTCATCTTCAGAAGACTCAACTTCTGTTTCTGACTGTTCTTCTTTATCCTCTTCCTTAATATCCTTCTCCTCTATATCAGGGCTCGTGACGGTATCAGAATTAGTAGGGTCATCATCAGGTCCAAAAATCCATAGACCGATTAATAGAATAATTAGGAAGCCTCCTGCAATAATTAACATAGACATTAACTTTGTATTTTTACGTCTTTTTTCAAATTTATTTACCCGTGAAAATCTATCATAACCACTCATTCTATCTTCCCCTCCTATGTATACCTTATTATATTACCATAATTTATATGCAAGATATCATCTGAATTATTTACTATAATATTTCATTTATATGAAAAGCCAATAACATGGGAGATTGGTTAGTATAGCTGATGGAGATAAATAATAAAAGCGGAGCTGTAGACTCCGCTTTATCTTTCACTATTGAACCTTTATAATTTTCACTTGGATCTCTCCACCAGGTGTTACTACTGCAAGTTCTTCTCCAACTTCATGACCAAGAAGACTTTTAGCCATCGGCGAATCATTAGATATCTTACCTTCGAAAGGATCTGCCTCCGCACTTCCTACGATTGTATAAGTTTCCTCTTCACCGTCCGGTAATTCAATAAACGTAACAGATTTACCAAGGGATACCATATTTGGATTTTCATTATCATTCTCAATTATGACAGCATTACGAATCATTTTCTCTACTTGAGATATACGCGATTCCACGAATGCTTGTTCATCTTTTGCTGCGTCATACTCTGAGTTCTCGGAAAGGTCACCGAAACCACGTGCAACTTTGATTCGTTCTACTACCTCTTGTCTTCTCTCCGTTTTTAAATACAGAAGTTCTTGTTCCAACTTCTCTTTTCCCTCTTGTGTCATATAATAACTTTTTTCTACAGCCATAAAAAACACTCCTTTGTCTATCTACTGCTTATTAGAAAAACTCATATTCGCTTGTTTTTGGGTGAATATGTTAGTTTTTCTTATGCAGGCAAGAAAGATTGTAATCCTTTCTTATCTGCGTAGAAAAACTCATATTCGCTTGTTTTTGGGCGAATATGTTAGTTTTTCTTATGCAGGCGAGAAAGATTGTAATCCTTTCCTATCTGCGTAGAAAAACTTACATCCTACAAGCTAATAGCGAATGCTATAATACCTCATCTTTCAGATAACAGATTCTATATCATCTGTCTTTATTGAACCATATGTAAAGAAATATCTGAACGAAGTAAAAAGTATACTAACCATAACTATGGCAGATTTAATTTAAATTTTCAATACTTTTGTTTCAACTATTGTCTTTATTTTTTGACAAAATATGCTCGATTTTTGTCGCCATGATATCAATTGCAACATGGTTCTCGCCACCCTCAGGGATAATAATATCCGCATAACGCTTAGTTGGTTCAACAAATTGTAAATGCATTGGGCGAACTGAATTTAAATATTGATCAATAACAGAGTCTAATGATCGTCCGCGATCTTTAATATCTCGTTGCAATCTTCTAATGATACGTAGATCAGCATCGGTATCAACAAACACTTTAATATCCATTAAATCAACTAAACGAGGATCCTCCAAAATAAGGATTCCTTCTAGAATAATTACATCCTTAGGTTCTACTCGAATTACTTCTTTTGAGCGATTGTGTGCCTTATAATCATAAACAGGCTTGTCCACTGGTTGATGATTTAATAAGGAATGAATGTGCTCTATCAACAAATCATTATCAAAAGCTAGAGGATGATCATAGTTCGTTTTTAATCTTTCTTCAAACGGTAAGTCACTTTGATCCTTATAATAATAATCTTGTTCTATAACAAGTATTGTTTTATCTGAAAATCGCTGGCATATTGATTTCGTTACGGATGTTTTCCCACTTCCACTACCACCCGCAACTCCAATTACTACTGGTTTGTCTTGCATTTTGCTACCCCTTTTCTCTATTTTTTATAACTAATAGCAACCCCATCACCAATAGGTAATATCGTTGTAATAAAGCTAGGATGATCCACCAGCCATTTATTATATTTACGGATTTTTTCTACCATCTTCTTATAACGAGGATGCTCAAAATTTTCATCCATTACAAATCCTCTAAATAATACGTTATCTGTGATAACTAACCCATTATCTGCTAGTAAAGGCATGACAAGTTCAAAGAATTTTTGATATTGTCCTTTTGCTGCATCAATAAATACACAATCATAGGTCCCATTTAAATCAGCTAAAACATCTAACGCATCCCCATGGATAATGGTAATGTTTTCTGTTTTATTTAGCCTATTAATATTTTCCACAGCTTGGTTGTACCTTATATCATCTCTTTCAATGGTTGTAATTGATGCTTCTGGATATGCTTCATTCATTCTTAATGCAGAATAACCAATAGCAGTTCCAATTTCAAGAATCCGTTTTGGCTTATTTAATCGGATTAATTGCATAAGAAAATTAATCCCGATAGGATCCATAATCGGGACTCTGTCTATTTTAGCTTGTTCTTCGATTTCTCTTACCCAGTCTGCACTTTTTGGTA
Organism: Ornithinibacillus scapharcae TW25; assembly: GCF_000190475.1. Lineage (GTDB taxonomy): Bacteria > Bacillota > Bacilli > Bacillales > Amphibacillaceae > Ornithinibacillus > Ornithinibacillus scapharcae. The sequence continues at coordinate 4,158 of NZ_AEWH01000068.1, forward strand.
GATGATCACTTAAATAATTTTGTACATTTTCTTCCATTCTTAACCCTCATTTATATTTATCCTATTAGGATACCTAATTTTTATAGTATTATACTAAATTATCTAAATAACCTAACGAATTAGGACGAATCAAAAAAACGGGAAATGTGAATAAAAATTCACACTTCCTTCATGTTAATTAATATATTGAGCCTTGTATTCATTATGTTGTTCTAGAGTCTCAGAATAGTAAATATTTCCTTCTCCATCATGTAGGAAATAATAATAATCTGTCACTTCAGGATTAATAGAGGACTCAAATGCACTCTCTGAGAAGTTAGAAATCGGTCCTATTGGTAAACCAAAAATATGGTAAGTATTAAAAGGCGATTCAACTTCTGTATCCGATAGAAGTACTTTTTCTTTATGACCTCCAATTGCATATAGCACGGTAGGGTCTGTTTGAAGTCGCATTCCTACTTCCAAACGATTATAGAAAATACCCGAAATTTTCTTTCGTTGATCTTCTGTTACTGCTTCTTTTTCTACTATTGAAGCCATCGTGACCGCTTCATGAATACTTAAACCACTCTCTGTTATCTCATTTAAGTACTGTCCAATTACAGCCTGCGATTTATCTAACATATTTTCAATAACGGTCTCTACAGGTGGATTCTCCACATAAAAATCATATGTTGCAGCAAATAGGTATCCTTCTAGCGGATAGCGTAACTCCGGATTTAAAATATCTTCTGACAAAATTGGATATTTAGCCATTAATTGCTTAATGTAATCCTGATCAGTCAGCTTTTCTTTAAATTCTTCCTCTGAAAAAGGTAGTTTCTCTGCATATATTGCAGCAATCTCATCGATTGTTAATCCTTCCGGTATGGTAACGCGGACGACTGGTTCTTTGACTAACCTTCCGCTCTTTAAAGACTCTATTATTTCATCAAAAGTCATTGACTTTGTAAAGGTATAACTACCCGCCTGAAAACCAGATTCATTTTTAAACTTTATATAAAATCGGAATATCATAGAGTTCTTAATAATATCATTTTCCTCTAGGATTTTCGCTATACCTGACGTAGATGATCCTAATGGAATTTCAATATCTACCCCTTGCTCATTACCTGGGTCGACTGGTTCCAGCCCAGACTTTATGTATAGGTAGCCAGATATTCCAGCGATTGCAAGAATTAATAGTATAGAGATAATTACGATTGCTACAATCTTTCGAACTGTTCGTGCTTCTTTTCCTCTAGCAATTAAATTATCACGAAAATTCCCATTATCATTTCCCTTGGACATTCATCATCCCCCTCTCATCCGGTATATTATACTAGAAAATGACAATATACGCTAGGATTAATCAAATGAAAAAAGCAGGTGCCCAGATGGGCACCTACTATAATATCGTTTAACCTATTATGTTGACTTTAGCCTTTTAGCTCTTCTTCCTCTGCTAACGTATTTAACATTTCTTCGACAATATCCCATTCCTCATCCGATTCAATTGCAAATAAAGAAAGGTCTTCGTCCTCTTTTTCTTCGTAACGAAAAGCGTATACTTCAACCTCTTCGTCATCCTTTTGTTCTGCTGGTACTACAGCAATGTAAGAATGACCAGTTTCGTCTACATCAAATGTAAATAGTACTTCAAATAAATGTTCTTCCCCATTTTCGTCAGGAATGATAATGCGTTCTTTTTCTTCAATAGCCATATTCATATTCTCCTTTTCATTTTTGATCAAGATAGCCTTGTAAAATCATCATAGCAGCCATTTTATCGATTACCTTTTTCCGTTTTTTACGACTTACATCAGCCTCGAGTAAAACACGTTCTGCAGCCATTGTTGTTAAGCGTTCATCCCATAAAACTGTTTCCACATGGAACACTTCTTCCAGATATTCTGCATACCGCTTCGATGCTTCACCTCGTTCACCTATCGTACCGTTCATATTCTTCGGTAATCCAATAATGACTTTTTCAATATTATGCTCATCTATAATCTGTTTTAATTCGCTATCTGCAGACTTAATATCTGTTTCATCCCATTTAATCGTGGTAATTCCTTGAGCTGTCCAACCTAATTCATCACTTATTGCAACACCGATTGTTTTTGAGCCAACATCTAAACCTAAGATTCTCATCTAATTACCTTTATATTGTTGCTCGAGATAGGATTTGACAAGTTCTTCTATCACTTCATCACGCTCTATGCGACGAATTAAATTTCTTGCATCCTTATATCTCGGAATATATGCTGGATCACCTGATAATAAATACCCAACAATTTGATTGATAGGATTATACCCTTTTTCTTGAAGTGCCTCATGGACAGTCATTAAGATTTCTTTTATATCACGATCAAATGGCTCTTCTGAAAAGTTGAATTTCATTGTTTTATCGATTGAACTCATCACGACACCTCATTCCACTTTGGTCTATTTCCATTCTAACATGTTTAAAAGATTTAATATAATATTTTAATCGCTAGAAAAGAGGGATTCAACAGAAAGTATTCCTTAACGTAAATTAGTCTCCACATACTCAGTAGCATATTGCAATGCTTCCATAATCTTGCTAGCATCCTTACCACCAGCTTGGGCCATATCAGGGCGACCACCACCGCCACCACCACAAATTTGGGCTGCTGACTTAATTAGATTTCCAGCATGTAATCCTCTTTCAATCAGGTCTTTTGATACTCCTGCTGCTAGTTGTACTTTATCGTCGTTTTCCGTCGCTAATAAGATTATGACAGAACCAAGTTTTTGTTTCAAATCATCAACCATTGTTCTTAATTGATTCATGTCTTTAACATTCACTTTTTGGCTTAAAAGTTTTACACCATTGACTTCCGTTACTTGTTCTACAATGGAGGAAGCCTCTAAGTTAGATAGTTTAGCATTCAATGATTCGTTTTCCTTTTGTAACGATTTGATCTCTTGGAATAATGCTTCTACACGTTCTGGTACCTTCTCTTCCGTGTTCTTTAACTTCTGAGCAGTCTCGTGTAATATGCCTAATTTACCAGATAAAAATTCAAAGGCAAATTTACTAGTTACAGCTTCAATTCGTCGTGTACCAGCACCAATTCCACTCTCTGACACAATTTTAAATAACCCGATTTCTGAAGTATTGTGAACATGGCAGCCACCACATAGTTCTAAACTATAGTTCCCAATTTGGACAACTCGAACTACTTCACCATACTTTTCACCGAATAAAGCCATAGCTCCCATCTCTTTTGCTTCTGCTAAGGACTTTTGGCTAATATTTAATGAAATGGACTCCCAAATTTTTTCATTTACTATACTCTCAATTTGTTCTAATTCGCCTTTCGTTACAGATTGAAAATGAGAAAAATCGAATCGCAAGCGTTCAGGAGCTACTAATGATCCTGCTTGATTTACATGTGTTCCTAGAACATCTTTTAAGGCCTGATGTAATAAATGAGTTGCTGTATGGTTTTTCACAATTAAATTACGAGAATCCATATCTACAACTGCTGTTACGACATCTCCAACATGGAGTTCACCGCTATCTATTACAGTTCGGTGTATATTTTGAGATTTAGGTGACTTTTGGACATTCTTTACGGTTGCTTTTGCTGTATTGGTCTTGATTGTACCATGGTCCGCTATCTGCCCACCGCTTTCCGCATAGAATGGAGTTTCTCGTAGGAATATTAACACTTCGTCCCCTTGCTTTACAATATCAACGAGTTCCCCATCTTTTATTAAAGCAACGATCTTGGTCTCCGTTTCTAATGTTTCATATCCGATAAATTCACTTTCTACGTTAAGTTTACCAAGTACTTCATCTTGAACATGCATAGAGTCCACTTTTTGACGCGCGTTTCTTGCACGTTCACGCTGCTTTTCCATCTCTTCTTCATAACCAGCTTCATCAACTGTAAATCCTAATTGTTCCACATACTCCGCTGTTAATTCCTTAGGGAAACCATACGTATCATATAAGCGAAATACTTCTTTACCAGGAAATACTGTGGAGTTTTTCGCTTTTTCTTTCTCGATAATATCTGTTAATATTTCTAATCCATCATTTAACGTTTCATGGAAACGTTCTTCTTCAACTTTGATAATATTTTGAATAAAGTCGTGTTGCTCTAATACAGTCGGGTAGAAATCTTTCATGATATTGCCAACAGTTTCAACTAGCGCAAACATGAACGGCTTCTCTATTCCTATTTCCTTAGCAAAACGAACTGCCCGACGGATTAATCTTCTTAATACATATCCTCTTCCATCGTTTGATGGTAATGCACCATCACTTATAGCAAAGCTAACCGTTCTGATATGGTCAGCGATTACTTTGTATGCAGTGTCACTCGCTTTATTCGTACCATATTTCACATTAGCAAGTTCTTCCGTCTTCTTAATAATTGGCATGAATAAATCTGTTTCAAAATTAGTCGGAACATCTTGGATGACGGATACAATTCTCTCTAATCCCATTCCCGTATCAATGTTTTTCTTTGGAAGTGGTGTATAGGTATCATCTGGATTGTGATTAAACTGAGAGAACACAAGATTCCATACCTCTAGATAACGATCATTTTCTCCACCTGGATAAAGCTCCGGATCTTCTGGATTATTACCATAGGACTCTCCACGATCATAAAAAATCTCCGTATTAGGACCACTAGGGCCTTCTCCAATATCCCAGAAATTCTCTTCCAATCGAATAATTCTCTCTTTAGGAATTTTAATATCATTTAACCACATGTCATATGCTTCATCATCTTCAGGATGTACGGTAACAGATAAACGTTCTGGATCTAACCCTAACCATTTCTCGCTAGTGAGAAATTCCCAAGCCCAAATGATAGCTTCTTTTTTAAAGTAGTCTCCAATGGAAAAGTTTCCCAACATCTCAAAGAATGTATGGTGTCTTGCAGTATAGCCTACATTTTCAATATCATTTGTGCGAATTGATTTTTGGGCATTTACAATACGTGGATTTTCTGGAATTACTCGGCCATCAAAATATTTTTTTAATGTAGCCACTCCACTATTAATCCATAATAATGTTGGATCATCTTGTGGTACTAATGATGCACTAGGTTCGACCTTATGGCCTTTTTCTTGGAAAAAGTCAAGGTACATTTGTCTAATTTGTGCTGAAGTTAGCTGTTTCATAATTAAGATCCTCCTTGATATGATAGTAGTTGATCAATACATCTCAAACTCAGGTAAATAGGGAGTAAACAATTCTTATACTGGGGTAACAAATTTCAACTATTTTAATTTCGTCAACTAAAAATTGTACTTCCCAATGTATAAAAATAAAAAAATCCCCTCTCTGCACATAGCAGGGACGAGATTAGTCGCGGTACCACCCTAATTATAGACAATATTCATTGTCCATCACTTCACTCATGATAACGGTATGAAACCGACGGGGATTAGCCGTACTCCGGTTTAGCTTTCCATGGTTCTAATTTAAGATTTCTTCCAGCCTAAGGAAACCTCTCTCTAGAAATCGATTGCCATGTACTGATAACCTTCTACGTGATTACTACTATTGATAAGCGATATTATAGTGAACTTTTTTGTAAAAGTCAATTCTGTCGGACTAAAATCACGAGGTGCTTCGTTAATACATTTAAGATAGTTAATATCGGGACAGCTAAAATCATGCCAATTACTCCCCCTAACTTACCACCTAATAATAGGACAAATATAATCGCCACCGGGTGTATACGAATACTTCTTCCTACAATGTAAGGAGATAGTAAATTACTTTCGATTAATTGAATGACAAATACGCCTATTAAAACAAAAATAACCATCTTCCCGGAAATCGTTAAAGCTATGATTACAGCTGGTACTGCACCTATTATGGGTCCGAAGTAGGGGATGATATTCGTTAACCCCATGAAAATCGCCAATAATAAAGCATACTTCAATCCAAGTAATTGAAACACAATGTAACTAGTGATTGCTACAAATAAACACACTAATAGTTGGCCCCGAATATAGCTACCCAGTCCTTCATCAACAGCATGAACCAGATTACTAGAAAATTTTCGATATTTGTTCGGGATAAATCCTTTTACATAGTCCTTAATTCGTACATAGTCTTTAAGGAAATAAAAAACTAGAACGGGAATTACCGTTAAGATTACAATCATATCGAAAATTTTGGTGACACCACCTATTAAATTACCGATAATCCTATCCACCGTTGATTCCATCGAGGCAATTGTTTCGTCTATTTTATTGTGTACTGCTTCGGGTAGAAATGATGTTGATTCATAAACCCGATAAATTATATCCTGATATTTGCTAACCAACTGAGGTAAATATTCATCAAGATCTCGTAGTTGATGAACCACCGCAGGATATACACGATATACGATATACCCTATTCCCCCGAAGAAGAGCAGATAAATCATTAAAATAGCAACACTTCTTGGAATATTAAATTGGTGAAGCTTTTGGACAATAGGAAAAAGCAAATACGCAATGAGACATGCAACTAAAAAAGGTAAGGCTAAATTCCATAAAAACGAAAAAAACGCCTTGTAATACGGAAAAAGCTTTACCAACAAAAAAATGAATAAGAAAACAAAGATTCCTGTGATAATCCAATAGAGAAAATTTACCGGCTTTTTTGTGAGAACATCTGGTACACCCCTTAGTATGAGTTTACCGTTTAAGAGAATACATCTGGGATAAAGTCAGCCTATCCATTGTTCGCAAACTAAATCTTGAGTGAAACATCTTACCAACTAAAGGATTACCATTCCACTTTCCGTTCTTCCTCTGTAAATAGATCATTTAATGAACTCAAGCTACCATCCGCTTCGACCTGATGTACTGTAAGTTCGTTTCCTGTGACAGACATTTCTACAAAACAGTTCCAACAATAGAATTGTTGAGTGCCAATTTTTCCAATATCTTTACTACTGCAATTTGGGCATCGCATTAACATAATACCAATCTCTCCTGAAATATAAATGTAAGTATTATGTTATGATTTCCCGAAATACCCAAAATATACCTAACTACATGAAATCATATGGTGAAATTTCATCCTCAATTGAATCGGGTGAAGCTGTTGTCATCGGCAATTCCTCAAATCTTTCAGCAAATAACTCTTTTAGAGAAGTAAATCGCTTATTCGTATCTTGCGTTTGAATACCACGCATAAACGCTTGTTTCTCACCACATATGATTAAGGATTGCTTTCCACGGGTAATGGCAGTGTAGAGTAAGTTCTTTCTTAGCATCCGATTGTAAGCCGATACGACCGGCAAAATGACAATAGGAAACTCACTACCTTGTGATTTATGTATAGAAATACAGTAGGCATGCATGAGATTAATATAATCTTTTCTTTCATAAACAACTTCTCTATCATCAAACGTGACCACGAGCTGTTCCACATGATCTGTATTCTCATTTTCCTTAAAGATAGCTACAACCTCTCCTATATCACCGTTAAAGACATTATCCTCAGGCTGATTCACGAGTTGAATGACTTTATCTCCAATACGAAAGACAATATCATTTATTTTAACTTCTCTCTTGCCTTTTGATCTCGGATTGATTAAGTCTTGAAGAGCTTTATTGATCATCGTTATACCGGCTTGTGACTTATACATTGGTGCTAGCACCTGAATATCTCTAACATCTAATCCTTTTTGGATTGCCTTCTGATACACCTGTGTTATCACTTCTACTACTTGATATTCCCGGCAGTTGATAAAACTAAAATCACGATCGTTTTCTAATAATTCTGCCGTGCAATTATCATTTTTTATACCATGTGCAAGTTGAATAATTTTAGAGCCTTCCTTTTGTCGATAAACTTCATGTAGACTAACTTTCGGAATATGATGCTGTTCCAATAAATCGGTCAATACTTGCCCTGGACCGACAGATGGAAGTTGATCTTCATCTCCAACAATTAATACTTGCATGTCGGTAGGTATCGCTTTAAATAAATTATTAGCTAACCAAATATCTACCATAGAGAATTCATCGACAATTAGAAACTTTCCTGTAAGTGGTTCATGCTCATCTTTATCAAATCCATCATTTCCATTCCATCCTAGCAAACGATGGATGGTTAAAGCTGGTAAACCAGTTGATTCTGTTAAACGTTTAGCAGCTCGCCCTGTTGGAGCGGTTAAGACAAATGGAAAGTCCTTCTTATGCTCATAAGATAAAGGATCAATAGATACCTTATGGATTGCTGCATATGCCTTAATAATCCCTTTGATTACGGTTGTTTTACCTGTACCAGGTCCACCTGTTAAAATCATTACCTTAGATTTTAAAGCTTGTTCTATGGCAGCAAATTGTTCTTTCCCGTAGCTCAATACTTCCTCTTCTTCAATGTCTCCAATAATTTTCATTAAGTCGGCTAACGTAGTTTCATCATCTATTGAACTAGAGATGATTCGTTTCAAGCTAGAAGCAAACCCATCTTCAGCATAGTATAAGGAAGGAAGGTATACATTTCCTTCGTATAAGATTATCTTTTTTTCTGTATTTAAATCTTGAATTGTATTCTTTATTTGTTCTTCCGATAAATCTAGATCCGTTGTTCTTAGTAGTGTCCTAACTTCATGGAGACATTGTTCTATTGGTAAAAATACGTGGCCATCCTGAACGCTTCTTTGCAGGATAAAAATACAGCCAGCCCCAATTCGGTTAGGGCTGGATAAGGAAATACCGTTCTTTCTCGCAATTTCATCCGCTGTTTGGAACCCAAAACCATCAATATCGAATACGAATTGATAGGGATCTTCCTCCAAAATATTGATCGACTCATCCTTGTATTTTTCATAAACTTTTTGAGACATCTTTAAGCCTATATTATATTTGGATAGATAAACTACAACATGCTCAAAACCTTGGTTCTCTTGTAATGTTTTCGCTATCGTAACAGCAGATTCTTTCTTTAATCCAGGTACAGAATCTAACACGTCAGGATTATTTAAGATTTTAGATACTAGAGAGTCACCCAAATGATCCACTACTTTTTTTGCTGTTTTCTTGCCAATTCCATAAAACATATCACTAGATAAGTAGGCAATCAATCCATCCTTTGTATCTGGGATAAAGGATTGATAAGTGGAGACATTATACTGTTGTCCATACTTTGGGTGTCTCTCAAGTCGTCCATAGAAGATATAAACGGTTCCTTCCTGTAGATTAGAGAAATAACCTTTTACTACAAGTTCTTTTTCCTCAATTTCTAGATTCGTATCCGTAACTTTTATTTTAGCAATGGAAAAATACTCAACATCATTACGAAAAATAGTATAGAGAAGTTCACCTTTTACATATTCTTCATTTCCTATATTCATAACATTCTCCATTACCATTACCTCTCTATCGACAAACCTAGTTATTGTAATGCTTCTTCCGCGACTTTCTTCCCGTTAGCTGCTAATACATGAGTCGGATTATAATCTAGTGCTTGAACGAAATAATCCAGTGCCTGAGACACGTTCTCTTCAAACAGGCTAATAACACCTAGATTATATAGGGCATCACTATGTTCCTTGTTTAACGTCAGCACCAACTCAAATATTTCCTTGGCATCTGTCAATTGCTCATTTTGCGCTAAAGCAAGTCCATATTGGAATACAACATCCTCATCCTCAGGCATTAATTCTTTTGCACGTAATAAATATGGAAGTGCTAGTTTAAACTGTTGCTGATTTTGATGGGACATTCCCAACATAAAGAATACATCCGCTTCTTCCAATCCGTTCTTAATAGCTTCTAGGAAATTTTGTTGAGCTTTCGGATAATCTTCCTGCTCATAATAGACATTCCCTAAGCCATAATATGCAGTGGCCGTTTTACTATCTAGAGAGATAGCTTTCTGGAAGAAATTTATCGCATGTTCCGCGTCACCAAGGTGTAATAATAAATTCCCAAAATTCACAAATCCTATTGGATCATTAGGATTTTCCTCTATATATTCATTAAATAGATTAGCAGCTTCTTCATATTTATTCTCTTTCATTAACTCCACTGCATTCGCTATTTTATTCATCCTATTACTCCTTCTTTCAGGCATTTCCCTATCCAACGTAATCTAACTTGTTGTTTTGCTTCAAGACTTTATCAATCGTTCCACCACCTAGACACACGTCACCATCATAAAAAACAACTGCTTGGCCAGGAGTGATTGCTCTTTGTCTTTCATCAAATATCACTCTCACCGTACCATCGTCTTGTAGTTTGACTGTTACACCACTATCATCTTGACGATATCTGAATTTAGCTGTACATGTGAAAGATTCCGTTATATCCTGAGGATTAATCCAATTTAAATCAGTTGCAATTAGTTCTTCAGAATATAGTGTTTCATTACTATACCCTTGTTCAACATAAAGAATATTTTCTTTTAAATTCTTACCTACCACAAACCAAGGATCTCCAGCTCCACCAATACCAAGCCCTTGACGCTGACCAATTGTATAATACATTAATCCATCATGCTTCCCTTTTACTTCACCATTTAATGTTTGCATTTCACCTGGCTGTGCTGGCAAATATTCACTTAAGAACTCTTTGAAATTGCGTTCTCCAATAAAGCAAATACCTGTACTGTCCTTCTTCGTAGCAGTTGCAAGGCCATGTTCTTTTGCAATTTCTCGCACTTTAGATTTTGGCATATGGCCAAGTGGGAACATAACTTTCTCTAATATGTCACTTGTTAATTGATTCAAGAAATAGGTTTGATCCTTATTGGAATCAACACCACGAAGCATCTCATATTTACCATTATTTTCGCGAACTTGTGCATAATGTCCTGTTGCAAGATAATCCGCTCCTAAATCCATTGCATAATCTAAGAACGCTTTGAATTTTATTTCCTTATTACACATAACATCTGGATTTGGTGTTCTTCCTGCTTTATATTCATCTAAGAAATAAGTAAACACTTTATCCCAATATTGTTTCTCAAAATTCACAGAGTAATATGGTATATCTAATTGGTTACACACTCGGACAACATCATCAAAATCTTCCGTTGCTGTACATACACCAAATTCATCCGTATCATCCCAATTCTTCATGAAGATACCGACAACATCATACCCTTGTTCTTTTAATAAAAGTGCAGCGACAGATGAGTCAACACCTCCACTCATTCCTACTACAACACGTATATCTTTATTTTCCTTCATTTTATCCACCTTACTTTACTAAACGCTTTATTATTTTTGCGATACGATTTGCTGCTTCTACCACATTTTCTTCTGTATTTGCAGCACCAAAGCTAAAACGAATGGAGTTTGTTGTACATGGATTATTCTCACCGTAAATAGCTGATAATACATGTGATGGCTCAACCGAACCAGCGGTACAAGCACTTCCACTAGAAGCTGCTACTCCAGCTAAATCGAAATTCGCTAATAGTTTTTCCACATTTGTTCCTGGGAAGCTAATATTAACAACAGACGGGATTGTGCTTTGAATATCTCCATTGACTTCAAACGAAATCTGTTGTTCCCTCAACACTTCCAGAAAGCTTTGTTTATATCCTTCATACTGTCTGTTGCGAGTTTCTCTTTCTTCTTGCATAATTTCTACGGCAGTTTTAAATCCAACCACTCCAACTACATTCTCTGTTCCAGGACGACGTTTCCGCTCCTGCTCTCCCCCAAATTGTAGGGCATTCATTTTAATTCCTTCTCGTGCAAATAAAAATCCTATTCCTTTTGGACCGTTAATCTTATGTGCAGAAACAGATAATAAATCTACACCCAGATCACGTACGTTGATTTCAATAGAACCAAACGCCTGAACAGCGTCGGTATGAAAATATGCTTGATGCTCACGTAGTACCTCGCCAATTTCTTTGACCGGTTGTATAATTCCAGTTTCATTATTTGCATACATAACGGAAACTAGTATTGTTTCATCCGTTAATGCTTTTTTTAAGTCTTCAATCGAAACTTTACCTTCCAGGTTTACTGGAAGATAGGTAACGTCAAAACCTTCTTTTTCAAGATATTCGGCAGCATGTAGTGTAGCATGATGCTCTACTACAGATGTAATAATATGCTTACCTTTATGTTTATTCGCAAGGGCTGTACCGATTAATGCAAGGTTATCAGCTTCCGTACCACCACTCGTGAATATAATTTCTTTTTCGTTTGCTTGTATACTTCCGGCAATAACTCTTCTAGATTCATCTAGTAATTGACGCGCCTTTCTTCCATAGGCATGCACACTTGATGGGTTACCAAACACCTTCTCATATATTGGAACCATCGTCTCAATCACTTTTGGATGCATGGGTGTCGTTGCTGCATGGTCTAAATAAATATGTTCCATTCTACGTTTCTTCCTTTCTTTAGTCTTCGGTCAATTAGATATAAAACATATACCCCTCTAATGGATCTTCTTTTTCATAGTTCACTAAGTCTTCTAAGGTTGTCGTATCTAGTACTTCCTTCACCGCTTTTGTAACACGCTTCCAAAGCGCTTGTTTTGCAGGCTCTTCGTCCTCAATACCTTCAACTAAAACAATTGGTCCTTCTAGAACCCGAATAATGTCACCAGCACTAATATCTCTGGGTTCCTTCGGCAGCATATATCCCCCATAAGCACCACGAACACTCTTAATTAAACCTGCATTACGAAGTGGTGCAGCCAGCTGCTCTAAATAGTGCTCTGATAAATCATTCTCTCTTGCTATTGTTTTTAAGGGGACTGGTCCTTCCCCAAAACTACGTGCTAACTCAATCATAATGGTTAAGCCATAACGACCTTTTGTGGAAACCTTCATAAATTTAATACTCCTCTATATTCGAACATTTTTTCTATAGTTAACTATACCATTATCCATGTAAACTTTAAAATACTTGATATTATAGCATGAAGTTTACACTTCTTGCATTTTTTTCGATTCAAGCTTAGTCTAAGTATACCAAAACAATTATTTATCATATAAAAGGACGATGAAAATGAATCACAAACCACTTGCCTATCGAATGCGACCAAATCATATTAATGAAATAATCGGGCAAGAACATTTAGTAGGAGAAGGAAAGATTTTAAAGCGAATGGTACAAGCAGAACGACTCGCATCCATGATTCTATATGGTCCTCCAGGTACTGGGAAAACCTCTATGGCCAACGCTCTAGCTAAAAGTCTTCATCTACAAGTACGATTATTGAATGCTGTCGTAGATAAGAAGAAAGATATGGAGATTGTTGTAGAAGAAGCGAAAATGTCTGGATCCATGGTACTAATCCTAGATGAAGTACATCGATTAGATAAAGCAAAACAGGATTTCCTTTTACCACATTTAGAAAGTAATCTGATTACATTAATAGGATGTACGACTAGCAATCCCTATCATGCCATTAATCCCGCAATTCGAAGTCGATGTCATTTGTTTGAATTACATGCGTTAACACCTAGTGACGTAAAAATTGCGATTAAGCGTGCCCTTACGGATGAAAAAAACGGTTATGGAAACCAATCAATTACGGTTTCAGAGGACGCTTTAGAGCATTTTTCACGTAGTTCTGGTGGAGACTTGCGCTCTGCTCTAAATGGTTTAGAACTTGCAGTCGCATCAACACCAATGAATGACCAGGACGAGATTATTATCGATTTATCCATTGCAGAAGAATGTATGCAGCGGAAGAGTTTCTCACATGATCGAGATGGCGATGCACATTATGATGTTTTGTCAGCCTTCCAAAAATCCATTCGTGGTAGTGATGTTGATGCTGCCTTACATTATTTAGGTAGATTAATTGAGGCAGGAGATTTAGATTCTATTGCGAGACGAATGATTGTGATAGCTTATGAAGACATTGGACTAGCGAATCCTCAAGCAGGACCGCGAGCTATTGCAGCAGTTCAAGCAGCAGAACGTATTGGTTTCCCAGAAGCACGTATACCTCTTGCAGTTGCTATCGTTGAATTGTGCCTTTCACCGAAGTCTAATACCGCCTATCAAGCACTCGATGCAGCTCTTGCAGATATTCGTAGTGGTAAGAGTGGTGAAATTCCAAACCATTTAAAAGATGCCCATTATCAAGGGGCAAAGAGTCTTGGAAGAGGGGTAGACTATAAATACCCGCATGATTATCCGGGAGCATGGGTTTACCAGCAATATTTACCAGATAGTCTTAAAAACAAGCAATATTATTATCCAAAAAATACAGGTAAATTCGAACAAGCTATGAAGCAAGTGTATGAGAAAATACTAAAAGAAAAAAAGAATCATTAAAAAACGATATTCGCTTGTTTTCTTGGGTTTCTAATGCAGGCTCAGAAAGAATGTAATGCTTCCTATCTATAAAATAAAAGCCATACTAAACTAGGTATTTATGATGAATACCTAGTTTTTTCATGCTAAAACGTATAAAAAAATCATCTCCCGTCTAAACTAATGAAAAGAAAACAAGACCTAAAAAGTCTGTTCAAAACTTTTTATCTAACGAACTTACTTTTTAGTAGCTAAATTACTAGTTAAAATCTATTGTTCTTAATTGAATTAGAGTAGGTATCGAAAAAGGAGATGAAACATTCATGACGAAAGTAAGACAGGATGCTTGGTCCCATGAAGACGATTTATTATTAGCTGAAACTGTATTACGACATATCCGTGAGGGAAGTACACAATTAAATGCATTTGAGGAAGTTGGCGATAAATTGAATCGCACTTCAGCAGCGTGTGGATTTAGGTGGAATGCCGAAATTCGCAAAAAATATATTAATGCAATTGATTTAGCTAAAAGACAACGAAAAGAAAAGAAACGTGCAATCGAAAAGGCGAAAAAAGTTAATAGACAACCTGTTATTACGTTTCAACCAAACTATGAATCCGTGCCTGTAGAAGAGACTCATAGTGAAAGTAGTAACATACCTCATAGTCCGGCTATGAATACACAATCTACTATTACATTTGAAACCGTAATTCAGTTTTTAAATCAATTAAAAAAAGATTACTATGCTTCTAATCAATCAAAAGCTACACTTGACCAAACACAGCGCGAAAATGCCATGTTAAAAGAACAGGTAATGAAGCTTGAGAAACAATTATCTGAAACCGAGCAGCAACTTGCTACAATTCAAGAAGATTATCAGGTGTTTGTACAAATTATGGAGCGTGCTAGAAAAATGACCGTTCTTGAGGATCAAGGTTCTTTCAAGGCACCAGCGTTTCGAATGGACAAGAATGGTAATTTAGAGCAAATTGCACAAGGTTCTAATTAAAATTAATATTGAAATTAAAAAACAGTTCAAATCGAATTGAGTAGTCTATAATATTTCAGAAAAAACGTTTGAACACATAAGAAAAACTGGGTGTATGCTGCATCCCAATTATTAGAATATTACTATCGTTGGGATGCAGTTTATAGTTTAACTATTATCTTACACTAATTGACAAATAAACGTATTCCGTTTTCCTGCTTCTTATACCTTCCTTTTATTTCTCCTATACCATCAACTGTAAGTGAATCAATATTTTCAATAGGATTTTCTTGTAAAATTAAATGTAATCTAGTAATATTTCGAACTCCCTCAATACAATGGGCTATTACAGGTTGTTGAAAAAGATAGTCTATATTGTTAATCCTTACTTTAATAAAGTTCTTGTGTAGCAGCCTATCCTCAAGTGGAACAATATTCATCGGGTCAAATGATACAGCCTCTATTTCACCTTCAATAAATAGATTAATCCCTTTTTGCTGCTCAAAGTTTTCAAATGAATATTTCCTTTGTTGCCTAACAAAATTAATTATATCCTCTGTTTCAGCGGTTATTTCCACATTATGTATTGTTTCATAGTTATCAGAGACATGTTTTATTAAATCATATAGTGTTTCTTTGTTGTCCCAAAAACTTTCCTTCCAATCTGGTAAAAAATCATCCAGTAATAAACACATTACCATACCTGAACTATAACAACTCTTCCGTAAATCTAAAGTAGAGTCAAATTTATCTATTAGATCCTTTCCATATTTTTTTACAATTGACTCGTATTCTAATGTGCTTTTCTCGGAGTAAGCCTTTAGTTCAACATACCAAGCAGGTCCTTCAATTGTTTCAATTAAATTTTCATATGTCAGATAGTCATTAATATTGGCTGCTCTTCTTTCTCTTAAGGTAACAAAAGTACGAAGATATTGTATCTTTTTAAATAAATCACCTTCTAATAAAGCATCGTAAAGAATAACCCTTTCCCGATTCCGTAACTCCACATTTTCTTCTGATAAAGGATAGGTAATTCCCATCATTTCATCTGGAAATCTACTTTCACCTTTAACATACTGAAACCCATGAAACAATTCATGTGTTACGATGGAAAATAATAATTCATAGTTGTCATACAATTCCATGTCCACTATTGCTGTTGGATATTCTTCATACAATATTAATGTACAGCCATTAAATTGATGATTCCTTTTTAATATTTGATATGTATTCTGTTGATTACTTTTGAATTTAGGATGATTATATAAATATACATGGCGATTATCATATAAAGCGAATGCAACCAATCTAAAGCTGGGCCAATAATTTTCTAGATTTACTTCTACCAAATCTAGCGAAATTCGATCAAGGTATTTATTCATTCGTTTTCAACTTCCTTCTAACAACTTATGGACTACTATTTACGGACGATTCTAACACCCATTTAGCATGAAATCTATTAGACTAAAGGTGTAAATAATGTCAGCCTAGAGATGTAGAAAAATTAATTTAGGAATAAACTTGTTCTGAATGATGCTGACTAATTCCCTTAATAACTTCAATTTTTACTAAAAGGAAACAAAAAAAGTGACCAATCTTAATGATCACCTTTCGGAACTGACTCACCCTACCCTACAGGTACTTTAATCTTTACTCAGGAGCGACTAGTTCAACTTTAATTCTATCTGGATCTTCAAAGTACACAGCGTAATGATTATCTCCACCTGCGTAAGGATGCATTTTTGGATAGAGAATGTTTATTCCCTTTTCTATTAATTCATCCGTCATTTTGTCTACATGTTGACGTGAGCTTGCATGAAACGCTAGATGATTAAGACCTACTCGACATCTATGGTAGGGAATATCTAAATATCTATCTTCTACTTGTACAAAAACTATGTAGGTGTCATCTATTTTCCAACTTTGTCCACTTTCCCATGCTTGAAAAGAAGTGTATCCTAATTCTTCAAGGAACCACCCCCAAAAATCTACTGTCCTTTTTATATCTGATACATATATTTCAATATGGTGAAGCAATCCCTTTGACAATAAAAACTCTCCCTACTTATTGCTATTTTCTATTTCTTCAAAAATAAAATATTATATTTTATTACAACTTAGATTATTGACCGTTTATTAATGTAACCCAATAATACTTTAAAATGACGATTTATTGTTAAGACGCCCCAGAAGCTAGAAACTTATGTATATTAATGCTAATAAAATGATCATCATTGAGTTTGTTTATTTTTCATCCGATGTTGGAACGACAAGGTCGCCGTAAACACAATTACTCCCCATAAAAACAACCCTACGGACCATCCTGTTATGATTAGAAACCATTTGGGTAATTTCTCCCCCCACGAAGTCATGAGAGTTAAAGCAAATAAGGATGCCAGTATAGCCAAGATAGCTGTAAAATCTATTCCTAAGCTATGTAATGCATACAAAAAGGAAGATTCTTCCTTTAAGATATCACCAAACCCAGCTATACCTTGTGCAGCTTGTTTAGTTGTAAGTCCCACCGTTGCACCCCACGCCCAAAGCGACTTTAATATTGCATACGGTAACAAGGATAGAGCAGCAACATAGCCCCTTTAGATAAGTAAGTTTTATCAGATTTCTCTAACCTTATGTGTTTCTCATCTTTTAAGCTCAAAAAACTATCTCCCTTCTCTCAAATACGTCACCACTTCGCCAGTATGTTTATTACATATGAAACAATCACTCATCCAAATCTCTCCATTCTTTTCTTTGGATTATATAACAATTCTGAAAATATTGGAAATTATTTCAAGGAAAGATAACTAGATTAGTATAGCTTACTTATGAAGACAGATAGTATTTTGGGTTTCCATCCTATTGATAAAAAAGTGGTTAGATTCCACGAGAATCTAACCACTAATTTTCTATGTATGACATCAATCCCAATCATGCCGTCTATAGCAAAGTTTTGATCCCCGCGTCACACAGGTGGGTGCCTTATTTTGCATTTTATACGTCCTCTTACTAGAGGCGTGTATGCCACACAAAAACAGACAGGCTCCCTTTTTCATACTGTTCGGTCAAAACATATTTTATAGACTAACATATTAGGATTGATTTAATTCGTAATGCATTACGTTTGTAAATTTATCTTAACACACGCATACCCCTGCGTTCAACATCTCTTTATATGAAGTATTCGTTACAATTATTACGATTTATAAACAGTTGAATTTACTCATCATAATTTTTCATGTAACTGAATAGATAATTCAGTTAGCTGTGATTCACTTACCGGACTTGGTGCGTTTGTAAGTAAGTCAGAAGCTGAAGCTGTTTTAGGGAATAGAATCGTATCACGTAAATTACTTCTACCAGTTAATAACATAACGATTCGGTCTAATCCTAGAGCAATACCACCGTGTGGCGGTGCTCCATATTCAAGTGCCTCTAATAAAAATCCAAATTGTTCTTTTGCTTCTTCTTCGGTAAACCCGAGGACTTTAAACATTTCATTCTGTACTTCACGTTTATAGATACGAATCGACCCACCACCAAGTTCATAGCCGTTTAAGACAAGATCATAAGCATTAGCACGTACACTACTTGGATCTGTTCTAAGCTTTTCAAAGTCTTCTTCAAAAGGCATTGTGAATGGATGGTGTGCTGCGAAATAACGACCTAGTTCTTCGTCATATTCTAGTAATGGCCAATCCGTCACCCATAAGAAGTTGAATTTACTTTCATCGATAAGACCTAGTTCTTTCCCTAGCTTTAATCGTAGTGCACCTAAGCTGTCATAAACTACAGAACTTTTGTCCGCTACAAACAATAATAAATCACCATCTGAAGCTTCTGCCTTCTCCATTAAACCTTGCTTTTCGTCATCAGAGATAAACTTCGCAATAGGTCCTTTCAATTCTTCGCCTTCTACCTTTAGCCATGCTAAGCCCTTAGCACCATAAACTTTCACAAACTCTGTAAGTTTATCAATATCCTTACGAGAGAAGTTGGCTGCTTCTCCTTTTACATTTAGAAGCGCAACATTTCCACCACTCTCGATTGCTCCTTGGAATACTTTAAAGTCTGAATTAGCTAGTAAATCAGCTACATGAATTAATTCCAGTTCAAAACGAGTATCTGGCTTATCAGAACCAAAGCGATCCATTGCTTCTTGGTATGGCATACGCTGTAATGGTAGTTCAATATCGACATCATTTACTTCTTTCATAACCTTTTTCATCATGTGCTCTGTCATCGCCATAATATCATCGCTACTCATAAATGAAGTCTCAATATCAATTTGAGTAAATTCTGGCTGACGATCTGCACGTAAATCCTCATCACGGAAACAACGAGCTATTTGATAATATCTTTCGAATCCACTCATCATGATTAACTGTTTAAATAATTGAGGGGATTGTGGTAATGCATAAAACTCACCCGGATGAACTCTACTTGGGACTAAGTAATCACGAGCTCCCTCTGGCGTACTTTTGGTTAGGATTGGAGTTTCCATTTCAAGAAATCCTTCATCATTCAAGTAATTACGAACAACCTGTGTAATTTGATGACGTTTTTTAAATGTTTCTTGTAGTGCTCCTCGGCGTAAATCTATATAACGGTATTTTAGTCGAAGATCCTCCGCAACGTCCGTTTCATCTTGGATTAAAAATGGAGGGGTTTTAGATTTATTAAGTACTTGTACCTCGGTAGCCATGACTTCAATTGTTCCAGTGGACATTAGTGGATTAATCGTACTTTCATCACGTAAAACAACCTGGCCTTTCACCTGGATAACATATTCACTACGAACTGATTCTGCGATAGTAAGGGCTTCCTGATGGTCAGGATTGAATACAACTTGAACAACCCCTGATTTATCACGAAGATCAATAAAGATTAGACCACCTAAATCTCTTCGTTTTTGTACCCAACCTTTCAGCATTATAACTTTATCAACATCTGATTCTAAAATTGTTCCTGCAAGTACTCTTTCACTCATCCTATTTTCCTCCTAGTAGCTTATCCTGCAATGTTGTTACTAATTGTTCAAGAGATATTTCTAACTGTTCACCAGTTGCCATCTCTTTCACGTTAATAACCTGTTTTTGTAATTCATCTTCACCTAAGATTAATACATATTTCGCTTTGTAACGATCAGCTGCTTTAAACTGAGCCTTTATTTTACGTCCTTGATAATCTTGATCAACTTGGATTCCGTTTTGGCGAAGTTCATGAATCAAACGTACTGCTTCCTTCTTTGTTTCCTCCCCAACGGAAACTAGGAAACAATCTAACTCGTCTTCTACCGGGATGGTTATATTCTCTGCGTCTAGAGCCATTAATAACCGTTCTATCCCCATACCGAAACCAATACCAGGAGTTGCTGGACCACCTAGTTGTTCCACAAGGCCATTATACCTACCACCACCAGCAAGTGTTGTAATGGCGCCAAATCCTTCTGCCTCACTCATAATTTCAAATGCAGTATGATTATAATAATCTAGACCTCTTACAAGCCTAGGATCTACTTCATACTGGATGCCCATCAAATCTAGATAACTCTTCACATCTTCAAAGTATTGTTTTGATTCGTCATTAAGATAATCTAAAATAGATGGTGCCGTGTTCATAGAAGGATGATCTCTGTCCACTTTACAATCAAGAACCCTCATCGGATTTTGTTCGAGACGTAACTGACAATCCTTACACAGTTCGTCTTTATGTGGTGTGAAGTGATTAATTAGCGCTTCTCGATGGTCTTTTCTACTTTCTGTATCGCCTAATGAATTGATAACTAGTTTTAAGGATGTTAAACCCAATTTTTGTATACAGTCATCGCTAAATCAATCACCTCTGCATCTACTGCAGGATCAGAACTACCAAGCACCTCTACTCCAAATTGATTTAGTTGACGCATTCTTCCCTGCTGTGGGCGTTCGTAACGAAACATCGATGCAAAATAAAATAGTTTTACCGGCTGATTAGGTTCACCATATAATTTATTTTCAACAAAAGCACGGGTAACAGAAGCCGTTCCCTCCGGTCGTAAGGTCAAGCTTCTACCTCCACGATCTTCAAATGTATACATTTCTTTTTGTACGATATCCGTTGAGTCTCCTACACCTCGCGAAAACACTTCAGTATGTTCAAATAAAGGTGTTCTAATTTCGTCATAATGAAAATTATCACAAATTCCTTTAATTTTATTTTCAACATATTGCCATTTTTTTGCATCCTTTGGCAGGATATCTACTGTACCCCTAGGCGCTTTAATATTCATTGTTTATCCTCCTTAAAAATTTCCCATATGTATTAGAAATATCCGATTTAATCTTCCTTAGTTTCGTGTGTATACGAACAGGTAAATTTCACTGGTTATCAAGGACTATATTCTAGTTAATCGGGTACATATTCCCATGTACTGGGACTATGTTTTATCATCGCGGGCACAATTTCCTCCGCATACAAAAAACTCCCGTCCCCTAAAAAAGGGACGAGAGTTACCCGCGTTGCCACCCTAGTTGATGCAATACTGCATCCTCTTTACACAGTTAACGCCTGCAAAACGTCTATATTTACTAGTTTGATCGTTCAATATAGATCCTTAGGAATGTCTTTCACTAGAAGTCATGTCAAAATGCTTTCAGCCTAGGGCATTTTGTCTCTATTCATGAACATTGCTAGTTACTTTTTCCTTCATCGGAGTTTTCATTATCGGACATATTACTTGAATGAATAATATCATAATGTTTTAAGGATAGATTGTCAAGTACGATTAATCTTTTTCTTTAAAGCTTTCACTTCTCCTAAAGAAATACCTAACTCTTGTGCAATCTCCATGTGACCAGAAGATTCCTCCATCTCAATAAACCGATGTAAATTGACACCGAAAATATCTCGATTATTATGGGACCCCCATTGTTTCTCATTCATTCGCATCTTGTCCAGCCTCCTTCATTTTCATAAGACTAGTTTTGCCTATTTCTACATTTTTTATTAGAATAGAAAAGTACTTAACGATTTAATGAAAATTGGAGGCATACATTTGCGATATTCTAAATTATTAACCGTCTTCCTGTGCTTAATACTTTTAACCATGAACTCAACCATTGTTGCTAGTACCAAGGAAGCAATTATAAAAGAAAACAATGTAAACCTTAGAAGTGGTCCTGGTATTACATATGAAAAAGTGGGACAAGTTCATAAAGATGAAACCTATGCTATCCGTGATCAGGCAGATGGTTGGGTAGAGATCCAGCTTGATAGGGAATCTGGCTGGGTATCCAGCGAATTTGTAAGCATGGAAGTGGATAACGTTTCAGCAGAAGCAGGAGCAAGTCAATCTCTAATTCTTACCGTTCCGATAGATAAAACACATATTAGAAGTGGTCCCTCTACGGAAAACGATATCATCCACTTCGCGAGTGAAGGGGATGAAATACAAGTTATGGATGAAGTAGATGACTGGTACAAAATAAAATTAAATGATATAGAAGGGTATATTTATAAAGACCTCTTAAAAGAGAAAGCCAAGTCAGATACGGAAGGATTAAAAGGAAAAACTATTGTCATTGATCCTGGTCATGGTGGTAATGATTCAGGTGCTATAAGTGCAAGTGATGCATTAGAAAAGGATATTACCTATAAAACTGCAGAGATATTAGCACAGGAATTAACTACATTAGGAGCTAACGTGATCTTGACTCGTGATCAAGAAACCTTTGTTTCCTTATCAAGTAGAGCAACTGTGTCCAATACAATGAGTGCTGATGCGTTTATCAGCTTACACTATAATAGTATACCTAACATTCCGAATGCCACTGGAATTAACACTTATTATTACCATGAACAGTATGAGCCTTTAGCAAGATATATTCAGCAAGAGGTTATTAAAGAAACAGTGGATCGTGATCGAGGGGTAGGTTTCGGTGACTTTCAAGTTATTCGCCAAAATCTAATGCCAGGAGTTTTAATTGAGTTAGGTTTTATTTCAAATCCTGAAATTGATCAACTTTTAGCCACAAATGCGTATCAAAAGAAAATGGTTTCTGGTATTGTGAATGGAATACAGCGATATTTTGCCCAATAAAAAATAGGAGGAATTCCCCTCCTATTTTTCTTTGCTATCTATAATTAACGTCACTGGTCCTACATTAGTAAGGCTAACATTCATCATGGCACCAAATTCCCCTGATTCGACCTTCAATCCTTCTTCACGAAGCAAGGCATTAAATTGCTCATAAAGCGTGTTTGCTTGCTCTGGTCTAGCAGCTTGCATGAAATTTGGTCTTCTCCCTTTTCGAGTATCTCCATATAATGTGAATTGTGAGATTGACAGAATAGCACCATTAACATCCTTCAACGATAAATTCATCTTGTCATTATCATCTTCAAATACTCGCAAATGGCTGATTTTATTCACTAGATACTTGGCGTCCTCTATCGTGTCGTCATGCGTGACACCTAAAAGCACCACAAATCCGTTTTCTATCTCTCCGACTAGCTTTTCTTTAACGGTAACTTTAGCGTCCTTAGCACGCTGAATAACAGCTCTCATCGCTATATCTCCTTTTATCTGAAATTTATGTAAAAAGCCCCATCATGTAATGGGGCTAGTGAATCGTACGTGTTACTGCATAGACGTCTTTAATTTGTTTAATACGATCGACTATTTTTCGTAAATGGTTTGTATTATGAATCAGAATAGTGAGCTGTATAATGGCCATTTTATTACGATCTGACCTACCATTAACATGTGTAATATTGGTTTTTGTTTCATTGACAGCTTGAAGGACTTCATTCAATAAGCCCCTACGATCGTATCCTGATATCTCTAAATCTACATGGTAATGTTTCTGTGTTTGATCTTCTTCCCATTCCACATGTAAATGCCGTTCCTTTGCTTCTTCTGTTTGCACATTTGGACAATCACTGCGATGGACGGAAACACCGCGGCCTTTTGTGATGTACCCAATTATTTCATCCCCTGGGACAGGGTTACAGCATTTTGAAAGTCGTACAAGTAAATTCTCTACACCTTCAACAATAACGCCAGAGTCCTTCTTATACTTTTTCGTTTCTTTAAATTCGCTTTTAGCTCCCTCTAATGTTTGGGCAAGGTCTTGTTCTTTTTGACGAGTCAATCGAATTTTATCGGTTAATCTGGTAGCTACTAGTGCTGCTGTTATTCCTTGATAACCAACAGCAGCATATAAGTCTTCATCAGAAGTAAAATTAAACCGTTCATAAACACGCTTTAAGTTTTCCTCTGTCAAAGCTTCTTTTGGATCGATACCAAGAGCTCGAATTTCTTTTTCAACCAAGTCTTTCCCTTTAATAATATTTTCATCACGACGCTGTTTCTTAAAAAATTGTCTTATTTTATTCTTTGCTTGAGAGGTCTGCGTTATCTTCAACCAATCCTGTGATGGACCATAGGAATGTTTTGAAGTAAGTACCTCGATGATGTCCCCATTTTTTAATTGATAATCTAACGGTTCCATCTTGCCATTAATCTTGGCACCAATTGTTTGGTTTCCGATTTCTGTATGGATACGATAGGCAAAGTCAAGTGGTATAGATCCAGAAGGAAGTTCAATAACATCTCCTTTTGGTGTAAATACATAAACCATATCAGAAAATAAGTCAATTTTAAGAGACTCTACGAATTCTTCCGCATCATGTGTTTCGTTTTGCCATTCTAATATTTCTCTAAACCAGGATAATTTCTCCTCAAAGGTCTTTTTATCGTTATTAATCTGTTTTCCTTCTTTGTAAGCCCAATGAGCTGCGATACCATATTCAGCAATCTCATGCATTTCCTTCGTACGGATTTGAACCTCTAATGGATCCCCTTTTGGTCCAATGACGGTAGTATGAAGAGACTGGTATAGATTTTGTTTAGGCATGGCGATATAATCTTTAAATCTACCTGGCATTGGCTTCCAACAGGTGTGTATAATACCAAGAACCGCATAACAGTCTTTAATACTATTTACTAACACTCTCACTGCTAGTAAGTCATATATCTCATTGAATTGCTTGTTTTGCTTCACCATCTTTTGGTAAATACTATAAAGATGTTTAGGTCTACCAGATATTTCCGCTTCAATATTCAACTCTTCTAATTGATCAGAAACCTCTTGAATAACCTCATCAATATACGATACACGCTGATCACGTTTTTGTTTCATTAGCTGTACAATACGATAATATTGTTGAGGATTTAAATACCGTAAAGCAGTGTCCTCGAGTTCCCATTTGATAGTTGAGATTCCTAGACGATGAGCTAAAGGTGCAAATATTTCCAGTGTTTCATTTGCTTTGATACGTTGCTTTTCTGGAGGTAAATGTTTTAAAGTTCGCATATTATGCAGTCTATCCGCCAATTTAATTAAAATGACACGGATATCCTTTGCCATTGCAACAAACATTTTACGGTGATTTTCTGCTTGTTGTGCTTCTTTTGACTTATATTTAATTTTACCTAGCTTTGTCACTCCATCAACAAGCATGGCAACCTCTTTATTAAATTCTTCCTCTATCATTTCAAGTGTTATATCGGTATCCTCTACAACATCATGTAAAAAACCACCCGCAATTGTTTCAGGATCCATCTTCAGATCTACTAGGATCCCTGCAACTTGAATCGGATGAATAATATATGCTTCACCAGATTTGCGGAATTGACCTTCATGAGCCTTTTCAGCATATTGATAAGCTCGAATAATGAAATGGATATCCTCTTCTGAAAGATAGCTACGAGCCTTTTCTATTAAATTATCGATTGTTATATTTTCATTTTTCGCCATTATATCACCTTTAATTGTAGAAGATACTTTTCTTACTAGTATCAGAAAAAATAAGCTAAATGTAAAGGAAAAGTTCTAAAAACCAAGAATTTCCTCATATTATGACGAAAATTCTTCATTTTTAGATCTATATCTTAACTTATTATTCATTACCTTATTAGAATAGGTCTGAGGCGGAATTTCACCATCAGACCTAATATCCTCTTAATATTTCATTAATGTAAGTACATCATAGCCTTTAAGCTTTTCAAGACCGTCTAAATATGTTAACTCAATTAAGAAGGCACAACCAACTACAATACCGCCTAGCTCTTCTACCAGTTTTATAGTAGCTTCGATTGTACCACCTGTTGCTAATAAATCATCTGTAATAAGAACACGTTGACCTGGTTTAATAGCATCCTTATGAATA
This sequence comes from Ornithinibacillus scapharcae TW25, assembly GCF_000190475.1. GTDB lineage: Bacteria > Bacillota > Bacilli > Bacillales > Amphibacillaceae > Ornithinibacillus > Ornithinibacillus scapharcae. The sequence goes on from NZ_AEWH01000068.1 coordinate 30,580, forward strand.
GTCAATACATTCTCACCGTATTCAAGACCATAATCCACTTTAATCACTTCACGTGGTAGCTTACCCTCTTTTCTTACAGGTGCAAATCCTACTTCAAGTGCATAGGAAACTGGACATCCAACAATAAATCCTCTTGCTTCTGGTCCGACTACAAGATCAATATTTTTTTCTTTTGCGAATTCAACTATTTCATCTACCGCTGATTTGAAGGCTTTTCCATTATCCATTAATGGTGTAATATCTTTAAATTCGATACCTTCTTTTGGCCAATTTGGTACTATTTTTATATATTTTTTATAATCCATGGGTAACTTCCTCCTTAGGTTTATCCAACAATCCCATACACTCTTGAAACCATTTTACAAGTTCATCATATGTTGCATAGTAGAGTGTCTTTTCAATTTCAATCTGCTTTAACTTATGTTGATAAATACTAGCCTCCATCAAGTCTTTTTTCTGGGGCGTATTATTTACATGAATGATGCTATCATTTATAGTAACAAATTCTAATTCAGAAAACACTTCTAACATAAAGCGTACTTTGTCTTCTGTCCACCCTCTTGCGTTCAATATCGCATGTAGTTCTTTCCTAATGTCTAATTCTTTTCTTTTCCAAATTAACGAGTACAATAATTTAAAATCATCTCTTGTTGGTAGAGAAGACATATAGGCACTGTTCTCCGTATAGAAACAAGCATGAATACTGACAGGTTTAGTCTTTTGAATCACCATTTTAAACTCTTCTATATCTGGAGGGAGATCAAATAGATAAATAACTTCTATCTCTTCTTGTACGTTCATCGCTTCTCGATATGTTACTTTTCTTACCTGTTCTGGGAATGTATTGGTGGCACCATTCTTGTCATCATACAATATCATATGCTTCTTAAATTGATGAAGATAGTTGGTTACGTCCGTATGTTTTTTTCCACGATGGTCAAATAATTGCCAGTGGTCAATTTTCAAATCCTCGATAACAATTTGAGGCTTTCTCATACCATTCCACTCATTAATACTTAATTCACCTACTATGGCCACTGTAGCCTGAGGAGAGATAAAAGAGTACAACTCTCCCATACCAAATCCGATACCTTCTAATGAGTATTGTTGATCTTTAAATAATAGCTTTAGATGTTTTTTTTGATTCCCTAGTTGGCGAACATCATTAGGTCGATAAGCAATATGAAATTTAGGTTTCGGATTTTTCATTCCAAATGGTGCCAATTGACTAATTTCATCAATAAGGGCTTCACTAATATCCGATAGTTTTAATGATTTGCTTATTTGAATTTCCTGTTTAAAATCTTCTTTCGTAAGTTCTTGACCAATGATATGATCCAGTTTATCTTCTAGTATTTCCACATTTTCAAGTGGTAAGGTCATCCCTGCTGCTTGAGCATGTCCACCAAAATGGGTGAATACTTCTTTAAAGCTCATACAGCTTTGAAATAAATCAAATGCCGGTATACTTCTAGCTGAGCCTTTTGCGGTTCCGTTCTCTTCATTGATTGCTAGTACAATTGCTGGTCGATCGTACTTCCTAACTAACCTGGAAGCAACAATCCCAAGAACACCCTCATTCCAGCCTTGCTTTGCAACTACTATAACACCTTTTTTTCATCAATTTCTACTTGTTCCTCTACCTCTTTCACAATAGAAGCTACAATTTGTTGTCGTTCAACATTTAGTTGTTGGACCATTTCGGCAAGTTGTTCCGCCTCTTCCCGATCATCTGACATTAGGAGTTGTACAGCAAGATCAGCGTCTTGCAGTCTCCCAACAGCATTTAATCGAGGACCAATTAGGAATCCAATATCCTCTTCTGTAACATTTCCTTCCAGTTTACATTGCTTCTTCAAAGCAAGTAGCCCTTCTCTTCTAGTAACGGATAATTTTCGCAAACCGTAGTATGCTAGAATTCGGTTCTCACCAACCAACGGAACTAAGTCAGCGATAGTACCGATTACGACTAAGTCCAGAAATTGCTCTGGAAAATATCCTAAGAGCGCCTGAGCAAATTTGAAAGCTACACCAGCACCTGCTAATTCTTTAAAGGAGTAATCTGGAGAGCATTTCGGATGTATGATTGCTAGAGCCTCTGGTAGTTCGTCTTGAGGTTCATGGTGGTCCGTAATGATTAAATCTAGGCCGATCTCTTTTGCGACCTTTGCCTCATGTACGGAAGCAATTCCTGTATCTACTGTTATGATTAATTGAAATCCATCATCATATGCTCTGCGAAAAGCTGCTTCATTTGGACCATACCCCTCCGTAAAACGATTCGGGATATAAAAGTCACATTCGGCTCCTAGCTCTTGTAAAGCCTTTATTAGTATTGTTGTAGAAGTTACTCCATCAGCATCATAATCACCAAAGACCAGAATCTTTTCTCGATTTTGGATTGCTCGTATAACCCTATCTCTTGCTATATCCATAGATGCTAGTTGTTCAGGATTAATTAAATCTTCTAGCGAGGGGGATAGGAATTTTTGTATCTCTTCACTAGTTTTGATGCCTCGTTGTATTAAAAGTTCTTTTATCACGGGGGATAATTTTACTTCTTCATCTTCTATAAGCGTTGTATGTTCCTGTAGTTTTAAAAAATTCCAATTAGACTTACTTTGTAACATAATTTCACCCCTGACTAATCTATTATACACAAATTACACCAGGGGTAGCAATTACTTAATTTGTTTTATGTATTTTCCAAATCAGAGCTCGCTTCAATGCTTTCATCTTCAGGACCATGTAAATCTACTATATCCATCTCTTTTTTCAGTTTCGTATTTTCTTTTTGTAATTGCTTGATTTCCCGCTGCATCTTAAACATTCTTATCATTCCAACGGCTGCCGTTATAACTCCCCCCATTAATACTGAAAAGAGAATAACTAGAATTAATGGCGATTCTATTTCCCAAAAGAAATACGTCACCATAACTGGGTTTACGTTTGTAACGGCAAAAACAGCAACTAATATCATAAATATAATTGCAATTATTACATAAGTCTGTGCCTTCAAGGGATACCTCGCTCCTTTAACAAATGGTTACGTTTATTTTGTACCATTACAATGAAATAATCCCCATGTCTAATGACATGGGGATTTAGTGATTTAGACTTGAGGTCCTTCCACCCGTTTTTTCTTGCGGAAATCAACTGGTTTATCTTTAATATTCTTACTACGCCAGACTAACCATAATTGGGTAGCTAGGAATAAGGAAGAATAAGTACCAGCTAAAATACCGACCATTAATGCAATACCAAAGCCACGAATGGATTCAGAACCCAAGAATAGAAATGCCAGTATAGCAATTAATGTTGTAATGTTCGTATTCATTGTTCTAGTCATAGTCTGAACAATACTCTTATTCACAATGCTGGAAAGTTCCTTCATGGACTTAATAGCCCGTTTAGATTGTTCCGCATTTTCACGAATACGGTCAAATGTTACGATAGTAGAGTTTATCGCATAACCAATGATTGTTAAGATTGCCGCCACGATGGTGACGTCAAACTCAATCCTAAAGATACTAAAGACCATTAACATAATGAACACATCGTGTATCAAGGTCAGAATAGCCATAACCGCAAAGTAAAACTCAAATCGAAAGGCCACATAAATAATCATACCAATAGAAGCGATGGCGAGTGCGTAGATTGCATTTTTAACAAGTTCTTGTCCAACAATTGGTGATACAACACTTACGCTCGGATCAATGCCATACTCATCTTTGTAGAAGGCTTTTAATTCATTTATCTGGTCTTCTTCAATGATTTCTTCATATCGAATTACTGCTATTTCATTATTTTCACCGGAAAGAACCACAGATTTCGCTTCTAGACCTAACTTTTCTAGGTCCTCTTTTATTTCCTCTGTATTTAACGTATCTTCACTTGCAATTTGAACTCTTGATCCACTAGTAAAATCAATTCCAGGATTCAACTTAAATGCGACAAGGGAAATCACGCCAATAACTAATAATATAGAGGTTAACATAAAGAACTTCTTACTATGATCAACGATATTCCATTCTCTACCTAAGAATTTAGCAGGTAGTTCAGCGTTATCCTTAATATCTTTAACTTCTGATTTTTTCACACCAAACCAACTTGGGTTGTTTCTTAAGAATTTAGCTTTAATCCATAGTTGAAGCAACCATTTTGTACCATATACTGCTGTAACAAAGCTCACAAATATACTAATGATTAATAATGTAGCGAAACCTTTAACAGAGCTTGTACCAAATATAAATAGAACTACTGCAGCTAAGATAGTTGTTATGTTTGCATCAAATATTGCTCTAAAGGAATTACCCGTACCAGTTTTAAAGGCTGCGTTTAACGATTTTCCTTCTCTTAACTCTTCTTTAATACGTTCAAATGTAATAACATTCGCATCTACTGCCATACCGACGCCAAGTATTAAAGCTGCAATACCTGGAAGTGTTAGTACACCGTTAAGTAATTCAAAGATTAGCAGAACGACAAATATATAAACAGATAAGGAGATGACTGAGATAATTCCAGGGAATCGATAGAAAATAATCATGAACAAGAAGATTGCTCCTATACCAATCACACCAGCAAACACTGTTTCTTTTAATGCTTGTTCACCAAATTGCGCTCCAACTGACGTAGAGAAGATTTCTTCCATATTAACTGGTAAAGAACCCGAATTAATAATATCAGCTAAAAACTGCGCTTCCTCAACAGTAAAACTTCCTTCTATCATAACATCCGTACTATTAATTACATTCCTAACCCCAGGATCAGAAACAAATTTCGGTTCCTCTTTGTCCACTTCCGCCTGATAAGAATCCCCTTCTTGGAAATCCATCCAAATGACTAAGCGATTTTCACCTTCAGGTTTTTGAGCTAAATCACTTGTAATTTGCCCAAACTTCTTTCCGTCCTTTAATTGTAAGGTGACAATTGGTGTGTTGTTCTCTGGATGGAAATCTTGTTTCGCACTACCTTCTTTTACATCTGTGCCATCTAAAAGAACGGTATCATTCACATCTCTAAAGGTGAGTCTTGCTGAAGTCGCTAGCATTTCGCGAGCTTGGTTTTGATCCTCAACCCCAGCTAACTGAACACGTATTCGGTCCTCACCCTCTATATTGATTACTGATTCACTAATACCAAGTTTGTTAACCCGATCATTTAACATCCGAACCGTAAATTCTAATAACTCTCTATTTACCTCCTGATCTTTATCGATTGGTTCAACCTTATACAGAACCTCAAATCCGCCCTGCAAATCGAGTCCAAGATTGATATCCTTCGCAACCTTAGGTGTAAATAATCCAATTATTAGTCCCATTATAATCACAATTAGGAAAAAGGATGTTATCCGTCCTTTATTTTTCATAATAAATAGTTCCTCCCTTAATCTCTATCCAATCCAAGTATGTACATCATCTAGGGATATTATTTCTTCCCGGTCAGCGCTGCAATGGAAGCCATTAAATCATCATCTTGATATGCATCGACCGTTAGATAGCTCATATAAATATTTGAACTAAGGTGAAGTACATCTTGGATAACCTCATGTAACCTTTTTTCTGGATTACCCTTCCATACTTTCTTCATAAGGCAATTCCATATATCCTCTTCCGTCGCACGAGAATAACCCATTAGTTGAAACTCACTAACTTTACTCTCTAAAGCAGGTTTCAACTCTTTTTTCCATGAATCTACCGTTTTTCTAATCTCCAAAACCTTCACCTCTATAAGAAAGTTATTAATTCATCAGACAAGTTGTCATGCTTGGCCACTCCAATTGCATATATATCATTGTATATGAAATTTTATTTTTTGAGAAGGCAGGTCGTCGATGTTGTCTAAACAAACTTTTCTTCAAGGCACATTAATACTTATATTAGCAGGCATGATCACAAGATTTTTAGGGTTTATTAACCGATTAGTCGTTGCAAGGCTAATGGGTGAAGAAGGTGTCGGTTTGTACATGATGGCACTTCCGACTTTTTTCCTTGTCATGACGTTGACACAGTTAGGCCTACCAGTTGCCATTTCCAAGCGAGTTGCTGAAGCTGATGCCCAAAACGATCATGCCAAAATAAAACGTATATTAGTAGTATCTATTATAATTACATCGATTTCCAGTATTTTCTTTACAATTATTATGATTTTGACAGCACCATTTGTTGCCGAGACCTTATTAAAAGATGATAGAACACTCCTCCCATTACTTGCGATTAGCCCTATCATTCCCATTGTAGCTATCTCCTCCGTACTAAGAGGATATTTCCAAGGGAAACAGAACATGAAGCCGCAAAGCTATTCTCAAGTAATAGAACAGCTAGTGCGAATCAGTTGTGTAGCTTTATTTGTCCACTTACTATTGCCACACGGAATCGAGTATGCAGCTGCTGGGGCAATGTTTAGCGTTATTCTGGGTGAATTTGTATCATTACTATATATGATTTATCAATTTAAGAGTAAAAAAACGATCCGCATAAGGCACCGCTTTTTCTCTTATTTAAAAACTAGTAAACAAACCGTAAAAGAGTTGTTTTCCATTGCTTTACCTAGTACTGGTAGTAAAATGATTAGTTCGTTTTCTTACTTTCTAGAACCGATTATCGTAGCACAAAGCTTAGCATTAGCAGGAATATCTAATATTGCGGCTACGAGACAGTACGGAGAACTAACTGGATTTGTACTCCCATTACTATTTTTACCAACATTTATCACACAATCCCTGTCTATTGCATTAGTTCCGAATATCTCAGAAGCAGACGCAATGTCTAATAAAACGCTTATTCATTATCGAATACATCAAGCAATTCGAATTTCTTTTGCTTCCGGAGCAATTGCTACCATCGTATTAACAATTTTTGCTGTTCCGATTTTGTCCTTTATGTATGGCACGGCAAATGCAAGTCATATTCTCATATTTATGGCGCCATTTTATATTTTACTTTATATTCAATCCCCATTACAAGCAGCACTACAAGCATTGGATCTCGCTAAGCCTGCTATGTGGAATAGTCTTATAGGTGCAATTGTTAAATTTGTTGTTCTATTTATTTTAGCATCCAATGAAAGCTTTGGGATTATGGGGGTTGCAATCGCTATGTCAGTAGGAGTCATTCTTATAACGCTATTACATCTAGCAGCACTTCGAAAAGAAATCAATTTCTATATCCCAATCAAAGACATCATGAAAATGATTACGTTAATCCTTGCAACATGGGGGATAGGAAAGCTATTATATGATTTTTATATCCGATATGACCCTAACCTGCTTCTATTAGGTTTATCATTTATCGTGTTAACTGTTGCTTATATCATTCTACTTTTCCTGCTCAAATTCATAACAAAAGAGGAGTTGGAACAGATTCCATTTTTACAGAGATGGATTCGGTGACAATTTTTAAAAAACTCGTCTACTTTTTATAGGACAAGAATATGATTACTAGTAAAGGATATTGGTGAGGAGGATTTTCATGCGTAGTCTACAATTTACTGCTTTGCTTTATGGCTGGATTGTTGTACTTGGATTAATATTAGTATCTAGTATGGGATTGGCTTTACTATTACGTTTTTCTAGTTTTAATGAACCAGCTTTAGATTGGGTTACACTCGTAATAGGATTATTATCATTATTTATTGGTGGTGCCGTCGCAGGTGCAAAAGGAAAAGAAAAGGGTTGGATGACGGGGGCGATTACAGGTTTAGGATTTACTATATTTACCTTTCTTGTACAATACTTAGGATATCAAGTAGGTTTTTCAATGGAACAGTCCGTACATCATCTATTCTATATATTAGCTGCATTATTTGGTGGTGTTGTCGGAGTAAATATTGCGTCTAACCAAGAATCATAAATAAAAACGAGACTTAACCAGAAACGGTAAGTCTCGTTTTTTTTAAACTGTTTTCACTTCACGAATCGCTGAACGATCATATGTAAGTTTTGAACCATCTCCAGCTTGGATGACAACAGTGCTTTCATCAATTGCATGAATGACACCATGAAATCCACCAATCGTCACAACTGTATCACCTTTTTTAAGTTCAGACTGCATTTGTCTTACTTGTTTTTGACGTTTTTGCTGTGGACGAATTAGCAAGAAATAGAAAATAACAAACATTGCTATTAACGGTAATAATGTGGCAAACTGTTCCATTATTGTCCCCCCTTTCACGGTATATCGTTTAGAAAATCAAGATTTCCTAGACGTAATTTAAAAATTCTTGGCATCGGGCTTATTCAACCCATATTGCTCAAAGAATTCTTCTTTGAAGTCTCCAAGTCGATCTTCGCGAATAGCTTGTCGTACTTGCTCCATTAATTTTAACAGAAAATAGAGGTTATGATAAGTAGTAAGTCTGAAACCGAATGTTTCGTTACATCTTATTAAGTGTCTAATATATGCACGTGAATAATTACGGCATACATGACAATCACAATTCTCATCAATTGGACCAAAATCACGAGCATATTTGGCATTCCTAACGACAAGTCTTCCGTTGGATGTCATACAGGTACCATTTCGTGCAATTCTAGTTGGTAACACACAATCAAACATATCAATCCCTCGGATGGCTCCATCAATTAGTGAATCTGGTGATCCTACACCCATTAAATATCTTGGTTTATTGGTAGGCATTAATGGTGTGGTGAATTCGAGAACACGGTTCATCACGTCTTTTGGCTCACCAACAGATAGCCCTCCTACCGCATAGCCAGGTAGATCCAGTGAAACTAAATCCTGTGCACTTAATTTTCGTAAGTCTTCATATTCGCCTCCTTGGATTATACCAAATAACCCTTGGACATCTGGGCGTTCATGTGCTAGTAAACATCTTTCTGCCCATCTAGATGTCCTTTCCACAGATTTTTTCATATATTCATGTGTAGCAGGATACGGAGGGCATTCATCAAACGCCATCATAATATCAGAGCCCAAAGCATTTTGGATTTGCATTGCTTTTTCAGGAGATAGGAATAGCTTATCTCCGTTTAGATGATTACGAAAATGAACCCCTTCCTCGGTAATTTCCCGCATGTCACTTAAACTAAACACTTGGAAACCACCGGAATCGGTTAGTATTGCACCATCCCAGTTCATAAACTTATGCAATCCACCTGCTTCTCTAATAATATCTTCACCAGGTCTCAACCATAAATGGTAAGTATTGGATAGTATTATTTTAGCATCCATGGATTGTAAATCCTCAGGACTCATTGTTTTAACCGTTGCAAGTGTACCAACAGGCATAAATGTTGGTGTATCAAACGAACCATGAGGAGTATGAACTCGTCCGAGTCTTGCTCCTGTTTGTTTATCTGTCTTGATTAATTCATAGCGTATAGGTAATGTCATGTTATCTTTCCTCTTCTAAATAATTATCATCGCATCTCCAAAACTAAAGAAACGATATTTTTCTTCAACTGCTTCATGATAAGCTTTTAATATGAACTTTTGATCTGCAAATGCACTAACTAACATAATTAAAGTAGATTTTGGTAGATGAAAATTCGTAATTAATCCATCCACTGCTTGAAATGTAAAACCAGGATAAATGAATATATCGGTCCATCCACTCGCTTCCACTAATTTTCCATTGTTGTCACGAGCAATAGTTTCTAGTGTTCGTGTGGAAGTAGTCCCAACCGAAATAATTCTTCCTCCTTCTTCCTTTACCTTTGTTAAGGTGTCAGCTGTTTCCTTTGACATCATGTAAAATTCAGAGTGCATTTTGTGTTCATCGATGTTGTCAACACTGACAGGTCGAAACGTTCCTAGTCCTACATGTAGGGTTATAAAGGCAATAGTCACACCCATAGCCTTTAATTCTTCCAGTAGCTCTTCTGTAAAATGTAATCCTGCTGTTGGTGCTGCAGCCGAGCCTTTTTCTTTTGCATAAACGGTTTGGTACCGTTCCCTTTCAGGTAATTGTTCCTTTATATATGGAGGTAAAGGCATCTCACCTAATTCCTCTAATACTTCATAAAAGATTCCATCATAATCAAATTTTAGAATGCGCCCACCGTGCTCTAAAGCACCAGTGCAAGTTGCTGTAAGTTTACCATCACCAAAAGTGATTTTACTGCCCTCTTTAATTCTTTTCGCAGGCTTAGCTAGCACTTCCCAAGAATCTCCTTCTAGTTGCTTAAGGAGAAGAACTTCGATATTTGCACCCGTATCTTCTTTCATACCATACAATCTAGCTGGAAGTACTCTCGTGTCATTCAAGACTAAACAATCACCTGGCTTCAAGTAGTCTTTAATATTTGGAAAATGCTTATGTTCTATTTCTTTCGTATCTCTGTTTAGCACCATTAACCTTGAAGCTGAACGCTCTTTCAATGGTGTTTGTGCAATTAAGGTTTCTGGTAAATAAAAATCAAAATCCTCTATATTCATGAAGTAACTCCTTTAACTAATTTAACGAAATTTCCCTAGGATGAAAAAAACAAGTGATAAAATAATGCTTATTACAATGGATGTCATGATTGGAAAATAAAACGTAACATTCCCCTTCTTAAACGATAAATCCCCTGGCAAACGCCCAATAAAGGTCCAAATTATGCCGATAACAAGGAAAATAACTCCAATAATAATAAACATTTTACCTAAATTCATGTCTCATCATTCACCTTTATGCCAAAATGTTCATATGCTTTTTGCGTTACCACCCTACCTCTTGGTGTTCGCTGGATAAAACCAATCTGTAATAAATATGGTTCATATACATCCTCAATGGTTTGAGCTTCTTCGCCAATGGTTGCTGCAATGGTATCCAAACCTACTGGACCACCTTGAAATCCAGATATGATTCCCTTTATTAATTTATGATCGATATGGTCTAATCCAGCATCATCTACTTGTAACATCTCTAAAGCTTTTTCAGTGGTTTCCAAACTTATCGTCTTCTCACCTTTCACTTGTGAGATATCACGAATTCTTCGTAATAAACGGTTCGCTATACGTGGTGTCCCTCTTGAACGTCTTGCTACCTCTACTGCCGCTTCTTTGGCTATTTCCGTATTAAAAATTTCAGCAGTACGTTCTACAATGGCACATAAATCCTTCGTTTCATAATATTCTAGCCTCGCTAGTACCCCAAAACGATCTCGTAATGGTGCTGATAACAATCCTGCCCTTGTTGTAGCACCGACAAGCGTAAAGGGAGGTAAGTCAATCCGGACCGAGCGAGCACTAGGTCCTGTCCCAATGACAATATCAATAAAGAAATCTTCCATAGCGGAATATAGTACTTCCTCTACCGAACGCGGTAAACGATGGACTTCGTCTATAAAGAGGACATCCCCGACTTCTAAAGAAGTAAGTATGGCTGCTAAGTCTCCTGCCCTGTCAATGGCCGGACCTGAAGTAGACCTAAACTGGACTCCCATTTCATTTGCAATTATGGCAGCAAGTGTGGTTTTACCGAGTCCAGGAGGTCCATACAATAGAACGTGATCTAACGCTTCATTTCGCATTTTAGCTGCTTGAATAAAGATTGTTAAATTTTCTTTTACTTTGTCCTGACCAATGTACTGATTTAATGTAGTGGGGCGAAGACTAAGCTCAACTGAAGATTCTTCAGGGTGTAATTCTCCTGTTACCATTCGCTCATCCATAATATTGCCCCCTCATTATTTTTTCATTAATAAACTTAATGCCTTACGTATAATCTCATCTGTATTAGCCGTTCCACTAATTTCTTTCCGAAGCTGAGGTAGTATCCCTCTAACTTCTTTGTCAGCATACCCTAAAGCTTTCAATGCCTCAATTGCTTCATTTAGCTGTATTGTGGAAGCTTCACTTGGTGTTCTATCCTCACTTGGTACAGTAGCAATTGTAAAGTTCTCCACAAGTTTCCCTTTTAAATCTAGGATGATTTGGCGAGCGGTCTTTTTCCCCACTCCCGGAAAGCTAGTAAGAAATTTATCGTCTTCTCTTTCAACAGCCGCAACGAAATCAGGTATGTTCACTCCTGCCAATATCGCAAGCGCCCCTTTTGGACCAATCCCAGAAACAGATAAAAGCCTTGTAAACAGAAACTTTTGATCCTCGTTTTTGAATCCAAATAAGATTTGTGCATCTTCTCGAACGTGAAAATATGTATGTATGGAAAATTCCTTATTTAATTCATCTTGAAAAACATACGGGTTTGGGCAAATTACCTCATATCCAACCCCATGTACATCGACAATTACAAATTCGTCTTGTATCGAAACTAGTTTGCCTCGAATAAATGAAATCATCTTATCTACTCCCCACTGTGAATCCTTTTCCTATTCTATCACAAACTAACAGAAGGGGTACAGATAAGCGAATGAATGCTCTAATTTCATCGTTCTAACTTGTTATTTACAAACAAAAAATCCGAGCTAGTTATCCAACATTTACCATAGCCCGGATTTCATTGAAGAACAAAATTCTATTCATTACCAAAAAAGTCATCCATGTTACGACGCATTTTTTCATCCATATCATTTGGACTACTATTTAAATTTCTCATTCTATCCCACCATATTGCTTGGGTGTAAACAACGATTTGCTTGTCCGGTACAACTCTTTTGACTTCTTCTTCAATTACCTCATTTAAATTAGGATAATATTCATTATCAGGTGTAATTACAGCTACAATTATTCGTTCATCTGTCTCTGCTACTTGAGCTTGAACAATCTCTTTTCTCTCCGCTAAATATTCCGAAATCAGCATAGTTCTTTCATTGGAATAGCGGTCTTCATTTTTAGAATGGAGATTTTTATCACCTTCATTTACAAACTCCTGATCACTCTGTGGATAACCACCTAGTTCACCTATTGTTTTATCCTCAGTTCTAGTACGATTGGTTTGTTCTTCTGGTGTTTCATAATTAATTGGTTGATATTGATTATTATTCGTTTCACTTTGGCCTTCCTCTCTTTCGTTACCACAGCCTGCAGTGAGAAACAGAAGAAATGCACCCATTAGTATCTTTCCACGCATTAGAATAACCTCCCTTACAACTAGTTTGTTAAAAGAGAGGTTATTTACAACAGGATAATTTATCCTTTTCCAATAGTAAAATCATTTTATTGTTTTCCTTACTTGATGAAGAAATTTCTTTCGTTGGCTCCATTCAATCTCCATTTTCTGTAAGTAATCCTCGATACTAATGGTCCGCTTTTTCATTAAAAAATGCATCCATTCCCTTAATAAATCGCTCGGTACAAAAACAGAATATAAATACCGTTCTAAATTTTGGTCCTCGACCATATTATAAGAAACTAACGTATCTAAGTCCCATTCAATGGAAGGTAGAAATCGCTGACCCAATTGTATATAATCATACATTTGTACAGTACATTGCAATAAATCAAAATCGATTAAATATGTCGATTCATTTTGGATAAAGTTGTGTGAAGCTATATCCCCATGAACCCAACTACCATTCCGTTCTGCAGCGATTTGATCATGATACCATGGATAATCGGATACAACATCCAAATATTTTTTCATCATGAGCATTACTTCATCGTATATATAGCTATATCCGTATTTTTCAAAAATCTCTTTGGTTGCCTTAAACCTCTCCATCCGATTCATCCAACGCTGATAAAACAATTGCTTTCTAACCATATTTTTAACAAAAACCTGGTTAGCCTGTTCATGAAAGAACTTAATTGTTTCAACAGCTTTCTTCCGATCATTTTCTGATTCATAGTTTAATTTTCTGCCGATTACAAATGGTGAAAGCGTCCAACTATAATTTGTTCCCGTTGTAATTTCCCTTTTACCATTAGGAAATCGTACAAAAGAAATAATTTTACTTGAGTGAACACGATCAAAAAATTCCCATTGCTGCTTGACATTTTGTGCATTGGAATGTCCTTTTAGTATATATTTCGATCCGGATTCAGTCTCTATATAGTAAACATTTCTTTTTATTTGATGGATTTTCTTGGCTTCTAAGTTTCCCTCCCAGTACAAAAAAGAAGAGAGACGATTAAATCGATGATCGTCTCTACCTAAATAATTTCTCAATCAGATGATTCTTCCTCTGTTTCATTTCTTAATTCACCGAAGCCAGGAGGAGTAGGAAAATTATTAGTTTGAAACCCTTCCATCATAGGAAACATCATCGTTGGCTGCATTTGCGGTATTCCCATCTGGTCCCCTTGCATTCCCATCATTGGCTGCATCTGTGACATTCCCATCTGGTCCCCTTGCATTCCCATCATTGGACCACTATTAAATGGTTGCATTCCACCCATTTGTGGTACATCATAGTTAGATCCACCACCACAACCACAATCATTTTCTTGCATCGGCATCATTTGAGACGGTTGCACCATTTGTGGGGGCATCACCGGAATAGGATGCATCGGCATCGGGAAGTGTCCAGCACAGCAAGGATGTACGGAATGTACTGGATAACATGGTATCATATGAAGTGGTTGATACATAGGCTGGTGGAATATTGGTTGATGCACTGGTTGTTGTTGAATTGGCTTTTGCATCGTTGGCTTCTCCTTTTCGTGGGAGCTTTCTTCTGATGATTCTTCCATAATATTTGTCTCATGAATATTAATCATCATGTTTGTCGTAAACTCTTGATCAAGTGTTGGTGCTTGTGTGATTTGAGGTAAGGTCATTTGCGGCAACTGTGGCATTTGTGGCATTTGTGGTAACGGCATTTCGGGTTTAACCTCCATGATTGGCTTTTTATCGTCTTCTTTTATTACTGGTAGAGGTTTTGGCGAGATATCTTTATATGGTTGTTCCACCTTTGGTTGTTCTTTTGCATTCATGATAGGTGCTTCTTTTTGTACATTCATGATTGGCGCTTCTTTTTTTACTGCCTTAGCAGTAGTTGGAATGCGGATTTTCATACCTGGCATCACCATATCCGGACTAGAAAAGTGTGAATTGGCTGCCAGTAGTTCCTCATAATCTACTCCATATTTCTTGGAAAGTTCCCATAATGTATCCCCTTTTTGCACTATATGAATCTTCAATTAAAATCGAACTCCTTTCACTTCTGTATTCTGGGCTAATCACTCTATATCAAGATATGCAATTGAAATATAAATGTTGAACATAATTGGGGAAGATTAGAAAAACTAACCGTTTGGATGATTCTCCTAACATACTAAAAAGTCGCTCTCCAACTTGGAGAACGACTGGGTCTTAATCTACAAATTCAAATTCAAATTGTGAGATACGAATGGTATCTCCGTCTTTCGCTCCACGATTACGAAGCTCTTCATCGACACCCATAGAACGCATTTGGCGCGCAAAACGTCGAATTGCTTCTTCACGGTTAAAGTCTGTCATTTTAAATAGTTTTTCTATCCGTGGACCTGAAACTACAAATGCACCGTCATCATCTCTGTTAATCTCGAAACCACTTTCTTCCTTTTGATAACGGTAAACTACTGTCTCTTCTG
Organism: Ornithinibacillus scapharcae TW25; assembly: GCF_000190475.1. Classification (GTDB taxonomy): domain Bacteria; phylum Bacillota; class Bacilli; order Bacillales; family Amphibacillaceae; genus Ornithinibacillus; species Ornithinibacillus scapharcae. The sequence goes on from NZ_AEWH01000068.1 coordinate 46,002, forward strand.
TTTCCTCAACCTCAGTCGAATATTTCGGTATCTTTTCTAGCTGATCTGCAACAGCATAGAGGATATCCCTTAAACCTCCCTTTGTTAAGGCAGAAATTGGATATATGGGAACTCCATTCCCAATTTGCTCTTTAAATTTTTCTAAGTTTTCCTCAGCATCAGGCATATCCATCTTATTAGCTGCAATAATTTGAGGTCTCGTCATTAATCTTTCGTCATACTCTCTCAGCTCATTGTTGATCTTTTGATAATCATCGAACGGGTTTCTTCCTTCCGTACCAGCCATATCAATGACATGGATAATAACCCTTGTACGCTCTACGTGACGTAAAAATTGATGTCCTAAACCAACACCTTCATGAGCCCCTTCAATTAAACCCGGTAAATCAGCAAGTACAAAGCTTCTTCCATCCCCAACATCTACTACACCAAGATTCGGTACTAATGTCGTAAAATGATAATCAGCAATTTTGGGTTTTGCTGCACTTACGACCGATAACAAGGTAGATTTACCTACACTTGGAAATCCAACTAGTCCAACGTCAGCAATTAATTTCAATTCTACCTTAATATTCTTTTCCTCACCCGGTTCACCATTCTCTGCAAAATCGGGTGCTGGATTACGAGGGGTTGCAAATCGTGAATTCCCTCTTCCTCCTCTTCCACCTTTAACAATAACAGCTTCTTGACCATGTATCGTTAAATCAGCGATAACCTGATCTGTATCCTCATCCATAACAGTCGTACCAGGTGGTACAGAAACAATTAGTGGATCGGCATTTTTTCCATGTTGGTTCTTACTCATACCATTTTCGCCACGCTTCGCTTTGAAATGACGATTATAACGAAAATCCATTAAAGTATTTAAGCCCTCATCCACTTTAAAGATAACGTCTCCACCATTACCACCGTCTCCACCCGCCGGGCCACCTAATGGCACATATTTTTCTCTACGATAAGCAACTAGACCATTTCCACCATCTCCAGCTTTCACATAGACACTGACTTGATCGACAAACATAGTAATTCACCTCTTCTATCAGGCAGGAATTGTTAAAGTATATATAATCTTTGAACCCAGTTCCTGAACCTTAATCAATACTTCATTTAATTCTTTAGACATCTTCTTCCTAAATAAGCTTTCTTGAAAATATGTTTCTTCCAAAGTAAACTCTACTTCGACGGCCGTATGATTATCTTTTAGTAATAATTCTACTTCTACAACCGCAAACTCCTCAGTAGAGATAGCTTCTAAGATAGCATTTCCAATGATTGTCAGACTTACATCGAATGCCTGCAATTCACTTTTTTCTGTATGTATATCGTATGTAATTTGTATGTTATTATAAAGCCATTTTGCTTGAATTAAAAAAAGTGTAAATTCAGGGCAATTGCTGTTCATCAATTTCCTCTCACGATTAAATGCTTCTATGATTTCATTAACTTTTTTCGTTACTTTTTCTGTTTTCCCCATACTCAAATATCCATGTACGATTTGTAAATCATTCATTAAATCATGTCTTTGTAATCGTAATAATTGAATAACATCCTTAGATTCCACAATACCCTCTCCCATTATGTAGAATTATAGCAAAAAACTAGGATGACTTCATTTTTTGATTAAATTCTTTAACAAAAAAACTCCAACCACCTACATGATTGGAGTTTTATAAGTAATATTATGCTTCTTGAGCAACAGGGTAAACACTAACCTTTTTGCGGTCACGACCATAGCGTTCGAATTTTACAACACCGTCGATTTTTGCATAAAGTGTGTCATCTCCACCGCGGCCTACGTTTTCACCTGGATAGATTTTTGTACCGCGTTGACGGTAAAGAATAGATCCACCAGTTACGAATTGACCATCAGCACGTTTAGCACCAAGACGTTTGGACTCAGAGTCACGACCGTTCTTTGTACTACCTACACCCTTTTTCGATGCGAAGAACTGTAAATCTAGACGTAGCATTAGAGCACCTCCTATTTACTTTGTATCGTAATAAACTTTTTATAATCACGTTCAATAGTTTCAAGAGAAACAATCATTCCTTCGAACAGGATCTGTGCCCTTTCCATCAATTCTGGGTTAACAGAATCTGGAATGGTAACTCGAAGATAACCACCTTCACTTCCTTGTTCGATTGCTAGATCAATATCAGTCAGTTTCAATACTGCATTTACAGCACCAAACGAAACGGCTGATACTCCAGCACAAACTAAGTCATATCCATAAGGTCCACTTTCTGCATGTCCAGATAATTCAAAGGACTTTATTTGATTATTATCTCGGTATACAGTTACATTTATCATGGATTAATTCCTTAATTATTGATTTTTTCAATAACTAGTTTTGTGTAAGGCTGACGATGACCTTGCTTTTTGTGGTAGTTTTTCTTAGCTTTGAACTTGAAAACTGTAACTTTCTTTTGACGACCATGTTTTTCAACTTTAGCCGTAACAGTAGCACCTTCAACATAAGGAGAACCAACTTTAACGTTTTCCCCACCTACGAAAAGAACTTTGTCAAATGTAACAGTTTCGTTAACGTCTGCTGTAACTTTTTCCACGTAAACTACTTGGCCTTCTTCAACTTTGACTTGCTTACCACCTGTTTCGATAATTGCGTACATAACTGCACCTCCTTAATTAACTCAGACTCGCCATACAGGTAAACTCTTTAAAGTTTTTACAGAAACCTGTTCTGTGCGGTTGTAGCACGGGTGCTACGATGAATAACATACAAATGTTATCATGATACGCAACTATTTGTCAAGCTTCTTTCTAAATTGGTGTATATGTAACTATTTCTCCAATGGTTTTATCATAATTTTTATCATAGAAGTAACTTCTTAAACATTCACTTTCATCGATTACTACTTGCTTATCATTAGGCAATTGAATACAAATTGAGTGTCTTACATCCCTACTAAAATAAGAAAAGACATCCATCAATTTATATTGAGCAGGTACCAAGATGGGTTTTACTGCTTTATTTCTATGCTTACCTGTAAATCGACCTAGGAGAAAACGAATAAAAACGTAATGACGTTTTTTCCACTCCGAATGGTTTTCTACAAGGAGAAACAACATGAGTAAAAAAGCACTTAATGTAAAAGGAAATAATAATACCTGAGCAAGTAGAGCTAATACACATAATAGAACTGACCAAATTAGGATCGAATGATAAGCTTTCTGGAACGTGAATTGTTTTGTAAACAAAAAAAATAACAGCTTACCACCGTCCAGAGGCCAAATAGGCAATAAATTAAACACAAGTATCGTTGTATTATAGAATAGAATCATCTCTATTAAGGAGTTCGATAATAATGATAGGCTAGAAGCCAAAGCCATCAATATAAAAATGACTACATGTTGAAAAGGCCCTGCTATCGTTACGATAAACTCCTCACGAATGGGTCTACTCCCCTGTTCATCTGTATCCATTACCCCTCCAAACACCCACAACATTACCTGTCTAATTCTCCATTTAAAATATATAGCAGCTGTGTAATGCCCTAATTCATGAAATAACACAATAGCAAGAATAATAAACATTTCAACAAATGTACCTGTCAAAATGGAAATAATAATAAATACTAGTAAGATTGGATGAATTCTAAGTGGGGGAATCAAGTTATTGATTTTCATCAACTTCAATCACCTGGATAGGATCTAAGTATTTATCATTCTTTTCAATTGCAAAGTACACAGTCTCATCCTCTTCAGAAGGAGTAAATTCCCCGATTCGTTGGTGAGACTCAATTATTTGATATAAATGGACATCAATAGAACTTAAATTCCCGTAAGTAGTTGTTGTACCATCATCATGTTGGATAATAACGGTCTTATTCGTAACAGGTTTCTTTCCTGTAAAAATCACAACACCATCCCTTAGTGCTGAAACTGGTGTATCAGCATTAGGAGCAATCATGATTCCTGTTCCATTTGCTTGAAAAGTCTCAATGACATTACCTGTGACCGGAAGTGCTAAAGCAACTTCCTCCACCTCGTCTGATTTCGAATTTGGTGACAAGGCTAATGGTGTTCCAAAAGCATCTTTATACCACTTATAAGCACTTGCAAAAGGGAATTCTTCGGTTAGAACAGTGTTAGCCCATTGTTTCGGTTTATGAAATATCTCTGCATCATTGTCCCAAATGATGGCCGCACCAAAAAACAACATGACAGATAGTATCCCCTTTAGAATGATTCCTGTGATCGCATTACTGCGAGTATGATTGGAAGCAGAACTATCAATAAAATCAGGATAGAAACCATGTTTTTCTTCATCCTGCGGCAAGGAAGGCATAATGGTACTGACCCTTTGGCTAGATTTAGTGGGTACGCCCCGTTGTCTTTTTCGTTCATTAATTGATTTTCGAACATTCCTAATATCGTTCTTCATTAGTCCTCATTCCCTCATTCATCTTTTAATTAAGTGTATGAGCATATGGGACAAGATATGATTCTACTTCCAAAATGAAGTTAACTAACGGCTCCTATATTCTTCTAAAACTATTTTATAGGTCATCAATCGATTCTCTATGTCAGATAACATATTATTTTCGATTATCCTGTTGGTTACTTTTAGTATTTCATCGTGTTTATGAGATTCTTCCGGTAGAGTTGAAATCATAAATTTCACAGGACTTTCAAAATAATTCAAAGCAATACTTCTAAAACTAGAAAACCTCTCCTCCAATTCAACATTGAGTATAAGAAGAATATCATGCCACATTAGCATAGCTCTTTCATCAACTTGACGGAATTTATTTACTATTTTTGAATTCATACTATATGGATCTGCCCCAGTGGTAGTTTGATGGTCATTTTCTTCTGTATAAGGTCTAATCCAACTTACAGCAAATAGCAGTGTCTGACTTTTGGTCTTGGAATTTGTTTCATACTCTATCCCATTGCTTAAATAGCTGCCACTATAATCATAACCGTACTCCTCATCCATACCAAATGAAGCTTCAATTCCGATTGTGACTTTTGTAAAATGATCATAAAAAGAAATGGCTTCTAATCTTTCGTCAGATTCAATATCTCCCTCTGTCACAAAAGAAGGTAGACAGCACTTAATCTTTTGTTTCTTATATTCTTTTTTATATTCATAATGTATTAAATATCTACCATTCAAATCACGGCATCTATCATCCAAAATATAATGTACCGCCCTATACTTTATTTCTTTCTCATTTACATACAATTTAATTGGACCCAATGGAGTTACTATCATACCCAACACCTATTTTCCTAAATTTAGATTCCGTGTATAGCCGAAATGGCACCATCATTGTTGAAAGCAAAAAAGAGCTCTAAAATCAATGATGACTTTAGAACTCTTGATAGAACTAATATTATGGATTGACATAAATTAACTACGGATACCAAAGAATTTCTTAACCTTTTTAAACATACCAGTTTCATCTTCTAAAGATTGCAAAGGCACAGATTCACCTAAAATTCTTCTTGCTATATTGCGATATGCAATGGAAGCTTTCGTGTTTGGCTGAAAAGCAACTGGTTCACCATGATTAGAAGCTTTAATAACCTCATCATCATCTAACACAATACCAATAAGGTCAATTGATAAAATTTGAACGATCTCATCAATATCAAGCATATCGCCATTTTTCATCATATGCTTTCTAATCCGGTTAATGATAAGACTTGGGGGATCCATGTCTTCTTTTTCCAATAAACCGATGATTCGGTCGGCGTCACGAACACTTGACTTTTCTGGAGTTGTCACCACAATTGCCTTATCTGCTCCTGCAACCGCATTTTGATATCCCTGTTCAATTCCAGCAGGGCAGTCGATAATAATATAATCATATTCCGTTTTTAGCTCGCTGATAATTTCACGCATACCGTCAGGTGTTACAGCGGATTTATCACTTGTTTGCGCAGCAGGTAATAAGGCAAGGTAATCAAATCGCTTATCCTTAATCAAGGCTTGTTTCAATTTACACCTACCTTGTATGACATCAACAATATCATATACAATACGGTTTTCTAGCCCCATGACAACATCTAGATTCCGAAGACCAATATCCGTGTCAATTAAACATACTTTTTTATCCATTAATGCTAATGCAGTCCCAAGGTTAGCTGTGGTAGTAGTTTTTCCCACTCCACCCTTACCAGATGTTATAACGATTGCCTCACCCATTGCTTATTCTCCTTTCGAATCCACTTAAACTTTTACGTTTATGTGCTAAAACTTGTAATCTATCAATAATAATTTTATCTTTTTCTGAATCGATAAGACCACATTCCATATACACACCATCTGATTCGTAATCCGGAGCACGACTAATATAATCAGCTATTCGGAGTTGACTCGGATTCATATAGGAAGCAGTAATAATTGCATTTTGATCTCCATTAACCCCTGCATGAGCAATACCATGTAAACTCCCCATTATATAAATATTACCAGTGGAAACTACCTTTCCACCTGGATTCACATCCCCGATTAATAATAAGTCACCTTTAATCTCCAACACCTGTCCGGAACGAACAATACGATTCACTACTTTAATATCTGTATCTTCAAGCATCGCTATTGCTTCATTTCTAAGGATGACATTTGAATCAAATGATTGCACCTTAAATCGTTTGTCTTCGGTGATAATTCGTTCTAAGCTTTCCTCTTGATCTTTATATAAATAACGGTTCCCTAGGTTGACGGTTACGTTTACAACTTGTTCGTCCTTATGAGGATGATTAACGGACAACTTTTCTTCTAGCTCCCTACACGCATCTTCGAATGAACAACGGTCATCAATGAATAGTGTAAGCCCATCTCTAGTGCCCTTTATCGTTACATAATTTTTTGTTTTTGTGTCTTGCAATGACTTCACCTCAAATATTGCTTCAATTTTATGCGTATAGGGTTATAGGTTGATACTTCATTTGATTCCACTGTTCTTCCATTTTTCTAGTTGCTTTGCTAGCAACGGATATAAGATAAGCAAGAAAATAGAATTCGCTAGTATAGACGGCAACAAGCGATACATTGCATAGTCCATCCATGCAGCATCCATTATACCTACTACATAGTATATTAAATTAATGATTAAATCAGAAATGATTATGCTTATTATACCAAACAATAGCACCGAATAAATATTACTATGCAACATATTTCGAAGTTCATGGATGATGTATATGACAACACCATACGTAAACATATATACTCCCAATATTCCTGTATAGGCGATATCAATCAATAGTCCAAAAATCATGGCATAGATTATCGAATGATACGAATTCCTACGATCGTAGAATATAGCAACTAACACAAGAAACATTAACACCCAATGCGGGGTAATCATTAAGTCGCTGTCGATAAGACCGCTTGGCAATATATCTAATGCAACACCTTCCATTACAACCAACAATAGCAGAATAAGGGGTAGGAATATATGTCTCATTCCTCCTCCCCCTCTTCTCCATCTATTAACCGTTCCACCACAACGACATGGTTGATTTCATACATATTTGCCGCTGGTTCTACTAGCGCAGTTCTCGTCAATCCATACTGATCAGGGATAACTTCTTTCACGGTACCGATAGGAAGACCAGCAGGAAATATTCCACCCATTCCAGATGAAACAACCAGTTCTCCTTCTTTTAATTCTTTATCTGATTCTTCGATGATTTTAAACAACAGGGAATCAGTTTCTTTATCATATTCTTCGATTAACCCAAAAATATCATTGCCCTCATCCCTGGAGATTGTTGCTGATATACGATTAAATTCATCAAAGCCTGTTAAAAGCTGTACTGTGGAAGTTAATTGTGAGGCACTTTGAATTTTCCCTACCATACCATCGGCAGTTATAACTGCCATGTTTTCTTTCACTCCCGCAAGTTCCCCTTTATTAATGGTTACTTGCTCTATCCATCTTTCCGGTGATCTAGCAGTAACCGTGGCATGGATTGGATTATAAGCACGAAGCGAATCTGCTTTATCCACTAAAGATCTTAGCTCTTCATTTTCCTCTTTAATCTCCTGTACTTCGTAAATCAAACCTTTATATTCTGCTAGTTTTTCTCTAAGAACTTGATTTTCATCATATGTGTTACGAATATCATCGACATTACTAAATATATTCGTTACATATTTTATCGGAATAGAAATCACATTTTGTGCCATTCCAATAACGTCACTAACAAACTGCTCTCCTGTAGAAAGATTTGCTCTATCTTTTAAGGAAAACCCTATAAGTGCAACTAAAATGATAATTCCAATTAGTATCGTAAATAATCTCTTTTTTCGAAACATTGACATATAAACACCTACTTATTCTACTGTAGGACGAGTAGACACATTGGGTTGCGCTTTGAAATGCTGGATATACTCTAAGGATTTTCCAGTTCCTATTACAACACTGTCTAATGGATTATCGGTAACAAATGCTGGCATTTTGGTTTCTTCACTTAGTACTTTATCCAGATTTTGTAATAATGACCCTCCACCAGATAGCACAATTCCTCGATCCATAATGTCTGCCGCTAATTCTGGTGGCGTATTTTCCAATGTTGTTTTTACAGCTTCCACTATAGCATCTACAGTATCCTGAAGCGCTTCTGAAATTTCCTTGCTACCAATCGTGATCGTTTTCGGTAGTCCTGTAAGTAAATCTCTTCCACGAATATCCATTTCTTTTTCTACCATATTTTCTATACTTGCCGATCCAATTTCTAATTTTACTTGTTCTGCGGTTCTTTCACCAATCATAAGGTTATAATTTTTTCGTATATGATTCATGATTGCCCCGTCCATATTATCACCTGCATTACGGATAGACCTACTCGTAACAATACCACCTAGGGAAATAACTGCAACCTCTGTAGTTCCCCCACCTATATCGACTATCATACTTCCGGTAGGCTCCCAGACAGGAAGTCCAGCCCCAATTGCTGCTGCGAACGGTTCAGCTATAGGAAAGGCCTCTTTTGCTCCGGCTTGCTTTGAAGCATCGATAACAGCTCTCTCTTCCACCATCGTAATTCCAGACGGTACACAAATCATCACATTAGGTTTCTTAGCAAAAGCTGATCGATTTCGTAATGCACGTTTTATATAGTATTGCATCATGACAGCAGTAGTTTCAAAATCAGAAATAACGCCGTCCTTCATTGGTCTTATTACAGAAATACTTCCTGGACTTCTACCAATCATATTTTTTGCAGAGTTTCCAACTGCTTCTATTTGTCCAGTTTCTACATTTTTTGCAACAACTGATGGTTCGCGTAATACGACACCTTTTCCTTTTATAAAAACTAGTGTGTTAGCCGTTCCTAAATCAATCCCTAAATCTTGTGAAAAGCCAAAAATACCCAATAGAATCTCCCTCTCCAGTATTATATCTTTATATATGTATGTCTAGCTTGACGTATCTCTAATATTTTATGTGGTGTTTCCATAATATAATCCAAATATTAAAATTGAATTATAGAATAGATATACACAGATGTTAGTTACTGGATTCCAATCCTAATAAGCGCCAATTTCATTAACTAGAAAATGGCGCTTCATTCCCATCTATTCAATTATACGAAAAATGATAAAAATTGATAGTGCTATAAATAGCCTTTTTCCTTAAGAGATACAAACTTCCGATCGCCAATTACGAGGTGGTCTAGTAATTCTATACCAATCATCTTACCAGATTCGGCTAATCTTCTAGTTACATGGATATCTTCTTGAGAAGGAGTGGGATCTCCGGAAGGGTGATTATGCGCGACGATTATCGAGGCGGCAGAACGTTTTACAGCTTCGCGATACACTTCTCTTGGGTGCACTATGGAGGCATTGAGGCTCCCAATGAAAATGGTTTGACGATGGATGATTTGATTCTTTGTATTGAGAAAAATAACAACGAAGTGTTCCTGATTTAAATTCCGTAATTCTTCCATGAGATAGTCAGCTCCGTCCTCCGGTGAGCGAATGACGTAGCGCTCCGCCGGTTTATATTGACTAAGCCTTTTTCCAATCTCTAGCGCAGATAGAATCAAGACCCCTTTCGCAACACCGACACCTTTAATTGCAGTTAACTCCTCAATAGTTGCATCCTTTAGTAATTTTAATCCTTCGAAATGCATTAACACTCGATTCGCTAATGCCATCACCGATTCATCCTTCGTACCACTCCCTAATAAGATGGCAATTAATTCTTGATTGGAAAGATGACTTGCTCCTAAGCTTAGGAGCCTCTCTCTAGGACGATCTTCTTTCGGTACATCTTTTATCATCAAAGATGTTGTATTCACTTCCAATTCCTCCTTTCGTTATCTACGCTAGAATAGCGTACAAGAGGGATTCTTACAAATAAGAATCACGTTAATTTCAGAGGAGGAAATGAAACGAAAAAAGAATAAACAGTACTCGAAAATATGTTTTTCGATACTGTTTATTCTTAATATTTACCTATTCCACTATTTTCTAATTGCTAAGAGTATTATGGAATGATTGCCACAAAGCTAATAAAATCTGGTTATGATCTCTCGTATCTAGTGCATCTAGTTGATCCTTCACTGACGTTGTAAGATTAGTCAGTATAGTTGAATTCGATGGAGCTTGTTCTAAAAGATTGTTCCATTTTGTTTTATCGACTTTTCCTTCACCTAGCGAAATATTCCAATTATCTTGGAAGGATGCAAGCCATTCATATTCTTCTTTCGATACCTCTACTTCCTTCTCAACTATCTGCCATTCCTTCGCATAAGCTTCTATACCGTTGGTCATTAAAGTTGAAGTGTCGTCCTGTAAGTCCTCCTTTGTCAATCCAAGATGAACAAGGAGGAAGAATTGACTATCTTTCTCCCATATTACTGGGTTATACCCGTTTTCAATAAACTTTGAAGACTCCGCTTCTGCATTCTCTAATGAGGAAAATACTCCACCTTGCAGTACAAAGGCAGACATGGACTCGAGTATGTACGTCCCCTTATTTGCATTATCGGTTGCTGCACCATTATCCTTCTTCTTCTCACCATCTGTTGGAACAAGAACTGCGGGTGTTCCATTTAAATCATTGTCAAAGTTCACGATAATTTTTAGCATGACAAACCCCATAATGGATCCGATTGTCACGGCTGAAACAATTGCTATAATAATTGGTTTAAATATATCAAAATTCGTTTGACTCTTTTTGCCAGATTTCGTTATGGCTAAAGTAGAGTCATATTCTCTAGCGAAAGTATGAATATCGTTTTCACCAGATTCTTCTGCAGCCGCCATTTCATTATGACTTCGAGCATCTGTTTTATTCGTGAATTTATCTCTATTAAGACTACTGTTGGATGTATTTCCATCTATTCTCACTACTACTTGTCTTTTGGCTGTCATGATTTGCTCCCCCACTTTGCTAGATTAGTTAAACTAAATCTATCACACCTAATCTGAAAAGTAAGATGAATCTTGTCAAGTCCAAAACTATTTATTTCTACATAATTTACAATAACCTTACATCGTTAGGGAAAATATATAATCACGTACATAACCAATAAAGTGAAGAGAACCCGCAAAGAAGTATGCTTCGTCCTCCGTTGTATCGTGATTGTACATAGTCGTGATAATATTCTTCCAATCCGCCATTTTTAGAGTGGAAGACTGTAGGGAATGAAGTAGATTCTCAGGATCCTCCGCCCTTGGATGGTCAAAAGTAGTGATTGTAACGGAATCAAATAATGGTGAAGCCATTTCAATCATACTAGCTAACTCTTTATCACGAAAGCCAGCAAAGATTAAATGTTTTCGAAAATCCTTATATTGGTTTTCTACTGTACGTAAAAAAGCTTCCATTCCATTCGGGTTATGTGCACCATCTAATACGATAATTGGTTGATCATGTATTTTTTCAAATCTCCCATTTAACTTTGATTCTTTCAAAGCTAACATAACCTGATCCCAATTTAACCTGAACCCTTTCCATTCTAGAACTTTCAGAGCCATTATTGCATTCGATACATTTACTACCTGGTGCTCACCTTGCATTTTGATTTCAATCGGATAAGAACTTTCTTCAAATTGCCAATTGAATCGCTGAAAGTTGTCATTCCGATCAGTTAATCGATATGTAAAATGATGCTGTAACTGATACAGTGGAGCATTGTGTTTCAGGGCCTCATTTTCTACAATTGCTAGACTAACCTCATCCATAACACCAACAATTACAGGGGTATTCTCTTTAATGATCCCAGCTTTTTGATAGGCAATTTCCCCCAACGTATCTCCTAAAAAACTAGCATGATCCATAGCGATATTTGTTATAATGGACAGAATAGGTTGGATGCAGTTTGTCGAATCCTCCCTACCACCCATACCGGCTTCTATTATGGCGATGTCAACATGATCCTTAAAATACATAAAGCAAATTGCCGTTATGATTTCAAATTCTGTAGGTGCCATTTCTTCCGAATCAAGCTTCTTTATAACAGGAAGAAGCTGATAGAGCAATTTCATGAATTCTTGGTCACTTATTGGATTATCATTTATCCTAATATGGCCTGTCAATCCTGTTAAACTAGGAGAAGAAAATACACCAACACGGTACTCATGATGAATAAGTGCGTCTTTTAAAAAAGTGAGTGTGGATCCTTTTCCGTTCGTCCCGGCTATATGTACCGTCTTTATCATTAAATGTGGATTATTTTGTGAATCTAACAATCGTTTCATTCGGTCAAGACCAGGGTTAATACCTAAGTTCCTTCTTTGCATAAAAAAATGATTCACTTCATCCATGCTTTGGAACATATTATCACCATCTTTTCTATCATTCGAAATCAGTATAGCATATGAGAAAGGAATGCTGTAAATTGAATAAACTTGGTTGGATTATTTATAATGGAAACTTACCAGGAAGTAAATTTTTAGACTATGCGGAGATGCTTCAGCAATCTGCAAATAAATTTAATTCAGAAGCAATTATTATGAAAAATAATGAACTACTTGTTTCATTAGGTCACCATCAATTAGGTATTATTAATACTCAAACACTACCAGATTATGTAGTCTTTACAGACAAAGACATCTACTTAGCTAAACAACTAGAGTTACTAGGGATACCTGTATTTAATCGAGCAGAGGTTATTGAAACTAGTGATGACAAAATTGCAACATACCAAGTATTGGCAAACCATAAACTCCCTATCCCCCAGACCATTATCGCACCAAAGGTTTTTTATAATCGGGAGGAAAAATATTTACCAGATTTTGATCAAATAGTTCAACATCTTGGATTACCTTTAATTATCAAGGAAGCATTTGGTTCATTTGGTGAACAAGTTTACCTAATATCCACAATGGAGGAACTAAAATCAAAAGTACAAGAGCTTTATGGGAAACCGTTTATGTTCCAAGAATTTGTTTCTACAAGTAAAGGAAAAGACATTAGACTACAAGTAGTGGGAGACAAGGTTATTGCAGCCATGAAGCGTACTGCAAATAATGACTTTCGAGCTAACGTTACAGCAGGAGGTACAACAGAAGCATTTAGACCGTCAGAAAATGCTAAAAAAATTGCTATTGCCGCTTCCCAGGCATTAGGTGCAGATTTCAGTGGTGTAGATTTACTGTTTGGAGACAATGATCAATATGTTATTTGTGAGATTAATTCCAACGCCCATATTCGAAACCTACTTAATTGCACTGGAATAAATGCTGCAGATGCAATTATGGAGTATGTCTTAAACAAGGTGAGCACAATATGACAACAGGATGGCTTATTTATAGTAAGAAAGATGCAATTGAAAATAACTCCTATATTGAATGGTTTATTGAAGAGGCATCAAAACAACACTTACAACTTGAACTTATATTACGTGAAAGTTTATCGGTAGGGATCATTCGTAATCAACCTTGTGTTTTACTAGAAGGAAAGTCAGTTAAATTACCTAATTTTTCTATCGTTCGTACGGTTGAACCCTTATTAAATAAACAATTAGAAGAGCTTGGCATGCAAGTTTTTAATTCTTCTCGTATCTCGGAAATTTGTAACAATAAAGCAAAGACATATATAGAAGTAATGAAGTTAGGTATACCGATGGTGGATACATTATTTATGAATGGCGTTAATTTTATGGAACATCCACCACTGCCCTTTCCATTCGTCCTGAAAGATGTAATGGGAAGAGGCGGCTCACAAGTATATTACATCGAAAGTGAGCAGCAATGGAATTCATTTCGACTTGAAAATCAAATTTATCAAGTTGTCTTACAAAACACAAATGTAAAGCTGGGAAAGGATTTACGTGTGTTTGTTGTCGGAAAGGAAATTATTGGTGCGGTATTAAGAGAAAGCAACTCCGATTTCCGAGCAAATTTCAAGTTAGGTGGAACAGCTTCTTTATATTTACTAAACCGCTCTGAAGAAACACTAATCCAAAAAATTATCGACCATTTTGATTTCGGAATGGTTGGAATCGATTTTTTGATTGGTCATAATGGAGAATTATTATTTAATGAAATAGAAGATGTGGTTGGTTCGAGAACGCTAAGTGCCGTTAGTTCTGTCAATATATTGGAAAAGTATATCACACACATCAAAACAAAAATGGATCAGGACACTTAAATAAGAGTCCTGATCCATTATTTTTACTATGCCTTTAATTCATCTAGTCTCGCTTTAACTGCTGCTTGTTTTTCCAAGTAATCCTGCTGTTTTTTCTTTTCTTCCTCGACAACTACTTCAGGTGCTTTTGCTATAAACCCTTGGTTTGAAAGCTTCTTCTGAACGCGTTCTACTTCTTTATTCCACTTCTCTAATTCTTTTTCTAGACGGGCAATTTCTTTATCAAAATCAATTAACCCCTCTAGTGGTAAGAATATTTCTGCTCCAGTTATCACAGCAGTCATTGCTTTTTCCGGTGCATTAACTTTTGTGGAAATGATTAACTCGCTCGGGTTACAGAAACGTTCTAAATACCCTCGATTATGTTCAAGTTCAGCAACGATAGCCTCTTCCTTCGCTTGAATTAATAGACTAATTTGTTTAGACATCGGAGTATCGACCTCTGCACGAATATTACGTACAGACTTAATAATCGACACTAAACGTTTCATTTCTTCTGATGCTTTCTCATCATGGAAGTCATCCCTTACTTTTGGCCAATCAGCAACAGTTATCGATTCCCCTTGATGAGGTAGCTTTTGCCAGATTTCTTCTGTAATAAACGGCATAAATGGATGTAATAGACGCATAGTTTGGTCTAAAACATAAGCTAACACGGATTGGGTCGTTTTCTTGGCTTTTTCATCTTCCCCATACAATGGAAGTTTGGCCATTTCAATATACCAATCACATAATTCATCCCAGATAAAATTATGAAGATGACGACCCGCTTCACCAAATTCATACTTATCCGTATTTCTTGTTACCTGCTCTATCGTTTCATTTAAACGAGTTAGAATCCACTTATCCGCTAGAGATAGTTCCCCAGTTAAATCAATATCCTCATACGTAAATCCTTCTAAGTTCATTAATGAGAATCTTGAAGCATTCCATATTTTATTGGCAAAATTCCAAGTAGATTCTACCTTTTCCCAGTAGAAACGCATATCCTGGCCTGGTGATGTTCCAGTTAATAAGAAGTAACGGAGTGAATCCGCACCATACTTCTCAATAACATCCATTGGATCAACACCGTTTCCAAGAGACTTACTAAACTTACGACCTTCAGAGTCTCGGATAAGCCCATGAAGTAGTACATCTTTAAAAGGTCTTTTTCCAGTAAATTCTTTTGATTGGAACACCATACGAGCAACCCAGAAGAAGATAATGTCATAACCTGTGATTAATACACTAGTTGGGAAATATCGTTTAAAATCTTCCGCGTCTTCATTTGGCCAACCCATTGTAGAGAATGGCCATAATGCACTAGAGAACCATGTGTCTAAAACATCTTCGTCCTGTTCCCAATTGTCGATGTCTGTGGGAGCATCTTTGCCAACATATACCTCCCCGGTTTCTTTATGGTACCAAGCTGGAATACGGTGGCCCCACCATAATTGACGGCTAATACACCAGTCACGAATGTTTTCCATCCAGTTCAAATACGTTCTTTCAAACCGTTCTGGTACAAAGTTTACTCTATCTTCTGTGTCTTGTAATTCTAGAACTGCATCAGCTAGAGGCTGCATTTTAACAAACCATTGGGTGGATAGATAAGGCTCAACAACTGCTCCACTTCGCTCTGAATGACCGACTTGATGGACATGCTCTTCAATCTTAAACAGAACTCCCATTTCTTGAAGGTCTTTTACAATTTGTTTACGACATTCAAAACGATCCATTCCTTCATACTTACCAGCATTTTCGTTCATCGTTCCATCTTCATTCATAACAAGAACACGTTCTAAATGATGACGATTCCCAATTTCAAAATCATTCGGGTCATGAGCCGGTGTTATTTTTACAGCACCAGATCCGAACTCCATATCTACATAGTCATCAGCAACAATCTGAATTTCACGACCTACGATAGGAAGTACTACTGTTTTACCAATTAAATGCTGATAGCGTTCATCCTTTGGATGTACGGCAACCGCCGTATCACCAAGCATGGTTTCCGGTCTAGTAGTGGCAATCTCGATTGTTTCATCACTATCTTTAATTGGATATTTCATATGATAGAAGTTACCATTTACTTCTTTATAGATAACCTCAATATCCGATAGTGCTGTTTTCGTCATTGGATCCCAGTTAATAATATATTTACCGCGGTAGATTAAACCTTTTTCATATAATTTTACAAAAACCTCCTTTACAGCGTCGGATAATCCTTCATCCAGTGTAAAACGTTCCCTTGAATAATCTAAACCAAGCCCAAGTTTTTCCCATTGAGAACGGATAAAGGATGCATATTCTTCCTTCCAATCCCAAGCTTTCTCTAAGAATTTTTCACGGCCTAGCTCATAACGGTTTGTGCCTTCTTCTTTTAGTCTTGCTTCAACCTTAGCTTGAGTAGCGATACCAGCATGGTCCATACCTGGTAACCATAAAACATCGTATCCTTGCATACGTTTCATACGAGAAATGGTATCCTGCATCGTTGTATCCCAAGCATGACCTAGGTGTAATCTTCCAGTTACGTTTGGAGGTGGAATAACGATGGAGAATGGTTCCTTGTCGGGGTCACCTGTTGCTTCAAAGTACTTTCCATCTAGCCAAAATTTGTAGCGGTCTTGTTCTACTGTTTGATGATCGTATTTCGGTGGTAGATTATTGTTGTTGTTTTCTTGCATTTAATTAGCCTCCTTTTAGAATCTGACTTTTTTACGTAATGATTGTATTTATGATGACAACCAAGCTAAAGTCAAAACAAATAAAAAACCCTTTTCATCCTAGATAAAGGACGAAAAGGGTATTATTTCCGTGGTACCACCTTTGTTTACAGGTAAACTTTAATATACCTGTACACTCATTACTTGATATCGGTCATAAACCGGCATACTCCTACTATAACTTTCAGAGTCGCTGCATCAAGGGCGACCTTCCAAAACGCTCACCTAGAAAACTCCCACCAAATGTTTTCCTCTCTTGTAGGCAACTATTCTGTACTCTTCCCTATCAATTGCTTACTATATGATTATTTTCTTATTTTAGCGAATTTCTTTTCTAAAAGCAACTATTATATGGATTATTGCACGGATGAGCTTGGTTTATACATATAGTGTATTATACAAGGCATGACTTGGTAACAACGAAACACTAAAGAGGTGATTAAATGGCAAGGTATTATCGATATCGTTTACCTCCGTGGGCGAAAAAATGTTTATATATCGCAGAACAAGTTACATTACCATTGCTTATCTTCCAGTTACTTCGGACCATATTTATTCCTACTACCTTTGATGTCCTACTTACTCTACTCTTCGCTGGAATTTTTATTGCCTTCTATTTGAAGTGGATTTAAGTCTCACTTCCACTCTCATCGAAAGCAACCATTTCAAATTCCTGTTCCATATATTCTGAGAACTGTATACCAAACAATAATTGTCTATGATAGCGTTGTAGTTTGATGACATGGTCAATCATACTGAGATCTGAATTACGTTCGACATACTCATCAATTGTTCTCAAATATTCTGATGGGTCAAGCAAATAAATAGAAAGCAAGGCTAGGTCAGGAATATCTAACTTGTTTTCTTCCAAATAGAACTTAAACTTATCTAATAAGAGTCTTTTATCGGAGTCATAATGCAATGTTCTACTCTTCAACAATCGAGTTAAGTCGAGTACCGGGTGTTGGTAGGACGCTTGCTCCCAATTAATAACGTATAACTGGTTCCCATGGAGAACATGGGAATCTTTTAATCTTCCATGACAAAGTGCAAGTTTCCAATCATTCATTTCTTCTAAGGAATCGATGTATTGATTTAAGCGCTTATCTAATCCATAAAATACGTGCACCAAATCACGATATTGAGTACATACTAATAATTCTACCGGGGACATAAAGTGTTGGGATTCAAATTGTTCCACATGGCTCATTAACCTCTTCCTCAATTCGGAAGACTGTCGCTTAAAGACTAAAAAGTTTTCCCTTGAAGTTTGGCGAATCTCCTCTGTTATTTCCGTAACCTTTCTAGTTTTCGCATGGATATAACCGATATTTTGGTATATTTTTTCAATGGCATGTGTTCGATGACCAGAGTCAATCCAAGGTGATAAATAATAAATATCATTGCCATCTTTCGTAAATAAGTTACCTGATTTATTTAAGTATAGTGGTAAGATATTTACAATTTTCTGTTGTTCTGCTGTTCGATAAATATCTAACCAAAATGGCACTTTTTCTTCCTTTAGACCACTTTTTTTCAATGCATAAGACTGGTTATTCCCCTTGATTCGGTATAATCGTTCGGTAATTTTATCTATGTCAATCGGATAGACACGATATGTTTCAAGTATACGTCGAATTTTCTCCAAGGATATCACCACCTATTGTTTACTTCATTATTATACCCCTTGCAGGATGACAAGGGGTTAAATGAATAGTTCATTTACTTTTTTGTTGGTATATAAAGTAACTGTCCTTCAGTGAGGTCATCATCTTCCAATCTATTTTGATTACGAATCAACATAGTTGACGTTTCATATTTTTCCGCAAGCGCTTCTAGCGTATCTTTTTCCTGGACAATTCGTACCTTTACCTTCGTAAATTCCTCTTCTTCTGTGCGGAATATATCCGCTAGATACGTTAAGTCTGCTTTTTCTTCCCGACTATCGTCACTTTCCTCCAAGCTGATATCTACATATTCCTCCATAAAAGAAGACGAGGATTCTTCCACTTCTTCTGAACTTACTTGTGGTTCTTCTTTCGTTTGGAAGAATTCATCAAAGGTCTGGGTTTTTTCTTTCGTAAATTTCCATCGCCCTGATTCGGATTCATCCTGGCTTTCTTGTTCAGATAATGTAGGAAGTTGTTCTGGCGAATCCTCTATGTAACTGGAAGATTCGTCTTCTTGCTGCACTTCAAATTCAAAGGACTCCTCCATATCCCTTTCCATCAATTCTGTACTCTCATGGATGCTCTCTTCTTCCAATTTGTCTTCACTTGTTGCCTCTTGTACATGGCTATTAATGCCATGGATTTCAATCGTAGATCGTAAATATAAATGATTTGACTCCGGAAGTTCATAATCAAATTCCGCAATCATGACAGAAACATCATCTAGATTATTTACTCGATTAGAGGGAACCGTGATTTCAACTGGGAAACGGTGCATAAATTCTGCTGCGCCATGTTCTGTATCAAAAACCCTTTCCATATACCGTTTTGAATCATACCCATCATAATAGCTATCCTCTTCCTCTTCACCAGTATGTTCAGCCTTTTGGTACGATCCTTGTAATTCTACTACTCCTCTAATGGAAATATAATCGTTTAATTCCTGTATTGAAATCTCTGGTTCTAGGGAGATTCCCATGATTTCATCTACTTCTTGACCTTTTTCAAAATAAAGTGACTCATTTAAATCAAAGCGAAAAACAGATTGTTCGTTAACCAAGTAGCTTTTCCTCCCTTCAAACATACATAACATATGCTCTTATCTCTTAATTATCTATATGAGTCAAGACCTCTGGATATGCTATTATTTTATAGCCTAAAAAAAGAAGACTGCAGGCTTACTCCTGTAGTCTTCTTCCATTTATTTAAGTGTTGAGAATGCTTTTCTAGCAGCTTGAATTGTAAGCTCAATATCTTCTTCCGTATGAGCGGTTGATAAGAAGAGCCCTTCGAATTGTGATGGAGGTAAAAATACACCTTCCTCTATCATCACTCGGTAGTACTGATTAAAGTGCTCCAAATTAGAGGTTGATGCTACAGCAAAACTAGTCACTGGTTTTTCGGCAAAGAACACACCAACCATCGATCCAGCTCTATTGATTTGCAACGGTATATCATAATCCTCTGCTGCCTTCTTATATCCTTCAACAAGCATATCTACTTTCTTATTCATTTCTTTATATGATTCTTCCGTTAATGCATTTAATGTTTCGAATCCAGCTGTCATTGCTAATGGGTTACCAGAAAGCGTACCAGCCTGATAGATTGGCCCAGCAGGTGCAACCTGTTGCATAATCTCACGCTTACCACCATAAGCTCCTACAGGAAGTCCACCACCAATTACCTTTCCTAAACAAGTAAGGTCAGGAGTGACACCATAATATCCTTGTGCACAGTTGTATCCCACTCGGAAACCAGTCATAACCTCATCAAATATCAATAATGAGCCATGTTTCTCTGTTATCTCACGTAAAAACGTTAGGAAATTGTCAACTGGTGGCACTACACCCATATTTCCACAAACCGGTTCCGCTATAACAGCTGCAATGTTGTCACCATATTTTTCAAATGCAGTGCGGACACCTTCTTGATCATTATACGCGACTGTAATGGTGTTCTGAGCAATTGATTTGGGGACACCAGGGCTATCAGGTAATCCTAACGTAGCAACACCTGAACCAGCCTTAATTAACAATGAATCCCCATGGCCATGGTAACTACCTTCAAATTTTAAAATTAAATCTCTTCCAGTGTATCCACGAGCAAGCCTTAAAGCACTCATTGTAGCTTCCGTGCCAGAATTAACCATTCTTACTACTTCGATAGACGGAACACGTTCAATTACTAATTTCGCTAGCTTATTTTCTAACAGAGTAGGTGCACCAAAACTAGTACCCTTTTCAATGATTTCGTGAAGCTTACTAACGACTCTCTCATCAGAATGTCCTAGAATTAGCGGTCCCCAACTTAACACATAATCGATATATTCATTACCATCGATATCTTTTATCTTAGATCCTTTTCCACTTTCCATAAAAATTGGATCCATACCTACCGATTTAAAGGCACGAACTGGTGAGTTAACACCCCCTGGCATTAAATCAACCGCTTCTTTATAGGCATCAATTGACTGTTTAAAACGACTCAACTTTTTCACCTCATTTTATTAGTTTGATTCTTTTAACCATTTAGCCACATCTTTAGCAAAATAGGAGATGATTAAATCCGCTCCTGCTCGTTTCATCGATGTTAGTTTTTCCAGCACAAGCTGTTTTTCATCAATCCATCCATTTAATGCAGCCGCTTTAACCATGGAATATTCACCACTTACGTTGTAAGCTACAACAGGCAGATTAAAGTTATTTCGCACATCACGAACGATATCTAAATAAGAAAGTGCAGGTTTAACAATTAAGAAATCTGCTCCTTCTGCCACATCAGACTCCGCTTCTCGTAGTGCTTCTAGTCGGTTAGCTGGGTCCATTTGATAGGTTTTACGATCCCCAAACTGTGGTGTACTATCTGCAGCATCACGGAATGGACCATAAAATGCGGAAGCATACTTCACAGCATAGGACATAATAGGAATGTTCGTAAAACCGGCTTCATCTAGAGCTTGTCTAATGACTTTTACAAATCCATCCATCATATTAGATGGTGCAATGATATCTGCTCCTGCCTCTGCTTGAGAAACTGCCGTACGGGCTAGTAATTTTAAAGACTCATCATTGTCAACATCCTGATTAAGAATTACACCGCAATGACCGTGATCGGTATACTCACATAAACAAGTGTCTGCTACAATTAAAATCTCTGGATAGTTTTGTTTGATTAATCTTGTCGCCTCTTGGACAATACCATGGTCATGGTAAGCTCCACTACCTACATCATCTTTTTCATTTGGTACACCAAATAAGATGATAGATTTAATCCCCAAGTCAACTACTTCTTTCACCTCATCTAATAGTAAATCAAGTGTTACTTGGAATACTCCTGGCATAGATGAAACTTCATTTTTTGAATTATTTCCTTCTAGAACAAACATGGGATAGATAAAATCTTCCACTCTTAGATGATTTTCTCTAACCATTGCTCTCATTGCATTTGAACTACGTAATCGACGATGACGTTTAAACTCTGTATGAAACTCCATGATTATTATCTCTCCTTTAACTGATTACACATGATTTCTACCATACTCTCAACGGTATAAACTTTTGGCGATATCGTATTCTTAAATCCTAACTCGATGGCTCGTCTTTCTGTTGTATTCCCTATACATACAATGGTTATAGCTTGGGAAACTTCTTCTGCATAAAGTCTTTTAAATGCTTCAACAGTGGAAGGGCTAGTAAAGGTTATAAAATCTAATTCTGTAGTAGATAATACTTCTTTCAACTCAGCACCAATATCATCGTTGTATCGGGTCTCGTAAACCACAATAGATTGATAAGATATCCCTCTTTCATGAAGGCCACGTTCAATTACATCTCTAGATCGGCTTCCTTGCACCAATAACACTTGTCCAATGTCATTATATTTTCGCAAGAATTCATCTACTAAATTTTCACCATCATAGATAGCTGGTACCAATTCTGCAGTATATCCGTATTGCTGGAGTGCATCCTCCGTTTTATGACCGACAGCCGCAAACTTAATTTTCGGCACGTCCAAGTGATTTTGTTCTAAAAGGGAAAAGAAACATTGAACCCCATTAACACTTGTAAAAAATATCCATTCGAACTGTATTAAATTGTTAAATATTGCTTGGTTATTGGTATCGTTTCTACAAGTAATCTTTAACAAAGGAACCTCGTATACATGACCACCATACTCTAGAATTTTATCTGAGAAATATTTCGCTTGGCTAGCTTCCCTTGTAACCAAAACATTCTTTCCAGACAATGGAAGATGCATTACTTATCAAGCTCCTCTTTAACTTGCTCGATAATTTCTTTTGCACCTTGTTCTAATAGCTTTGTTGCGGCCTCCTTACCAACTTGGACAGGATCTATACCACGAACTACCTCTTTTAAGAGTGTTTTTCCATCAGATGTACCAACTAGAGCCGTTAGGACTACTTCTTC
The DNA here is from genome assembly GCF_000190475.1 of Ornithinibacillus scapharcae TW25. Lineage (GTDB taxonomy): Bacteria > Bacillota > Bacilli > Bacillales > Amphibacillaceae > Ornithinibacillus > Ornithinibacillus scapharcae. The sequence goes on from NZ_AEWH01000068.1 coordinate 69,402, forward strand.
CCCTTCAAGGTGGGCATACCCACCGATTGGGATTTGGCAGCCTCCCTCTAGCAGGTTAAGATAGGTTCTCTCTGCTGTAACCGTTTTTGTCGTATATGCATCATTAATGTTTTGCAGTAAGGCACGCACTTCTTCATCATCTTCACGACTTTCAATTGCAAGTGCACCTTGACCTACCGCTGGAACACAAACTTCTGGATCTAAATATTCTGTTATCAGGTCCTCACTTAAACCAACTCGCTTCAAACCAGACACAGCAAGAATAATTGCATCATAGTCTTCTTCCTGAAGCTTTCGAATACGAGTTTCAATATTTCCGCGAATCCATTTAATTTCAATGTCAGGTCTAGCTGCTAAAATCTGTGAAGCACGTCGTAAACTACTTGTTCCAACTATCGCACTCTGAGGTAAATCAGCTAATAAGACATTATTCTTTGATATTAACGCATCCCGGTGATCCTCCCGAACAGGTACAGATGAAATAATTAACCCTTCAGGTAGTACTGCGGGCATATCTTTCATACTATGTACCGCAAAATCAATTTCTTTATCATATAGGGCTTGCTCAATTTCCTTAACAAACAATCCCTTTCCGCCTACTTTAGATAAGGTTACATCTAAGATGCGATCCCCTTTTGTTACGATTTTCTTTACTTCAAATTCGTTTGGTACCCCAGCTTTTTTTAATTCATTAATAACCCAATTGGTTTGAGTTAATGCTAAATTACTTTGTCTAGATCCAACAATTATTTTACGCATTTCGTGATCCTCCTATATTAAACATGAAAGTTTGACAATCTAGTAAAGATAAAGAAATTAAAGATTAGAACTACAAATGCAAAGGTATTATAAACTGCTAAGGATTTACCGAAAAATCGTCCTGAAATTCTTAGTAGTAGATAAACGACATAGACGAGGAGCAAAAGAATCGAACCAATCGTCTTTAAATCTACCCAATAAAATTCTACTACCTCCGTATAGGCCCAAACGAACCCTAAAATTATTCCAATAAACAATAGTGGTATACCAATGGTAATCATTCGAAAAATATAATTCTCTAATCTTTCTAAATCGCCTAATCTCCAAATCCATTTTAACGCTTTTTTTTCTTTTAAAAGATGATATTGAACGATATAAATTAAAGAAAAAAGAAATGAAATAGTAAAAAAACCGTATGAAATAATTGCCAAGGAAATATGGGCAATTAATATTTCATCAACAAGTCTAATCCCACTCTGAATCACTTGTGTTTTTGCAACCAAGGATATATGCATTAATAAAATAAAAAATCCAAAGAGATTAATAAAAAACACAATAAAATACATGTTAAACAAAAGATTCATTATCATAGCAAAGGTTACTAATACCCAAGCATAGAAAAAAAGGCTATCCGTTAATGTAGCTATCGGGAATAGTTTTTCCGTTATCAATTGTTGAAACAAAAAAATGGTTTGTAAGACCCAAACCATACAAAGTAACCAGAAGGCAAACCTATTCGCCTTCCGGTTGTGCTGTACAAAATCAATAAAATAACCAATTAGACTTAATACATATATAAATAATATTCCTTCATAGACCCAACGTACATCGACCATATGATTAGTCCTTTATGATATTAATTCGTTGCTAAGTTCTTAATGATTGGTATTTCATTTTGTAAAGACTGTAGTATTACTTCATTTTTTTGGGCTTGTTTAGCAAATTCAGCTTTTACCTCTTCTTCGATACCAAAAATATCTACAAATAATTGCAAAGCTTCGGCTGATTTATCGGTACCAGCCAACTCTTTTGCCTGAGTAATAGGTTCTTTTAATAATTGGTTTATTATACTTTTCGTATGTTTATTCAGTACTTTTTTTTCACGTTCCGTTAAATCTGGCATTTTTCTTTCGATACTTTGCATCGTTTCCGATTGAATAGCGAGTGCTTTGTTTCGTAATGCTGAAATAACTGGAACTACTCCTAAAGTTCTCATCCATTCCTTGAAAGATAGAATCTCTTTCTCCAATAGAATTTCGATTTGTTCAGCAGCTTTTTTTCGTGCTTCAAGATTTTCATCGACAATATGTTGTAGATCATCAATATCATATAAAAACACATTATCTAATTTACCAATTTCTGGATCCAAATCTCTAGGAACTGCAATATCAACTAAGAACAATGCTTTACCTTTTCGTTTCTTTTGAATGGGTTCTAGTATTTCCTTTGTAAGAACAAAAGAATCTGACCCTGTTGAACTAATTAAAATATCAGTATGAGATAAAACGTTCTCCAGCTGATCCAATTGATCTGCTTTCGCGTCAAACTTCGCCGCTAATGCCTCTGCCTTTTCAAAGGTTCGGTTAACGACCGTAATGTTTGATGCACCAGATCCTTGCAGATTTTTCACTGCAAGCTCTCCCATTTTTCCCGCGCCAACAATCACAACATGCTTATTCTCTAATGAACCAAATATTTTCTTTGCTAGTTCTACTGCAGCATAGCTAACGGAGACGGCATTTTCTCCAATTCCGGTAACAGCTTGTGCACGTTTAGCAAAGGTAATAGCCTGCTTAAACAATTCGTTAAAAATGGTGCCAGTTGCTTGTATTTCTTGGGATGATAGGAATGCATCTTTCACTTGTCCAAGGATTTGTGTTTCCCCTAAGACCATTGAATCCAGTCCAGCCGACACTTTAAACAAGTGTTCTAAAGCCCCGTCATCTTCCATTATTCGTAAATAAGATGAAAATTCTTCCTTATTGATTCCAAACCAATCAGCAAGAAATTGCTTTATATAATATCGACCAGTATGAGCCTGGTCTACTACTGCATAGATTTCCGTACGGTTACAAGTTGAAACGATAACATTCTCTAGTATGCTCTTACGACTTTTCAATTCGTTCATAGCATCCCGAAGAGAGTCTTCTGAGAAAGTAAGCTTTTCTCTGATTTCAACAGGGGCTGTTTTGTAATTTAAGCCAACTTTTAATATATGCACTTTATCTCTCCTCCAACAATCTAGAGGTTCAAATGTATTGAACATTATTCTCTAATACTTTCCTTATTATAACATAGTTCATGCGTCCAATTTTTCTCTTTTGTGAACAGATTTCGAAACAATATGCTATGATAAGATAGATAAACTCAGATGTACTCTAACACACCGTTCTATAAGAAGCAAGAAATCAACTTTTAGAGTAACAGAGAGTATTTACATATTTTAACGGGGTGATTAACCTGAAAAATAAAAACACATTAACTGCCTATATTTTAATTGGAATTGGAGCCTACTTTCTATTTAGACAGCTAAAACTACCAATCTTTACGGACTTCTATTCCTGGCCAACCATATTAATAATTATCGGTTTAGCACTCTTAGTTTATGGATTTCAATCGAAGGACTATAATCATTTATTTAATGGGACAATTATTCTTGGATTAGGTCTTCATTTTCATGGAACGAGACATTATAGCTTTTGGATTGATCACTGGGCAATGTATCCGTTAATTGTAGGAATCGCCTTTTTGGTACGGTATTTAAAAACAAAGCAAGGTCTAATTCCTGGACTAATTTTAATCATATTCTCATGTGTTCTGATCTTTTCCATCAATATGCCTAGCTGGTTTGGTTGGTTTTATGATATAGTTCATTTTATTAATCTATACTGGCCGATTGTTTTAATCGGATTAGGGATATTCTTATTAAAGAAAAAATAAAGAGACTTTCTAGGGTTATTATTCCCTAGAAAGTCTCTTTTCTATAAGATAGAGCCTAAAAACTCTTTGGTTCGTTTTTCCTTGGGCTGATCAAAAATCTCTTCTGGATGACCGTACTCGACAATTTTGCCATCATGCATATACACAACCCAATCGGCTACTTCTTTGGCAAACCCCATTTCATGCGTTACAACCACCATTGTCATCCCTTCTTCTGCCAATTCTTTCATGGTTGCCAGTACTTCGCCAACTAATTCCGGATCGAGTGCTGAAGTTGGCTCATCAAACAACATAACATCAGGTTTCATCGCTAAAGATCTCGCTATAGCTACACGTTGTTTTTGACCTCCAGACAATGTCGATGGATATACATCATATTTGTCACTAAGTCCGACTTTGTCCAGTAAGGCTTTCCCTTCTTTAATTGCTTGTTTCTTAGGTATTTTTTTACATGAATAGGTGCCTCGATGATATTTTCCAGAACAGTTTTATGTGGGAATAGATTAAAATGCTGAAATACCATACCAATACGTTGTCTTACTTGATTTAAGTTATGGGTTTCTTTCTCAATTTTTTCATCTTCAAGATATATAGCACCATTATCTTTAAACTCCAAAAAATTCAAGCAACGAAGTAATGTGCTTTTCCCTGATCCACTAGCACCAATTAATACTACTACATCACTTTCATCCACAGCTAAATCAATATCCTTTAATACATGCAAATCTCCAAATGATTTATTTAATTTCGCCACTCTTAATATTTCTTTGTTCGTCAACATAACTCCTCCCTAATCACTCTTGGCCATCCTTTTTTCAATAACATTCACGACCGCGGTTAAAACCAATACAATCACGAGGTAATATACTGCGACAACTATATAGAAGGTCAGAAAATCAAATGAGTTAGAACCAAGCGAGCTTGATACGCCAAATAACTCCTGGGCCCCTATAAAGGAAACTAAAGAAGAGTCTTTGATACCAATAATAAACTGATTTCCTAGTGATGGTACAGCTCTACGAAATGCCTGTGGTAGAATAATTCTTCTCATCGTTTGAAACTTCGTCATGCCAAGGGAACTACCGGCTTCCATTTGTCCCTTATCAATCGACTGAATAGCACCTCGAATTATTTCCGCAATGTATGCGCCACTATGAATGGCTAAACCAATCACTCCCGCCCAGAATGGGGGAATAATAATAAATTCAACCAAACCATAATATAATACAAAAATTTGTACAATTAATGGTGTACCACGGATAATCCAAATGTACGCATCCGCTATCCATTCCAATGGTTTAAACTTTGATATTTTTAATATCGCAAAAAACAAACCAATGACAAATGCGATTAATAATGAGGCAGCAGATAACTTTAATGTTAACCATAGCCCTTCCAAAAATAAATCATAACTACTAGTAAACGCACTCCAAAAATGTGACACGCTATCTATTATCTTGTCTAAAAACTGCGGCAAGTGTTCCAACTCCTTATGCAATTCATTCCCAAACTACTCTAGCTCCTCTGGTTCTTGTGTAACATCGACACCTATCCACTCTTCAGACAACTTCGCCAATTCTCCACTTTCTTTAAGCTCTTGAAGTGCTTCATTAATTGCTTCTAATAGTTTTTCATTTTCTTTATTGACCGCTATTCCTTGTTCACTAATTCCAAGTTGTCCTTTATTTTCTATCTCAAGTCCATTTTGAATGGCTGTTTGACCTGTAATGTCATCCGTTATCACGGCATCATGATGCCCAGAGGCAAGTGATTGCAAAGCAACTACATCACTATCGACCTGAGGAATGTTATCCGTATATTCCTTTGCTATTTCAACATATGTAGATCCCCTAGATACAGAAATTTCTTTTCCTTGAAGATCTTCTACTGACGATATATCACTATCTTTCCTTGTATAGATTACAGGGCCAGAGTAATAATAGGGTGCAGTGAAATTGACCTTTTCTAATCGTTCTTCCGTTATTGTATGGCTTGCCACTGCAATATCATAACGACCTTCATTAACTCCTGTTACAATACCCGAAAACTTTGCCTTTTGTTGAACGGGTTCTAACCCTAAATGCTCAGCAATTGCTTCTGCAACGGCAATATCATATCCTACCATCTTATTACCTTCCATATAGCTAAACGGTTTGAATTCACCAGAAGCCGCAAAAATAAGTTTACCGTCCTCAACCAGATTATATTCGGAATCTGTACTGTGTTTGCTATCTGAGGTTGTCTCGTTAGCTTCATCTGAATCACTTCCACAAGCAGCAAGAACTAACGAAAATAAAGCGAAAAAAAGTATAATTTTCAGTTTTCTCATAAGATAATAAAACCCTTTCATGATTTATTTGAAATGAATAGAGCGTCCCCTAGTCACTTCTACCTTAAAAGTATAACAAGTAATCCAAAGGACAACTAATTACGAATAGTCTGATAAATCGAGCTACAGAAGGAAATGAAGCTATATCGTAAAAATAACTAAAAAATCCTTATAAATACTATCTGATCCTAACAGATACTCAATAATTTGGGCGATGGGACAAGTGGACAGGTCCCCTGTCCCAAAAATGCTTGTCCTCCGGGAATCAAAAAAGCACTGGGAGTATTTTCTCTCCTCAGTGCTTCGATAACCCATCCTAGTCGATGATGGCTTATTTAAATTGGACAGTGGGACAAGGGACCTGTGAACTATGCCCCTTACAAGTACTTTTTAAGAATGCCCCATGCTTCGTCTTTACCTTCTCCTGTTTCAGATGAGAATGGTAAGATTAGGTCTCCTTTGTCCATTTGTAGTGTGTTTATTGTTCGTTTGATATGCTGTGCTCGTTTTCCTTTAGGAATCTTATCTAACTTTGTTGCGATTACGACAACAGGTAGTTCAAAATGCTTCAGAAATTCATACATTTGAATGTCATCCCTTGTCGGTTCATGTCGAATATCAGTAATAAGGAGTACAGCCTTCAATGTTTGTCTCGTCTGAAAGTATTCCTCCATCATTTTGCCCCATTTTTCTCGTTCGGTTTTCGATACTTTTGCATAGCCATAACCTGGGACGTCAACAAAATAAAATGCATCATTAATTCGATAAAAATTTAATGTTTGCGTTTTACCTGGTTTTGAAGATGTTCGAGCTAAATTTTTACGATTAATTAATTTGTTAATGAAAGATGATTTCCCCACGTTGGAACGACCTGCTAAGGCAATTTCAGGTAATTGGTCATTGGGATATTGTTTTTGACTTACTGCACTAATTACTATTTCTGCGTTTGTTACTTTCATGTTTCTCCTCCAATAGGGCATGCTTCAATACCTGGTCCAGATGATTAACTGGTATAAAGGTTAGTTCATTGCGGACACTTTCAGGTATATCATCTAAATCTTTTTTATTATCTTCAGGAAAAATAATCGTCGTAATACCTGCACGGTGAGCACTTAAGGACTTCTCTTTTAATCCACCAATTGGTAGAACTCTTCCGCGTAATGTTATTTCCCCTGTCATTGCTACTTCTTTTTTCACTGCTCGTTCCGATAAGGCGGAAACAAGTGCAGTTGCCATTGTGATCCCAGCTGATGGTCCGTCTTTTGGCGTAGCACCTTCAGGAACATGGATATGAATATCATATTTTTCATGAAAATCTGGCTCAATACCGAGTTCCTCTGCTCTAGAGCGAATGTAACTAAAAGCTGCTTGGGCAGATTCACGCATCACATCACCGAGTTTACCCGTTAATGTGAGTTTACCTTTACCAGGATAATGAGACACTTCTATCGACAGTGTATCCCCACCAACACTCGTATAAGCTAGACCAGTTGCTGCACCAATCTGATCTTCTTTTTCCATTTGGCCATAACGGAAGATTGGTTTTCCTAGCAACTCCTCTAAACTCTTTTCTGTTACGACAACTCGTTTTTTCTCATCAGAAACAATTAATTTCGCAGCTTTTCTACATATTTTCGCAATTTGTCTCTCAAGCGTACGCACGCCAGCTTCCCTTGTATAGAGACGAATTAACTTTAGTAAAGCTTCGTCTCGAATTTGTAAATTACTTTTCTTTAAACCATTTTCTTTTAATTGTTTCTGTACAAGGTGCTCCTTCGCTATATGGAGCTTTTCAATCTCTGTATAGCCGGATAGTGAAATTAACTCCATACGGTCCAGTAACGGTCCTGGAATGTTATTTACATAGTTTGCTGTTGCAATAAATAAGACATTTGATAAGTCGTAAGGCTCTTCAATAAAATGGTCACTAAAGCTATTATTTTGTTCTGGATCTAGTACCTCAAGCATTGCAGATGACGGATCTCCACGGAAATCGTTGGACATCTTATCAATCTCATCAAGCAAGAAAACTGGATTGATGGTCTTCGCTTTTTTCATACCTTGAATAATTCTTCCAGGCATTGCCCCGATATAAGTTCTGCGATGGCCTCTTATTTCAGCTTCATCACGGACACCACCTAATGATATCCGGACAAAATGTCGATTGACTGATTTTGCTATAGACCTCGCTAATGAGGTTTTACCGACACCTGGAGGGCCAACTAAACATAAAATCGGACCTTTAATGGAGTTTGTTAGTTTCTGTACTGCTAAGTACTCCAAAATACGCTCCTTCACTTTTCCAAGCCCATAATGGTCTTTGTCAAGAATCTCTTGGGCATGGTTGATTTCGATTGTATCCTGTGACATTTCTGTCCAAGGTAATGTAATAAGCCATTCCAAGTAATTTCGTATGACAGAGCTTTCCGCAGATGATTGCGGTACTTTTTCGTATCGACCTAATTCCTTTAGTGCAACCTCTAAAATACGTTCTGGCATATTGGATTTTTCAATCTTTTCTCGTAGATCGCTTACCTCTCCAGATTTCCCATCCTTATCGCCTAGCTCCTTTTGTATCGCTTTTAGCTGTTCACGTAAATAATATTCCTTTTGTGTCTTTTCCATAGAGGATTTTACACGTTGTCCAATTTTTCTCTCGAGGTCTAACACTTTCTTTTCATTTGAAATTAAATTTATTAAATGCTTTAGCCTTTTTTGTGTATTCAATATTTCAAGTATTTCTTGTTTTTCTCGCATCTTAAGGGAAAGATGGGAAGTAATAATATCCGCCATTCTTCCAGGTTCCTCAATATCTGTAACCGACATAAGCGTTTCTTTTGTGATTTTTCGAGAGACTTTTACATATTGTTCAAATTGCTTAAGAATACTGCGCATTAAAGCCTCTTCTTCAAGACTGTCACCAGGTATATCATGTAATTCCTGTACCTCAACAATAAATTCATTATCCTCATCAACAAATCGAATAATCTCAGCTCGATGCAACCCTTCTACAAGAACCCGAAATGTTCCATTAGGAAGCTTCAACATTTGTTTAATTTTCGCTAATGTACCAACTCGATAGATTTCTTCCGGCTTGGGTTCTTCAACACTTTCCTTCTTCTGAGCTGCTAAGAAGATTATTTGATCGTCAACCATTGCTTTTTCCAATGCAGCAACAGATTTATCTCTTCCTACATCCAGATGGAGTACCATCGTTGGAAACATTAATAAACCACGTAATGGGAGGAGGGGAACTTGTTTTGAATCATTTGTCATATGTATGTACCTCCGTAATTCTTTTTCAAACTAATATGTATATACCCTTAAATTTTATAGAAGTGTTATTGCTTTGTAAAATAGAAAGGCATTTTAATCCGGATTATTACTGGTAGTTTACCCTGCATAAAGAAAACTAATTCTTTTTCAAGTATATATAGAAAAGGGCTAACTAGGTTCTTTAGATCCACATCAGATAAATATCTGGTTGGAGAAAGCCTAGTCAGCCTCATTTACTTAGTTTTCTTTAGGCACTTTCTTTTGGTAACTTGGTGATTTCCTCTGTTACTGTTCCATCTTTAAAATACAACTTTGGACTACCGTTATCATTAAGAACCGTATCTTTCGTGATAACACATCTTGCAATATCTTCTCTTGATGGAAGCTCAAACATAACATCAAGCATAATTGATTCGATAATAGAACGTAAGCCTCGAGCACCAGTATTTCGTTCTATTGCCTTCTTCGCAATTTCCGTTAGCGCATCTTCTTCAAATTCCAGTTCGACATTATCTATCTGGAATAGCTTTTGGTATTGTTTAACAAGTGCATTTTTTGGCTTCGTCAAAATCTCTACCAATGCCTCTTCATCTAATGGTTCAAGGCTTCCAATAACCGGAAGTCTTCCAATAAATTCTGGAATTAAACCATATCGATGTAAGTCCTCTGGTAATACTTTAGCAAGTAATTGACCTTTATCTAGCTCTTCTTGCTTTTCATTTGAACCAAAACCAATTACTTTTTTACCAAGTCTTCTTTTAATTACCTGTTCAATCCCGTCAAATGCACCACCACAGATGAACAATATATTCGTTGTATCAATCTGAATGAACTCTTGATGTGGGTGCTTACGACCACCTTGTGGCGGAACACTAGCAACTGTACCTTCAAGGATTTTTAAAAGAGCTTGCTGTACACCTTCACCAGATACATCTCTTGTAATGGATGGATTTTCTGATTTACGTGCAACCTTGTCTATTTCATCAATATAAATAATTCCTTTTTCTGCTTTTTCGATATCGTAGTCAGCAGCCTGGATTAATTTTAAAAGAATGTTTTCAACATCCTCCCCAACATAACCTGCTTCTGTTAGAGATGTCGCATCAGCCATTGCAAATGGTACATTTAGAATTCTGGCTAATGTTTGTGCTAATAACGTTTTACCACTTCCTGTTGGCCCTATCATCGCAATATTGCTTTTTGAAAGTTCTACATCATCACTGCTCTTTGGTGAATTAATACGCTTATAGTGATTATAAACTGCAACAGAAAGGTTCTTCTTCGCTTTCTCTTGTCCAATGACATAATCATCAAGGATTTCACATATTTCTCTTGGCTTAGGAACTTCTTTAAATTCCATTTCTTCTTCTGTACCAAGTTCTTCTTCTACAATTTCAGTACATAATTCAATACATTCATCACATATATATACACCAGGACCAGCAACTAGTTTACGTACTTGTTCTTGACTTTTTCCACAAAAAGAACATTTTAGTTGTCCTTTTTCATCATTAAATTTGAACATTTAATTTTCACCCCTAAAGTTTCAATCAGATAACGAAAAACGCTAAGTTATAATAGTTATCATATCAGATGCTGTTTTGAAAACAAAATAATATACTCTATCCCCCATGCATAAGCCATTTAGAGAGCATAATATATTTTGCATCCCATTCTTAAGCAATCTGTTTCGTTAAAAAATTATTAATTTAGTTTAGTATATGTCACTATGCCCAATAAAATTGACAATGATTCATCAATATAGCTACTTAATCATACTAAAATACAGATAAAATTACGAAGGAAAAGGTCTTTGATAGATAAATAGGTTTTTATACAGCTCGTGGTTCTTCATCTTGCATAAGAATGTAGGATATTATTCTCGTTGTGGGATATCTACTATTCGTAAAAAAACAAGGTACGAATATTCGCACCTTGCTCTAAGTTGTTTATTCAGTATTCTTTACGCAGCAGTTTTGCTGTTATCTACTAAAAAGTCAATTGCTTTACGGAATAATAAATCTTCTTTAATAGCGTCCGTATTACCGCCAAGCATTTGAGTTAATTGCTCAGTATCTACACCGTACATAGCTGCCATATTATCTAGTTCAGCAGTAACATCTTCCTCAGTAACTTCAAGATTTTCTGCTTTAATAATAGCTTCTAAAGTAAGGTTTGTTTTTACACGCTTACCAGCATCTTCGCGCATTTGATCTTTCAACGCAGTCTCGTCTTGACCAGAGAATTGATAGTATAGATCAAGTGTCATGCCTTGCATTTGTAAGCGTTGTTCAAATTCACGCATCATACGGTCTAATTCCGTATCAACCATTACCTCAGGAATTTCAACCTCAGCATTGTCAGACGCTTTGTTAATTAAATCTTCACGTTTTGCATTATCAGCACTTTGTTTCTTTTCTGCTTCAAGCTCTTCACGTTTTTTCGTTTTTAATTCTTCAAGCGTTTCTACTTCATCATCCACATCTTTAGCGAATTCATCATCAAGTTCAGGAAGTTCTTTAGACTTGATTTCATGAACTGTAACTTTAAATGTTGCCTCTTTACCTGCTAAGTCTTCTGCATGATAATCCTCTGGGAAAGTAACCTTAATTTCTGTTTCCACCCCAACTTCTTTACCTACTAATTGCTCTTCAAAACCTGGAATAAATTGGCCAGAACCGATTTCTAGAGAATGGTTCTCACCTTTTCCACCTTCAAATGCAACATCACCAAGGAAACCTTCGAAGTCGATTACAGCAGTATCGCCTTCTTCAACAGTTCCTTCTTCTTTAACAACTAGCTCAGCATGACGCTCTCTTAGTTGTTGTAATTCAGCATCAACATCCTCATCTGTTACCGTAACATCTATTTCCTCTACTTCAAGACCTTTGTACTCACCAAGCTTAACTTCTGGCTTAACCGTAACTTCAGCAGTGAATACAACTGGTTTACCTCTTTCGATATCTTCAAGGTCAATGCTTGGTTGATCGATAGGATCGATTCCAGCTTCATCGATAGCTTTTACATAAGCTTCAGGTAATACAATATCGATTGCATCTTGGTACAATGCTTCTACACCAAATCGTTTTTCAAAGATTGGGCGAGGCATTTTACCTTTACGGAACCCTGGAACTTGAACCGTTTTTACCACTTTCGTGAAGGCTTTATCTAAAGCAACTTCAAATTCTTCTGGTGTAACTTCAAATGTTAATACACCTTCGTTACCTTCTTTTTTTCCCATTTTACTGACATATGTTTCCCTCCAAAATCTATTATTTCCATTAACTACTTAAATTCATTAATTAGATTTACTAAGTATTCATAACTACTTTTTAAAATTTGCAACCATCTTATTATATCATAATTACTTACCCTTTCAAGAAATAAGCTAAAGTTTCTCCTACTCTTCTATGATAGATAAGTATAGTTGTTCCCAGTTTATGATTTGTTCTATATATTCCAATATTGTTGCATCTGGTTGAAAAGAATCATCTTGAAAGTCACCCATCATTTGCTGACCAATTACCGTTAAACTTCTTGCGATTACTTCAGCGTCCTCATCCGATGTCAACAGTGGGTATTGAACGTACAAATAACGAGTAAACAGTTGAGTTAAGAACTGGTAGAGGGTTGGATTTTGATGTTCTACTTCATTTATATACTGCATTGTTTTTAAATAAATAAGGCTTGACTCCATTTCAGGAGTCTCCTTTGGTATTACATCTAAGCTTTGACCAAATTTCTGAACTATAACCTTATTTTTATAGTCCAATTCCTTTAACCAAATAAAAATCCCGGTCTTATTAACGGGATGTACTTCTTCCTTTTTTAATAAACCAATGATGTTCTCATCAGGTACAATCTTTAATGTCCGGAGCGTCGAGATAAGTTGCCATTGTTTTTGATGTTGAGTACGGGCTACCGCTTCTAATAAATCCTGTATATAGATAGAGGTTTTCTTTTCCACAATATCCGATTCCATCTTATCACTGAGAGCATGAAGTTGTAGAAATTGTTCTCTTAATACTGTCGGAAGCTTGTCAGATTCAAGTTCCTCTTCAATTCTTTCTGTGACTAAATCAAATTTATTCGACTGAAATAGTATCGTTATATAAAGATGCACATAATGAAAGTAATACTCATCTTCCTTATCACGGATAACTTCTTCACACATATCCTCCGCTTCTTGATATCTACCTAATTCCATTAAGCACATAAGTCTTCCCACTATTACCTCATGATCGAGGACATTATAACGAAGAAGCTCATCGATCTTATTCAATGCATCTTCATACCTTTTTTCTTGTATCGCTTGTAAGCTTTCTTCTTTTAACACCATTTCCCATTTTGGAAAAAGCACTAAATTTTCATCATCACGTTGCATTTCTTCCCTCCTTTATTAAACTAGTCTTTACGACGAGATAAAGTCAAATTCAAATTATCCGCAAATAATCCGAGCGTATAAAAAGAAACCTAATCCAATAGGTTTCTTTAAATCCAGCGTAATAGGAATCAATCTGTGATTCATTGTTTCTCATTTTATCTCACAGTATTTAATTACGCAAGTAACAATTGCCATCCAAACCATCCCTATTTAATTACAGCACCAGTAGATGGATGTACATATATATTTACTTTACCAAAATCCGAAGTCTGGATCGTTACAACATTTGCCTGCGGCTTAGCTAGAACTGTATATTGCAATCCACCAAACTTCTTTGGATTTAGAAAGCCTTTCTCATTACCCTTAACTGGGGCAACATTAGTTGGATATACTCGCCAACTAGATGCGGTCTTCGGCAGATAGAGCGTTTGTCCTGATAACTTAATTCGTTGACCAACTACGATTTTATTCTTATCTTTTATATTATTGAGTTTTACCAGCGCATCTACAGTTGTCTTATGAGCCAAAGCTATCTTACTTAGGGTGTCTCCCGCCTTAACCACATAAACATTGCCCCCATCTACTTGTTCTACTGGAAAATAATTAGTTACATACTTTGTCGGATTAAAGGTTCGTGCTTGTGGATCATTTACCCAACCAAGAGATGGACTAGATTTTCGACGTACTTCATAGTGTAAATGTGAACCAGTTACTCTTGTTCCGGTAGCTCCTTGTCTACCAATTATAGTTCCTCGTTGTACTGTCTGTCCTTTCTTTACAGACACACTATCCAAATGAGCATACACATGTGCTCGTCGATTTTTATCCTGAATAACAACTACGTTTCCATAACCACCTACTCCAGTTCCGGAAACTCCAGTTCCTGCATATAGTACTTTGCCACCAACAAAGGCTTCTATCGGGGAGCGGTGCCCTTTCACTAAATCAATACCATCGTGAAAGCTCCGTTGCCCTGTAAATGGATCTGTACGATATCCATATGGGCTCGTGATTTGATAGTCCCTAAATGGCATTATCCTTCACCTCCTATTTTCATAGTATGTATTCGGTACAGCATTCGTTTGTATAATTATCCTCATTCGTAACGATTCAATGATTAGCCCAAGCAAACTCAATCAAAATAAACCTGTAGACTGTTCCTTCGTCAGGATTAGTCGACAGGCTAACGTTCAAGCCCCAAATGAACATTTGCCTCCATTACCACATAAACTATGTAAAAAATGGAGTTGAATTACTTGGTTCTATGGATCAATGTTTCCACCACCAGGCATGAACTAAAGCTGTTTGATGGTAGTATTCTTATCAAAACTTACCCTATTGCAGTTGGAAAAATGGTTACCCCCACACCATTTGGATCTTATAAAATTATTAATAAACAAGCCAACCCAGGTGGACCTTATGGAGCATTTTGGATGGGCTTGTCCAAACCTCATTATGGTATACACGGTACAAATGACCCTTCTTCTATCGGAAAGAATGTTTCACTAGGATGCATACGTATGTTTAATCCTGATGTGCTGGATTTAGCAAATAGAGTTCCAATTGGTACGGACGTTGTTATCCGCAAATAAAATTGGAGGATAGAAGTTAAAACTTTTGATTATCAATTTGTTTGAGTTTCAATATAAGCGTAATAAATGTGAACAATAAAAGAGGGACGGACACTGGTTAAACCCAGGTGTCCGTCCCTCTATATTAGTCTATTTTAAGCTAATTTTGCTAGAATCTCACGAATAAATGCTGGTTCATCTAAAGGTGTACGTGATGTCACTATGTTTTCACTAACCACTACTTCTTTGTCGTGGTAATGAGCGCCTGCTAACTTCACATCATCGCGAATTCCAATAAAGCTTGTAGCTTCTTTTCCTTTTAGAATGTCCGCACTAATCATCACCTGTGGACCATGACAAATTCCAGCAATTAATTTACCTGCGTCATTAACTTCTTTTACAAAACGAACAACATCATCATTAACACGTAATGCTTCCGGTGCTCCTCCACCAGGAATTACAACCGCATCAAAATCCGCAGCCTTTACTTCAGATGCTCCAAGGTCCGCTGTGTATGAAACGGTGCCTTTCTTCCCTTTACACTCCGCACCTTTTTCTAATCCAACAATAATTGCCTCATGTCCAGCTTCTTTTACCGCCTCATAAGGATTTTTCATTTCGGAATCTTCAAATCCATTCGCTAGAAGAAAAGCTACTTTTGCCATCATAAATTCCTCCCGTTAGTATTATATTCACCTATATTGTATTAGAATACAAAGGATTAGAGCAAAAAATGTGCTTCAAAAAAAAAGACACGTTGTGGAATGGATGTTGTCATTCATTTGCCTTCACAACCAAAATATATGAAAATGACATATAACCTTAATAAAAAGGAGTTACATCATGATTCCATTAAATATACTAGATTATTCACTAATTGATGAAGGAAATAGCGCACGAGACGCATTGCTTCAAACTGCTGATTTAGCAAAGCTTGCTGATCAATTGGGATATAACCGATACTGGGTACCAGAACAACATTATGCCTTTTCAATTGCCAGTAGTGCTCCAGAAATGCTCATGATGTATTTAGCAAGTCTCACTAATCATATTCGCATTGGTTCAGGCGGAGTCATGCTCCCCCACTACAGTCCATATAAAGTAGCAGAGAACTTTCGTATGCTGGAAGCTATCCATCCTAATCGCATTGATCTAGGAATTGGCAATTCTCCTGGTGGTAGGCTAGTCAATCAGGTTTTAAATGAAGAAAAAAATGAAAGATTATCCTATGAACAGTTAGTAAAAGATATCTTGAAGTATTTAGTAGATGATACTACTAGCGAACATCGTTTTCATAATCTGATCGCTACGCCTATTACACTGACGAAACCAGAGATTTGGATGCTTGGTGCAGGAGGTCAAAGCACCAAAATAGCTTCCGAACATGGATTATCCTTAACCTATGCACATTTTGTGAAGCCGTTGGGTAACGGGGTAGAAGTAATTGCTGACTATAAGAAGAATTTTCGACCGTCTTTAATTCAAAAAAGACCAAATTCAGCCATTGCTGTTTTCACCATTATTGCTGAAACGAAGGAAGAGGCGGAAGAATTTGCCCTTTCTTTTGACAATTGGATGGTATCACTTGAAACTGCAAAGAACCCACTATTTTTTCCATCCGTGGAAACAGCGAAAAAACAAGAATACAGTTCATTCGAGAAGAAGAAAATTGATCGTACAAGAAAAAAGGCTATCATCGGTGATGCCCAATATGTGAAAGAGGAATTGATTAAATTAAAAGCTTACTATCAAGTGGACGAGGTAACCGTTATCCCAAATTTCCCGGGTGCAGCTAATCGAATGAAGGGAATCGAATTATTGGCGAAGGCGTTTAATCTTTGAGAGGGGAAAAATCCCCACTGATGTTTCTAACAAAAACCCTAAGAAGCAGGAATACACATCCTATTTCTTAGGGTTTATTTAAAGCGAAAATCAGCTTATGATCACGTAATACATGAAGCTGAGAAAACCGCATCTACTCACTCTTTGATGAATTATATAAAAAGGGTTGAATTGGTGTCCTAGAACAATCAGGAAAGACACCAAAAAATAAAAACCCTCACAAACTTAGTGTTTACAAGGGGTTCAGAAGACGTCCCAGGAGAGATTCGAACTCCCGACCCACAGCTTAGAAGGCTGTTGCTCTATCCTGCTGAGCTACTGGGACATATGTATGGAGCGGGTGAAGGGAATCGAACCCTCGACATCAGCTTGGAAGGCTGGAGTTTTACCATTAAACTACACCCGCATGATGATATTAACTATATTCATGCTTTATTATAACTGTATCCATTAAGTATTGGCTCGTTTTTGCCACAAGAATTATTATAGGCAGTTTAGCTAATAAAGTCAACACCCAATTTTAAATTAGTAATATTGTAAAAATTTAAAAGGATGAGAAGGGTGCATCTTATCACCCTTCAACGTCCTATTCTAATGAGGTTTTAAAAGAGAGTTCTTTAACTAACTCTCCAGTAACCATGTAATAATTAACCTCTATTTCTTCTTGGGTCTCCCATTTCAAAACAGCATATGTTTTCTCTGCTCTCATTCTTGGAAGCCTAATACTACCGGGATTCAAAAATAGTCTATTACTAATCTTTTCTGCACCAGCAATATGAGAATGACCGAAGCAAACGATATCTGCTCCAATCTCTTCCGCTCGATAAGAAAGATTCATTAAATTCATTTTCACATTATGTAAATGTCCATGAACAACAAAGAATGTTAACCCGTCAATTTCTTTTCGTTGTTCGTTAGGAAAATCTCCATAAAAGTCACAGTTACCTGCGACAGTTAGGACTCCATCTAGTTCTTTAGCACTCTCATTGAGTTCTGAATCACCACAGTGAAATACGTAATCAGCTTGTTCACGAGTCTTTATCGCTTCAATCTCTCTCGTTAAACCGTGGCTATCGCTCATAATAACTACCTTTGTCATGAATTTCACTCCACTAGCTTTGCTTCTTAATCCAATCTTCTAATTGGTCCATTGCATTTTTACGATGACTAATCTTATTCTTTTCCTCAGGTTCCAACTCTGCTAATGTTTTATTATACCCTTTTGGAATAAATATAGGATCATAACCAAATCCATTACGACCTCTCTCTTCTGTCGTAACGGTTCCTTCACAATAGCCTTTTGTAAAAATGGAAGGCGCACCAGGTAAAGATACAGATAGCACACAAACAAAACGCGCTGTACGTTTTTCTGGTGAAACATTTTTTAACTCTTCTAATACCTTTTGTATATTTCGCTTATCATCCTTCGGTTCACCTGCATATCGTGCAGAAAAGATACCTGGTCTACCATCTAACTCATCAATAACCAACCCAGAGTCATCTGCTATAACTGGGATATTGAGAATAGTAGAAATCCCCTCAGATTTAAGAGCAGCATTCTCCTCGAAAGTTGAACCTGTTTCTTCAATATCAGGTAAGTCTTGTTCCAGTTCTAACAATGAAACAGCATTTATATTATATCGCTGGAAAAGCTCTTTGAATTCCTTCGCTTTTCCGGCATTCTTTGTTGCAATGATTACTTCTTTCATTTTTGATCACCTTTAATAACGGTTTCTCCAATTCTTGCTGCGAGGTCTCCAATAGCATCCTTTTGTTTTTCAAATATTTCCATTAGGCCCTCTTCTGCAAGCTTCAATAATGTATGTAATTGGTTCATCGAAAATGTTGCTTCTTCACCAGTACCTTGTATTTCTACAAATTCACCTGAACCCGTCATGACAATATTCATATCCACATTTGCTTTCGAATCTTCTTCATAGTTTAAATCTAAAATTTCTGTACCGTCTGGAAGAATCCCAACAGAAGTTGCTGCTAAGAAATCTGTCACTGGCATTTTCTTTAATGCTTTATTCTCTATTAATTTTCCAAAAGCAAGCACCATAGCAATATAAGCTCCCGTTATAGAAGCCGTTCTAGTTCCACCATCTGCTTGAATGACATCACAATCAATCCAGACTGTTCTTTCACCAACATTTTCTAAATCAACAACGGATCTGAGAGCACGTCCAATTAAGCGTTGTATCTCCATCGTTCTTCCTGAAACCTTCCCTTTTGAAGATTCACGGATGTTTCGATCCTGTGTAGCACGTGGTAACATGGCATATTCAGCTGTAATCCAACCTTTGCCTTGTCCACGCATAAAAGGAGGAACTCTATCTTCTATTGTAGCGTTACATATCACCTTTGTATCTCCTACTTCAATAAAGACAGAGCCTTCTGGATGTTTAATAAAATTGGTAGTAATAGTAATAGGTCTTAAGTTATTTATGTTACGTTGATCATTTCTCATATTTTTTCCTCCTTACCTCTGATTTAGCTTATCATATTTTACTGGATAGATTCACGTTATTCAATGTTTTATGTCAAGAACTGATACATAAAGAAACAGAGAAGCCATAATTATAGCTCCTCTGCACAAATTTTATAGCTTTTCTGATGGGATAAATGCTTCCCTCGTTACAGGTTCTGAATATACTTCTCCACTTTCATTTGCAATTTGTTCTACATTTTCTACTTGAACATTGACCGCTTCTATTTCGGCATTTTCTGTTAACGATCGTACCAAGGTTTCCATCACTTCATCAGCAATGACACCATTTTCCCTATCCTTTAATACATCTTGACTAAAAACTAAATCTAGTACACCACTATTTAATTTCGGTTCGTCAAGTAACATCGTACTATCATTGAAAACATGCATTAAATTAGTTTCATATGCTGGTCCGTCAATTAATGCATTAACGATAGCTTCGTGAACATTTCCATCTTCCACTTCAACATACTGTGTCACTGGAACAAAGTATTGATTTTCATCATGTTCTGTAGGGTAATACATCGTTACAGCTTTACTATTGATTAAATCTACTGTATCTGAGTCCATGATGTTAATTCCATTCGCTCTCGTATAACCTTCTCCAATTGGTGTACCGTCCACTGGCATCGCAGATAGGTCCTTACCATTTACGCGTAGTTTAACACGGTCAACACTATCAAACTGTGTTAATGTAAAGGTCATAGCCTCAATGATTCCTTTTTCTTCTTCTGCAGTATATTCGTTAAATTCTTCGGAAAGGTCTACTGTAATCGTTCCCTCCTCAATACTAACACCTAGAACCTCCGTTCCACTTGGCAGTACTGCTTGGAATCCGTTTGGTAATAGAGATGTTACAGGGCCATCTTTGACAAGGTATTCTAAAATTTGTTGCGCTACTTCCATTGATTCTGGTACAGGAAGTTCTAACGATTGCGGTGCAACCATACCATTAGCATCTAGTAAGAATAATTGACGCTCAACTTTTTGAGCTTCCTCTTCAGCCCCCTCACTTGACTCTTTCTCCGAATTTGATTCTGGGTTATCTTGTCCACCCACAGCCTCTGCATTTTGTGGTGGATCCATATCCTTTAGAGATTGTTCACCTTGGAAGCATCCAGTTAACAGTACTACCATACTAATTGTTGCGAAAAGCACTAGCAATATTCGCTTTCTCATGTCATTCCCTCCTACGATGGTTTGTACTACTATGTATACGAGCCTCCCCTTCACTTTAGACCTTCTGATTTTTATTTCAGAAAAAAACTACCAGTCATAACACATCCCTAAAGACGAGTATGACTGGCAATATAACAATTGAATTTTTATATAACAACTCTTTCAATCGAAACAGTTTTTAAGTTTTCTATTGAACTATTAAATATTTTTCGCGTCAAAGATGTAAACTGTTTTTCATCACCAGTAGTATAGAATTGGTGACGCGAAATTTCAAGCCCATCATTCAACAGTTGATTTACTTCTAGGATAGTACTAGTTTCTCTTGCAGTTTCTTCACTTGAAGAAATAAGCGTTACCTCAGGGCCTACAACTTCCTGAATGACGTCTTTTAGTAATGGGTAATGTGTACACCCTAAAATTAAAGTGTCCATTTCGGCAAAGTCCTTTAGGGCTTGTAGTTCTTTTTTTACTGTTGAAAGGGCAAATTCTCCTGACAGAATTCCCTGCTCAACCATTGGCACAAATGCTGGACAAGCTAAGGATGTAAGATGCATATTCGGTTTTAGCATATTAAGTGCATCACAATATGCATTACTTCGAACTGTTCCCTCTGTCCCTATGATTCCTACATAATCATTCAAGGTAGACTTGATTGCAGCTCTTGCCCCTGGTTGAATTACCCCAACTACTGGAATAGATAGCTTATCTTGTAATTCACTAAGTGTATACGCTGTCGCTGTATTACATGCAATTACAAGCATCTTAATATCCTTTGTTAGGAGAAAGTCTACCATATCCCAGGTGAATTTTCTTATTTCCTCTGGAGTTCTTGGTCCATAAGGACAACGTAGGGTATCACCTAAATAAATTAACTTTTCTCTAGGCAACTGCCTCATTAGTTCATGTACTACTGTTAAACCACCGACACCCGAGTCGATGACACCAATTGGTTTATTCAAGAAAATCAGCCTCTTCTAAGTTGTTATTTTTCATTTACTATTTTCATTTGGTCGTGTAATAAGTTAAGTAAATCAATTAGTGTTTCCGTTTGCTCTCCTGTGAAGTTCTCCAGAACCTCTCCAAGGTATTGTTGTCTCTTTTGGATTACCTCTTCAATAATTCTATGTCCCTTTTCTAATACATGGATACGTACGACTCTTCGGTCATTTGTATCCCTAACTCTTTCAACTAAATCATTCTTTTCCATTCGATCCACTAAATCGGTAGTTGTACTAAAAGCTAATCCATTTTTAGCTGATAATTCACCTATCGTTAAATCCCCTTCTTCTCTTAACCATTGAAGAGCGATAAATTGCGGATTTGTGATGGGATAATTATTTAATATTTTTCGTCCGTTCTGTTTAATTGCCCCAGATATATGACGGTAGTTTTTTTTCTAATTGTGCTAGCATTTCTACTGAAATATTATTTTCCAATACGTTACCTCCCGAACTTCCTATGAATATAGTCATATTTTATCATAAAAGCTCGAAAAACTTATGTTTTATTTTTAAACACGTAAAAATCCACGATAAAATAGTGTATTATAATTATATTTTTTACTTCAATGAAATGTGCGCACCGTTTATTATCCATCACATAAGCTATTAGTGACTAAATAATTTACCCTTCAAACTGCAGCTCTATGACAGCAAGGAGGGGTTAACATTTGAAGGACAACGAGTACAAACCGAAGCAATTATTAACCAAACGTGAAAAAGAAGTATTCGAGCTCTTAGTTCAGGACAAAACAACTAAAGAAATTGCCCAGGAATTGTTTATATCTGAAAAAACTGTCCGTAACCATATTTCAAATGCTATGCAAAAATTAGGAGTCAAGGGGCGTTCGCAGGCAGTTGTAGAGCTAATCCGCATGGGAGAATTAAAGCTCTAGAAAAAACCGACTTTCCTTACCGGAAGTCGGTTTAAAATTTTAGCAAATTAGTTCTCTACAAATGAATTTTCTTGGTTGCTATTCAAGTACGATTGATGTACAGGATTAATTCAGTGACACCTTCATTAATTTCTCCGTAATAGCCTCCCCTAGCGCTAGTGGCTTCCCTGAACGAGGATTAATATAGACGATTCTACCACGACCCGTTATACAAACCTCATCGTTCTGGTTAACACCCATATAATGAATATCAAACGATGTCTTACCAACATGAACTGCTTTGACATACATCCGTAGACTGTCTTGGAAAAACAATTGTTTTAGATAATCACATTGTAAATCAGCAACAATAGGAATCCCCTCTGTCTGCATCTTATCACTAAAAATTCCTACTGATTTTAAATATTCAATTCGCGCTTCCTCAAAATAGATAAATGGGCTTACATTGTTCACATGACCGAACATATCGGTTTCCGAAAAACGAATCCGGATTGGAATGGAAAAAGAAAATTCTTTTCTCCAGCTCTCAAAATCCTCGATATATGAGATTTTTCTCATGATTTCTCCCCCCTTGTCTAAGATGCAAAAAGACCCTTACTACATTTTCGTAAGGGTCTCGTTGTCATTCAAAATATTAATGTGCGTTGTCACTTCCAAAGAAGTTCTTAAATGATTGAATGGTAGCAGCACGGTTCATAGCAGCGATTGATGTTGTTAATGGAATACCTTTCGGACAAACTTGAACACAGTTTTGGGCATTACCGCAACCAACAAGTCCGCCTTCTTCCATTAATCCTTCTAATCTTTCACTCGCATTCATTTCACCTGTAGGATGAGCGTTGAATAAACGAGCTTGTGAGATTGGAGCAGGTCCAATGAAGTTAGATTTGTCATTCACATTAGGACAAGCTTCCAGACAAACACCACAAGTCATACACTTCGATAGTTCGTATGCCCATTGACGTTTTTTCTCTGGCATACGTGGACCAGGCCCTAAATCATAAGAACCATCGATTGGGATCCATGCTTTTACTTGTTTTAGCGCATCAAACATACGCTCACGATCGATGACTAAATCACGTACAACCGGGAAAGTAGACATTGGTTCTAAGCGAATTGGTTGTTCCAATTCATCTACTAGCGCTGCACATGATTGTCTTGGCACACCATTTATGACCATCGAGCAAGCACCACAAACTTCTTCTAAACAGTTCATATCCCATGCAACTGGTGTTGATTTTTCCCCTTTTGCATTTACGGGATTTTTACGAATTTCCATTAACCCAGAGATAACATTCATGTTTTTACGATATGGTACATTAAATGTCTCATCATATGGAGTAGAATCTGGGCTATCTTGACGCGTGATAATAAAAGTAACAGTCTTCTGTTCAGCCATTTCCGTTAACTCCCTTCGCTATTTCGTCTCCCGTCTTAGTGCTTTTTCGTGTAATCACGTTTACGCGGCGGAATTAATGATACATCTACTTCTTCATATGAGAATACAGGTGCATTTTCTTTCGCATCAAATTCAGCAATTGTTGTTTTTAACCATTCTTCGTCATTACGTTCTGGGAATTCCGGCTTATAATGTGCCCCACGGCTTTCATTACGGTTATAAGCACCAATTGTAATAACACGTGCTAAGTGAAGCATATTCTTAAGCTGACGTGTAAACATAACACCTTGGTTATTCCAACGAGAAGTATCGTTTATATTAATGTTTTCAAAGCGTTCTAGTAATTCTTGAATTTTTTCATCTGTTTTTAGTAGTTTCGCATTTTCACGTACTACAGTAACATTATCCGTCATCCATTCCCCTAATTCTTGGTGAATTTGGTATGCGTTTTCTTCACCGCTCATATTCATAAGCGCTTCGAATTTCTCTTCTTCTTCTTTTACTCGATTCTCGAATAGACTAGAATCGAGGTCTTCGACATGTTTAGATAGGCCGTCAACATACTCAATTGCCTTCGGTCCAGCAACCATACCTCCGTAAATAGCGGATAGTAATGAGTTTGCTCCTAGACGATTCGCACCGTGCTGTGAATAATCACATTCACCAGCGGCGAAAATACCTGGGATGCTTGTCATTTGATTATAATCAACCCATAGTCCACCCATTGAGTAGTGTACAGCTGGGAAAATTTTCATTGGTACTTTTCGTGGGTCTTCCCCAACGAATTTTTCATAGATTTCTATGATTCCACCAAGTTTAATATCTAGCTCTTTCGGGTCTTTATGTGATAGGTCTAAATAAACCATGTTCTCCCCATTGATTCCAAGCTTTTGGTTCACACACACATCAAAAATTTCACGAGTTGCGATATCACGTGGAACTAGGTTTCCATATGCAGGGTATTTTTCCTCTAAGAAGTACCATGGTTCCCCATCTTTATAAGTCCAAACACGTCCACCTTCACCACGTGCAGACTCACTCATAAGACGAAGCTTATCGTCTCCAGGAATTGCAGTTGGGTGAATTTGGATAAATTCTCCGTTAGCATATTTTGCACCTTGTTGGTATAAAATACTTGCAGCAGATCCAGTATTAATCATCGAGTTAGTAGATTTACCGAAGATAATTCCAGGACCACCAGTAGCCATAATCGTTGCATCTGATGGGAATGACTTAATTTCATGGGACTTCATGTTTTGGGCTACAATCCCGCGACCGACACCTTCATCATCGATAACCGCGCCAAGGAATTCCCATCCTTCATACTTTGTTACTAAACCCTCTACTTCATAACGACGAACTTGTTCATCTAATGCATATAATAATTGCTGACCTGTAGTTGCCCCAGCAAAAGCAGTACGGTGGTGTTGTGTACCACCAAAACGACGGAAATCAAGAAGACCTTCTGGTGTACGGTTAAACATAACCCCCATACGGTCAAGCATATTGATAATTCCTGGTGCTGCTTCACACATTGCTTTTACTGGTGGTTGGTTTGCCAAGAAGTCTCCACCATAAACGGTATCATCAAAGTGAAGCCAAGGAGAGTCCCCTTCCCCTTTTGTGTTCACGGCACCATTAATACCACCTTGGGCACATACAGAGTGAGAACGTTTTACTGGAACTATTGAAAATAAGTCAACGCTTACACCAGCTTCAGCAGCTTTAATTGTCGCCATCAAACCAGCTAGTCCTCCGCCAACTACAGCGATTTTACGGTTACTCATAAAAACTCACTCCTTCTCTCTTTCCTTATACTCCATAAGCGAACGCAATTAACGTTCTTATTCCAATATAGCTAACTACTAGGAAAATTAGTAAAGTAGCATATGTAACGATTTTCTGTGATCTCGGTGATTGTGCAAATCCCCAAGATACTAAGAATCCCCATAAACCGTTAGCAAAATGGAACACTGCAGAAAGAACACCAATAACATAGAACCAGAACATTACTGGGCTAGTTAAGATTCCTTCCATTAATCCGTAATCTAGGTCTGCACCTAGTGCTACTTGTACACGAGTTTCAAACACATGCCATGCAATAAATACTAATGTAACAATTCCTGTAAACCGCTGTAGGAAGAACAACCAGTTACGTACGAAGTTATATCTTTTAACATTGTTCTTTGCCGTAAACACGATATAAACCCCTAAGATTGCATGGAATAAAAGTGGTAAGTAAATAACAAAAATTTCAAGTGCTAGTACGAACGGGAGATTATGCATAAAGCTTGCTGCTTTATTAAAGCTTTCTTCCCCATATACAGCAAAGTGATTAACTACTAAGTGGTTAATCAAAAATAACCCGATAGGAACTACACCTAGTAAAGAGTGCAATCTCCTGTAAAAAAACTCCCTATTTTCCGCCATGTGATACCCCCCTTAGTTCTTCTGATGATTAAGTAAATAGTCTGACATTTTACACAAAAAAAGTATATAGATTTTTGCCTAAAATGTAGAAATAGCAACAAGTTTATTGTACGACTAACTCCTAATAGCGTCAAGAAAAGGTATCCCACTTTTTGATAAGAATTTAAATCGCTTACATTTCGATTAAGACCTTGCACAAAAAATAAAATGAATGGATAATAACTATATACTTATAATGTTACTAGGTGACTTTACATACAGGAAGGAATCGAATAATGGGAAAAAAACAGGAAAAGCTTCCAATTGAATTACTCGATAAAATTCAATCAACTGGAGCTGGATACGATTTACTAAGGTACATTAGTCTCCCAGACCTATTTGGATCAGAAGCAGAGGCTTTATTATATTTCATGGGAAGAAGCATGGCCCGTAAATTTAATATACAGGCTATAGGAGATGTTATTTACTTCTTTGAAAAAGTTGGTTGGGGACGCTTGGAATTATTCAAGGAAAAAAATAAGAAACTAGAGTTTCATCTGCTAGCAGACTCAGTCGTACAGCGCCTAGCTATGCCAATTGAAGCCGAGTTTAGGCTAGAGGCTGGTTTTCTTGCGGAAGCAATGTCGATTCTTAAGGGAGTTGACTGTGAGTGCGTAGAAGAAGTTCGTTCAAAGATACATCAGGTGGAATTTACAATCGTGTTAGTAGAATAATGAACTCTTTTTTAATTTCTATTTCCACTCAATTATAAAGAGGATACGTTCGGGTAGCCCCTATATCATAAAGGCTATTCAGAACTATCCTCTTTTTCTTGTTCAGTATTTAAATAGGTAATAATTTCCTCGGCAGTGTTGTGTGGGATTCCTAATTTTGTTATATCTGGAACCTGTGCTTGGCGAATATCTTGAATGGATTTAAAATGTGTTAGTAATAATTTTCTTCTCTTCTCCCCGACCCCGGGTATCTTGTCGAGTTCCGATTGAAATAGATTTTTCCCACGCAGTTGTCGATGAAATGTAATTGCAAAACGGTGCACCTCATCTTGAATTCGCTGAATCAGGTAAAACTCTTGTGATTGTCTTGATAGCGGTACAACTTCTGGCGGAAATCCATATAACAATTCACTTGTTCTATGCTTGTCATCTTTCGCAAGGCCACATAACGGAATATCTAATCCTAACTCATTTTCCAGTACATCTAGAGCTGCACTCATTTGTCCTTTCCCGCCATCAACAATGATTAAGTCAGGTAGTGGTAACGATTCCTTCAATACTCGTGTATACCTTCTCCTAATTACCTCTCTCATTGTCTCATAATCATCAGGTCCTTCGACATCTCGAATTTTATATTTGCGATAATCTTTCTTACTAGGTTTACCATCAACAAAAACTACCATTGCAGAAACCGGATCAGTACCTTGAATATTGGAATTATCGAATGCTTCAATACGATATGGAGTTTCAATATTTATCGCAATACCTAATTTTTCTACTGCAAGTACGGTTCTCTCTTCATCCCTCTCAATGAGTGAGAATTTCTCTGATAGTTGTGCTTTTGCATTCTCCATGGCAAGCTCTACTAACTCTTTTTTCCGTCCGCGATATGGAGTATGGACGTCCACTTCTAAAAGTTGTTGCAATATTTCTGTTTCAATACCAATTGGCACAAAGATTTGCTTTGGCTTTGGATGATGTTCATGTAGATAAAATCTACCAATAAAACTGATAAAGGTATCCTCTGCATCATCAAAAAAAGGAAAAACCGAAATATCTCTTTCGATAAGTTTTCCCTGTCTAATGAAGAAAACTTGGACGCACATCCAGCCTTTATCATAGCTATAGCCGAAAACGTCACGGTCAACCCGATCATTCAACGTCATTTTCTGTTGTTCCATTACTAATTCAATGTGTTGAATTTGGTCACGGAGTTCTTTTGCCCGTTCAAAATTCAACTGTTCACTAGCCTCTTGCATCTTCTCTATAAGACTAGTCTTAATGTCCTTATAGCCACCTTGTAGGAATGATGTGATATTCTGAACAATGTCTCTATAAAATGCTTCAGAAGGTGCTTTCTCACTACATGCTAAACATTGATTCATATGGTAGTATAAACATGGTCTTCCCGGAGGATTGTTACATTTTCTTAATGGATACAACCGGTCAAGTAGCTTTTTGGTTTCTCTAGCTGCAATTACGTTTGGATAGGGGCCAAAATACTTGGCCTTATCTCGCTTTACCTTCCTAGTAATTAACAACCTAGGATGACGTTCTGACGTAATCTTTAAATAGGGATAGGATTTATCATCCTTTAGCATGACATTATATTTTTGGGTCGTACTTTTTTATTAGATTCATCTCTAAAATGAGCGCTTCGATTTCAGAGGAGGTAATAATATATTCGAAATCAACTATCTCTTGAACGAGTCGCTGTGTCTTATGATCATGTGCACCTGTAAAATAAGAACGAACTCTATTTTTTAAGAGCTTTGATTTACCAACATAAATAATGGTGCCGTGCTTATCTTTCATCAAATAACAACCAGGCTTAGCAGGTAAGACAGCTAATTTTTCCTGAATCTTCTCATTCATAATCGTCATTCCTTACTATGGTCAAGTCCAACTACAAACAATCCCCTGTTACAGCTTGCAACAAGGGATTGTCTGTATGCTCTTGATATTATATCAAATTAAGCATGCTTATTGATTAATTCAACTAGTGCTTCTTTCGGTTGGAAACCGATTACTTGATCCACCACATTGCCATCTTTAAATAATAATAATGTAGGGATACTCATCACACCAAATTTACTTGCAGTTTCTTGATTTTCGTCTACGTCTAGTTTAACGATTTGTACTTTATCTGACATTTCGCTATCTACTTCTTCAAGAACTGGAGCAATCATTTTACATGGACCACACCATGGTGCCCAGAAATCAGCTAGAACAAGACCTTCTGCAGTTTCTGCTGCAAAGCTTTGGTCTGATACGTTTTTAATTGCCATCCTATTTCCTCCTCTTGATACTATATTTCAAACTGAGTATAACACTAATGGTTAATCCTTACTAACAGTTTGCTTAATCTCTTCGTTATTATCCAGATTACATCTGTTTTTGTCTAAGGATAACAGTACACGGCCCGAATCACCGCTGCTTCCAAGGAGGTGGATGAATCTTTATGAATACAATCATATCATCAACCGTAATCCTTCTAAGAGCTTTATGTGTATTCGAGCCGCTTCTTATCTAGAAACTATATAAATAGCAAGATTTGATTAAATTAAGCTTTTAACGCTTTCACTTCTTCAATTAGCATAGGAATTACTTCAAATAGGTCTCCGACAATTCCATAGTCTGCTACATTGAAAATATTTGCTTCTGGATCTTTATTAATTGCTACAATTACTTTTGAGTTAGACATTCCCGCTAGGTGTTGGATTGCACCTGAGATACCGACAGCAATATACAGGTCTGGTGTAACTACTTTACCGGTTTGACCAATTTGTAGAGAATAATCACAGTAATCTGCATCACATGCGCCACGTGAAGCCCCAACTGCACCACCTAGAACCTCCGCTAATTCATATAATGGTTTAAAGCCATCTGCACTTTTAACACCACGACCACCTGCAACAACCACTTTAGCTTCTGACAAATCAACACCATCAGTAGCTTTTCGTAGTACTTCCTTTATGACTGTACGCAAGTCCGCAATGTCAACAGACTTTTCTTGAATTTCCCCTGAACGAGACTCATCACGATCTAATGACGGAATATTATTTGGACGAATCGTAGCAAAAACAATTCCATCTGTAATAACCTTTTTCTCAAATGCTTTACCAGAATAGATAGGTCGAGTAAATACAACCTGATCTCCATCTAGATTAATTTCTATAGCATCCGATATTAATCCAATTTCTAATTTACTTGCAATTTTAGGTGTTAAATCTTTACCAATAGCAGTATGGCCCATAACGATTCCATAAGGACTTTCATCCTCAATCACGGAAAGCACAGCTTGACCATATCCTTCAGATGTATAGGAAGCTAATTTTTCATGAATTACCGTAATAACGCGATTTGCTCCATAATAAATCATTTCCTGTGCTTGATCTGCTAAATTTTCTGATCCAAGTAGTACGCCAACAACTTCAGTATCAGAACTAATCTTCTTTGCAGCAGCAATTGCTTCGAAAGTTACATTACGTAGGACACCATCTCTAGATTCACCAATTACTAGTATTTTTTCACTCATCATTATTTCTCCTTTCTGTCATTCCATTAAAGTACTTTTGCTTCATTTCTTAGTAGTGAAACTAACTCTTTCACTTGATCGGATACTTCTCCTTCTAACACTCTTCCAGCTTCTTTTTGAGGTGGTAGGAATATATCAACCGTTTTCGTTTTTGGTTCCAAATCATCTTCATCTAAATCAAGATCGTCAATCTCTAACTCTTCCAGTGGCTTTTTCTTTGCCTTCATAATGCCTGGCAGAGAAGGATATCTTGGTTCATTTAACCCTTGCTGACAAGTAACTAGTAATGGTAATGTTGTTTCAATCTTTTCTACATCACCTTCAACATCCTTATCAATCTTGGCAGTATTTCCATCTATTTCTAGTCTAGTGATTGTCGTAACATAATTAATTCCTAAGCGTTCTGCAAGTCTAGGACCAACTTGACCACTCGCCTCATCAATTGCAACATTTCCAGCTAGAATTAAGTCCACGTCTTTATCTTCGAAAAACGCTTCCAAAATTTTCGTTGTTGTAAATTGGTCTCCATCCTCTAAATCATCTTCTGTATTAATTAAGACTGCTTTATCAGCACCCATTGCTAGCGCAGTTCGTAATTGTTTTTCAGAATCTTCATCACCAATCGTAATAACTGTGACTTCTCCGCCATGTTCATCTCGTTGTTTAATGGCTTCTTCAACGGCATATTCATCATATGGATTAATGATGAATTCTGCACCATCGTCTTCAATACGTCCATTAGATACAGCAATTTTTTCTTCTGTATCAAATGTCTTTTTTAACAATACATAAATGTTCATAATGTGTTCCTCCTCTAGTAAACTATTAAGCTATTTATCTATTATTTACTTGGAAATCGAAATGGTTAGTCGAATTCCATACTTGCTTATTATTTTTAAAATTTTCCAACTTAAACTATATGCTAAGAATTTTCATTTACTACAACTTAAAATTAGGTTTACGCTTTTCTATGAAAGCTTGAATGCCTTCTTTTGCATCCTCTGAGCCAAAAATCTCACCAAATGACTTTGCTTCTGCCTGTACTCCTGCTGTAAAGCTCTCTACTTTTGCATAAGGAATTAACTGCATAATGCGATTGATAGTTGTTTTACTCTTTGCGGCTATCTTAGTGGCTAAAGAATAAGCAACATCAAAGACGTCATCTTCGTTTGTGATTTGATTAACCAAGCCGAATGAATATGCCTCTTTAGCTGTAATAGGTTCCCCAGATAGAATCATCTCATATGCCTTCGCAGTCCCTACATATTGTGGTAATCTTTGTGTTCCAGCGAATCCCGGGATAATACCTAACGTAATTTCTGGAAGTCCAAGCTTAGCATTCTCTGAAGCAATTCGAATGTGGCATGCCATTGCCAGCTCCATTCCTCCGCCAAGTGCTGCTCCATGGATCGCCGCAATTACTGGAATTGAAAATCTCTCTATACGATCAAATAACTTTTGACCATATTCAGATAATGCTTGGTAATCAGAAGCTTCCTGTAAGGAGGTAAATTCTTTAATATCTGCACCTGCTGAAAAGAATCTCCCCTCACCTTTTAAGATGATTACTTTTGCCTTGTTTTCCTTCTCTATTACATCTAGTCTTTCAGAAAGCGCAATCAATAGATTACTAGACAAAGCATTGGCAGGAGGACTCTGTATCGTAAGAGTCGCTACTTGCCCATTTAATTCATATAAAATATCTCCCAAAGTTTAACACCCCTTTTTAAAAGTAGATGGTAATAAAGGTTTACTAAAATATGTATATTATGAAGCCCTAATACCTTTCGTAATTAATTCATGTACAGCCGGAGCAAGGCCTACTAGATCATATTTCTCCTCATTCATTACCCAGTTCGTCACTGTCTCATCAAGTGCCCCAAAGATCATTTGCCTCATTAATGGAACATTAATATCACTTCGGAACAGATTTTGTTGAATTCCCTCTTTCACAGTTTCGTCTATAACTGCTAAGTAAGGTTTTAATATCCGATTGATTTGTTGGCGCAATGAGAGATTGGATTGCCTTAGCTCCAACTGTGTTACAATGGCCAAATGATGGTTGGCTGCTAACTGTCCAAAATGCATTTCAATTAACGTAAGCAACTTCTCGCTTGCATTTTCTTTTTCTTTAATTGCCGTGGCAATATGTTCAATGAAATGACCCATCTTCTCTTCAAAAACCGATACTAGTATATCTTCCTTATTTTTAAAATAAAGATAGATTGTACCGTCAGCGACACCTGCTTTTTTTGCAATTTTAGAAACTTGTGAAGCATGGTAACCATTCTCTGCAATAACATCAACGGCCGCTTCGATAATTAAATTATATTTCGGTTTATTGTTATTCTTCATTACTTTTCTCCTTCAAGCATACATACGCATTCATACTAATCTTTACCTATTTCCCAGAGATATAGAATTAACCGGGCAATAATTAATGAATGAATCATCATTCATTAATTATTGTAAAGGTCAAATTCAATTCTGTCAACAAATGCTTGTATACTTTACAGGCTAGAAAAACTCGCATTCGCTCATCCTTTTGCGAAAGTGCTAGTTTTTCTATGCGGTGTTGGAAAATACGTAACTTTCCTAACTGCTAGAAAATGATATTAAACTCCAGATGTGGTTACTTCTTCTTTTTGCTTACTTTTCTCCTCATCCACTAACTTTCTTCTAAGGATTTTACCTACAGCTGTTTTCGGTAATTCATCACGGAATTCGTAAATCCTTGGCACTTTATAGGCTGCAAGGTTTTCGCGGCAATATTTATTTAATTCATCCTCTGTTACCTTATAACCTTCCTTTAATACCACATAAGCTTTTACAGTTTCTCCACGGTATGGATCTGGTATTCCTGCGACTACTGCTTCTTGCACAGCATCATGCTCGTATAATACTTCCTCTACTTCACGAGGATAAATATTATAACCACCTGCAATAATCATGTCTTTTTTGCGGTCTACTATATAGAAGTAACCATTTTCATCCATATAGCCTAGATCACCAGTCATTAACCAGCCGTCTTTTAAGGTGTTTTCAGTATCCTCTGGCTTATTCCAGTAGCCTTTCATTACTTGCGGACCCTTCACAGCTAGCTCTCCAACCTCACCTATTTCTACTTCTTCAAAAGTTTCCATATCTAAAATCTTGGCATCGGTATCTGGCCATGGAAGACCTATACTTCCGCTTATTCGATTTCCATAAATTAAATTAGCATGTGTCACTGGGGATGACTCGGTTAATCCATATCCTTCTACAAGTTTACCGCCAGTAACTGCCTCAAACTTCTCTTGTACTTCTACAGGTAAAGGTGCTGAACCACTAATACATGCTTCAACAGATGATAAATCATATTTATTTAGATCTGGATGATTTAATAAGCCAATATAAATAGTTGGGGCACCTGGAAAAATTGTAGGTCTTATTTTATGAATGGTTTTCAATACATCTGTTGCATCAAATTTAGGTAAAAGAATCATTTTAGCAGCATTAAGGACTGAAATATTCATCACTGCAGTCATGCCGTAAACATGAAAGAATGGTAATACTCCTAATATAACTTCTTCACCCTTTTTCATCTTATAAATCCATGCATCACACATCTTCGCATTTGCTACTAGATTTCGATGGGACAACATTACCCCTTTCGGAAAGCCAGTTGTTCCACCGGTATATTGTAACAATGCAATATCTTCTATTGGATCTACTTCAACTTCTTGATAGTTCGCTTCAGCTTTACTCATTATCGAAGTCCAAAGATGAGTATCGGATGATTCTTCTACTTTAACAACCATGTTATATTGCTTCTTTTGAATAAATGGATAGATTAAATTCTTTGGGAATGGTAAGTAATCTTTTATACCTGTAACAATCATGTGCTCGACAGTTGTACTGTTTTTTACATTTGTAACTCTTGGCACTAAGATATCCAAACAGACAATAACCTTTGTACCAGAGTCATTTAATTGGTACTCCAACTCCCTTTCTGTATATAGAGGATTGGTTTGTACTACAATTGCACCTGCCATTAATGCCCCATAATAACCTATGACTGACTGAGGAGTATTCGGGAGCATAATCGCTACCCGGTCACCTTTTTCTATGCCTAACCCCTGAAGATAATTTGCAAATTTCTTTGCCTGATCATAAACCTCGGCATACGACAATTCTTTCCCCATAAAATAAAGCGCTTTCTTTTCTTTGTATTGAAAAGCTGCATCTGCTAAAAAATCATGCAAGGGCTTTTCATCATAAGAAAGAGAAGTCGGTATTTCCTTTGGGTATTGCTGATGCCAGCGTCTTGCCTCCCTCATAAACTTGCCTCCTTTTATTATTACTTATTACCATTATACCGACTTATTAGTATTTTTTGAAATTTTATTTTTATATTTCCTGAATTTTTTTTAAAAGATGCTAAAATCGAGATCAAATACAAGGTATAATATCCCAACTAAAACGAATGCAACTGCTACACCAATACATACTTTCGCTAATGTTTCCATGAGTATTCTCCCTTAACCGAATAGTTAAATAATGCTTGCACCTATGACGAACGATAGTCCAATAGAAATTATCATGGATATAAGACCTACTGCCTTATTTCCCTTGCCAATCTCCTCATCCACCCGAATGGATGGTGTAAGAAATTCAAAAATAAAATATCCAAGTAATAGTAAAATAAACCCTACTGTTCCCCAAGCTATGCTCGTGAGTAGTGCATCATTATGCTCTATCGAAAATCTGAATATATTAGCTATCCCAAATATCTTCCCACCTGTTGCCATCGCTACAGCTAAATTTCCTTTTTTAATTTCTTCCCAGTTTTTATATTTTGTCACCAGTTCAAATACAGCTAAAAACACGAATGTACATAAGATAACAACACTATAAACAGCAGCTGTATCTACAAATACATTTTCCCAAAAACTATTCATCCGGTTCCCCCCCTCTTTACTAGCGTAACTCTAATACAGTAACTCCACTTCCACCTTCACCAGCAGCTCCCTGTCTAGAAGATGCAATGCTTGGATGCTTCTTAACAAAGTCCTGGACTCCTTTTCGTAGGGCACCTGTACCTTTGCCATGGATGATAAATACCTTCGGATAACCAGCTAATACAGCGTCATCCACATATTTTTCTAATTTTAGAAGGGCATCCTCAAACCGCTCTCCCCTTAGGTCCAATTCAAGTGGCACATGATAATTTGACCCTTTTACAGTTGCCAAAGGTTTCTGGAAGGTTTGTTTTGGCTTTCCAATTAGTTGAAGATCGTTTCGCTTCACTTTCACCTTCATAATCCCTACTTGTACAAGATATTCTTTTTCATTGACCTTTTCAATTACTGTTCCGTTTTGATTAACCGTAAGTAATTTTATTTCATCACCAGGACTTAGTTCTTCTTTTGAAGTCGTATTACGTTTAGACTCTTTTGGCTTGGATGAAAGGTTTGGCTGTGCATCGTCAAATAATTTCTTCGCTTCGATCCATTCATGTTCCTTCATCTTTGCATCGGTTTTCATCTTTCTAATTTCGCTAACAATAATTTCGGCTTCTTCTCTTGCTTTACTAATTGCTTTTTCAGCTTTTTCTTCTGCTTTTTTATAAAGCGCTTCCCGTTTGTCTTCGAATCGCTGCCATTCTTCTTCCATTTCTTTACGAAGCTCTTCACTTTCTAATAATATTTTGTGCGCCTCTTCGTATTCTTTTTCTGCTTGAACTTTCGACTTTTCAAGTGCAGCAATCATATTCTCAACATTTTTAGAATCGATTCCAACGTGACTTTTTGCACGATCAATAATAAATTCATCTAATCCAAGTCTTTTGGATATATCGAAGGCATTACTCCTACCTGGAACTCCAATTAATAATCGGTACGTTGGTTGCAATGTCTGAACATCAAATTCCATCGACGCATTGATGACATCTTCCCGGTTATAACCATATGCTTTTAGCTCGGGATAATGGGTTGTTGCAATTACTCTAGCCCTTCTAGATACAACCTCATCTAAAATTGCCATTGCTAGTGCGGCACCTTCTTGTGGATCTGTACCGGCACCTAATTCATCAAATAACACTAATGTCCGATCATCAACATGCTTTAGAATATCTACAATATTCGTCATGTGGGACGAGAATGTACTTAAATTCTGTTCAATAGACTGTTCATCACCAATGTCAGCAAACACATGTTCAAATACAGCCATTTCACAGCCGTCTAACGCAGGCACCTGCAAACCAGATTGAGCCATTAAGGTACACAAACCAACCATCTTTAATGTAACAGTTTTACCACCAGTATTTGGACCAGTAATAACAATAGTAGTATAATCTCTACCAATTTCTATATCGTTTGCTACTACATCTTCTATGTTAATTAGTGGATGACGTGCTTGTTGCATTTTAATAATTCCCTGGTCATTCATCGCTGGCCTAGCTGCTTTCATGGCACGACCTAAGTTTGCTCTTGCAAAAATAAAATCGATAGAAGCTAGAATACGAATATTCTCGGAAAGAAATCCCTCATCCTCTGCAATGCGATGGCTTAGTTCACGCAGAATTCTCTCAATTTCTTGTTTTTCTCTAGCATAAAGTTCTTGCAATTGGTTATTTAGGTCCACTACAGCTTTAGGTTCCATAAACAATGTTTGACCGGAAGCCGACTGATCATGAACAATTCCACCAATTGCCCCTCGATATTCATGTTTTACAGGAATAACATAGCGATCATTTCTAATCGTAATAATGGCATCAGAAAGCATGTTACTCTTCGTTCTTGTGTAGCTTTCAAGCTTTTCGCGAACTCTACTTTCATGAGTTCTAATGGAAGAGCGAATACCTCGAAGTTTCTCGGTAGCACTATCCATTACATGGCCATGGTCGTCAATACAACTTTTAATCTCAAGTTCTAAATCCCTTAATGGTGTAATACTTTCCACTAATCCCTTTAAAATAGGTAATTCCTCATCCAATCCTTCAACGAAGTCCTTAACCTGGCGACCTCCGTATATAGTATTGGCAATATCTAAACACTCAGAAGTACTCAATACACCACCGATTACTGCCCGTTTCAAACTCTCTCGGATATCAAATATACCACCAAGCGGAACAGGAACGTTGAGTCTAATTACGAGTGCTGCTTCATCTGTTTCTTCTTGCAATTGATTAACTTCTTCCAAATTTGTAGAAGGTTTTAGTTTCGATGCTAAATCTTTTCCTAAACTCGTCCCAGCATGTTGGATTAATCGATCAATTACCTTTTGAAAATCTAATACCCTTAATATACGTTCGTTCATTGACTTGCTCCTTTACACGATGTCAGTCCATCATTTATTACGATTAAAGTATTCAATAAGTTTCTCTTTTGGCCAAGTGTTTAAGACAGACTCTTTGGAAAGCCATCCTTTTCTTGCAACACTAACACCGTATTTCATATGTTCCAACATAGGATAGCTATGTGCGTCTGTATTTACAGCTATTTTAACCCCTGCATCTTTTGCTGCTCTTGCCCACTCAGCAGATATATCTAATCTGTTCGGATTCGCGTTAATTTCCAATGCCGTATTGGTTTCTTTCGCTCGTTCTATTAGTTTTTCCATATTAACCTTATAACCATTTCTTTTCCCAATAAGTCTGCCAGTAGGGTGTGCAATAAGTGAGACATAGGGATTTTCTAGCGCTGTAAACAATCGCTTCATAATTTGATCTTCTGTCTGACTAAAGCTGGAATGAATTGCAGCTATTACATAATCCATTTCTTTCAGAAATTCATCAGAGAAGTCTAAACTTCCATCTGGAAGTATGTCCATCTCTACTCCTGCAAATATATGAATGTCATGATACTTCTCGTTTAGTTTCAGAATCTCTTCTCGTTGTTTGCGTAGTCGGTCTTCATCTAATCCGTTTGCAACACGGAGGTACTTGGAATGATCCGTTATCGCTATATAATCATAGCCGTATCCTCTCGCCTTATTAACCATTTCCTCCAGTGTTTGGGCGCCATCACTCCATGTCGTATGCATATGGAGGTCGCCACGAATATCAGTAATCTCTACCAGATCTATTCGTTCTTTAAATGCTTTAACCTCTCCAGTGTCTTCTCTGACTTCAGGCGGGATGAATTGCAGGCCAAAATGATTAAAAAAGTCTGCTTCCGATGTAAAAGTCAAAATCTCGTCTGTTGCCTCGACTTCAATACCATATTCATTAATTTTTTCCCCTCTGGACTTAGCAAGCTGACGCATGGCAACATTATGGTCTTTTGAGCCTGTAAAATGGTGGAGGGTTGTTACAAATTCCTGATCGGTAACTAAACGAAAATCAACATTGACGTCATATACATCATCAAGTGTTACAGATACTTTGGTATCCCCTTTTGCGATTACCTCTTTTACATTGGGGATGCTAATCAATGCTTCGCGAACTTCAGCAGGTTGGTCGGTTGCTATAATAAAATCTAGGTCCTTGATGGTTTCTTTCATTCTTCTTATTGAACCCGCTCTTGAAAAACGCTGAATTACTTTAATATCTTGTAAATATTCCTCAATTTTTTCAGCTATCGGTAGCATAAAGGCAATTGGTAAACGTTCTGGACGTTTTCCCACCTCATTTAGCGCTAGTAATATCTTTTCTGCTGATTTTTTACCAAAACCAGCCAAGCTCTCTACCTTACCAGATTCAATAGCCTCCTTCAGGCTATTAGCATCGGTAACGTTCAATTCTTGATATAATTTCGCCAGTTTTTTACCACCTAGACCAGGTACATGAAGAAGTGGTATTAATCCTTCAGGAACCTCTTTCTGAAGCTGTTCTAGTACCTCCGATTTTCCATTTTCAATATACTCTAGAATAATAGTGCTCGTTCCCTTGCCAATACCTTTAATTGCTGTAAAATCTTCAATATCCGAAAGTGACCGTTCATCTTTTTCCAGTGCTTGTGCTGCTTTACGGAATGCAGAAATTTTAAAGGGGTTCTCTCCTTTTAGTTCCAAGTATATTGCCATCGTTTCTAATAAATTGATAACATCTTTTTTATTTATGCTCATCTCTATCACCTACTTATATATTAATAAGATAAAAGTTCTCTTCCTTTATTGGGTGTATTGTGTAATCTTTTAGGATATAAAACGTACAAATACGATGCATTACTTTGCCTACGTAAAAATAGACTAATTCATATTAGGATATATCTGTATTGTACCGACCATACAATGATAATCCTAGTATTATGAATTAGCCTACTGATTATGAATTAATAATCGTTACGACATGTGTAAACCACAGATCTTTAATCTTTTCGGAGAAATATGGTGTATTCTCAACAATAAACAAGGCAACATTGGAATTATTAACATATTCTTGAATCATACCAATTGGTGTTAATGCAACAATATATAAAAGAACAAAAAGAATTAAATATATCTCCAAAAATCCTAATACTGCACCTAATAGTTTATTAATAGAATTCAAGATTGGTAATGACGCGATGACATCAATCATCGAGGCAATGATTTGAAGACCAAATTTCACAACGAAAAAGATGATTGCAAAGGATATTGCATTATAAAATGCGTTTTCCAAAGGCATAGCCTGTAGAAAATCTGCCCATAAACTATCATCTGCTAATTCAGGATACGGTATCCATAAAGCAAGTTTTACAGAAAGATTATCGTAAAATACAGCCGCAACAATAAAAGCAACGATAAATCCAACTAAATGTACCGCTTGTAATATAAGTCCCCTTTTCAGACCAATTAGGGAACCAAATAGTAATAATATAATAAGTATAAAATCTAGCATTAGTTAGTTATCCTCTTTCTTTTTTATTGAACCTATCAACGTAGCATAATCTTCTTTAAGTAATAAGTAATCATTCATGGTATTTATTGCGGTTAAAACCGCTAAACTTGCAGTATCTAACGAGGGGTTCATTTCATGAATTTCTCTCATTTTTTGATCGACTAAACTTGCTACAAGTTTTACATGGCTTGCATCCTCATCGCCAACAATGTTATATGATCTATTTCGAATTTCAACGGTTACCCGGGTTTTATCTTGTTTATGGGTCACTGGGTTACCCTCCTATTAATATCAAACGATTCTAGCATTTTTCTATTCTTTATCTTAACATGAAGACTGACAATTGGGAAACTGTTCCACCCACTTTTTTAACATTTCTTTCTTCTAGATACTTTGTTATAGTTCTATTTATATGGAAAGGATGAGTAGTGTGTCACAAAATGTATATGTATTTACAAAGGAAACAATTGAAAAAATGAAACAATATTATCATAATTCATTAACAGCAACTCCACAAGGCGCTATTTTCCGTTCTAAAGCAGAGAATGCTGTTATTACTGCATATAAGTCAGGTAAAGTGTTATTTCAAGGGAGCAATCCACAAGCTGAGATTGTAAAGTGGGTTAGTGAGGCCAATGAGCAAGAAAGTGCCGCTAAAGTTAATAAGGTAAGCTCTCCTACGTTATACACACCGCCTACAAGCCTATTTGCAGCTTCTCACATTGGTTCCGATGAGGCTGGAACAGGTGATTACTTCGGCCCAATTACCGTGGCTTGTGCGTATGTTGACTCATCCCAAATTGCCTTATTGAAAGAATTAGGCGTAAAGGACTCAAAGAACCTAACAGACCCGACTATCGTTAAATTAGCAAAGGAAATAGTACAGCTGAAGATTCCTTATTCATTATTAGTCTTACATAACCCAAAATATAACGCTCTCCAAAAAAAAGGCTGGTCCCAAGGAAAAATGAAAGCAATGCTTCATCACCATGCAATTGAAAAGTTACTTAGAAAAATTGGTGACTTAAATTATGAAGGAATATTAATTGATCAATTTTGTGAACCCGGCGTCTACAAACGTCACATCACTTCAGAAAATGGGATACTCCCGGATAAGACTTATTTCATGACAAAAGCTGAAAGCTATTCTATTGCTGTTGCGACAGGCTCAATTATAGCTAGAGCAAGCTTTGTGAAAGAGATGGATAAACTTTCTGAACAACTTGGAATTGAGATTCCAAAAGGTGCTTCCAAAAAGGTGGATCAGACGATTGCAAGAATAATCCGTGAGAAGGGGGAAGGTATATTAAATAGCTGCGCTAAAGTACACTTTGCTAACACTCAGAAAGCTAGACAGTATTTATGATTCAGCTAATTCACAGTTTGTAATTTCTACTGATAGCACTTAGAAGGTGAAAGAAAGCCATTTCTTCAAAAGAATTGGCTTTTTTACTAGTGTTTTTATAGATTTCATATATTATTTATATCCTATATCCAATTTCATCTAAGTCATAAAAGTGATAGCCTAGTTCCCTTTTTTCCAACCATCTTTCAAGCGAAAGAATCCATGGATGGAACGTTATATACTCTCTTAATCTTTGGATCGGAATGAATTCTACCGCAACTATTTCTTGATCTAATTCTTGATGAGTTTGCCCAATAATATCGCCAGTATAATAAACTTGTAAATAACTTCCGTGTTTCTTAGACGTAAATTCCGTTACAAAGGCAACTTCTTTCGCCTCGATTTCATAACCGGTTTCTTCTACTCCTTCTCGCATAGCAGATTGTTTAAAGGTTTCCCCTTGTTCCGTACCACCTTTCGGTAAGCCCCAACCTTTGTCGTCCTTGACTAATAAAATCTGATCTCCGTCTAATACAATGATTCCTGCTGCCAACTTATGTGACAAAGTAGACACCTCTTTTTCTAGTAATTGGCTAGATTCTCTTCATAAAATAATGCATATCATGCTGAAGCACAAATCCGACTTTCTCATAGAGGTGAATAGCGCGGGCATTACTAGAGTCTACACATAGGCTAATAGACTCAATGGTGTCAAATAAAAATAACCATTTTAAAGCACTTGCCAATAATTCTCTACCAATACCCCTTCCTCTCATTCCCTCGGCTACTCCAAAAAACTCAATACTTGCTTCTCCATGT
This sequence comes from Ornithinibacillus scapharcae TW25, assembly GCF_000190475.1. Taxonomy (GTDB): domain Bacteria; phylum Bacillota; class Bacilli; order Bacillales; family Amphibacillaceae; genus Ornithinibacillus; species Ornithinibacillus scapharcae. The sequence goes on from NZ_AEWH01000068.1 coordinate 112,113, forward strand.
TCTGGTTCAGCTTCAACATAAATATATCCACAAAGCTTTTTATCATCTGTTATGATAAAAACCTTATTATGTTCATCTAATCTTTCTAAAATTTGTTTTCCACTATAATACGTATTGGGAAAAGTAGAATCATGTAGTGCTTCCATTTCTGCAAAGTACACTTGTGATAGTTCGTCTATTGAAGCATTTTGTACTAACTGACTATTATCGCGATGGAAGACTAGTATAGCCTGATCATTTTTTCTTTCAAACATCTGGTTGTCAGCTAATTCACACACGAGCTTGTTTTGCTTATTTGGAAATAAATGAAAGGTATGAATCTCTTTTGGCATATGTTCAGTCATAGCATTCCATAACTCTTTTTTAATATGTTCATTCCCTCTCTCTATGAAAGGTCCCCAGATCTCCGCATCACCACTATCATAATCTGGATCATATCCAATTACACCTACTAATTCGCTATCAACATAAGCAGTAAAAAAACACTCCGTAAATGGGATTTCTTCCACGATGTATTCCGCGATTTCCTTATTATCTGTCCCGCAAAAACCAATGTGAGACTCTGCGATACTATTTATCCGGGCCAAAAAATTAGCAACAACTTCTAGTTCATCTTGTTTCATCATTGAAATTTTGATCATTATTATCTCCCCTTTTGTATAACGGTGCTGGAATGACTACAGCATGACATGCTTTTTCATAAAATTCAATTGGACCAGCACCACCAATAACGGCATATTCATATCCAATTTCCTTCATTTCACACAGACAATGATGCAGAAGAGAATAACCTACACCAGAAATACGATTATCTGGTAATACACCCATTGGTCCAAAATATCCCCTTTTATTTTGATAAATGTCATATGCTGCAAATCCAATGTAGTTACCACGCTCATCTAGCGCAACAAATATAGATGGTTCATGAAGAAGGAAGGCAGCACTTATTGTTTTTGCCCAATCAGGCGAAAAATTTTCTCGAACAAATTGGATTAGCCCATCTTTATCCTTTAGCGTAACTTTACGAATGCCATTAATATCAATTTTAGGAAATACATAATTCCCTATATGAGTAATCATATCCCTAGCAGTTGTTCCAAGTTTTAAAATGGCCTCTTTGGATTTTTCTGACACATAATTATCTAATACTTTTGTAGTAATTAAAGCCTTTAATACATGTCCCTCATTAAGAAATAGCTGATTATATCGTTTCATAGTTCGAATCGCTATATCAAATACAAGTTCAACCTCTTCTGTAATTGGTAGCGAAAAGTACTTATTGGGAAGTAATCTATCATTCTCGGGAACTACTTGAATAACTTCTATCTTATTGACATTGAGATGACATTTTAGGGATAACTCCCCCATTGCACCACCTCTTTCCCACAAGCAAGCCTTCAAAAGGTGCAAGGGAACAACAACCTTATCCTCATTCATCCGAGCATATTTTTCAGTATTCTGCATGATACTTTGCATTCTGCTAGTAAAACGAAATTCTTTTTCACTTCCCATTCTATCGTTTTCCCCCTTACTACTATTAAAACATTGTATTCTTAACTTTCTCAGGTATCATTACAACCTCAGTTTTTAGATCAACAGGTCTAAATTCCGGATCAATACATTGATCCCAGTATTCCAGGTGTTTTTTATCAATCCAACTCTCTGAGTCTTCCACTTCCTGTCCACCAACCCCTTGAATGGAATACCAGTATAGATACTCTTCCCCAATAAGCGTTTCGCGGAAAATCGTTTCTACATACATTTTCTCATCCTCTAATGTAAGGAGAACGTCTTTCATATGTTTATTCAAAAACGATATCCATTCATCCACGATCTGTGATTTCTCTTTACGTACCCTAAATCTAGTAAGTTCTATGTTTAACATTGTTATTCTCCACTTTCTGTAGTATCAGTTCAGCTATATTGTCGGTTATTTCTGCTATGGACTTGGACCCATCTACTACTTCATCACTAGCAGATTTTATGGTACGTAGCATCTCCAGATAACCTCTTCTTCCATGAGTTAGATAAAAAGTTAATTCATCAAGAATTTTTTCACTGGATTCCTGTTGATAATCTCTATGTATTCTTCGAGCTAGGGCAATATCTAATGGGGTATCAATAAATACTGCCAAATCAATAAAATTACTAATATGCGAATTTTTATATGCCATCGGATAATCTAACACAATGTAATTTAGTTTTTCAGTAATTAGTAACTTCAAATCGGTAACAAGCGGAGTTAAATCCCAATCATCATAATTCGTTCCATTATCCACCCAATCCATAATATCGCTAGGTCCATCAAACTCATAATCATCAAAATATAGCACTTTGGATTTGTCCAATTTGTCTGCTAGCTTCGTTGCTATAGTAGTTTTCCCTCCGCCAGACACAGCTGCGATGGCGATAATATAAGGGAAGTTACGGTTCTCCATCTGGTAAACACCCTTCTCAATCAAAATTTACACTCATTAACGCAAGCATCTACTAAAAGTTAGAATATTTCACATCTTACCATTTTACCATAATTTTCATTTTTTATTTTGATTATTTCCACAGTAAAAATAGACCACTTAGTCAACTTGTGGACTAAGTGGTCTAACATAAAGTATTAAGATCTTACATATGCCTGATGCTTTTCATTTACTGCTTCGATGATGGATTGGTAGGATTTTTCTACTTCTTCATCCACTAATGTTTTTTCCGGATCTTGGTAAAGCAGGCTATATGCTACAGATTTTTTCCCCTCAGGTAGGTTCTCACCCTTGTACAGGTCAAACACTTGAACCTGTTTCACAAGAGGTGCACCGATTTCTTCAATCGTTGCCTTCACATCACCAGCATTTACTTTCTCATCTAAAATAAATGCAATATCTCTTGTTACAGAAGGATATCTAGGTATTTGTGTATAGCTAGGAACATGTTCATGTGCTTCTAATACTGCTTCCATATTAATGTCGAACACATATGTTTCTTTTAAGTCCATTTCTTTTTCCAATAAAGGATGTAATTGCCCAATGAACCCAATTACTTTATCGTGTAGTAATAAGGATGCAGTACGTCCTGGATGCATATCTGGTAATTGCGCTTGTTCCACTGCTAATGGTAATTCAAGGTGTTCGAATAAGCCTTCTACAATTCCTTTTACAACATAGAAGTCCACCTTCTTGTTTTCCTGCTGCCATAAATGTTCTAACCACTTACCAGTCACTGCGCCTGAAAGACGTAGTTGTTCATGTGGTTGCTTTGTTAATTCCTTTTCATCGGTAATGAAGATAGAACCAATCTCATAATATGCTAAATTAGCTTGATTTCTAGCTAGGTTATAGCTTAGGGTTTTCAATAGTTCTGGTAGGATACTTAAACGTAAATATTTATGATCCTCACTCATTGGCATTGCTAGGCTAATTGGTTGTGGATTTAAATCCTTAATCTCCTGACTCACTAGCTTTTGGATGTATGCTTCACTAGTCAGTGAATAGGTTCTTGTTTCCATTAACCCTACGCCTTCTAAATAATTCTTAACTGCTCTTCTTAACGTTTGATTCTTCGTTAATCCACCAGCAGTACCAGCTCCCGTTGGTAATGTATACGGTAGATTATCATAACCGTAAATTCGAGCAACCTCTTCAAGCATATCTTCAAATATAGTAATGTCTCCACGACGAGTTGGTGCAGATACGACGAAGTTTTCATCGTTACGTTCATAATCAAATTGTAGTCGCTCTAGAATTGTTGCAATTTCGTCTGAGTCAATTTCAGTTCCAAGACGAGCATTAATTGTTTTCGTATCCATTTCCACTTTCTTTTCCGTACGGTCTAATACATCAAATTCCACGACACCGTCTAATACCGTACCAGCAGCATACTGCTCTAACAGGTGACATGCTCGTAAACCAGCCCGTTTGACACGGTTTGGATCAATCCCTTTTTCAAAACGCGTACTGGATTCACTACGTAGCCCTGTAGCTTTAACAGTTTTACGTACCGAAATAGAGTTAAAGAAAGCAGCTTCTAACAGGATATTCTTTGTCTTACTCGTAACTTCCGAATTCGCGCCACCCATCACACCAGCAAGTGCAACTGGCACTTGACCATTGGTAATGACCAGATTTTCTGCTGTTAGTGTCCGTTCCACATCATCTAATGTAACAATCTTTTCATCTTGTTTAGCAGTACGAACGACAATTTCCTTCGAGTTCAGACGGTCATAATCAAAGGCATGCAGTGGTTGACCATACTCTAGCAATACATAATTTGTTATATCCACTACGTTATTAATCGGGCGGATTCCAGCCGCTAATAAATAGTTCTGCATCCATAGTGGTGATGGTTTGATTTCAACATCCTTAATAACAAATGCACCATAATAAGGATTTAATTCTTCCGATTCTACTTTTACGGAGATATAATCTTCAGCCTTTTCATTACTCGCTTTAATCTCTTCGCTAGGTAGTTTAACCGGTTTATCTAAAAGCGCCCCAACTTCATATGCCACTCCCAACATACTCAAGCAATCTGCACGGTTAGGAGTTAAATCAAATTCTAAAATAGCATCTGTTGCATTTAATATAGGCTGAACATTTTCACCTACTGGAGCATCCTCTGGAAACACAAAAATACCTTCTGCAAACTCTTTAGGTATATGTTTCTCACTAAATCCAAGCTCTGATAAAGAACATATCATACCATTTGATTCGACACCACGTAATTTTGCACGTTTAATTTTGAAGTTCCCCGGTAATACTGCTCCTGGTTTTGCAACAGCAACTTTTTGTCCTTGCCGAACATTCGGTGCACCACAGATTATTTGTAATGTTTCCTCACCAACATCCACTTGGCAAAGATTTAACTTATCTGCATTGGGATGCTTTTCGCAAGACTTCACATGACCAATAACGACATTGGAACTTTCTTCCGCAATATATTCTACATTATCTACTTCAATACCAGACTTTGTAACTTTCTCAGCAAGTTCCTCTGGGCTGATACCATCTATATCTACATATTCTTTTAACCAATTTAATGAAACTAACATTAGTAAACCTCCTTACGCCTGATGGAATTGTTTTAGGAATCGACTGTCATTTAAATAAAATTGACGAATATCGTTTACACCATATTTCAACATTGCGATACGCTCTGGTCCCATTCCAAACGCGAAACCTGAATATTCTTTCGGATCATATCCACCCATTTCTAATACGTTCGGATGAACCATTCCAGCTCCTAAAATTTCAATCCATCCTGTACCTTTACATACAGAACATCCTTTACCGTCACACACTTTACAAGAAATATCCATTTCAACAGATGGTTCTGTAAATGGGAAGAAACTAGGACGGAGACGAATTCTACGGTCTTCACCAAACATTTTCTTAGCAAATACATTCAGCACACCTTTTAAATCACTCATTTTAACATCTTTATCGACATACAGTCCTTCAATTTGAGTGAATTGATGTGAATGTGTTGCATCATCCGTATCACGACGATATACCTTACCTGGGCAAATCATTTTAAATCCTTTTTCACCCTTAAACTCTTGCATCGTACGAGCTTGCACTGGTGACGTATGAGTACGGAGTAGAAGCTCATTGGTAAGATAAAATGAATCCTGCATATCTCGTGCAGGGTGATCCTTTGGTAAATTTAATGCTTCGAAGTTGAAATAATCCGTTTCTACTTCAGGACCTTCTCTTACCTCATAACCCATTCCGATAAATAAGTCTTCGATTTCTTCAATTACTTTTGTAAGTAAATGTGGCCCACCAACTTTTACAGGACGACCAGGTAATGTTACATCGATTGCTTCTGCCTGAAGTTTTTCTTCTAGTGCAGCATTTTCAAGAATCGTATTTTTTTCCTCAATTGCATTCGTTATAGTTTCACGAACTTGGTTAGCAATTTCACCTATAACAGGCCTTTCCTCAGGTGATAATTTACCCATTCCACGTAACACTTGTGTTAGTGAACCCTTTTTCCCTAAGTAGTTTACTTTAGTAGCTTGTAATTCTTTTAAATCATTTACTTCTTCCACTTTCGCCAGTGCTTCTTGCTGTATGGCTTGTAATTCCTCTTTCATTGGCTATTACCTCCTATATAAAACATAATTTTTACCATTAAAAAAAGCCTCAAATCCCTTAGAAAGGGACGAGGCTTTAATTCGCGGTACCACCCTTGTTGGCACATGTATGCCCAACTCAAGTTCTAATAACGGATACGATCCGGAACACCTTTACTAAATCATTAGGTCCAAGTGCCAGCTCCAGAGTGAAAGATTAACAAGTCCATTGTAAAAATGCTTCCAGTCAAGGCATTTTTTCCCTGGTTACCATGTCTTTTACCCGTTAATCGCTCTTTCATTGCTTTTTGCTATTTACATATAGAATAAATTATAGACATTTCCTCTCCTAATTGCAAGAACTAACCTTTAATATGGTACATCAGTATACCTGCAGCAATACTTACATTCAAGGACTCCGCCTTACCATATATCGGGATCTTAATCATCTCATCTGCCATGTTTAATAATTGCTCTTGTATTCCAGCACCTTCATTTCCCATAATCAGTGCTATTTTTGAGGTTGCCTTTATACTATGATAGTCCTTAGAATTGGTTAGTGCACTAGCCCATATCCGATAGCCATCATTTTTTAAATCATCTATTCGTTCTATTAGATTATCTTGGATGACAGGTATATGAAAAATCGATCCTTGTGTAGAGCGAATAACTTTATCATTATATACGTCAACTGTCCCTTCACCAAGAATAACAGCGTCAAATCCAGCAGCATCGGCAGTACGGATAATGGTGCCCAAGTTTCCTGGATCTTGAATCCGGTCTAATAACAGGACATAATCCCCTGTAATATCATTAAACTGTTTGAAATGGACAACTGCAGCAATTCCCTGAGGTGTCTTCGTTTGTGAAATATGTTGAAAAACATTTTCCGATACTTCAACCACTGGGAGTGAGGTCACCCATTCTGGAACAGTAACATTTTCTTTTATGATAATTTCTTCAATTTGCCAGTTACTAGCTATCGCTTCTTCTATTAGATGAAACCCTTCAATTAAAAAGGTGTTTGATTTCATTCGATCTCTTCGATTATGTAGTTTTTTCCAGCCTTTAACCTTATCGTTTTTAACAGATGTCAACATTTTGTTCATTCCTATCTTATATTCTAATTCCATCATACATATTTAAGCTTAATCTGGTCAAACTATCGATAGTTTAATCCAATTAAGGGGTGATGTAATTGAATCTTAATTTACGCAATGCAATCATATCCAATATTGCGACAAATGATCAAAATCAGCTGGAAGCAACGATAGTAGATGCTATTCAGTCTGGTGAAGAGAAGATGCTTCCTGGGCTTGGTGTATTATTTGAATTGATTTGGAATCAATCTGACGAACAGGAAAAGCAAGAAATGATTGAAGCATTGGAGCAAGGTGTAAAGCAGGCAGCCAAATAGTTTATGGAAGAAGGCATCTCGATGATGCCTTCTTTTTATTTTTTGTAAAATAAGTAATTATACCTAAATCGTTTCATATGTATTAATTAATTGTAAATTTTGCTAGCATATCAGAAATAACACTAAGCATAAAGTACTATTGGTAAAAAAGTCCAGTTTCCTACCTAGGTATTTCGTATCATTTTGTACAATTTTTATCATTTGGAAAATTTATTGACTCTTTTATGCCCAGGTGTTATACAATGAAGATGTTATTATTTTTATCAAGAGTTGTTCTTTTTGAAAGGGGAATACAAATGGAAGAAAACAATCAAGAAGTAAAGCTTAAAAAGAAAGGATTTAACAAGGTACTGGCTATTATCATTGCAGCTGCAGTCCTACTAATCGGTGGAAGTGTAGCTGCATTTGTTCTGATTGATAATAATACTCCAAAAGCAAGTTACTTTCTTTCTGAGAAAAGCACTATAGAAATGCTTAAGGGTCAATTTGAAGACCGCTACAGTTCCGAATTAGATTGGTCAGAAAAATCTTTAGAAAAACCAATTGAAGATGTATATGAGTTCTCAGCTGAAGTAAATATACCGTTCTCAGGGGAAACAGGTCCGATAACACCGGAACAGATTATCAATAATTCAACCATTACTGTTACGAGTAGCCTAGATCGCAAAGAAAAAATTGCTGCAGCTGATATTAAGGGTAGCTTTGGTAATTTTAGCGTAGAAGACATTAACTTGTACCTTACTTCAGAAGAAATGATGGTTGGATTACCATTCTTAAACGAAGTACTACAAGTTAAAGGCGATGACTTTGGAAGCATTATGAGTCAGCTTGATCCAATGTCATTTACTGGTGAAGAAAAAATCGATTTCAATATGCTTTTTGAAGGTAATGTCATTTCTAAAGAAGACCAAAAATATCTTGAAGATGAATACGTAAAATTCATTTACGATGCTCTTCCGGAAGAAGCTTTCAAGTCTACCGACGAAACTGTTAAAATCGGTAGTGACAATATAAAAACTGAAAAAATCACGTTTAAGCTAACTGAAAAAGAAATAAAAGATATATTAGCTGATACGTTGAACAAAATGGCTAAAGATGACAAGTTTAAAGATATTCTTGTCAAGTATGTTGAAACTCAGGGTACTGGTCCACTAGTTTTAGGTGATAACCCAATTATGCCTAATCTAAAGGAAGAATTTGAGACAGCTATTGATGATATGATAGAGGGCTTAGACGATGTCGTTATCCCTGATGGATTAACTTCTACTATTTGGGTGGAAGATGATATTATTGTAAAACGCGACTTTTCCATTGAAATGGGACCATCAGAAGATGACTTAGTTACGTTTTATCTTGATGGAGAATTAAACAATGATAAAACAAATATCACTTTCGATTATAATCTAGGGGTAGTTGAACAAGATGTTGATTCGTTTGTTACGATTAGCGGAGACCTATCCAATGACGATGGAAAAGTGAATGACAAAATAACACTTACTGTGGAAGATTTAGAGTTAAGCTATGAATCTACTGAAACTACAAAAGATGATAAAAAAGACTTTGATCGTACTATTTCATTTGTAGATGAAACAGGATATACATTGAACCTACTATGGACTGGAAATGCTAAATACGATAAAGACAAAATGAACTCCGAACATAAATTCACAGTATCAGCTGATGATATCGAAGAAGACGCTGTTATATTAAATGTGAATAAAGAATCAAAAGTAATAGATTCTGTTACATTACCGAAAGAGGATGAGATTAAAGACTTGGGTAGCATGACATTAGATGAGATGATGATTTACTTCGAATCTGTAGCACCACAAGTTGAAGAATGGTTAATGGGAATCGTTGGGTTTGGATACTAATTAATATTTAAGTTGTTAGACAATATAAGTGAAGGTGAAGGAAATGCAATCTTTTAAATTCGTATCGCTATTCACCAAAAATAATCTCTTGCAACTTAGGAGGAAGTGGCGCACACTTCCTCTTCTTTTACTTTTTCCTTTTATTCTAATTGGTCTAATTGCCTATATTTTGGTCTCCTATACTACTAGTTTAGAAGAAGAACCCCTTCAAATTGGACTAGTTGATTTAGACCAATCTAAGGAAACTGAAATGGTAATCAACCTACTAGAAGAATCTTCACAGTTAGGTGACTTTATACATATGACCCAATTATCCCAGGAAGAAGCAAGGGACAAGATGGCAAAAGATGATTTGTTGGCATATATTCTATTTCCAAATGAATTTACGAATAAATTATATGATGGTGAATCAGTAGTAGTAACCGTTGTTGGCCATCCAGAGCATCCAATGGAGAGTTACTTTGTAAAAGAACTAATCGATAGTGCAGCAAGGCATATTAGCTCTTCTCAAGCGAATATCCTAACAATCAATTATTACGCAAAACAGTTAGACCTGGAAACAAAGCTACGGAACCAAATTGTACAACAACAATTTAACGAGTTTCTCTTATATGCAATCGGAAAGGATAATGTCCTAGACCAAAACGTATTAACCAATAATGCTACTACCTCACCAAAAGAATATTTTACGTTGGCTGCCAGCTTTTTTATTCTTACGGTATGGGGATTTATGCTTTACCTTTTGCTATTTAAAGAGCAGTCAAATGATATTCAAATTAGAATGAAGCTTTACGGAGTTACAGAACTCCAACAAGTACTTGCACGAATTATCGTAACGAGTCTATCGATATTTATTCTAAGTCTACTTTTATTTATAGGACTTATACATATCTTGAACCTAGACATGCAACAAGGTAATTATGGGAGATTGATGTTATTAATAGGACTATATATATCGATATATTTACTTGTTTTAGCAATTATTGAGACGCTTTTTCAATCCCCAAAAATTCGTTTACTTATTCAAGTCATTCTAACAGGTATCCTATTACTTAGTAGTGGATCTCTTATTCCTGATATGTATTTACCCATTTATGTTCAGGAATATTTACCATTAATATTTTCCAACCATACTTTTTCATGGCTAGAGGAAATCTTGCTAAATAAACGAATGTATGTGGACCTTGTACCTATGCTGTTATCTTTAGGTATAGCACTCTTTGGAATCATAGGAATCACGTCGATAAAGGAGCGTGTGAAATCATGAAAGACATATTATTTACACGCCTTCTATTATGGAAGAAAAAACGCTATAGTATGTTGTTTTGGCTTATCCTCCCTGCTGTGGGAACCTATTTATTTATTACTACTGTGTCCACTATTCAAGATGATTCTAAAATACCAATTGGAGTCGTAATAGAGGATGATTCCATCCTAGCTGACCAATTGCTGAAGTCCATTCAGAATTCACCACTCGTGCATGCCATGACACTATCAGAAGAAATAGCAATAAGCGAACTGGAAAAACATGAGTTGGATAGTGTTTTTGTCATTCACGAAGGTTATGAGAAAGCTATTCTAGACGGAAAAAGAAATGACGTTATTTCAAGTTATCGAACGGATCTATCATTAGCCTATTCACCAGTTAAAGAAATGATTGTTTCTCTTGTCCAGGAAGAAAGCGGACGTTCCAAAGCTGCACACTTCATTCAGAATATGGCAGCAAAATATGGTAGTGAAACAACCTGGTCATGGGACGAAATTAATAAAAAAAGCAAGGAAGTTCAGGTGGATGAGAATCTATTAAATACTGCTTTTACCTATTCAGAAATAGAGCTAGTTTCTGAGGAGCCTTCTATATTTACATGGAGTACATGGGAAATATGGGCTATCCTAAGCTTACTCAGTACACTTTTCTTAACGGACTGGGTAATCCGGGAACGACAGATGTCTGTTGCAATACGATATTCATTTTTTAAGTTTTCTCAAATGAATTTATACGTGAAATTACTACTGCTTTATCTAGTACTTTTTCTTCTATTTGATTTATTAAGCATAGGAATCTTTGTCATTTTTATGAATGAGACTATTTCTATTTCATTCCTATTCGAACTGGTAAGCTTTCGAATAATGCTTTGCTTACTCTCCTTTAGTATTGCACAGTGCTTCCGAAAAGTCGGTTCTTATTATAGTTTTACCTTCATGCTCACATTAATATTAGGGATCATTAGTGGTGCTGTGATACCTATTCAAGGGATAGTTCCTGAACAGGGAATCGTTACCTTATTAAATCCTATACATGCATTTATAAATGGGGAAATAACAATCTTATGGAATGTTATTAGTATTGTTCTTGTAATCCTATACCTCGTTCGAAAGGAGACTACCAACATTGCTTAAAATTGATTCGGTGACAAAAAACTATGACAAAAAATGCGTTCTCCAGGATCTTTCCTTTACAGTCAGGACTGGGGAAATAATTGGTCTCGTTGGCGAGAACGGGGCAGGAAAATCAACTTTACTACGACTATTAGCAACCATTGATAAACCTAGTGGTGGTACCATTACCTTACATCATCTATCGTTTGATAAGGACCGAAATACGATACGTAAATCGATTGGATATGTTCCACAGGATATCGCCATTTGGGAGGAATTAACCGTTAAGGAAAATATGCAATTTTTCGAAAGGCTATCATTTAAATCAAAAAGCCTAAACGAGCTTCGAAACTTATGTGTAGAGATGAATCTCCATAAGTGGGATGAGCCGGTGAAGGCATTATCTGGTGGTATGAAACGAAAGCTAAATATTGCTATTACCCTTATCCATGACCCAGAAGTACTACTGCTTGATGAACCTACTGTAGGTATTGATTTAAAATCCAAAAAGGAAATCGGCTCTTATCTAAGAAGTCAGGCCAAGGAGAAAAATAGAATGATTATCTATACCTCCCACGATATGGATGAAATTAAAGAGCTTTGTGATCGCGTGATAAACATTGGAGAAGATAAATTTTATCAAGAACTATTACAAAAATCTGGTAAGGAAATAATTTCTATCTAGCATTTATCTGGAAATATAGTAAAATAATATGGTAGAGGAGCGATATGACAATGGATATTAGACAAGTACAAATGCTCATGCAATACCAAGCCATGTCGATTTTAAGTTCAGGTAATAGCTCACTATCAAGCTACTCCCCTATTGTCGACCTTGCATTTAAACAAATACTAGATAGTAAGTTAGAAGATACTAGTGTACAAACACGTCAACAATCGATTACACCATCACTATTAAACCAAGTACCATACTCGTACCAACCAACCACTAGTGGTGTACAGGGATTTTCTAGTGATTATAATTCCATTATTGCAGAGGCATCAAAAAAATATAATATTGATGAAAAATTGATTCATTCCGTTATCAAAACAGAATCAAACTATAATCAATATGCTAAAAGTAGTGCAGGTGCACAAGGCTTAATGCAATTAATGCCTGGTACCGCTCGGGGACTTGGGGTTATGAATCCTTATGACGCACAGCAAAATGTTGAAGGTGGAACGAAATATTTACGTGAAATGCTTAATCGTTACAATGGGAATCTTGAGCTTGCATTAGCTGCTTATAACGCTGGACCTGGTAATGTTGATAAACACCAAGGAATACCACCTTTTACAGAAACACAGAACTATGTGAAAAAGGTAATGAATAATTACTTGGCATAAAGCAAAGGAGTATAGATTCGATCTATGCTCCTTTTTCTATTTCGATTTTTGAGAATTAGTTCTCCTAATACTATGTCCATATATCAAAAGCGTTATTTACTATACCACCGATCACAAGGTTAGGTAAGCCAAACAATAGAAATTTATATTTAAGTATATTATTCCGGTTATACTCTGCTTGTTCATGATTCTTTCTTATCTCATTTAGCCGATAATACCAACTTAATCCTATGTGTATATAAAATGCAATCGCCATGCTTATAATGCCCATTATTAAATTAACAAACACAAGTATCTCGTATTGACCGGTTAACCATACCAAAATCGAAGATATTATAACCATTAATAAGCCAGATAATAGCCACTTACGCATTTTCTATCCCCTATTTCCTATTATGATTTAACTACTGTCATTATTTAAACGCTCGAAAATTCATTCTTCCACCTAAAGTTAACTATTCCTCATCCCTAAACATAAAATGATAAAATTGGGTTACTTTATTCATAAAAAATAATATAATCCCGCCTAAGATTAATCCGATACTTAAGAAGTAAGGGAAGTTTATCATAATGTCTTCTCTTGCTTGATTAAACTTTCCTGGTGGCTCACTCCACCCAGCCATACTTGGAACATAGATGGCTATAGCTACATGTACAAGGCCCAATAATAAAACGCCTGATATCAGAAAAACAGCTCCAATGAAATCTGTTCTACTCAACTTTTCACCCCCAACAAACCATTACTATAGTTGATATTATTTTACCACAATATTCAGACTAAAATAATAAATTATGTAAGTAAGGATATCTTCCTTGAGGAAGAACATAGAAAAAACACAGTAAATTCCATTGAATTTACTGTGTCCGTATACCTATCCTATGCTAAAAATATTTGGTTAACTGTTTCTCGATCTAACTTTTTAATGACTGCCACAATTAACTTCACAGCATTCTCAAAATCATCACGATGCAAGATTGCTGCATGAGAATGAATATAGCGTGTAGCAATTGTAATGGATAATGAAGGTACGCCATTAGCTGTTAAATGAATAGAGCCAGAATCAGTTCCACCACCAGCTATAGAAGCATACTGGAATGGAATATTATTCTCTTCAGCCGTTTGAATAACTAGGTCACGTACACCTTTGTGAGAGATCATAGATGCATCATAAAGAACTAGCTGTGGTCCGTCACCAATCTTACTATCCGCATCTTGCTCTTTAATACCAGGTGTATCACCAGCAATACCAACATCGACACCAAAGCCGATATCAGGTTGAATGGCATGTGCAGCTGTCTTCGCACCACGTAATCCAACTTCTTCTTGAACAGTACCTACACCATAAACGATATTTGGATGATTTTCACCCTTCAGCTGCTTTAATACTTCAATGGCTATCGCACATCCAATACGGTTATCCCAAGCTTTTGCTAGAAGTAATTTTTCATTTTTCATTGGTGTAAATTCAAAATATGGAACGACTGAATCACCAGGCTTTACTCCAAATTCCGCAGCTTCCTCTTTACTAGTTGCTCCAATATCAATGAACATATCCTTAATTTCAACTGGCTTTTTACGTTCAGCAGCAGATAAGATATGCGGTGGTTTAGAACCAATAACACCGGTTACATCCCCCTTATTAGTAACAATCGTTACACGTTGTGAGAGCATAACTTGGCTCCACCAGCCACCAATCGTTTGGAAATAGACAAAACCTTTACTATCAATTCTAGTTACCATAAATCCAATTTCATCTAAATGGCCCGCAACCATGATCTTTGGACCGTTTACGTCCCCAACTTTCTTAGCAATTAAACTCCCGATATTATCAGTGAATACCTCATCAGCATGCGGACGAATGTACTTTTCCATGACGTCTCTAGCTTCTTTTTCATTACCCGAAATACCTTTTGCTTCCGTTAAATCTTTTAGCATGGACAATGTTTCATCTAATTTTGTCATTATGTATTCCTCCAATATCACATTATTAATTTAGTATACAGCGAAATGAAAATTTTGGATATTAATACCCACTTTTCTGACGCTCATAGTTCACTTCATTTTTCTTCATATAAGCATTGAAAACATCCTGTTCGGTGAAGCCAAGCTTTAAACCAAGCGTTAAGTAGCTTTCAAATAACAGAGTATAGTTTGGCTGAGATGGCTCATTTTTAAACCGAACACAGTTCTCAAAAACTAAATTAAATAGCTCTGTTTCCGACTGAGTGGATTTCATAACAGACTTATTATGATATTTTAGTCCTTTTACAATACCTAGTGATAAGATAAAATGAATACCGTCTACATATTCCTCTAGAATAATTTCATTTTCACTTCTTTTTTATTGCTCCAGAACTTAAAGCATCTCGTTTCATTTGCTAATTCCCCTATTTCCACTAATAACGCTAAGTATTTGTCATCAAATAAGTCGTGATTAGCTAAGTTGTGATTGGATTCAATGTATGAATCTAATTCTTTTTGCATTTTAAAAAGTGTATCCCATTCCATTATATTCCCTCTTTTCTATTCCCAAGATAGTATTTTTATCTTTTTTAGTTTGTCACATCTTTTTAACATAAAATATGAAACCTTGTTTACTCCCATTACGTATAGCTTAATAATAACCTAATACCAGGGAGACGATGGTAATGATAGTGTATATGTTTCGATTTTTGTTAGTGGCTGCAATTATATTACTAATCTATTCTATTATACAATACTTTCGCAATCCACAAAGACTGTTAGAGAATGCTAAAGAATCAAGAGGATTTTATTATTTAGATGAACAGAATAACAGTAAAAAGAATATTCGTTTTGTTTACAAAGGATGTCAATTTGAAGGTGAAAAATACGTTGGGACTACAGAAGAGTCTTTTGAAATTGTGGATATACACGTGACAGTGGTTGACTCACTGGAACTGCAGGGTCTAACTAGAGATGATATATATTTTTTAGAAAAAGAACTATTGATACGTTATCCACATGCAAAGATAAGCTGGAAACATCCAATTGATAAATTGTTGTTGAGCAACTAACAACAATCATGTAATCATGAAAGTTTTAGCTTATAAGCTTGTACTGAAATAATCATAAGGATTAACATTATAGTAAACGTATAATAATATTGGAGATAGAAATGAAACATAACAAATTTGATGAGTTTATTAAGATTGCAAAAAATTTGAATAACATTGGAATTGTTCCATTATTAATGGGTTCAGTCGGTCTTGAAGTAGTAACTGGAAAAAGTTGGGAGTCTAAAGACTTAGACATTCACGTCCCTGGAGATAAACGAGGCTGGGATGTACCAGCTGAACTAGCTATCTATCACTGGGATGATATTATGACCATTATGACTTCTATGGGATATACCTTAATTGATCTTCATGAACATGAATTTTCTAAAGAAAGGGCATCAGTTGAGTTTGGAATTATAGACACATTACCTGAATTCGCTGGGGTCTCACTAGAAGAATTAGAATTACACCAAAAAGAAAGCACTAACTTTTTTCTATTAAACCCGAAACAATATTTATCTGTTTACGAGGCTTCATCCAAGGACAGTTATCGAGCAAATAATAACAATCATAAAGATTTGAAGAAAATCGACTTTTTAAAAAGGTTAGTTGCTATAGACTAAGTTTACCAGTATGAATTCACTCTTTTTGAATGAACAAAGGTAATTGGGAGAATTAAAGAATGTACAAAACACGATATATAACCAAAGCAGAAATTATTATTATGGCAGATTTTTGGTACAAAATGGCTACTGAAATGGGAGAAGTGGATGGAGTTCCTCAACCAGATTATCAGAGGTTAGAAGAAGTAAAAAACCTATTTATAAAAGAACATACACTTGGAAATCTGATGTTTAGAGTCGCACTAGATAGTAGCAATAATATTGTTGCTTGTGCGGGAGGTCTTATTAGAACAGAGTATCCTTACCCACTAGCTATGGAACAAAGTCTTTTTGGCTGGATTATATCTGTTTATACGAATAAGGAGCATCGTCAAAACAGGTTAGCATCAATACTAGTGGATGAGATTTGTTTATGGCTAAAACAAAAAGGAGCCAGCCGAGCTAGATTGTGGTCTAGTTCAACAGCAAGAAGTACCTACGAGAAAATTGGATTTCAAAGTATGATGGATATGACAAAAGCCCTCAATTAAATACATTTTATTATGCTTAGAGTTCGTTCAATGGCATAACCTTCCAAAATAAAAGCATAAGGGAGAACGTCCCTTATGCTTTCTATTGTTGTGTACTCGTTTGAAAGAAATCTTCCCATTTGATAATAATTTCCTTTTTTCTTAATGCATAAATCAGAAGGAGTAGTGCAGTTAACGATAAGAGAATATGCATTGGAGATAAACTTGATAACCACCCACCTACAGACGTGTATAGAAGCGCGAGTGGGATATTCGTTACAAGTGACGATTTGGTATAGTCTTTAAATCCTGATGTTATCTCAATTAAACACAACGATAACAAATGGAAATGAATAAAAGGAATAAGACGTAACAGTGTAATTTGAGTTGTGGTTAATTCCGTATGTTTGCCAATTAACTTCTTTTTCATACGAATCAATCTAGACGAGGTTTTTGGCATCCATTGAATGACAATATAAAAAATAATACTAGACAATGTTATTCCTATTAAGGAGTAAATCGTTCCATAAAACACCCCAAAAAGAATTCCTCCTGATACACAGAGGAATACTACTGGTAAAAAGAATAAAGGACGAAGTAAATGTACCGTTATAAATAGTAAAGGAGCAAATAGTCCTCCCGTTTGCACAATAGCCATCACATAATTCCCAAATAGCTCCATAAGTTGCCTCCTTCTTTAGCATGTAAGAAAGATTTAGGTAAAGCACGAACTATTGGTACATGTATATGACAAGAGACGAGCTATTATGACATGGAAAAATAACTTAATATGATGATATGAAGTATAATAAGTGCTGGCATACCAACAGTAAAGGAAGTGTGTTTTGTTTTATGGCGGAAATACCTCATTCCGATAAATGATCCAACAGATCCACCTAGGACAGCTATCCCCCATAATGTTCTCTCTGGTATACGTCGCTCTTTAATTTTAGCTCTTTTCTTATCCATCCCCATCAATACAAAACCAAGTAAATTTGCAAATGCTATGTAATAGATTACTTCCATAATTTTTTCTCCTGTCTATTATATTTCCTTTAGCATATATGTATGATTATACGTTATTTCTGGTACTAATACGACGATTTCCAATTGTATGCTTAACTCTGACTGCAGTATTACTTCCGTGCCACTCCTTGATTGGATTTATTCTCTCCTCATGCATTTTTATAACCATAAATTATTTGCATAAAACAAAAAAAGGCAGAGGGGATTTTCCCTCATTGCCTTCTATTAGTTGTTTAATGCAGTCTTAGCTTTTTCAGCTAATTGAGCAAATGCTTGCGCATCATTGATTGCAAGATCAGATAACATTTTACGGTTAATTTCGATACCAGCAAGTTTTAGACCGTGCATTAATTTGTTGTATGAAAGATCGTTAATACGTGCAGCAGCGTTAATACGTGCGATCCAAAGCTTACGGAATTCACGCTTTCTGTTTTTACGGTCACGGTAAGCATATTGACCTGACTTCATTACTTGTTGTTTTGCTGTTTTAAATAACGTTCTCTTCGAACCATAATAACCTTTAGCTAATTTAAGTACGCGTTTACGACGAGCGCGCGTAACTGTTCCACCTTTAACACGTGGCATAGTAATTCCCTCCTAATACGATACATTGTATGTCAAAATTTTGTTTTGAAAAAGTAGATATTATTACTAGAAGCGATACTTCTTATTTAGGAAGCATTGCTTTGATACGCTTGTAGTCACCAGAAGAAACTAGTGTACCTTTACGTAATTTACGTTTTTGTTTCTGAGATTTATGTGCAAACATGTGGCTTGTGAATGCATGTGATCTTTTTACTTTTCCAGAACCAGTTTTCTTAAAGCGTTTAGCTGACCCTTTGTGGGTTTTCATTTTTGGCATGTTGATTTCCTCCTCGAATGCTTAAATGTTTATTTATTCTCATTGATAGGAGCAAGCATCATGAACATATTTCGGCCTTCCATCTTAGGCTTAGACTCAATCGTTGCAATATCTTTTACAGCTTCTGCAAAACGATCTAATACCTCTTGACCAAGCTCCTTATGGGTAATAGCACGTCCGCGAAAACGAACTGCAGCTTTTACTTTATCGCCTTTTTCTAAGAATTTACGTGCATTTTTTAACTTTGTTTCAAAGTCATGAGCACCAATTCCCGGAGTAAAGCGCACTTCTTTAACGTTAATAATTTTTTGATTTTTACGAGCTTCTTTTTCCTTCTTTTGTTGCTCATAACGGAATTTACCGTAGTTCATGATTCTTGCAACTGGTGGTTTTGCAGTTGGAGCCACTAAAACTAAATCTAAGTTTTGCTTTTGAGCAAGCTCTAATGCTTCTTGTCGTGATTTCACTCCAAGTTGGTCACCGTTTGAATCAATTAATCGTACTTCTTTCGCACGAATCTTTTCATTAACGTTCATATCTTTGCTAATAGCCAGCCACCTCCATAGTTTTATAGGGTCCTGATCCATTACCTGACAAGTTTTTTTAAAGTCAAACAAAAAATGTGGGCACATCAATGCACCCACATGTCTTTTAGTCATTCTAAAAAAGATGTTAACCAGTCAACTGCAGTTCGCGTTGAACAGGTGAGAAGCGGGTGCCTCTACTTGTCATCAGATCATTCAATTTAATTCAACTTTTATAGATTATCATAAACCTGAATAAATTGTCAACCCTTGCTTTCTTTATCTAGTATACACTACTTATCCTAATAAGGAAAGTCTACAGGAATAATAGTTTATTTCTTTTTGCGTAATACTCTCTTTTCAATTTCTTCTTTAATAAGGCTCTCAAATGCAACATAGGATAAAGTTTCTGAGTTTTGCTCTCCATATCTTCTTACATTTACAGCATCCTCTTCCATTTCCTTATCCCCAACAACTAATGCAAATGGAATCTTTTCTGTTTGTGCTTCACGAATCTTATAACCAATCTTTTCATCACGCTCATCGACCTCTACACGGACACCTTGGTATCGTAGCTTTTCTGCCACCTTCTTCGCATAGTCTAGATGAACCTGTGGTGATACAGGAATAATCTTCGCTTGTACTGGAGCTAACCAAGTAGGGAAAGCACCTTTATATTCTTCTAGAAGGAAAGCTACGAAACGTTCCATTGTAGATACAACACCACGGTGTAATACTACTGGACGATGTTCTTTACCATCCTCCCCAATGTAAGAAAGTTCAAAGCGCTCTGGTAATAAGACGTCAATCTGAACAGTAGACAATGTTTCATCCTTACCTAATGCTGTCTTAACCTGAACATCTAACTTTGGACCATAGAATGCTGCTTCGCCTTCCGCTTCCACATATTCTAAGTTCATATCTTCCATTGTTTCTTTTAGAACACCTTGTGTTTTTTCCCACATCTCATCGTTATCAATATACTTCTCTTTATCCTCTGGATCACGATAGGATAAACGGAAATAGTAATTATCGATACCAAAGTCTTTATATACATGTTGGATTAATTCTACTACACGGATAAACTCTTCCTTCAACTGATCAGGACGAGCAAAAATATGTGCATCGTTTAGTGTCATGGCACGAACACGTTGTAAACCAGCTAATGCGCCAGACATTTCGTAACGGTGCATCGTTCCAAGCTCGGCAATACGAACCGGCAAATTACGATAACTCCATAATTGATTTTTGAAAACCATCATATGGTGTGGACAGTTCATTGGACGTAGAACCAATTCTTCGTTATCCATTTGCATCGTAGGGAACATATCTTCCTGATAGTGGTCCCAGTGTCCACTAGTTTTGTATAGATCAACATTAGCTAGCACCGGGGTATATACATGGTCATAGCCTAGACGCTCTTCTAAGTCAACAATATAACGTTCGATTTGGCGGCGAATTGTTGCCCCTTTTGGTAACCATAGCGGTAAACCTTGACCAACCTTTTGATTAATGGTAAATATCCCTAATTCCTTACCTAATTTACGATGGTCACGTTCTTTACGTTCTTCCAAGATTTGTAGATATTCCTCAACCTGTGCAGGCTTTTCAAAAGCTGTACCATAAATACGTTGTAACTGTTTATTATTGCTATCACCACGCCAGTATGCTCCAGATATGCTTAGTAATTTAAATGCTTTTAATTTACTAGTTGATGGAACGTGTACTCCACGGCAAAGATCAAAGAATTCACCTTGTTTATAAATCGTCACTTGCTCATCTTCCGGAATGGCATCAATTAACTCAAGCTTTAATTCATCACCAATTTCAGTGAACATTTTCTTAGCTTCCTCACGTGACACTTCCACACGTTCTATTGCTAGATTTTCATCGACAATTCGCTTCATTTCTTTTTCAATTTTAGGTAAATCTTCTGGAGTTATTTTTTCCTCCATATCAAAGTCATAATAAAATCCTTCCTCAATGACCGGACCAACTCCAAACTTCACATCTTTATATAAGCGTTTGATTGCTTGTGCCATTAAGTGTGCAGTTGAATGTCGAGCAATTTCTACCCCTTCTTGATTTCTATAGGTAATAATCTCGATTTTTCCACCTTGATTTAGTTCACGCTTTAAATCATAAGGTATACCATCTAATTTTATTGCTAAAGCTTGTTTCTTTAAGCCTGGTGAAATAGATGCTGCGATATCTTCACCAGTTGTGCCTTGAGGAAACTCCTTACTTGCTCCATCTGGGAAAACAATAGTGATTTCTGACATGATTAACACTCCTTATCCATTTTTCTGAAATTAAAAAACGCCCCTCCCCTTGCACTATGGCAAAGGGACGAGCGTTGGTCACGTGGTTCCACCCTAATTCCCGTAATTAAATACGGCTTTAAATCTTTAACGCAGATATACGCTACTATTTACTTACAGTTCGATAGTAGAGTTCAAAGGTGGTAATCATTTGGCTGTATGAGGAAGCTTCCAGCCTATGGCTTCCCTCTCTAATCATAACAGGTTAACAAATGACCTTGTCCTTATCCTTACAGATGTAAATATTAAATATAAATCACATTATAGCGCTAGTTTTAAGGATAATCAAGTCCTGTTATCGATTTTTTAAATAAACGGGAAAAGGAAATTTATGAGCTGGTTCAAAATCAACCCTTTCCTGGAACACGTTAATCACAGTTAATGTCTTCGGTTCTGATGGATGGTCTCCATATATTTTAATCTGTTTAGGAGACATTGCTACTAATGGCGCTAGATTTAATTCGTCCTCATCTAGACCTACTATGTATAATGGTTCTCTCTGCATAAGCATCCGTAATTCCATTCTAGAAAATGGTTTACCATTTGCCTTATAAAAACTAAAACTACTTCCTTGAAGAATATGAACAATATTATAGCTTGGTTCTTTTTTTGCAATATATTCTCGTAACATATTAACGAATTCCTGGTGTTCTTCCTCTCGTTTATACTCATCAATAGCTAAGCCTACAATTTGAATCAAATAATCCTTAAAAACTTTCAATCGAAAATTAATGATTGAATCAAAATGAATCGGCGACGTATTTTTTACATTTGTAACCATCAGGGAGTATAGTAGTTGCATTGGGTCATCCTTTTGATTTCGTACTTGTACACTTTCTTCATCTTCACCAGCAAGTAGCCATTGTGTTAATTCTGAGATCTTTTCAATCTCATCTAAATCAGAATAATAATAATAATCTTCCGTTATTTCCTTTATCATTGTTGATAAGCGATGTGTCACAAACACATCCACCATGGATTTAACAACTGAATCCACTAATTCATTGTCCGATTGTTGTACATATTCAATTTTTAATTCATTCCCCCATTCTTCATTTGTTTTCCAGTGGAGCTCAATCTTTTTGTTATAATGAAATAATTGCTCACAAAAACTGATTACTTCTTTATTCGAAGAAAAATAAATCTCCATTTAGCCTCATCACCCTTATCCAAAACCAAACTGTTACATTATATGGACATACTTTTAAAAAAATGATAAAACCATTAAAACTAGTAACTTTAGTAAATGATAAGGAAGGCTATCAAGGACATTAGAAGGGTAACATAAGAAAAAACTAGCACATTCGCTCGTTCATTGCGAATGTGCTAGTTTTTCTTATGGAGGCGAGAAGGATTATTTTACTTTCCTATCTGCTAAAAAAACCACTACTGGCTTTTTTATTCTTCTCTTCTATTCTTAGCAAAGATAGGAACTTCTTTGCTTACTTGTTTTATTCTTTCCATTATTCTACCTGCTTTAACTGTTTCAATGTCACCACGTGTTGATTTCGCTAATTGGTCTTCCAATTGTTCCATACTGTAATTTGATGTAAAGAAAACTGGTAATCTTTCCATCATACGATATTGTAAAATAGTTCCAAGCACTTCATCGCGGAACCAAGCTGAGTGAGTCTCAGCTCCAATATCATCTAACATGAGAACATCTGCCTTTTTAAAATAATCTATTTTCTCATTTATGGAATCATCCTTAATAGAAGACTTAATCTCACGTACAAATTCTGGCATATAGATGAGCATAGAAGAGATATTATATTTTTTTAATTCATTGGCAATAGCACCTAGAAAATAGGTCTTTCCAACACCAAAAGGACCATAAAAGTAAATTCCTTTACGAGGAATACCATTTTGTAACTCACTCATAAATTGATCCATTTCTTTTATTGCCATACTACGATTAGGATCTAAATCGATTCCCTCCATTGTCGCCTCAAGAATTTCTCTAGGCATATACAGACTTTCAATAAGTTTTTGTTGTTCTTGTTGCTTTTCAAATATTAGTCTACTATGGCATTTTTCGTAGGATAAATGAATCTCATTATTTTCAACTCTGAGTATCGGCGAATACCCCTGTAACATATTTTTACATGAATCGTAACCTAAACAATTCTCACATTGCTTCGATTGTGTTTTATATTCATACAGTTTTATTAAATTTTTTTCAATTACACGGTCAGTTAATTCAGGATGTAAGGATAAAAATTCCTTAATCTCTGGATCACTCAATACGTCTTTTTTTATTTTTTGATAGTTTTCTTGAAAGTTTCCGTTTTGCTGCATCCATTTTTGTAAGCTGGATTGTACTGGTTTCATATCAATCATCCTTGCACATGACTATTTTTTGGAGCTGTATTTACTTAAAATAGCAGCAATCTCCTCTTTTTCATGTTCCAAATCTTTCGTGTTTTCTCTGTTCGTTTCCTTTGACTTGAGCTTTCGTTCTTTAAACCATTCTGGCACAACTTCTGTACTTGTTCCTTGCTTCTTATACGGACGATAGTTTTGTTGCTGCTGCTGTTTTTTGGCAGTAGCTAGCTGATACTGTTCTTTTTCTCTTTTTGCGAACATCATAGCTTCTCTTGCCGTTTTCAAGTTAGCACGTGACCAGTGGCTTGCAATCTTCTCTAAATATGCTTTAGATAATTTCATATTTGTTTGTAACAATACATAATGGATTAACACATTCATTACTGGTGAAGGCAACCCTTGTGTAGTCATAATTTCACGAATCACCTTTAAATCTTGTTCGGAAGCATGGTTACCACTAGACAAGTCCTCTAATAGTTGCTTTGGTGAAATCGTTTCTAATTCGTGGATAAGCATTTCCTCTTTTGATAAAGGTTGTTGTGTTTCCAGCTCATTTTGCACAGTCTCTCTTTCCGCTAGACGTTCCACTTTAGGTACTAGTTGAACGGTTGAGTCACTGCGAGAGGTTTTAAATAAATCATGACATGCTTCTTTAAACTCTTCAATATCTAATTTATTCTCATCTGTTAATGCCCAAAGAATACACTTTTCTATTTCATATTCAGCAAGTCCATATAATTGCATCATTTGATTAATAATTCGTTTATTATCGGTTGTTAAAACTCGCTTATATGGGATCATTCGAGACTTAAGCATTTGTTCAACCCATGAAAAATCAACTGATTCTAACTGGGGCCCACCATTTTCCGGAATACGGTTTATATTTTGCATAGTACCAAAATCAGGATGAATGGTATCGAAAACATCACCGAAAGAAGCCGTAATATTTTGGCCACTTGGGTGCTTTACTAGTCCATAATAATGGTTTTTTAAAAGGGTGAATTTTTCATTTCCTATGTGATGGAATAAAAGTTGAGAGAGCATAGCATCTTTAAAAAAGTCACTGGGTGCAAAGGGGCATTGTAACAGATAACGGTAAACGGTCTGGTCATTGTTACGCTCCTCAAAGGTTTTTAAAAGACCAATACCCTCAAGCTTTAATCTTGCTTCATATATTTCAACCAACGATATATTTAAATAATTCATTAATGTATGGTGGGTTTGAACAGATGTACCCTGTAAATCTATTTCGTTCAGTAAGGTTTGGTATAACATTACTGCCTTCATCCCTAATAATGGCTGATAAAGATGGGTTAATGATTTTGAATAATCTACAGGCAAATTACCTTGCAAATCAATCGAATAACCATCAATTGGTAATAATTTTCCAATATAATTCATCTTAACCCCTCTTTCAATAATCTTGTACTGTCAATGTTAGTTTTTTTGTCCACCTGGATTAATTCTTTCAATTCATCGAGAAAAACATTAATATCTTTGAATTGACGATAAACAGAGGCAAATCGGACATAGGCCACGTCATCCACCTTGGATAATCTTTCCATGACCATTTCCCCTACTTCTTTACTATCAATCTCAGCTGCTCCTGTATTGCGTAATTCCTTTTCCACATCAAAAGCAATAGAGTCAATCTGTTCAATAGATACAGGTCTTTTTTCACATGCTTTAATTAACCCACGTACAAGCTTTTCACGACTGAATTCTTGTCTCGTTCCACCTTTTTTCACGACAATTAATGGAACCTCTTCAATTCGTTCAAAGGTAGTAAACCGATAGCCACATTTTTCACATTCACGCCTTCTACGGATAGAGCGACCTTCTTCAATCGGTCTTGAATCTAAGACTTTCGTGTTTTTATTTTGGCAATTCGAGCATCTCATTTAATTAACCCCATTCATCTAGCAATTCATTCTAATTTTTATCAATCAACGTTAATTCTTTATTTATTTTTTCGTATAGTTGTTTAATTAATTTGGCACTATATCCAAAATCGAAAGGAAGTATTCCTTCACTAGTCACTGTAAAATCTATCGCAGTCTGATACGGTCGTACCATAATTACAGTAGCGATTACAAAGGCCTTTCTTCCCTTGATCACTTGGAAACTAATCTCACCACGTTCCTCTGAGATAGAATTTAATCTAAAGTTTTTAGACCCTTTTATTATCTCTTCTAGCTTACTAAGACCCTTGTCCTTAGTTGTTTTATAATAATGTGTATTCAGCTCTTGATCCCAGTGCTTCTCAGCCGTTTCAGCATGATTATAAAAGAACCGTGATAATTTTTTTCCAAAAGACATTCGTTTACACTCCCAGTTTCGGTTGGTCCGTTACAATAACTCTATTCATTTTAACATGTTTTAAAGAATTACCCTAGTAAAAATTTGTGACACAAAAAGAGTTGAGCCCTTGAAGAAACTCAACTCTTTCATTTTATACGACTACTATTTTTTATTTAGATTAGTATCTGTAATGGACTTTAAACAACTCACATGTTGCAAGAAATGCTCACTAAGAATGGGTTACTTTCTTTACTTCAAGAAAACTTCCAACATACTTCACTAAGTCTACCACTCTAGCAGAATAGCCCCACTCATTATCATACCAGGCTAGTACTTTTATCTTATTGTCACTCATAACCATTGTGGATAATCCATCCACAATAGCAGAGTACTCTGAAGTTGTGTAATCAACGGAAACCAATGGCTCATCACTATACTGAATAATTCCAGAAAGTTCGCCATTGGATACTGCTTTAAAGGTATTGTTTACAATATCTGCAGTGACGGACTCTTCCACATCCACAACTAAATCAACTAAAGAGACATTTGGAGTAGGCACACGTAATGCCATCCCGTGTAGTCTACCTTTCAAATGAGGCATTACTTCACCTAAAGCTTTAGCTGCTCCTGTTGACGTCGGAATAATCGACTGAGTACACCCTCTAGCACGACGCAAATCCTTATGCGGATTATCTAAATTTTTTTGATCATTTGTAAATGCATGAACGGTTGTCATTAAACCGTTCACAATCTTAAAATTTTCATCCAATACTTTCACAACCGGAGCTAAACAGTTCGTTGTACAAGATGCATTAGAAATAACATCATCGTTTTCTGGGTCATACATATCATGGTTTACGCCCATTACAATTGTTTTATCTACTTGCTTGCCTGGTGCTGTAATAACTACTTTCTTTGCTCCAGCGACCAAATGTAAACCTGCAGATTCTTTCGTTTTGAACTTACCAGTAGCATCAATAACAATATCAATATCAAGTCTTGACCATGGTAATTTATCTGGCTCTCGATAATTAACTAATTCAATACGTTGACCATCAATTTCTAATGCGTCCTGAAGCGCTTTCACTTCATGGTTAAAAGTGCCGTGAACACTATCATATTTAACTAGGTGGGCTAAGGTTTCTGTTGGATAACTAGCATTAATTGCTACAAGCTCAAGGCTAGGATCGGTTATTGCTTGCCTAAAAACCATTCTCCCTATACGCCCGAATCCACTAATTGCAACGCGAGTTTTACTCATGATAAGTCCTCCTGATTATGATATACTAATTATATATTTTTCATATATAGTATAACACATTCAACTCAAAATGAAAGCATTAATCATAAAAAAGAACTTAAAAAGGAGATATATCCTTATAAGTTCTTTTTTATGATTGATGAATATTTATTTGCTCCATTGATGAAGAATTTCTTTTAATTGTTCGAATGTCTTTTCACGAGTACCATTATTATCAATAACTGCATCAGCTAGGGTAACTTTTTCCTTTATCGGTATTTGTGAATGAATTCGCTGTAGAGCCTCATCCTTTGTGGAGTGATCTCGGTTCATTAACCGCTTCAATTGAACCGTCTCTTCTACATATACCACTAAAATTTTATCAACCATATGTGTAAGTTTACTTTCGAATAATAGTGGAATGTCCATAACGATTATCCTTTCTCCGTTATGAACATGCTGATCCTTTTGTTCCATCATTCTCTTCCGAACAGCTGGGTGGACAATTCCATTTAGCACTTTACGCTTTTCTTCATCCGAAAAAATGATCCCACCTAGCTTTTTTCGATCAATATTTCCATCTGAAAATAGAATATCCTTTCCAAACTCTTTAACAATCGATAAGTACGCATCTTCACCAGGTTCTACAACCTCACGTGAGATCTTATCTGCATCAATAACAGGAATGTTCATATCGATGAACATGGATGAAACTGTACTTTTCCCACTAGCAATACTACCTGTTAATCCAATTACCAACGTCATCATTATTCTCCTTTAGAACCTTTGACAATTTAAACAGATATGAGTACCACGGCCACCAACCTTCATTTTGGTAATAGGACTTCCACAATTTGGACACGCCTCATTCTCCTGGCCATAAACTGCTAACTCTTGTTGAAACATCCCCATTTCTCCTTGGCTGTTAACATAGGACCTTATCGTTGTCCCACCTTGTTCTACCGCTTCCTCAAGAGTCAATATTGCTTGCTTTCGAATCTCTTGTACTTCCTTTTTGGTTAGTTTATTAGACTTTTTCAATGGATGGATACGTGCTTTAAATAACGTCTCATCTACATATATATTACCTAGACCGGCAACAACCGTTTGATCTAATAATACAGCCTTAATGGATCTGTTTGTCGTTTTAAGCCGTTTATAAAAATAGTCTAATGTAAACTCTTTATCAAAGGGATCCGGGCCGAGCTGATCCAAAGGCTTTTGAATCAGCTCCTCTCCCTTGTTTACAATGTGCATGGTTCCAAATTTACGAACATCGTTATATCGTAACTCTTCATCAGTAGTAAAAGAGAAGATAACATGTGTATGTTTTTTCACCGGTTCATCTTTGTAATGCACACTATATTTACCTTCCATTCTTAAGTGAGAGATGAGTGTGTAATCATCTAATTCAAATAAAAGGAATTTTCCTTTTCGTTTAATATCATGGATTGTTTGACCTATCAAAAGCTGCTTGAAATGCTCCGTATCATCTGGTTTTTTTATTATATTTCCCCAATATACGTTTACATCGTTAATGGTCCGATTTAATACGAATCGTTTCAGTGTTTTACGTATCGTTTCAACTTCTGGTAATTCAGGCATTTCTAATTCTCCTTATTTTGCATCATACCAGCTATCACCGTAAGCATACTCTGCCTTTAATGGAACCTTTAATTCAACTGTATTTTCCATCATAGCTGGAACTAATTCTTTTAGTTTCTCTAGCTCTTCTTTTGGTGCCTCTAGGATTAATTCATCATGTACTTGTAATAGCATACGTGCTTGCATATTTTCTTCTTTTAGTTTTTCCCGTAAGTCTATCATCGCTTTTTTAATGATATCTGCTGCGGTACCTTGAATCGGTGTATTCATAGCCGTTCTTTCAGCAAAACTTCTTAAATTAAAGTTTCTACTTGTGATTTCCGGCAAATATCGGCGGCGATTCATTAATGTTGTTACATAGCCTTTATGTTTGGCTTCTTGGACAATATCATCCATATACGCTTTTACACCTGGATAACTATCGAAATATCGCTCTATGAATTGTTTGGCTTCCTTCCGAGTAATTCCTAAGTTTTGTGATAAACCAAAATCACTAATACCATAAACGATTCCAAAGTTAACCGCTTTTGCTTGTCTTCGCATATCGGAAGTGACTTGCTCTTTGTCCACATGAAACACATCCATTGCAGTCTGCGTATGAATATCCTCTCCCTTTTGAAAGGCAGAAATTAATTTTTCATCATCGGCAATATGAGCTAATACCCGTAACTCTATTTGTGAATAGTCAGCAGCAAACATAATCCAATCTTTTTCAGACGGGACAAACGCTTGTCTAATTTTACGCCCTTCTTCAATCCGTATCGGGATATTCTGCAGGTTCGGATCAATCGAGCTTAGGCGGCCAGTTTGCGTCAACGCTTGATTGTACCGAGTATGGATTTTGCTTGTTTCCTTATCTACAACCTTTAACAGCCCTTCGATATAGGTCGATTGCAGCTTTCCAAGTTGTCTATATAAAAGAATCTTACGGATTATCTCGTGATCATTTTCTAACTGTTCTAAAACATCCGCTGCAGTAGAATAACCTGTTTTGGTTTTCTTAATAACACGTAAGCCCAACTTTTCGAACAGTATAGGACCTAACTGCTTCGGTGAGTTGATATTGAATTTTTCTCCTGCCAATTCATAAATTTCTTGTTCCACTTCCTCTAAACGTGTTTTTAGTTCTGTTCCCATATCTTCTAACCGTTTGACATCAACAACTACTCCTGTATGTTCCATTTCCGCCAAGATTAATGCTAGTGGTATCTCTAAATCATCTAGAAGAGAATACAGTTCATGTTGGCGAAGTTCGGCCTCCATTTTATCCTCTAAATCTTTTAGTACGGATGCTTTACGAACGATATGTTCTGCAAGAATTTCCTTTTCAGGCACCTTCATTTTGGCACCTTTCCCATATACCTCTTCATCATTTAGGACCGAATGGAACCCAAACCTGTGAGCAATTGCTGGTATATCATGATTATTTTCGGATGGGTCTAGTAAGTAAGAGGCTAATAGAATATCAAAGCGTAATCCCTTCAAATGAATACCCTTTTTTAAAAGTGATACCACGGATTGCTTCACATCAAATACTACTTTGGTTGCCTTTGGATCTTCTGCCCATGCTTTAAATTCCTCTGAGGCTAACGCTACCTCTGTAGGTATGAAATAGGCATTATCTTTATTGACAAGACCAATCCCCTCAATAGGTGCTGTATGATAACTATCAGTAAGCATCTCCACAACTAACGCTACTTCTCCATTAAACATATCGGAATGAACACTATCTACTATTGTATACCTTATATCTTCAAGTTCCTGCTTCGTCTCTTCTATCACTTCGTCAGCACCAACTCGTTCTAGTAACGACTGAAATCCCAAATCCTTGAAAATTGCCGCTACATCTTGACTAGTATAGCCTTTATAGGATAAATCCTCTAATTTCACTTCAATAGGAGAGTCACAGTTAATCGTTGCTAGTTCCCTACTCATAAAAGCATCTTCTTTATGGTTAGTTAAATTTTCCAATAGTTTTTTTCCATTTACGTGATCAAGGTTATCGTACAAATTTTCAAGTGTTTGGTATTCCTTTAACAGTTTGGTTGCTGTTTTTTGTCCCACTCCTGGTACACCTGGAATATTGTCAGAGCTATCCCCCATCAATGCCTTTAAATCAATGATTTGTTCTGGTTTAACCTCCATTTTTTCTAATAAGTATTCAGGAGTATATTCCTCCACTTCGCTAATACCCTTTTTCGTTACATTCACAGTTATTTTTTCAGATACTAGTTGAAGCATATCTTTGTCACCTGAAATAACCGCTACTTCAAATTCTTTTTCTTTCCCTTGTTTGGCTAAAGTTCCAATAATATCATCTGCTTCATATTGGTCCAATTGATAATGGGGAATATTAAAGGCATTAAGCAATTCCTTCACTAATGGAAATTGCTCGGATAACTCGGATGGTGTCTTCTGTCGACCACCCTTATATTCTTTAAATGTTTGATGTCTAAACGTTGTTTTCCCTGCATCGAACGCAACAAGTATATGAGTTGGCTTCTGTTCTTCGAGAATACGAAGAAGCATTGTTGTAAACCCATATACAGCATTCGTATACACTCCCTTATCATTATTCAATAATGAAGGGCAAAAATGCACGATATGTAATACTATTTCCATCTATTAAAACCAATTTATTTACCACGATTCTATTTCCTCCTTAGAGTCCTATGCTTTATATCTATTTTACCATTTCCAACTCCTTCCGTAAAAAATGGCGTATAAAAGAAAACACTCTCAATGATTGGAGAGTGTTTTCTTTATTAATGGAAGATAAATGTTTATCGTAGTACCTACATTGACAGTACTTTGAATTTCAATCTTCCCTTTATGAAGTTCCACAATATGTTTGACGATAGCTAACCCGAGACCTGTTCCACCTGTATTTCTACTTCTAGCCTTATCTACTCGATAAAAACGCTCAAATATACGTGGTAATGCCTCTTGCGGTATTCCGATACCTGTGTCCCGTACCATTAGGCGAATCGAATCATTTTGTTGCTCTGCTAGTAGAATTACCTCACCATCTCTTGGTGTATAATCAATAGAATTACCTAGTAGATTAATGAGTATTTGCTTAATACCATTTCGGTCAGCATAGAAACTAATATCCTGATCCATATCAATTGTCAGCCTAACACCGTGGTGAATCGCCTTCTGTTTTAGGACCGGGATGACTTCATCCACAATTTTTTTCATCTGAATCTCTGATAATTCTAGACGTGAATCATCTTTTTCTAGCTTGGATAAAGTTAATAAGTCTGCTATCAATGCTTGTAACCTTTTACTTTCTTCATTGATAATACTTAAGAAGTGTTTAGCCGTTTCCTTATCATTTAAATCATCATCTAATAATGTCTCAGAGAATCCACGAATAGATGTTATTGGCGTTTTTAATTCATGGGAAACATTTGCTACAAAGTCCTTCCGCATCGTTTCCAGTTTCTTCATCTCTGTTATATCATAAAGAACTAGAACTGCACCTTTTAACAAATTTCTGTTATCAAAAATAGGTGCTCCTATAATCTCAAAGTATTGCCTTGTATCGTTTTCAATGACGATAGAATCTTTAATATTTTCCTCATATAGAAAAGTCTGTTGAATCATTTTATGAATCTTTTCATTATCCAAGATGTCATAGTACAGATAACCAATGTAATCTTGTTCAGTACCACCAAAAATGGATAAGAAGTTCTTATTGACTAGATGAATATAACCTCTTTCATCAATCAATACGAGGCCACTTTGTATATTTTCGATTACAGTGGTTAGCTGTTCAGCTTGTATTTTTTCATTAAGGGAAAGCTCGCTAAGACTACGAGCAAGCTTATTTATTTTCATGAGTAAGTCTGCCATACTCCCGGTCACAGGATGATGCATCCTAGCACTAAAATTGCCTTTTACTAATTCATCTAACGTACTAGTAGCTTTTTTAATTGGCTTTACATATTTATCGTAAACATAATGCAACATCATCATTAAAATAATATATTCAGTTAATAGAACTAAAAACAATACGAAATAATTACTCATAAACTGAGCAATAACAATCCCTGTCAGAATGACGATACCCAAAATAATTAATGCATAACGTATCATTGGTTGGAATGAGTCAAGCCTCACACTGGATCCTCCATCTTATAACCGAGTCCACGAATTGTCTTAATATAAATCGGTTTCTTTGTATTAGGTTCTATTTTTTCTCGAAGATGGCTAACGTGCACATCTACAATTCTAGTATCCCCCACAAAGTCGTAGTCCCATACAGCACTTAATAACTGATCTCTAGATAACACTTTATCCTTATGTGTTGCTAGATAATATAATAATTCAAATTCTTTACGAGTAAAGGTTAATACTTGACTATCTTTTTCAGCTTCATATCGCTCTGGATAAATGGTTAAGTCGCCAACCTTAATTTGTTTAAGTTGATTAGATGGTACTGCTTGTTGAGTTCTTCTCAGTATTGCTTTAATCCTTGCAATAACTTCTTTCGGACTAAACGGCTTTGTTAAATAGTCATCTGCACCGATCTCTAGCCCTAAGACTTTATCAAATTCCTCATCTCTTGCTGTAAGCATGAGAACAGGGGTATCTATTTGGTTACGCCTCAAATGCTTACAAACTTCTATTCCGTCCATCTCTGGTAGCATCAAATCAAGAATAATAAAATACATAGTTATTACTTTACCGCTTTACGAACTAGCATCTAATCCATCGTAAGATACGTCTGTGATAAATCCAGCCTTCTCTAAATTAAATTTTAATAATGTTACAATGGATGTCTCGTCATCTACAATTAGAACCTTCTCATTCATGCTATCCATTCCCCATTTCTGTATACTCTACTAGTTAGGTTACCTATCATAATCTTACAATGAATTGCCCATAAATTAAATAATAGAAAGACATTGTAAATAAATCTTTACAATAATTACAAGTTTATATCATCAAAAATGCTTAGTAAAAGAAAATGGAATTACTTCAACTTTGATATGGAACGAGACATTGGATTAAGCTGAAAATGAACATCTGCTATACGATCGACCATTGTAGCATCATGCGTTACCAACAGTATTGTTCCATTATATCCGAGGATAAATTCCTCTAATGCCTCCATCGTTTGGACATCAAGAAAATTCGTTGGTTCATCTAATAAGAGAATATTATATTCTCCTAAGAATAAATAACATAGTTGTAATCGAATAACTTCTCCACCGCTTAATACATTTACCTTTTTTTGAAGGTCGGAACCTGTAAAGTGCATCTTAGACAATACCGTCCTTAAAAATCCTTCCTCATGTGTTGTTCTATTTTTCAGAAAGGAGAGTACACTTTCTTCTGTGATAAGGCGGTAACTCAATTGTTCAAAGTATCCTATTTTAGCTTTGGGTGATACCGTAATACCTGACTGTTGTGATAATAAATATCGTAGTAAGGTACTCTTTCCAGAACCATTCGGACCTGTGATTACTACTTTTGCTCCTAATGGAATTTGGAAGCTCACATCCTCTAAGAGTATTGTATCCTGTAAACGTATGGTTAATCTGTCAGCCATAATTGGATATCGATTATGAAGTTCGACTGCTTTAGATTGTTGGAAGACAATTGGCTGTTCTTTCTTATACATTTCCACCTCTGAAAGCTTTGATATTCGGTTCTCAATTGATTTTGAAGCACGATGTAAACTCTTCTGACTTGTTGCCTTGGATTTTGTCTTTCCTAACCGGCTAGGTTTTTCCTTTGCTTTTTGTTTAAATTTACCCCCATTTCGAAATAACCGATCCGCTTTCTCCATTTTAACCTGGGCTGCTCTTTCAAGTCGTGAACGCTCCTTAGAAAACGCCTCATATGCATCTATATGTTGTTGAATTTCCAGTTGCTTAGCTTGTTGGTAATCTGAATAATTGCCTTTATAAACCGTTACTTTCCCATCTGCAATTTCCCAAATCTCAGAAACCAATCTATCTAACAAGTCTCTGTCATGACTGACTAGGATGAGAGCCCCATAAAAATAGTCAAGTTGCTCTATTAAAAAATCCTTCCCAGTTTGATCTAAATGCGTCGTTGGTTCATCCAGCAATATAGCCTCATGAAATCGCGAAAAAATCTGTACAAGTTTGAGTTTTGTTTCTTCGCCCCCACTAAGTTTGTGTTGTTCTTTCTTTAGTGAAGATACACCAATTCTAGATAAAATTTCACCATCAGCTTCTAAATGGGTAGAGGGTGGAGTTAATTGCTCAAAGTATGCTGGTTGGATATATTGTTTACAGGTCCCGCGTTCAGGCTGAATAATACCCGACAATAACTTTAGTAACGTACTTTTTCCCACACCATTCTTGCCTACAATCCCTATCCTATCGAATTGCGTTACCGTTAAGTAATCAATATTTAAGATATCTCTACCTTCAAAACCGATGTTTATTTCTTTTAGTTCCATTATTACTTTTCCCATTTGCTACCTCCCGAATTATATCTCCGTATCGATAGCCAGGATCGATACTAGCTTGGATTTGAAATTCCAGCCAGTATCAATAAAATAGTAGCATCATCATTGCAACCTCCCCTTAAGACTCAATTACTGTCTGTAAGGGTGGATTGGGGAATAATCAATTATCCAAAGTTTGATCAGAATGGATTCGAATAGCAAATAGTTTTCTCTACACAAAAAAAGAAGACACCAATAATCACGTCTTCCTTTTACAACATCCGATATAGGCAGTGTAGATTGTTAAAAGTGAACAGACTATTCCCATAATCCTGTCTCACAGACAGAGACTTTAAACGTATGCAATTACTCGTTTAAAGTAGGGAAACGAAGTCTCACGATTAACACCCCTCCTAACATATTAGTTACATTTATGTTAACCTATGAAGCAATTGCAGTCAAGAGGTATTATACTAACTTAATTTGCTAGGACTTAACGAGCAAAGATAAAAGCTCCAACTACACGTGTAGATGGAGCTCTTAAAGTTTATTCTAGTACTTTTAACACACTCTTTACAGATTCTGCAGACTTGTCTAATGCTGCTTTTTCTTCTTCTGTTAAATCAAGTTCAATAATTTGTTCAATACCTTTACCACCTAAAATAGTTGGTACGCCGAGGTAAATATCATAGTATCCATATTCACCATCTAGATACGATATGGCAGGTATCACACGGCGTTGGTCTTTTAAAATAGCTTCTGCCATCACAGTTAATGATGCAGCAGGTGCATAGTATGCACTACCGTTTCCTAATAAGTTAACGATTTCTCCTCCACCTGTGCGTGTTCGTTGAACAATAGCATCTAGTCGTTCCTTAGGTATTAACTTTTCTAAAGGTATACCACCTGCATAGGAATAACGGATGAGAGGAACCATGTCATCTCCATGGCCACCTAACACAAAACCAGTGATATCCTTTACAGATAAGTTTAATTCTTGGGCTACAAATGTACAGAAACGCGCCGTATCTAATACCCCCGATTGACCAATAACACGTTCTTTCGGGAATCCAGATTCTTTAAATACCGTATATGTCATGGCATCAACAGGATTAGTCAAAACTAATATTATTGAATTAGGAGAATATGTAACAACTTCTTTTGCAACTGCCTTCATAATCTTGGCATTCGTGTTAACAAGGTCATCTCGACTCATCCCAGGCTTTCTAGCGATACCTGCAGTAATAATAACTAGGTCCGAATCTTTCGTATCTTCATAGTTAGCTGTACCTAGAATAGTTGCATCAAATCCTTGTACCGGGCTGGACTCAAGCATATCTAACGCCTTACCTTTTGTGGAGTTTTCCATATTTGGAATATCCACCAACACAACATCTCCAAGTTCTTTTTGAGCAATCATAAAAGCTGTTGTTGCTCCTGTAAACCCAGATCCAATAACGGATATTTTTTTACGAGTGTTTCCCATTTGTATGCCCCCCTGAAAATTAATCCATATTCTTAATTAGCTCATCAGCAAACTCAGAACACTTCACTTCAGTTGCGCCATCCATTAGACGTGCGAAGTCATATGTGACAACCTTAGAAGCAATTGTTTTATCCATTGCTTTTGTAATTAAATCTCCTGCTTCTCTCCATCCAAGGTGCTCAAGCATTAATACACCAGAAAGAATGACAGATGATGGATTAACTTTATCTAAGCCAGCATATTTAGGTGCTGTACCATGTGTAGCTTCAAAAATAGCATGCCCAGTATTATAGTTGATATTCGCACCTGGCGCAATACCAATTCCACCAACTTGTGCAGCTAATGCATCAGAGATATAATCTCCATTTAAGTTCATCGTCGCAACAACATCGAACTCATTAGGGCGTGTTAGAATTTGTTGTAAGAAAATATCAGCGATAGCATCTTTTACGATGATTTTTCCAGATGAAATAGCTTCATCTTGAGCTTTATTTGCTGCATCCTTACCGTCTGTCTCAGCAATACGATCATATTGTGCCCAAGTGAATACTTTATCACCAAATTCTTCCTCAGCAACTTCATATCCCCAACCTTTGAAAGCACCTTCTGTAAATTTCATGATATTCCCTTTATGAACTAGTGTAACACTCTTACGGTTTTCATTAATTGCATATTCGATAGCTGAGCGAACAAGTCGTTTTGTACCCTCTTCAGATACCGGCTTAATTCCAATACCAGAAGTTTCTGGGAAGCGAATCTTATGTACTCCCATTTCATTTTTAAGGAATTCAATCACCTTTTTCACTTCATCAGAACCTTTTTGCCATTCAATACCAGCATAAATATCCTCCGTATTTTCACGGAAAATAACCATATCTACATCTTCTGGACGTTTTACTGGAGAAGGAACTCCTTCAAAGTAACGAACTGGACGCAGACAAGTGAATAGATCAAGTTCTTGACGTAAAGCTACGTTTAGAGAACGAATTCCCCCACCAATTGGAGTTGTAAGAGGTCCTTTGATTGCGATTTTATATTCATCAATTTTGTCTAGTGTATCTTGTGGTAACCATTCACCGGTTTTATCAAACGCTTTTTGACCAGCATATACTTCTAGCCATTCAATTTTTTTAGTGCCATTATATGCTTTTTCAACTGCTGCTTCTAACACACGACTAGCAGCTGCCCAAATATCTGGACCTGTTCCATCCCCTTCGATAAATGGAATGATTGGGTTGTTCGGAACATTCATTTTACCATTCTCAACAACGATTTTTTCACCTTGTGTCATAACAAAATTCCTCCTAGATTCTTGTAGCTTATGATTTAAACTCGCATTCGCTTATTCAAAGCGTTTGCTAAAGTTTGGCTTTCCCTAATTCTTAAATTTCTACTTCTTAGCTAAAATCTTACATCCTTCTAATATCGATTAATAGCCGGTCGTCCGGCTATTAATCTAGTAAAACAATTACGTTTAGCGATTCTCTAACATTACGTATTCTTGTGTGTTAGGTCCTACATAATCTGCACGCGGACGAATTAATCTATTATTTGCATATTGCTCAAGAATGTGAGCAATCCATCCAGAAACACGACTCATTGCAAAAATAGGGGTAAATAAGTCATGATCGATACCTAAACTATGATAAACAGAAGCAGAATAGAAATCAACGTTTGCAGGTAGACCTTTTTCATTTTTAATATAATCTTCAATTTGTACGGACATATTGTACCATTTTTCTTGACCAGTAAGAGTCGTTAACTCTTGAGACATTTTCTTCAGATGTTTTGCTCTTGGGTCCCCATTACGATACACGCGATGCCCCATACCCATAATTTTCTCTTTGTTTGCTAATTTTTCCTTTACATATGGAAGTGCATTGTCTTCTGTACCAATTTCACTAAGCATCTTCATGACACGCTCATTTGCACCACCATGAAGTGGCCCCTTTAGTGCACCTATTGCAGCAGTAATACCTGAATAGATATCTGATAACGTTGCCACACAAACTCTAGCTGTAAAAGTAGAAGCGTTTAGCTCATGGTCCGCATGTAATATTAATGCTTTGTCAATAGCTTCAATTTCAATTTCAGTTGGCTTTTTACCGTTTAACATGTATAAGAAGTTTTCTGCATAACTTACATCTTTAAGAGGTTTAACAGGTTCTTTCCCTTGTCTAATACGCGAGAATGCTGCAACAATAGTAGATATCTTAGCTTGAAGACGAATAGCTTTCCGTCTATTTGCTTCTTCCTCCATGATATCTTGTTCTTCATCGTATAGTCCTAATAGAGAAATAGAGGTTCTTAATGCCGCCATTGGATGTACCTTAGACAGATCATAGCTACGTAATTGATCAATGACCGCTTCAGGAACTTCCATATTTTCTGCCAGCTCTTTCTTAAAGGCATCTAATTCTAATTTATTTGGTAATCTTAGATTCCATAATAGAAATACTACTTCTTCGAAACTTGAATTCTCTGCTAAATCATCAATTCGATAGCCAACATATGTTAGTTGATCGTCAATGATAGAACTAATTGATGACTGTGTAGCCACTACCCCTTCAAGACCTTTCGTTGCTGTCATAGTGAAACCCTCTCCTTTTTCTATAATGTTCTAACATTAAGCATATAATAATGTTAAAATAATTTCGACAATTACCAAGTGATTTAATCGGATATTGTCATCCCCAAACTAATTATAAAGTATTCTTAAGATAATGTGAAATGAAACCGTTTAATTTCCATAATTTTTATATTTAAATGGACTATTTTAGAATCAACTCCATTTCGCCAACTAATATATCCTGAACATTAATAATCTTTCTTAGGATTACATATAGTTTATAGAGAGATTTTTAATAAATGGGGTTATTCATATGTACAAGCAATTACTTCATCCAACTATTAGAGTACTTCTATTGCTGTTTTTATCAGTAATCTTATTTTTACTTATTAAATATACCATTGGATATATCTATCCATTTCTGATTGCTTTTCTTCTGGCTGCTCTTCTCAATCCTGCTGTGACGTACGTTGTGGAAAAATGGAAAGTCCCGAGAACATTCGCTACTTTCATGGTAATAATAGCTATATTTCTCGTATTTTTCGGTATCCTTTTTATTTTGATTAGTGAGATCATTCGAGGTACTGGTATTTTAATGGACAAGCTCCCACACTATTACTATTCATTCATACGACTAATGGAAGGTATTTTTAATGAGCATATCCTTCCGTTCTATCAATCCATTACATCTTATTTCCAATCTCTAGATCCTTCACATCAAGAAACTATTCAGGAAAACGTAAAAAACTTTCTTGAGAATTTGGCCAATAGTGGAACTAGCTTCATCCAATCCACTATCATTCAACTTCCCGAAGTAGTTGGAATGTTTCCTGGTTCGATAACAATAGTCATATTTATCGTGCTAGCAACTTTCATGATGGTAAACGACTGGCCAAATCTTACAGATAAATTTAAAGCCATCCTTCCTGAGAATGTTCAACGTTTTATCCATGAGATTCAAAAAGGTATCAAAAAGGCATTTTCAGGATATATTAAGGCTCAATTTATCTTGATATTCATATCAGCTGGTATTATTTTTATTGGACTATTAATATTAGGAATAGAACATGCACTTACGATTTCAGCGCTAGTTGCACTCGTAGATTTTTTACCAGTTTTTGGAACAGGTCTTATCTTCTTTCCATGGATACTATATACGTTTATTACTGGAAATTATTCCTTAACAATCGGATTAAGTATATTATATATGTCCGTCGTTATTGTACGACAATTAATCGAACCGAAAATTTTATCAGCTAGCATTGGCATTAATCCATTGATCAGTTTAATCATTTTATTGTTACCATTCAGATTTGGGGGTATCGCAGGGGTTTTATTTGCACCTGGTATTCTGATTCTAGTTTATGTACTTTTCCAGTCTGAAATAATCAAAAAATTGTACCATTTTATAAAAGGTTAATTCTACCACCTTCTATAAATAATCTTATTATGGTCTATTAATTTCTTTATCCCAATCAGGATAAAATACCTTAGGAACTTTCTAGTAAATGGGAGCACTAGAAAAAATCCAGTGATGTCTGTTATAAAACCTGGTGAGAATAACAAA
The DNA here is from genome assembly GCF_000190475.1 of Ornithinibacillus scapharcae TW25. GTDB lineage: Bacteria > Bacillota > Bacilli > Bacillales > Amphibacillaceae > Ornithinibacillus > Ornithinibacillus scapharcae. The sequence continues at coordinate 153,603 of NZ_AEWH01000068.1, forward strand.
ATCCCACCTATCAGTATACTGATTCCATCTAGTATTTCTTGAGTTGGAACTTGGCCACTTTGTAATAAACGTTGTGCACGTTGCCATGTTTCAACTCCTTCTTTTTTGGCAATCGCAACGCCTAAAAATCCAGTAAATAGAATTAAGAGCGCAACCCACCATGGACCAATAATTCCCCCTGCCCACACTATTACACCAATTTCAGCAGCTGAAAGTATTAAAAATGCAATGAATAAGCCTCTCATACATATCTTCCTTTCTGCGTGTATATTTAGATTGTTGATTTGAATACATCAACCTAGAAGCAATAATATAAAGCATTATAAGAAAAACTAACATTTGAATGGCATTAGTTATTATGGCACAAAAAATCCTTACAAAAAAAGAAGGGACAAAAAATCCCTTCTTTACGAATTATAGTACTCCAGCATGACCTTTGTAAATATCACCTTTCGTACCGTCAATTGTAATATCTTCGCCATCTTTGATTAATTCAAAAGCATTATCAACGCCTACAATTACAGGTATACCTAAACTTAAACCAACCACAGCAGCGTGCGAAGTTAACCCGCCCTCACGAGTTACAATACCTGCTGACTTTTCAATTGCAGTCATCATGTCACGATCAGTTCCGTACGTTACAATGATGTCACCATCTTTAACTTTACTTATTGCTTCTTCTGCGTTCTTCACTACTACCGCTCTTCCATATGCGCTTTTCTTACCAATGCCTTGACCTTTAGCAATAACATCACCAATGATATGAACTTTCATTAGATTTGTAGTACCTGTTTCTCCAACTGGTACACCAGCTGTTATAACTACGCGGTCACCACGCTTAAGTAATTTTGATTCTAAGCCAAGTTCAATAGCGACATCTAACATTTCATCCGTAGAACCTGCTTTTTGACCTGTTATAGCGTGCACTCCCCAGACTAATGATAATTGACGATTAACTCGATCATTATAAGTAACGGCTACAATCGGTGCCATTGGTCTATACTTCGAAATCATACGGGCCGTATGTCCACTTTCTGTTGGTGTAATGATAGCACTAACGGAAAGATTTGTAGCTGTATGTGTTACAGATTGGCTAATTGCATCTGTTATCGTCATATCCACGGACTGGCTACGATTTTTTAGAATTGCTTTATGATCCAACGCTGTTTCTGCTTTTACTGCAATATTATTCATCGTCTGCACAGATTCTACAGGGTAGTTCCCTGCAGCCGTTTCTCCTGAAAGCATGATAGCATCTGTACCATCAAATATAGCATTAGCAACGTCAGAAGCTTCTGCTCTTGTTGGTCTAGGATTTCTTTGCATCGAATCCAACATTTGTGTAGCTGTAATAACTGGCTTACCTGCAGTATTACATTTTCGAATTAACATTTTCTGAACTAGTGGTACATCTTCAGCAGGGATCTCAACACCTAAATCCCCACGTGCAACCATCAAACCATCACTAATTTCTAAGATGCTATCAATATTGTCAACACCTTCTTGGTTTTCAATCTTAGGAATGATATGAATATGTTCCGCATCATGTTTCTCAAGTAATTCTCTAATTTCTAAGATATCAGATGGTCTGCGTACGAAGGAAGCAGCAATAAAATCAATTCCTTGTTCAATACCAAATTCGATATCCTTTGCATCCTTCTCTGTGATACCTGGTAAGTTTACTGAGACATTCGGAACGTTTACACCTTTTTTATTTTTTATAAGTCCTGAGTTTAAAGCAACTGTCTTTAACTCTTTCTTTTCTTGATCGATACCGACTACTTCTAATTCAATAAGACCGTCATCCAATAAAATTCGAGATCCAACATGAACATCTTCGATCAGACCAGGGTATGTAATAGAGAAGCGTTCACTTGTACCTTCCACTTCGTTCATTGAAATATATACGGTATTTCCTTGAACTAGTTCAGCCTGACCATCCTTAAAAATACCAGTACGAATTTCTGGTCCTTTTGTATCTAAAAGAATAGCAACTGTCTTACCAGTTTTTTCAGATGCTTTTCGAATATTTTTAATGCGTGCACCATGTTCCTCAAAATCTCCATGTGAGAAGTTTAAGCGAGCAACATTCATTCCAGCCTCAATTAATTTTTCTAATGTTTCAACCGCTTCAGAAGCCGGGCCGATAGTACAAACGATTTTTGTTTTTCTCATGTTAAATATCCTCCTAAATTAAATCGATAATTCTTTTGATAATTGATACATTTCCTCATCAATAACGTGTTTTTGATTTAAAATGTCAGCAATATCATGGTCCACTAGTTTGTTATTTTGAATCCCAACCATTCGACCAGCTTTTCCTGCTAGAAGCAATTCCACTGCTTTTGCACCTAAGCGACTAGCCAATACACGGTCATTAGCAGTTGGCGATCCACCACGTTGGATATGTCCTAGTACTGTAACACGTGTTTCTAGATTCGTAGCATTTTGGATTTTCTCGCTAAATTCCATTGCACTTCCAACACCTTCTGCTACGATAATAATACTATGTTTTTTGCCGCGTTCAACGCCGCGTTGTAATCTCGATATAACATCCTCAATGCTGTCCGTTTTTTCAGGAATAAGAATACTTTCTGCTCCATCAGCTAATCCAGCCCATAACGCAAGGTCACCAGCGTCTCTTCCCATAACCTCTACAACATACGTACGTTCATGTGATGTAGCCGTATCACGGATTTTATCAATTGCTTCAATAATCGTATTTAAAGCTGTGTCAAAGCCAATTGTAAAGTCTGTACCCGCTATATCATTATCAATCGTACCAGGGACACCAATACAAGGAAATCCTTTTTCTGTAAGCTTTTGGGCACCACGGAAACTACCGTCACCACCAATTACAATTAAACCTTCAATACCAAACTTTTTAACTGCTCAATCCCTTTTTGTCTACCAGCTTCTGTCTTAAATTCCTCACTTCTTGCAGTATAAAGCTTAGTTCCACCACGTTGAATAATGTCTCCTACTGAACCAACATCCATCTTCTCAATATTTCCTTCGATTAGACCTTGATAGCCATTTTTAATACCATATATTTCAACATCATGATAAATACACTTACGAACTACTGCACGAATTGCTGCATTCATTCCTGGTGCATCTCCACCACTTGTTAAAACTCCAAGTCTTTTCATTTTACTCCACCTCTATTTACATTTTCATTAGTAGTATGTACTTGATATTTTCATTTACTACGTTTAAGCGTGGTTACTTAAGAAAAAGCTGTTTAAGTTGAGTTATTCTCTTCAATAAAGATAAGCCTAAAAGCCCAAAATATCAATTAAAAACACTGAAAAAGACCTGTTTAACTGAATGTGTTCTACTTATTGTTTCCACTAGATCCAATAAGTAGAACACAGCTGCAAAAAGGTTATACTCTTCGACAACAATAAAAAAGGTCGTCTCATATTGGGGAACTCCCATTATGAGACAGCCTTTTCTAATGTTCCTGATATTCACCAATTTGTTTATATTTTTCCCATCTTCGCTCTAATAATACATCAACAGATAAATTTATAAGTTCATCAAGCGATTTATGAATGACACGATCAATAAATATTGCCTGTTGTTTCACATCCCGGTGAGCGCCGCCTTTTGGCTCTGGTATAATATCGTCAACTATGCCAAGTTCCTGCAAATCATAGGACGTTATTTTCATGGACTCAGCTGCTTTTTGGGCAAGTGAGGCATCTTTCCATAAAATAGATGCGGCTCCCTCAGGAGAAATTACCGAATAAGTAGAGTTTTCCAGCATATGAATACGATCACCTACACCTAGAGCGAGGGCACCACCACTACCACCCTCACCTATTACTACACAGATGATTGGAACAGTGAGACCAGCCATCTCCATGAGATTCCGAGCAATCGCTTCACTTTGGCCTCTTTCTTCTGCTGCTTTGCCTGGGTATGCTCCTTTTGTATCAATGAAGCATATAATAGGTCTGTTGAACTTTTCCGCTTGTTTCATATGTCTTAACGCTTTTCGATAACCTTCTGGATGAGGCATACCAAAGTTTCTACGTATATTTTCTTTCGTGTCTTTCCCTCTTTGATGTCCTATAACGGTTACGGGTAGCTCTTTATAATAAGCGATACCCGTAACTATGGCCTCATCATCCCCATAGTAACGATCTCCATGAAATTCAATAAAATCAGTAAACAATTCTGCTATATAATCTAATGTTGTTGGTCGATCTTGGTGTCGGGCCATTTGCACTCGCTGCCAGGGCTTCAAGTTACCATAGATATCGTCTTCAAGTTTTGCTAGACGCCTCTCCATTGTCGCTATTTCTTCGGATAGGTCAATATCGCTCTCACTCGTAAGCTTTTTCAACTCAGCGATTTTTTCCTTTAAATGGACAATTGGTTTTTCAAACTCTAGTATTTGCTTCATTTAGGAGTACCCTCCTTCGCATGCATCTTCAACAGTTTTCCTAATGTATCTTTAAGTTGATGACGATGTATAACTTGATCAAGCTGACCATGTTTTAATAAAAACTCTGCCGTTTGAAAGTCTTCTGGTAATTTTTCACGAATGGTTTGCTCAATAATTCTTCTTCCTGCAAACCCTATTAATGCTCCTGGTTCAGCAAAGTTATAGTCACCTAGTGAAGCAAAACTAGCAGATACACCACCAGTAGTAGGATGAGTCATGACAGAAATCATCAATCCTCCATCTTTAGAGAAGCGACTTATCGCCACAGAGGTTTTTGACATTTGCATCAAACTCAATACCCCTTCTTGCATTCTGGCACCACCTGATGCCGTAAAGATGATAAATGGTAAAGATTCCTCTCTAGCATTTTCGATTGCTCTAGCAATCTTTTCACCAACTACAGAACCCATACTTCCCATTCTGAATCTAGCATCCATTACAGCAAATGCTGTATCTTGCCCATCAATCATTCCTTTACCAGTAACAACAGCTTCATTTAAACCAGTTTTAGTACGGTCTTTTTCAAGCTTATCCTCATATTCCGGAAATCCAAGAGGATTGGATGTTGTCATGTTCTTGTCCCATTCTATGAAGGTGTTCTCATCGAATAAGCTAGTAATTCTTTCCCAAGAGTTTAATTGATGATGATGCCCACAGTTTGGACATACATTTAGATTTTTGTTCATTTCCTTACGATAGAAAATTTTATAGCAATTATCACATTTCTTCATTAAACCTTCAGGAATGTCTACCTTTGACTCTTCATTGGGAATAGAAGCATATTTCTTCTTTTTATTAAATAGACCTTTAATTGACAAGCATAGCCCCCCTTTCATTAACTTTCCCCGTTATAAACTAGTTTCTTTGCATCTATATCATGCTAAACTAGGACCTGATTTTATTACTATACAGCAAGTCTATCAAAAAATGTGTCGTTAACCGTCGAAGGAATATAAAAAATATAAAAAATATAAAATAAAAATATCAGTACATTTCTTTCTCAAATAAATCCTCTATGGATTTGTTATCTTGTAAGCTTAACAATTGAATTAATTTTTGATAAAAAACCTCTGAATATTGAACGGTAAATTGCTTGGAATAATCATCAATTAATCCCCAAATTCTACTAAAAAGCTGATTATCAGTTAGCTCAAATAAAAAACTAAAGAATTGGTAATGCTTTTCTTTCATACTGATTTCCGGTTGATTGACTATTTCTTGTAATTGTTCTATCTTCGACTCATCGATAGAATGGGAAACGAGCTTTGCTACTTCTTTTTCCAATAAATACTTCACCATTACCAGTTCACTTTCAGTAGACTGATTTAATATAAACGTGGAAAGTAATTTTACTGTTTGGTATGGTCTATATTTACTTAAAAAAGTTCCTCCCCCATGTCTTGTCTCAACTACCCCAATTAATTCCATAGCTCTAAGGGCTTCTCGAACAGAGGACCTTCCTGCCTGTAGCTTGTCCGATAACTCCCTCTCCGACGGGAGTTTGTCTCCTGGTCTCAGATCTTCCGATTCAATATAGTTCCTAATTTCCTCTAGTACACCCTGGTATACTTTTTGCTTCGGTGACATGGACACGCCATGATTCACTCCTTCTTCATGTCATCTAACCCATGAATAAATTGTATACTGCTATTGCTATATCTTCGCTAATTTCCTTGTTTTTTCAGCAACCTCTTCTGGATCGACTTGAATACGCGCAACACCGGATTCCATTGCCGCTTTCGCTACTTCAGATGCTACTAACGGAGCTACCCTTGGATCAAAAGGAGCGGGAATTACGTAATCATCTGTTAACTCTTCTTCCGTAATTAAAGAAGCAATTGCCTCTGCCGCTGCAACCTTCATTTTCTCATTAATACGAGTTGCACGAACATCTAAAGCACCGCGGAAAATACCAGGGAAAGCAAGTACATTATTTACCTGATTAGGGAAATCAGATCTTCCTGTACCAATTACTTTTGCTCCTGCTTTTTTTGCTGCTTCTGGTAATATCTCAGGATCTGGGTTTGCCATAGCAAAAATAATAGGATCAGTATTCATCTTCATAACCATATCTTCCGTTAATGCTCCACCTACAGATACACCGATAAAGACGTCTGCCCCTTCAATCATTTCTTCCAAAGTACCTTCTTTTTTATCAAGATTAGTAAATTTTGCAACAGTGTCTTTGATATCATTCATGCCGTATGAACGCCCCTCAAAAATTGCGCCACGAGAATCGCACATAATCATATCCCGCACTCCGAAATGATAGAGCAATTTAATAATTGCTATTCCAGCAGCACCGGCACCATTAGCTACTACTTTTATCTCTGAAAAAGATTTACCAACTATTTTTAATGCATTAATTAACCCAGCAACTGTAACAATTGCTGTTCCATGTTGATCATCATGGAATATTGGAATATTGGTTTCTTTTTTCAAACGTTCTTCAATAATAAAACAATTAGGGGCAGCGATATCCTCTAAATTCACCCCACCAAATGTTGGTTCCATAAGTTTAACCGTTTGAACGATTTCATCGACATTATGAGTATCTAAACAAATAGGAAAAGAATCTACTCCGGCAAAAGTTTTAAACAAAACAGCTTTCCCTTCCATTACAGGCAGTGCTGCCTCGGGACCTATATTCCCTAGACCTAAAACCGCAGATCCATCACTGACTACCGCAACCATATTACCTTTCATGGTATAATCATAAACCGTTTCCTTCCGGTCATGAATTTCTTTACACGGTTCTGCTACACCTGGTGAGTATGCTAAACTCAGGTCCCTAGCGTTTCTAACTGGTACCTTAGCCACCGTTTCTAGCTTCCCTTTATTCACTTTATGCATATGCAATGCTTCGTCTCTTAAATTCACTTCTATTTCGCTCCTTTTTGCCGTTAGCAGTCAAAGTGGTCTGACCACTTAACTATTCCATTATAACAAAATGATGTACTCTGTAAAGTTTCGGTTTAATGAGATTTTTCAAATACGACATTCGATTCTCCAAAAAAATCACCTAATGCCTTTAAGCTAGCTTTGTTAACCTCAATGAAGTATTCCTTAGCTAATTGATAGGTCTTTTTCTGGACTGCATGATAGACAATAATTGGTGTCGTACCTGGATTTTGAACCGCAATCTCCCTTATTATCGGTAATGCTTCCTTACTAGTTTGCTCTGTAGTTTTAATAAACACCCTCGAATTTGTCGATGTTTTTATGTTTTCTGGATTAAATGGTTCGATAGAAGATAGTATCCACTGCTTTTTACCATTTCGACTCTCAACTTTCCCAGTAATATCCACTAGCATCTCTTCTTTTATATAACGACTTGAGTTTCGGTATAGCTCGGGAAACACAACAGCTTCCATATCATCCGTTTCATCACTTACCATCAAAAATGCCATTGGTTCACCACGTTTGGTACGGATTGTTCTTATCCCTTGGATGATGACCGCACTCCGTAAAATCTTTTTATTGACTAGCAGCTGAGAATGCTGAAGAGAAACAAAACCATTACCACGTAAATTTTCTCTATATTCTATTAAAGGGTGACTAGAGACATATATCCCCAATAATTCCTTTTCATCGGATAATTTCTTGATTTGGCTAAAATCCTCAATCTCAACATAAGTTGGTTCAAGCTCTAGTTGTTCTCCAAACAGATTCGATTGATCCGTGAATTCCCTAAAAAGTTCACCAGACTCCATTGCCTGATCTATGGATGCTAGTAAGCTTGCTCGATTAGTATTGATTTCATCAAATGCGCCTGCCAAAATTAATGATTCTGTTGTTGCTCTATTCACCAACTTTGGTGTTACCCGTAGACAAAAATCATATAGATTTTTAAATGGAGACTGCTTTCTTGCTCGAATAATTTCTTGGACTGCTTGATTTCCAACACCTTTAATGGATTGCAAACCAATCCGGATACAATCCTTTTCTGCAGTAAATCTTCCATAGCTCCTATTTATGGAAGGTATGCCAATCTCAATACCAAGCGTTTTCATCTCTTTTATATACAGTTGAATCTTATCATGTTGTCCCCCAATTGACGTCAACAACTCAGCATAGAATTGTTTTGGAAAATGAGCTTTTAAATAGGCTAGTTGATAGGATATTTTACTGTATGCAACAGCATGGCTCTTTGGAAATCCATAGTTGGCGAATTTTACTATCCAAGCAAAAATCTCTTCCCCTATTTCCCTTTCATAACCGTTTTTCAAGCATCCGGCTATAAATGCCTCACGCTGTTGTTGCAAAACCTCTTGTTTCTTTTTACTAACAGCCCTTCTTAAAACATCTGCTTGACCGAGTGAAAAGCCAGCAATTCGGTGAGCGATTTGCATAATTTGTTCTTGATAGATTAGAACTCCATAGGTATTTTTTAAAATTGGCTCTAAATCCGGGTGTGGATAGGTTGTTTTTTTTCTACCATGTTTTCTATCTATATAGGTTGGAATAAAGTCCATCGGTCCTGGTCGATATAATGCATTTACGGCAACTATGTCCTCAAAACTATTCGGCATCAAACGCGTTAAAACTTGTTTCATCCCGTCAGACTCTAATTGAAAAACTCCGTTTGTGTTTCCCTGTTTCAAAAGATTAAATGTCTCCGTATCCTGTTCAGGAATTTGTGATAGATCAAAATCTTTTCGCTCATTATATCGAATGGATTGGACGATTTTTTCTATTAGAGTAAGGTTCCGCAATCCCAGAAAATCTATCTTTAAGAGTCCCAAAGACTCTAAATCTGCCATCGGATACTGTGTAAGAGCTGTTTCCGAGGTGCCGATTGTTAACGGAACATGTTCCTTAAGTTGTTCCTCGCTAATGACAACTCCTGCCGCATGGGTGGAAGTATGTCTCGGTAAACCTTCTAGAATATTTGCCACTCTAAATAGTTCAATCAGGCTCTCGGATTGTTGCACATAATTTGTTAATTCACTTGAGGAGTTAAAGATACTTCGTAAGGTTCCTGATTGATTTGGTATTTGTTTCAAGATAAAGTAAATATCCTGTTGATTAATATTCATGGTTTTACCAAGTTCACGAATTAATGAACGAGCAGCAAACGTTCCAAAGGTTATAATTTGCGCAACATGACCTTCCCCATATTTTTCACGAACATATGAAATGACTTCATCTCTTCTCACATCAGAAAAATCAATATCAATATCCGGCATCGAGACTCGTTCTGGATTTAGAAAACGTTCAAAAAGCAAGTCATATTTCATTGGATCGACATCTGTAATGCCTAGTGAATACGCAACTAGAGAACCAGCTGAGGAACCACGACCTGGTCCAACCATAATATTTTGTTCTTTGGCGAAGTGAATGAAATCCCAAACAATTAGAAAATAGTCACTGAATTTCATATCTTGTATGATGGAGAGTTCCCGACGCAGTCGTGTTGAAATTTTTTCTGTCATCACCGAATAGCGTTCCGTAATCTTGTCCCAACATAGTTTCTCCAAATACTCATGTGCTGATAGCCCGTCCGGTACAGGATATGCAGGAATCATACGTTTATTAAAATCAAAACTCACATTACATTTTGCTTTAATCTCCTGCGTGTTTTGGAGAACTTCAGGCCATTCCCCAAATAATTGTTTCATTTCAATACTCGTTCGTAGATGCCGATTCTTATGGATCGGCGTTCGATTCTTTGCAGACCATTCATGTCCTAGTTTCATTGCCTGCAAGCATTCAAAAGCATTCGCGTCTTTTTCCTGTATGTAACAGACTTCATTAAGTGCAACAACCTTAGTCCGATACACTTCATGATAAGCCCTTACCTCTCGTATAAGAAACCCATCATGCTCAGCTCCATAATTGGCTACTCCAAGATAAAAATCATCACTTCCAACTAGAGATCGATACTCTGATAAATAAAGGTGCAATTCTTCGTATGCGGATTTTAAAATAATCTGCTCCAATTTATGTGTATGAATTGGGAGTATTAATATAACATGGTTTGTATAATTGGAGAGTATATCTTTCTCTATTCCATTTTTTTGTCCACGTGCGATATCGGTACTCAATCTTATAAGATTTTTATAACCGATATTATCCCTCGCCAGTACAATTATTTTCTCAATAGAACTATCCTCTAAAATTATATTAATGGTCATTCCTATAATTGGTTTAATGCCGTTAGCTAAACAAGCCTTATAAAACGGTATAACTCCATGTAACACATTTTCGTCTGTGATACTTAAAGCATCGAATTTTAGCTTTCGGGCCTGCTCTATTAATTTATCAACTGTAATCGTACTGTTAAAAAAGCTATAGCCCGTTTTAATTTGTAAATGTGTAAATGACATACTATCCCGCCTCAACTTTCTCTATACCTATTATAGCCAATTTCAATCTCTTCTGTATATCAACAAACATAACTAGTCCATTCCCATCATACAATGAACAAAGCAATACTTCTTTCCCAAAGGGATTTCGCTCTAAATATGATAAGGGTAAACCGGCTTTAACTATTTCAATTCACAACTTTCGATGATTAAGGGGTTACTACTATGGAAGAACGCTTTTTTGCACAATTTATACAATGCTTCTTTATAGCATTAGGAGTAATTTTAGGTGGCGCGCTAATTGGTGGAATTGGGGCATTTGCAACCGGAGAAGCACCATTCACTGCAATGAATCGAATCGCAAGAAAGCTTGGTATTTGGGGTATTGTCGCCGCTATTGGAGGGACATTTGACGCTATCGAAAATCTTCAAAAGGGATTCCTAGATGGACCCTCTGTAGAAGTCTTGAAACAGGGACTATTAATTCTATCTGCAATGGGTGGAGCAAAAGCTGCAATGATTATCATTAGCTGGCTTATTCAGGAGGAGATTACTTGATGCATGTTCCTAGATATCATAAAAAACCTGGTTGGCAGCGTTTTTTGGTCGGTGTGTTTTTCGGTGGTCTTATATCCTATTGGGTTGTTTTATTTATGTACGGTACGATGTATGAACGTTTAATAAAAGAAAACAGTGAATTGCAAAATGATCTTACGGATGCAAATAGCAGAATAGAGGTGTTGATGAAAGATAATGAAAGTCTGGATGAAAAATCAAGACAACCGATTACAATCGAAGGAATCCAACTACAAATTCTAAATGCTAAGGATTTAAATATCGATTCTTTACTCCAAACACAATTAGAAGGATTAGTAAAAGAGCAGATCAAGGATATTATTGGAAAAGACATTAAATCTATTGCAGATAGTGATTCCTTAATTTTTTCCTCTATTGAAAATAAAACATATGTGGTGGATGATTTCACCTATAGCTTTGATATTGAACGATTAATTCTCGTTGCACCGACAGTACGAATTGTAGTGATAGCCAAAATTTCAAATTAATATTCAAGGACATTCACCCTCACCCTTTCATCTTCATATAGTTAAGGGTGAGTTTTTTTAAAGCAATATGTGAACAATTTACGAATCCGTAAAAAATAGGTAGGAATTTTTTGCATTTAGCGTAATATTAAGGATATAGGTGAATTTCCATTCATTTTGAGAAAGGAGAAGGTTCTCATGTTAATTATGAATGAAAGACGTGTGCGTGATCGTAAAATTAAACAGCTACAAAGCGGTCGTACTGCTTATGCAGAGTCAAAAGAGTTAATTCGCTTAATCAAACGTGATATCGAAAAATATGGACTTGACGTATATTATGATGAAACCTCATCTGGATGCTGGTTTATTCCAGTGACCAAAAGTAAAAGCAGTTAATAAGTGCTGATTTCTCGAACGAAATCAGCACTATTTTTTTGTAGATGGATTACATAGAAAGAACCCACCAGTTCAATTATTTTCGGTACTCAGAAAGTACGAATTTCAAATCGTTTACGACTTGTTCTGCCTCTTGCCATGAATATACAGAAGCACCTGAGGCTAGTGGATGTCCACCACCATTATACTTTGCGGCTACTTCATTGATAATTGGTCCTTTAGATCGTAAGCGTACGCGTATCTGATCATCTTCTTCAATGAAGAAAACCCAGGCTAGAATTCCTTCAATTTCACCTAGTGTTCCTACTAACTGACCAGTTTCCAATACCCCTACATTAAATTGTTGTAAGATATCTTTCGTTAGCTTCATGACACTAAGACCATTTTTATCTAATGTAAAGTTTTGTAATATATAGCCGCGCATCCTAGCAATATTGTCTTTAACATTATATATACCATCATATAGTTCTGTTCTGTCAAAATTATATGTGACCAATTCTGCTGCGTACTGAAGGGTCTTTTTTGTTGTACTTGGAAATAGAAATCTTCCGGTGTCACCAACAATTCCTCCATATAATAATCTCGCCGCTTCATCATTCATTACTAATCCATCTGCTTGTAAAAAAAACTCATATATCATCTCACTCGTTGAACTAGCGGATGTATCAACCCAGCTAATATCGCCATATTGATCCACATCTGGGTGATGATCAATCTTAATAATTTTGGAACCTAACTTATAACGTTCATCGTCAATACGTCCTGTATTAGCGGTATCACAAATAATAATTAAGGCATCTTTAAATGTAGAGTCCTCAATCTTATCCATCTCTACTAAAAAAGTCAAAGAAGGATCGTCTTCTCCTACGACATAAACCAACTTATCTGGGTAGGATGCTTTAATCATTTCTCCTAAACCCGCTTGAGAACCTAGTGCATCCGGGTCGGGACGAACATGTCGGTGAATAATAATCGTATTATATGTTTCTATGGTTTGTTGGATTGCTTGAATAGACATCATCGTTCTCCTTACTGTTCATCGTAATTTCAATTCTTAATAACTAGCTAAAATCTAGAAAATAGTGCTACAATATGTATTGGAATTATAGTAGGAATAAAATCTTAGGAGTAGATACATATGATGATAATTTTTCCAATGGTAATTGTCCTATCCATTGTTTTGTACCTATATTATAAAGTAGCGATTTTAAAAACAAAGGATGGTTTAACACAACGTTATTTTAATGCAAAATCTAAAATCTGTCTTGGCTTGTTTGTTGTTGCCTTTTCCATTAACCAATACGTGTTCTATCAAACACAGATTTCTCTCTTCATTGGGTTGGTTCTAATCAGCCTTGGTTTTCTACAGCTTATTAGAGGCCTAAAAGAAACTAAACATTATCGTAATGAATGGAAACGATTAAATCCAGCTGACTAGTCTCTATCTAGTCAGCTTTTATTATCCACTATCGATCAATAATTTGAGCCATGAGTAATGCTTTTCCAACCAGCTTTTTATCATGAAATACTTCTACATCAATCTTGGCATAGATGCGGCCTGTTTCAATGATTTTTGGCTTTATAATTAAATTAGCATCAATTGGAACTGGTTTGATGAAAAACACTGTAATATTCTCTACTACCAAGTCCCCTTTTTTCAAATGGAGGAGTAACCGACTACTTGCTTCGGTAACAAGTGATGTAAATACTCCGTGGGATAGAGTCCCGAGCTGATTCGTCATTTGTGGAATAACCTTAGCGTGATACGCAGATTTATCATCTTGAACTGCTTCTACATTATTTTTAATAATGTCATCAATCGTTTCACCAACTTGTGGCTGACGTTGAATTTGTTGTAATGCCTTTAATACATCCTGCCTAGATACTATTCCTTTTAAAACAGAAGATTCATTTACGACTGGAACAACCTCAATACCTTCCCACACCATCATATGAGCAACAGATGCAAGAGAGGTTTTGGATTGCACAACAATAGGATTTTTTGTCATTACTTTGTCTATTGGAAAGTCCATTTCTTTTCCAATAATATCCTTTGACGTTACCATCCCAATGACACGGTTCTTATCATCTAACACAGGAAACCTTGAATGCGTAGACTGTTCATTTACTTTATACCAATCTGCTATCCTATTACTTAACTTCAAATAATGAGCTTGCTCAAAAGGGGTACAAATATCCCCTACAAATACGATCTCTTTTTTTATAAGTTGATCATATATAGCTCGGTTTATCATTGCCGCAACAGTAAACGTGTCATAGCTTGTAGAGATGATTGGTAGCTGTAATTCGTCTGCAAGTCTTTTAATATAATCATCTGTATCGAATCCACCTGTAATTAATACAGCAGCACCTTCACTAAGAGCTAATTCATGCGCTTTTACACGGTTACCAACTATTAATAGGGAACCTGCTTCTGTATAACGCATCATAGCATCTAACTGCATTGCTCCAATAACAAATTTATTTAATGTCTTATGTAATCCCTCACGTCCACCGAGTACTTGTCCATCCACGATATTAATCACTTCAGCAAACGTGAGTCTTTCAAAGTTCTCTTTCTTCTTACGTTCAATTCTTATTGTGCCAACTCGTTCAATTGTACTTACAAGACCTATGTTCTCCGCTTCTTTTATTGCACGATAGGCTGTTCCTTCACTTACATTTAAATCTTTGGCTATTTGCCTTACTGAAATTTTACTTCCTACCGGCAATGAGATGATATGTTGTATAATTTGTTCATGTTTTGTAGCCATTCGGATCACCGACTTTCCAACTGTACTAGTCACCTTTTGTAACTATATTATACAGATGAATCGCATAAGGCTCAATGTTTAACCATCTGTTTGTCTAATTTTATCAAGCTCCTGTTCCATTATCGGCGGGTCAGACATCTTTAACAAAGTAGCTAAATTAGCTCCAATTACGATAATTAAAAATGCTAGCCATGCCCCCCAGAAGATGAATTCTAGCCGTGAACTGGCTTGAGGAATTAATGGCCAGGCAAAATACAAAAAGAAACCTGCTAACAATAATCGAAGAAAAGCATAATGCCTCAAAATAGTTCCCTCCTTTTTGTATCCAGTTTATGTCGAAGAAGGGACAAACAGAACTTGTTGTTCCGATATAAAAACACCTCCCATTAACAAATTTTATAACAGGAGATGTCGTAAAAAACACTGGATTTCTAATGGTTGTAATAATAGGTTGTAATGTTCATGATTGCTGTAACACTTGTACCGTGTTGGTTAATTTCAAGTGTATCCACGGTCATCAACCGTTCACTCTCCGCAATAGAACCCAGAAAAGTATTGATTTGTTTAAGATTAGACCCATTAATTTCAACCGTGTATATCGCTTCATTTAATGGACCCGCAAGATTTTCCTCTCCTAACTGAGTAGAGGCAAGAGAAGTTACCGTAACCTTTGCTTTTCTTGCCAACTTATTTATACTTTGTAATACCATATTTGGTTCTTTTTCCGTTGGAATACTAGACATTAGCTTCGTTATTTCTTCCGTATGTTGATCATTGCTTTTCTCATTCGTTAATTGTTCGATAGCTGCTGAATACATGGAGATCTCCTTTTCCAGTTGTTTATTCTCCGCTATCTTCGGTTGGATCGTAGAGAAGTACAATAAAACATAAAGTCCAGCAGATAAAATAATTATCCCGACTAAAATCCATGCATACTTTTGCTTATTCATTTGAGCTAAGCTCCTTTTTCACTGCTGTTTCATCAAATGTAACGGTTAGGTTAGCTTCATAACCTTTCTCTACCAGATGAACACCATCTAAATGCACATCTGTAACATAGGTCAATTCTAGTAATTCAGAAATAAATACGGTTACCGAATCGAGATTGGTAAATTTGGTCTCTAACACGAATTGTTGCTGAGTATTTTGTTGATAATATAGTAGTTGGTCCTCATTTTCTAATAACTTTAAGACATCCTGGTATATCGATACAGTAGGAAAAGAATTTTGTAAAAGCTTATCAACTGTTTTTTGTAAATGTGCCAAGTTTCGTTGGTCAGCTAAGTTCCCCTGGTAATCTGAAACAGATGCTTCTAACTGCGTAAATTCTTTGGTGTTATCAGCAATCTCATTACTTATTAATTTTCCTTGAAAGAAAGTAGCTCCAACAACAAGAGAAAGAAATAGGATGCTTAAAAAGGTAATTAAATATGGGGCAACATTTCTTTTTTTCTTCTTCTCAAGAAAATTAATTTCTACATTCATCTATTGCTCCCCTTTTACGCTTCTTGTTTCAATGCGAGGCCAAAAACATCTAGATACCTCAGTTCTTCATCACTATCTGAAAAAGTAAACACCTCAGGAATAAGGCTTTCCTTCAATTTTTTCTTTACTTCATCTAAGTATGGAAAATCGCCAGATAATAATACTAGACTGATGTTTGCCTGTCCATTTGAAATGGAGTATTGGTAAAAATCAATTAAACGATTGATTTCAATCGTATTTTGACCAATTGCTTCTTCTATTTCTTTCTTGCTCAAATCATATGGATAACCATTTAAGTTTAACTTTAAGTATCTTGTAAAGATTGCCTTATGATGATGAAACACCGTGACAATCAAAGCGTTCCAATTCCACTGAATATGTAAAACGTGGTCATTCTCTTGTCGATATCGTTTATAATAATATCGATAAACAGATAGAGAAGTTAAATCAGCAACTAGTGGTTTTAAACCAACTTCTCGAAATACTTCTTCAAACGCTACAATTTTATCTTTTGGATAGGCATATAATAGTATCTCTCGTTCCTGTTCATTCTCCTCTAAAAACTCAATCGTTATCGCTGGATTAGCAAAAGGAAGATGAAAGCTAGTTCCTAGTTGATGATGTAGATAGCTTATAGCTTCTTCATGTGTAAGCGACATCGGGATGGTAATTTCCCGAATCACAACAGAATCATCTGGTAAACAGAAAAATAACTCTTTCTTTTTCCATCTTTTCTTTTTGATTAATTTTGTTAGTACTTTCGATAACAGTTCTTTATTTTCAATTACGCCATCCTTTATCGTACCAGGAGGTAAATCTACTTCTCCCTTATCTACCAAACTTTCCAGTGTAGCATGCTTATGATAGGAATACCTAAGCACGTGATTTGTGATAACTATATTAACTCTGCCATTCTTTAGTAGTCCCATGCTACCACCTACCTAGATTATATTCGAAAGGTACCAGTTCAACAGTACATCACCGTAGAAATAAGTCAATAACGTTCCAATGACAATATATGGACCAAAGGGTACTGGTTGTTTTCGGTCAATTCGCTTAAATAAAAGTAACAGCATACCAATTAATGCCCCAATTAAACAAGATAGGAAAAAAGCTATCAGTACGTTTTTTATTCCTAATACAATTCCTAATACAAAAAATAGCTTCATATCCCCAGCCCCCATTCCCCCTCGACTAACGAGAATGATTAGAGCGATAATAACAAAACCAGTAATAGCACCAGCAATCGGAGACCACCAAGGTTCTAATGGCTCGATTATTCTTAGGATGATAAAAAGTGGCAAAAAGAATACCAAGACTTTATTTGGTATAAGCATATACTTCAGATCGGAAACAAAAATAATAATTAATAGAGATATTAAAAGTAATGCTACTAATAATTCTATTTTTAAACCAATATGGATAAAACTTAAAGCAAACAGTACTCCTGTTAGTAATTCCATCATTGGATAAATGAAAGATATTTTCTGTTTACAGTTTCTACATCTCCCTAGCTGTATCATATAAGAGAATACCGGGATGAGTTCATACCATGCCAATTTATGGTGACAGTGCGGACATTCTGAACGATCATGGATAAAGGGTTTCTTTTGTGGTACACGTATACCGACTACATTAAAAAACGAGCCAAAAATCAAGCCTAATATAAAAAATAACACGATAAAAATCCCCATTTACTTTCTCCCTATGTAATTTTAAGAAAACGCCCTGCAAATTATTGTTATGCATGGGCGTTTAATATATCAATTATATATCAAAATAGAACTATCTTGAATACGTGAATGTTACTTTTCCATTTGCACCTTCATTTACTTTAACAAATGAATTTCCACTATATTTAGCACCATCCGCTTTTGGATCTTCAGGTATTTCCTCTAGGAAACCATTACTTTCTAATGTGCTTAGTGTATAACCTTGAACACTTGCATCTATTGCTACGCCACTTACATGTGCAAGTCTTGCGGCATTTTCAAATAATTCAACGTTCGCATCATGTGCATCGTTTTCTGATTTCTCAATTACATTCCCTATCGCTGGTATTGCAATAGCCAAGATAATACCTAGAATTACAATTACAGCTAGTAATTCTACTAGAGTAAAACCCTTTTGATTTTTTTGAATACGTTTAAGCATTCAACTCCCACCTTTACTATATTATTTTATAAACATAGTTGGTCGGTTGCACTACTGGCTCCTAACTACCCAAGTGCCCAAATACAGGTAATTATTCCTAGCCTCCTACATAAGTCCTATGATTATTATAATAGATGTTTCCAATATAATCTATCATAATTTTTATCGGATATTTTCAAATAATGAGAACATCGGTACAACTACTGCTGCAATTATACTTCCCACAATAACTGTCAAAATAATGATCATGAATGGTTCTATTAACGTTTTAATCCTAGTAGATAGTTGTTCTACTTCTTCCTCATAAAAAGAAGCTGCCTTCATGAGCATCTGGTCCAATGTTCCCGTTTTCTCTCCAATCTGAATCATTTGGATAACTAAGGCAGGAAATGCCCAATGTGATTTCATAGGAGTTGTCATAGATTCTCCGACTTCAAGCGATTTTCGAACCTTTACTAAGACATTTTTTAATACTCTATTTTCCACAACCTCCTCGGTAATTTCGACAGATTGCAAAATCGGCACAGAGCTATTTACTAAAGTACTTAGGGTTGTCATGAACCGGACCAGAGCACCTTTATGAACAAGGACACCTAGGAATGGCAGTTTCATTTTTAACTTGTCCATTCGATAGGCAAACGATTCATTTTTCAGCAGAATCCTATATATAAGTATTAAACCTACTAATAGAAGTACTAGCATCCACCAGTATCGTCCGACAATCTGACTTAGATTTAAAATAAATTGAGTAAATGGAGGAATATTCTCCCCAAAAGAATGAAACATTCCTACAAATTGAGGCACAATGAAAACTAGTAAGAATATACTTAAAAACAAAGTAATAATTCCCACTATGCTGGGATACATCATTGCTGAAACAATGCGCTGTCTATTCCGATATTCTTTTTCAAAGTAATCAGCCATCTCATTCAATATTTCATCCAGTTTACCGCTTGCCTCACCAGCTTTTATCATGTTAACCAGCAGGGAAGGAAAAAGCTTGGGATGTTTCGATATTGCTCTGGACAAAGGTTCACCTCTATCCAATTGTTTATCTATATCGGTTAGTGCTAACTTCAATGTATGGTTATCAGTTTGTTTTGCCATTGTTTTGGTTGAGTCTGAGATCGGAATTCCCGCATGTATAAGTGTGGCATATTGTCTTAAAAATAATACAAATTCTTTATTATGGACACGTTTTGCAAATACGATATCTTTATTCCAAACAGATGTTTCCTCTATCTCAATAACAAACAGTTTTTCTCGTTCTAACTCTTGAAGCGCAGACTCTTTGTTATCTGCTTCAATTTTCCCCTTCACTCGTTCACCTATACTATTTTTGGCAACATATTGAAAGTTCATGGCTCCCCCCCTTTCTCCTATTAACGTAATATCCTATATAACTTTAAAATACCCCCTATATATTCCTATCAATTAAAAAAGGAGCTGCGGTTTCTGAACTGATGATATTTTCTTGTATTAACCTTCTCAAATCCATTTCTAATGTATGCATTCCCTGCTCTTTAGACGTCTGAAGAACACTTTGAACCTGATGTAATTTTTCATTTCTAATTAAATTCTTAACCGCTGAGTTATTAATTAACACTTCCGTTGCAACACACCTACCAGATTGATCCTTTGTTACTAATAAGCGCTGAGAGATTACTGCTTTTAATATGGAGGATAGTTGAATACGTATCTGTTCTTGTTGCTCGGGAGGAAAAACATCAATTATCCTCTCAATCGTAGACACAGCATCTTTTGTATGGAGTGTCCCTAATACTAAATGACCTGTCTCTGCCGCTGTAATAGCTGTAGAAATTGTCTCTAAATCACGCATTTCACCTACTAGAATCACATCTGGATCCTGTCTCAAACTTGCACGTAGTCCACCCGCAAAACTGTTCGTATCAAAACCGACCTCTCGTTGATCTATGATGGATTGATTATGCGAATGCATGTACTCAATTGGATCTTCTAGGGTAATAATATGTTTTTCTATCGTTTGATTCATGTGATTTACCATCGCTGCTAATGTAGTACTCTTCCCACTTCCGGTCGGGCCGGTAACTAATATAAGTCCCTGATGATAAGTAACAAGCTTCTTCGCTATTTGTGGTAGTTTCAGCTCGTCTATAGAAGGAACTCTAGTTGGTATGATTCGAATAGCAAGTGACAATTCCCCACGCTGAAAATAGGTATTAATGCGGAAACGTGAAACACCGCTAATGCCATAAGAAAAATCGATTTCCCGCTTAAGCTCCAATTCCTTCCATAATTCCTCTGGTAATATCTCTTGGACGATTGTCTTCGTCATAGATGGCATTATTTTTTCTTTATTTTGTTCTATCAATTTACCATTCACACGAAAAATAGGGGCTTTTCCTATGGTTAGATGAACATCGGAAGCGTTCATATCATAGGCTTCCCTTAACCAGCTTTCAAATTGTTCCTTCATGTTAATCCCCCTTAATACCCTATCGAAATCTGCATAATTTCTTCCATCGTTGTTAACCCTTCCCTAACCTTCATAAGGCCATCTTGAATTAAGAAGGATGCTCCTTGGTTACTTAAATAGTCCCGTAACTCTTTTATGGAGGCGTGATTCAAAAGCATACCTTTGATGGTCTCATCCATTATTACAACTTCATGAACAGCAATTCGACCACGATAACCTTGCTGATGGCAACTCCCACAGCCTCTTCCATATGAAACTTGTTCTGCCTGAATTCCGTTTTTGGTAAAAATATTCCTTTCCATTTCTGTAACTGGTCTTTCCGTTTTACAATCTCGACAAATCCTTCTGACTAGCCGTTGTGCTACGACTCCATTTAATGAAGAAACTACTAGATACGGCTCTACACCCATATCAATCAACCGTGGTACAGTATCCAACGCACTATTGGTATGCAACGTACTAAATACTAAATGACCAGTTAAAGATGCTCTTATCGCAATCTCAGCTGTCTCTTGATCCCGTATTTCTCCTACCATAATAATATTTGGATCCTGTCTTAAAATAGAGCGTAATCCATCTGCAAATGTGAGTCCGATAGAACTATTTACTTGGACCTGGTTAATACCCTTTAATTGAATCTCTACTGGATCTTCAACTGTAATGATATTGACATGCTCTTTATTCAACAGGTTTATGGAGGCATATAAAGTTGACGTTTTCCCGGAACCAGTTGGTCCAGTTAAGAGTACTAGCCCTGATGGCTGAGTAATTAACTTTCGATATTTCTGATGATTTTCCTTAGAAAAATTCAATTCACTTAGATCCATTAGAGCGTTCTGTAAATCAAGAACACGAATAACTACTTTCTCCCCAAAAACTGTCGGGAGACAGGAAATGCGCAAATCAACAGGAGTTGTATTAACCGTCATTTTTATTCGGCCATCTTGTGGTAAACGTGTTTGCGTAATGTTCAAATTAGCAAGGATTTTAATTCTAGCCACTAATGGACTTTGAATCTGTTTGGATAAAATCGTTTCGGTATGCAACCGACCATCAATACGATAACGTACATAAACATCTGATTCATGTGGATCGATATGTATATCACTCGCCCGCAATTGGATCGCAGCTTGCAGTAATTGATCTAATAATTTTATTATTGGAGCTTCATCACCATCATGAGCGATTCCAATTGAAATGCCACTCTCATCCCTAAAATAGTATCTGTTGATTGCATGTAAAATATCGTCTTTTGTAGCTATCACTGGCGATATTTTGAAACCCGTAGATAGCTCTAGATCATCGATTACATAATAATCCATCGGGTCTTTCATTGCGATAACAAGCGAGCTTCCTTGAATCTTAAGTGGCATAATCAGATTACGCTGCGCAACTTCCTTTGAGACATATCCTAGTATTTCTTTTTCTATTGGGTATTGATAAAGCGATACTTGTGGAATTCCCAATTGAAACTCAAGAACTTCAATTAACTGCTTTTCTGTAATATAACCGCGTTCTAATAATGCATCGCCCAATTTTTGATTTGGTTTCTTATTTGCAATGGTTTCATTTACTTGCTCTTCTGTGACCAATCCAGCCTCTTGTAAGAGATCTCCCAACCTTTTCCGTGCGGGCATATTACTCACCACTTTCTATTTGTATCATTATCGATGATTCTATTTCTTCTACTTCACCATTTGCTTCTCCAATACTGGTAAACGTAATATTCATCTCCGACTCCGAGGTTCTGTTTAGGGAATGATCCGCAAACCAAAACTTATAGTTGCCGGAATCATCAAGATTAAATTTCTCTCCCACCCTTATATCGGGCAACCTTACCTCATCTTCTGCTTCATAAATAGTAGGTAAGTTCTCTTTTACATAAGTCTGATAATAGTCTACCCCCATAGCTGCTATCTGTTCAGCTACCGTGATACTTTTTCCCTTCTGAATTTGTTTAGTCGTATTAGTAATTTGGAAAAATAAAGCCATGACAAATAGAAGGATGAGAGTGATAACCATTACAGTCATTACTAAAGCAGCGCCCTTTTCATTATTCCAAATTCTCATAAATACCCCTCCATTCTTCCAGAAATTTAGAATTGTAAAAATATAAGAATCACTTTACACATTTTCCACAAAGAAACATTTCATCTATTTCCGTATATATGTATACGACTCACCTACAAGGGTATTATCCTGTGAATAAATTTGGATCTTTGTTCGATAAAGACTTACTTTTTCCTCTTGACATACATGTAGATTTACATCATATTCTCTACCGTTCATCTCATATGAATCACCATAATCAACGAAAGAATAAGTATCGTTACAGCTGGCAATCTCGATATTTGAAAAACCTTCTGCATTACTTTCTAAATTGTAGGCAACTTCTGCTATTAAATTAGCCCCAATCAGATTGTCCTCTGATTTATTATTCCATTGAGCAATATTAATAAATATCGGTATAAAAGCTCCGATAACAAGCGTTAATATAGCAATGGAAGCTAACAATTCTACTAGTGTAAACCCGTTTTTGTTGTGGAACATCTAATCTCACTCCCGCTATTGAGAATCACGCTGATAAGTGGGTACTTCTTTCGGATGGGGACCATTATAAATCCCCTCCTATACCTTCACTACTGTACAAGAGGAAACTCACTCAAACCTTTAATATATTCATCAATATGGAGGTAATTTACTTTAGTTCCTCCACTCTTTACATGAAAACCATCCCTAGCAATAACAATACCCTCAAAAGAGGAGCCATTGAATGTAACCTTTCCATTCGGAGCAATCACTAATCCAGAGAATTTGTTTATCCAACTTTTCCCTCCTATACTAATGTCCCCCTTGCTAACGATAATGAAATTAGTAAATGAATCGACGTACTTATCGGCTGTACTATTATAATGACTATCTAAATTAATGTTGTTTCCGAATATCTTCATATTTTGATCACTAGTAATGGTATTGGTATAACCATTCTCCATAAACCAACTATCATCACGAAGATTAGGGATTCTATTATTGGGAATCGATTGTACAGCAACTTGTTCCTGCTGGACTACATTCCTCAATATACCTTCTCGGTAGTTGTCTGGATGCGATAGAGTACCCGTATAATATATCTTCGAATTGCCATTTAATGTAGG
Organism: Ornithinibacillus scapharcae TW25; assembly: GCF_000190475.1. Taxonomy (GTDB): domain Bacteria; phylum Bacillota; class Bacilli; order Bacillales; family Amphibacillaceae; genus Ornithinibacillus; species Ornithinibacillus scapharcae. The sequence continues at coordinate 177,832 of NZ_AEWH01000068.1, forward strand.
AGTCCAACCTAGCTCTACGTCACCATTGACATAGATATTCCCATTAATTACGGCATCCTTTAATCGTAAATTACCATTTACATATACATCTCCAAAAATCTCACGTCTTCCTTCCCAGAGCGATAAATCGCCATTAACCACTATTTCGCCGGGAGCTGACGCAGACCCTATCCCTGCACTTCCACCACTTAAACGGACATCGCCATCAATATAGATAGTAGAAACTTGATTGAGAGCTCCACCGTTTAAATGTTCCGTTATCATGTCTCCTAGAATGACAATAGAGGCATTCGATCCGTTCACTTGATTACCTTGAAAAATAAATTCAGAAGTATAAATATAAACATTATTCGCTCGTAAAAAGGAATAAAAACTACTATCAGATTGACGTTGTAGTACGATTAACTCCGATGTCCTCCCCTCTACCGCTGTCTCCAAAGTTAGAGAATTGTGAGCAGAATCAACTAAATTAAGCTCAACTTGAAGATCTTCTTCAGGATCTAAATCGGAAGTGCATGGCTGTTGTGCGTTCACTATAGTAGAATTCACCTTTAATTGCATGGTCAAATCAGGATTCAACAGGAGTTGATCATAGCATAGCTGGTATATATCATCACCATGATGACGATTCTTGATATCATTGATAATGACATTTGCTTCTTGCTCTAATAAAATCTCAGCACTATTTTTTTCATTAAAATTAATCACTGTATATAACACACTGTAGGCTAACGAAAAAACGATCGTCACAATTGCAAGGACAGCAAGTAGTTCAACCAAAGTAAACCCTTGATTAGAGGATAGATACTTTTTCATCTTATTTACACCACTTTTATTTTTTTCACAGAGTTTGATTGATATCTATTATAGCATTTTCTTTCTGATAAATAAGTATATATTACCAATACATTAGCCCTATAACTCACAAACGAAAAAGACCGAACAGCTATTGAACGGCCTTTTTTAAAGTAATAACTTTCTACTGTCTAGCTTCCAAACTACGTTATTATAGGTTTATTTCGCTCCCAACTTCCATTACTAATCCTTTTCCAGTTTGTACATTTCGAGCAAACTCTGCTGGATTTTGTTCGATTAACGGGAAGGTATTATAATGAATCGGTACGACCGTTTTAGCCTTGACCCAATCTGCTGCAATCAATGCATCTTCTGGCCCCATGGTAAAATTATCACCTATTGGAATAAATGCGATATCGATATCATTCAACTCACCATACATTTTCAGGTCGCTAAACAATGCTGTGTCTCCTAAATGATAAATGGTTTTTCCATTGGCCATGATTAAAATCCCTGCTGGCATTCCCGTATAAATCATTGTGCCATCCTCTTCTGTAAAGGAAGACCCATGAAAAGCTTGGGTAAATTTCACTTTACCAAATTCAAATTGTCGTGAACCCCCAATATGCATATTATGTACCCGAACACCTTTGGTACCAAGGTAGTCAGCAAGTTCGTTAGGCGCGATAACTAGAGCATCGTTCCTTTTAGCTATTTCTACAGTATCTCCGACATGATCATTATGACCATGAGTTAGGAGTATGTAATCTGCCTTCACTTGTTCAACCTCTAAATCACATACTGGATTACCTGTAATAAATGGGTCAATTAAAATAATGTGATTCCCTGTTTCAATCTTGACAACAGAATGTCCATGATAGGAAAGCTTCATCAAAATCATCCTTTCTAATCTTTTGCTACAGTATAGATTCGACATACAAGTTAGTATTCCTTCAACAAAAAAATAAAAGACAGCATTTTTAATGCCGCCTCTTTTGAATTATTCTTTTCCCATTGCCTTTTTCAATTCAGCTAGTTCATCCTCTACCGCTGTATCCAGCTTTTTAAATTCATCATCTAAAGTTCTGCTCTGGGTAGATAAATCCTCACTAGTTTCAGCTTCTGCCTCAAATCGGAGTACTTTTTCTTCCATTCTAGCAAAGCCTTGTCTTGATTCATCTCCACCAATTGAGGACATGCTTCGATTGATTTTTGTACGTGTTTTTGCCGATTCAGCACGTGCTTTAAGAGAATCTTTCTTTAGTACCATTTCTTGATATTCTCGTTTCATTTCATCCAATTTACTCTTTAAAACTTGTGAATCGTTTTTCGCCTGCTCATAGGATTGGTTAAGTAAGGCAGCCTGATTTTCATATTCGTTCTTTTCTTGCAATGCCCGCTTAGCTAAGTCGTCTTCCCCAGCCTGAACAGCTTTTTCAGCCTGAGCCTGTCTTTTCTCAACCATTGCTTGAGCATCCTGAGCTTTTCGCATTAATATCTTTTCATTTGCGATTTGCTTTGCTACTGCCGCTTCTGCCTCTCGGATATCTTCGCCCATGTCACGAAGAAACTGGTCGAGCATTTTCACAGGGTCCTCAGCTTTATCAAGCATGGAATTTAGCTCTGAACTGACAATTGTTTTCATTCTCTTAAAAAATTTAAACATGATTAGCCTCCTAATTATTTAAATTTTGTAATGACTACTAATTACTACGATTAGAATGAAAATTGGTTTCAAAAAATTGTCTTAGTTGTATTTCATTTTTTATAAGGTTTATAATGGTTAGTAATAAATGAGGTGATATAAATGTCTACAAGATTAGACGCTTTACTAAAGAAACTACATAACAATGAATTGGATAGTATACTAGTGACTTCTCCAGCAAATGTGTACTACTTAAGTAATTATTACACTGATCCACACGAACGTGTTGTCGCAGTGTATATTAGTTTAAAACAGGATCCAATTATGATATTACCAGCAATGGAGGCAGAGGATGCACGAGCAGCTGGTTGGAATTTTTCCATGATTGATTATCATGATCATGAAGATCCATGGGAATTATTTCTATCTTTCCTAAATAATGAAGGGAAAATCCCCTCTACTCTTGGAGTAGAAGAGGAGAGCCTTACTTTAAGCAGATACAATAGTATTCAACGCATTCTTCCAGAAACAAAAGTAAAAAATGTTCAAGAAATCCTTGCTACATTACGGGTTATTAAAAGCAAAGAAGAATATGAATTACTGAAGAAAGCTGCAGAACTTGCTGATTATGGTGTTCAGATCGGAATCAATGCCTTAAAAGAAGGTATTACTGAAATGGAAGTAATCGCAAAAATCGAATATGAACTGAAAAAACAAGGTGTTCAGTCCATGTCATTTTCAACTATGACCTTGTTCGGGCAAAAAACCGCTTCACCACATGGAACACCAGGAACAGCTAAACTTAAAAAAGGTGATATGGTTTTATTTGATTTAGGAGTCATCTATAAAGGATATTGTTCTGATATCACAAGAACAGTAGCATTTCAAACTGTAAACGAAGAGCAAACAAAGATTTATCAAACTGTACTAGAAGCACAATTAAAAGCAGTAGAGGCATCCAAATTAGGCAATGCAGTTGGGAATATCGACAAGGCTGCACGGGAACATATTGAGGCTAATGGTTACGGGAAATACTTCAATCATCGAATAGGCCATGGTTTAGGTTTAGAAACACATGAGTATCCATCCTTACATGGAAATAATACCTTACCATTACAAACAGGAATGTCATATACGATTGAACCTGGAATCTATGTACCTAATGTAACTGGCGTTCGTATCGAGGACATGATATTCATGACTGAAAATGGCGCCGAGGTATTAACGAAATTTCCAAAGGAATTACAAATCGTAGAATAAATATAAAAGCAAACGAAGGGCCACTATTAAAGTGACCCTCTTTTTTTATCCTAAAGACTTTTCAGCATTTTTATATTCTAATCCGTGAGCAACTGCAACTGCTTCATAAGTTACAAAGCCATTCATTGTATTCAATCCTTTTAATAGGGCTGCATTTCCTAAACACGCCTCACGATAGCCTTTATTTGCAATCTGTAGTGCATATGGTACTGTTACATTTGTTAAACCTATAGTGGACGTTCTTGGAACACCGCCAGGCATATTCGCTACAGAATAATGAAGCACTCCATGCTTGGTAAAGGTTGGATTATCATGAGTTGTTATTCGATCGCTCGTCTCAAATATACCACCTTGATCAATTGCTACATCAACGATGACAGAACCCTCGGACATTTGTTTCACCATTTCCTCTGTAACGAGCTTTGGAGCTTTTGCTCCTGGTATTAATACGGCCCCTATTACTAAATCAGACTGTGCGACACATTCAGCAATATTCATTGGATTTGACATCATCGTATTAATAGAAGTGCCAAAGATATCGTCTAAATAACGCAGTCTTTCTGGATTCAAGTCCAAAATACTCACATTTGCACCAAGTCCAACAGCTATCTTAGCAGCATTTGCGCCGACTACTCCACCACCAATAACGGTAACATTCGCCCGCTTAACTCCTGGAATTCCGGCAAGTAATATTCCTTTACCGCCTTTAGACTTTTCCAAGAATTGAGCACCTATTTGTGCTGCCATTCGGCCTGCCACTTCACTCATCGGAGTTAATAGTGGAAGGGAACCATTTGGTAGCTGAACCGTTTCATAAGCGATCCCAACTACTTTTCGTTCTAACATGGCACGAGTCAATTCGGCTTCTGCCGCTAGGTGAAGATACGTGAACAGGATTTGTCCCTCATAAAAATAATCATACTCTTCCGGTAACGGTTCTTTTACTTTCATTACCATTTCCTGTTTCCATGCTTCTTTTGCTGTTTCTACAATAACAGCCCCTGCCTCTGCATATTGTTCATCGGTAAACCCTGAACCAAGTCCTGCATTTGTTTCGACAAATACGTCGTGTCCTGCATTTTTTAGGGTTAATACACCACCCGGTGTAATGGCTACCCTATTCTCATTATTTTTAATCTCTTTTGGAATCCCTATCTTCATATGAACACCATCCCCTATCATTATGTAAGCACTTACATTGTATAAGAAAACTAAAAATACATACTATCTACATCATACAGAAAAAAATAGAAACAATCTACCCTTTTTTAGAGTAGATTGTCTGGAGATGTTATTCTTAAGCCTTTCTGTTGTTAAAAGTCCATATCCCTTTATTATTATGCAGCTGGTCTTCAACAACACCACTCTGATAACTTTCAAATAATTGGTTCTTTACAGCAGAGACTCCACTTGGATCTTCGAACAACTTATTCTGTTGCTTCTTTTTGGCCATGTATCTCACCTCCATTTATAGTTTGTACTAAAATTGACATTAAAAGCATGTTTACATTTACCAATTGTAAGCGCTTTTACGATATAATAAAGACAGGAAGGGGAGATTAACATGCGTTTTGAATACAGAAATATCGTCGTAGCTATTGATGGCTCTGAAGCTTCTAAAAAGGCATTTCAAAAGGCAATCGATATTGTTAAACGCAATTATGCACACCTTATCATTGCCCATGTCGTGAATTTTCGAGCCTTTGCTTTTGCGGAATCCTTTGACAGCACAATTTCTGAACAAACCGAAGAATATGCAGAATATCTTCTGGATACTTACGTTGCCGAAGCGCAAGAAGCTGGAATTCAGAACATCTCCCGTTGTCTGGAATACGGTTCACCAAAAGTTAAAATAGCCCGAGATATTGCAATGGAATTTCAAGCAGATCTAATTATTTGTGGTGCAACCGGAATGAACACAATAGAGCGGTTTTTAATCGGAAGTGTTTCTGAAAGTATAACGAGGTATGCAACATGTGATGTTTTAGTTGTTAGATAGTCTGAGGGTGCATTAACATAAAAAAGGTTTTGGTATTAGCTACCAAAACCTTTTACATTATTTGGTTAATCGTACTGTATCCCTTGCAATCATTACTTCTTCATTGGTAGGGATAACGATAACTTTTACAGGTGAATGTGGATAACTGATAAATTGTTCTACTCCTCTTGCTGCGTGGTTTAGTGATTGGTCCCAATAGATTCCCATAAACTCTAATCCATTTAACACTTTAGCACGAATCGTGTCACTATTTTCCCCTACACCAGCAGTAAATATTACCGCATCCACACCAGACATTCTTGCTGCATAAGATCCAATATATTTATGGATTCTCCCTGCAAATACATCAAGAGCGAGCTCTGCACGCTCATTTGTAGCAGATTGTTCCTGAATGTCACGAAGATCGCTTGAAAAACCTGAAAGTGCAAGCATTCCACTCTCTTTATTTAGAACATTTACTACTTCTTCTGCAGTTTTACCCGTTTTATCCATAATATATGGTATTAATGCTGGGTCGATATTACCTGAGCGAGTACCCATAGTAACACCTGCAAGCGGAGTGAATCCCATTGAAGTATCAATAGATTTACCACCTTTAATAGCTGCAATACTTGCCCCATTACCTAGATGACAAGAAATTAAACGCAAGTCCTCTAAAGGCTTATCCATTAACTCTGCTGCACGTTGTGATACATATTTGTGAGAGGTTCCATGGAAACCATATTTACGTATACCGTACTTTTCATAATACTCGTATGGTAAGCTATACAGATATGCACTTGGAGCCATTGTTTGATGGAATGCAGTATCAAACACTGTAACCATAGGAACATTTGGTAATACTTCTTTGAATGCTCTAATTCCTGTTAAGTTAGCCGGATTATGCAATGGTGCTAATTCAGAAATTTCTTCAATATCTTTAATAACTTGTTCTGTTACTAATACTGAGTCATTAAATTTCTCTCCACCATGTACAACACGGTGACCTACAGCATCAATCTCATCAAGTGATTTTATTACACCAGAAGTAGTTAACTTCTCCAACAGTAATTTTACTGCTACCTCATGGTTTGGAATATCCGTTACAGTTTTATCCTTGTTTCCATTTACTTCAAATGTAAATACTGCTTCTGGTAATCCAATTCTTTCGACAAGCCCCTTTGCTGATACTTCTTCTTGTGGCATTTTAATTAATTGAAATTTTAATGATGAGCTACCAGCGTTAATGGCTAAGACGTTACTCATGGTTGTTCACTCCTGTTGATATGATATTCTTGAAACCAATTGTTCATCTTTCCTAAGATATCTTCCATAGCACTTGTATTCTTTAAAGATGGAAGTTGTACTAACAATGGTTGTTTTGGTCCTTCTGTATTTTTCCCCTTCTTCTGTAGGATTAAAATACATTTTGAATTTTTCTCTGATTTAAATGCACTCTCTGGTAATTGTACTACTCCCACGATGTGAGCATTTTTTTGAATATACGTATGTAGCTTGTCCGAACCTTCACTATCAAATATAAAATTTGGCACAAGTAATAATAAATACCCACCAGAGTTCGTATAATTCATACTTTGCTCTAAGAATAGATGATGAGCAAAAGAATGACCTTCATCTGATTTCAATTCGAAATTTGCTGCACGTATGTCGTCAGGATAGTATCCAACTGGAAAGTCTGAGACAATTAAATCTACTGGATCCAATAAAAATGGACGTAGACTGTCTTGATGGAAGAATTCTATCGTTGTCTTTTGTAAGTTAGCATTTACTAGAGCTAGCTGAATTAATGTAGGATCTACCTCACTAGCATAAGCAGCGACTCCTTCATTTAATTGTGAAATGACGGTAGTCAACAGATTACCAGTGCCAGAAGCAGGATCAAAAATACGGATATTTTTCTGATTACCCATTAATTTTTGAGCTAGATATCCTACAATAAGCGCTATTGCTTCTGGAGTTATTAAGTGTTGTTGCTGTGTGTTATCCTTCATTCCTTTAAGTACAGCAAATTGAATAGCTTTACGGATATCTTCTGATTGATATTCCTCTAAATTCACACGATCTAAAGCCGAATTCAATTTATGAGATAAAATATCATCCATTGATTCTTCAGCACCCTGGTAAAATAATGTTTCCAACGCTATTACCAAACTATCCAAATAAGGTTCGTTCAAATGTTGTTCAATGACTTCTGTTGTTTCATCAATCCATTCAAATAATAGTTCAACTTTTGTTCTTTCCATCATAATCCTCCGTTCCATCTAGACCCGTTATATTGTAACAGATACTTATAATCCTATACAAAAGAATTGATTTAGACAGAAGATTTGCAGAAAAGTTATAATTTCGATAAAATCTCAACTTAACTTTTTATTCATCCAAAGGTCAGTTGATATATGACATAGTAAAAAGCCTCCCAATATAGGGAGACTTATTTTTATTGAGCATTCTTCGCTGCCTCTAAAGCCTTGTCATAGTCAGGATGGTCTGAAACCTCGCTCACATATTCTACATATGTAATTTTATCATTAGAATCGACTACGAATATGGAACGAGCTAATAATCGAAGCTCCTTAATTAATACGCCATACTTTTCACCAAAGTCAGCATCGCGATGATCGGAGAGCATATTTAAGTCTTCCACTTGATTAACTTCTCTCCATCGCTTCTGTGCGAATGGTAAGTCCATACTAATCGTTAGTACCTGAACATTATCTAATTTTTTCGCTTCTTCATTAAAACGGTTGGTTTGAATGGAGCATACACCAGTATCTATGGATGGTACGACACTAATGAGTTTAATTTTACCTTTATAATCTGATAACATCTTTTCCTCTAGGTCGTTATCTAAAGCTTTAAAATCTGGCGCCTGATCTCCGACTTTCAATTCTGAACCTATCAACGTAACTGGTTTTTGTTTGAATGTTACATTTACCATAATATCCCTCCTGTACCATTACTATAGTTACATTATAATTAATTAGAATGTAGATTACCAAGAAAAGCTATATTATATATCGTATATGGAAGGAGAGTCCTCTGAATCCGAGTTTTCTTCATCTGAATTTTTACTTTCCTTTTCCTTTTTACCTTCCTTATTACTCTCGTTACCTTTGTCCTTCTTTTCTGGTTCTTTATCCTTTTCTTTTCCCTGTTCTTTTTCTTTATCTTTGGAGTTATGACCCTTTTTGTCTTTACCCATATTACTTTCTTTCAGTAATTGCTGTATCTTCTCAACCGCTTTCGGAGCAAAATCAATAATTTTCTCATAGATATGGGTGTTCTCGTCCAAATGTACCATTTTAATCCCTTTAGGACTTACAATGAGAAACGCAACAGGGGTTATTGAAACTCCTCCACCGCTTCCACCCCCAAATGGGAAAACAGCCTCACTACTCGATCCCCCTTCACTACTCCCTTGTGAACCGCCACTAGGCATAAACTCACTACCACCTGCAGCAAAACCAAATCCAACTTTCGATACCGGAATAATAACACTTCCATCAGGTGATTCTACTGGATCCCCAATAATCGTATTAACTTCTATCATATCCTTTAAGTTTTCCATTGCTGTCGTCATCAGACCTTGAATAGGATGTTCTTCCATCTTTATCCTCCTTAACTTTGCGAACAACGCATATGTAATAATTAGGCAAACTTCTACTTCTTCATGAATCGATTTGCCATTTAGAAGCAGGAAAAATATTGGCAATTCGTATAACACGCATAGTTGTAAATATAGCTTTTCCTAATCGAATCGTTACAATGCAATCAACTTGTGAAAATAGTCCTTTTTGCTGGAAATGTGGGGTAATAGCTAAGTTCGGTTTACAATCAACATTCGATAACTCTGAGACAAATCCTAGCAGCCCCCCCTTAATCATCCAAACTCCACCAGTCACTAACCCCGTAGTACTAGCATCACCAGTACCAATATGTGTATTCCAATTTAATTCCTGGAAAGTAATCTTTTTAAGCATTATCGTAACCATGTTTTTAGCCAGTTTTAGTTGCCCCAGTATATTTTTAACCATATCTTTAAATCCAGTTAGTTTATCTTCAGTTACTTCCTGTAGGAATTCCAATATAAATGAAAACTCTTCTGTATCATCACCATTTAAATCAATCTTTCGATGAAGCAGTCGTAACTTTGTATAGTAAACAGAAATCAGTAAATGGTGATTATTCTTTTGGAAACAATAGTGAATCTTAATTTTTAGTCGGAACCATAAAAGAATAAAAAGAATGATAACTAATGTTATCAGGATAATAATCCAAGCCATACTCCCATCTCCATGTCATGTACCTATTTATTTCCCAAAAAGATGTTCCGAATTTTTCACAAAATCCCCGTTAATATAAGATAAAGATAGTTTGCCACTTCTTTCCAAACTTATGCATATAGTCTGTGATTGAATTTTTCAGGATTCAATCACATGATAAAAGGGCTATTCTCGATAGAAGAATAGCCCTTAGCCATTTATGCTATTTAGTTGTTATTAACCATTAATTCCGCCGAACTGCTGTTCAGCCATTTGTACTAAACGCTTAGTGATTTCTCCACCAACAGAACCGTTAGCACGAGAAGTTGTATCCGCACCAAGTTGAACACCAAATTCTTGAGCAATTTCATACTTCATTTGTTCTAGTGCTTGTTCTGCACCAGGTACTAGTAATTGATTTGAATTGTTGCTATTGTTGTTTGCCATGGTATTTCACCTCCTTGGTACGCTTATATTGTGTTATTTGGAGGTGATTCATTCGTATTTTTTATTGGAAAGTGTTGGAATTAACGAAGACGAACTTTAAAACAAACCTTCAAATACGTCTTCTGCCTTCTTTTGATCAGAGACTCTAATGACTTCTATTCCATCTATTGCTTCCTGAATAAGTTCTTCATAATCAAATTTTGACTCGTAATAATTTACGCGGTCACGTTTTGGCTTTGTTTTAGGTGCTTTTGGAACAAATATAGTGCAACAATCTTCATAGGGTCTAATAGATATATCAAATGTATCAATTGCTTTTGATATTTCTATGATTTCATCTTTATCCATTGTGATTAATGGTCTAATAATCGGATAGTTCGTAACCTCATTAATCGTGTTCATACTTGTCATCGTTTGACTAGCAACTTGTCCAAGGTTTTCACCTGTCGTTAAGGAAAGAATATCTTCCTTTTGGCAAACTCTCTCACTGATCCGTAACATCATCCGTCTCATAACAGTCATTCCATAGCCATCCGGAGTTTCTTGGAATATTCGTTGTTGAAGCTTTGTAAAAGGAACTATATGAATTTTTATACTCGGACCGAAGCGAGTTAGTTTTTCGGCAAGATCGATTACTTTTTGTTTTGCTCGTTCACTTGTAAAAGGTGGTGATTCAAAGTGAATAGCTTCAATTTCCACACCACGTTTCATTGCCAAATAACCAGCAACTGGGCTATCAATACCCCCAGATAAAAGTAATAACGTCTTACCTGAAGTACCGACTGGAAGTCCACCAGCCCCACGTATAATACTTGAAGTAATATAGGTTGCTTCCTGTCGAATTTCAACCTTTACTTCCATATCAGGTTGATGCACATCAACAGTGTATGCATCCGTATTACTAAGTAGATGTCCACCTAATATTTGATTTAATTCTTGTGATCGAATGGCAAACTGCTTATTAATACGTTTGACGGATACTTTAAACGTCTTAATATTTTCTGAATTGGTTAAGGCATATAATGCTGCTTCTTTTATAGCTTCCAGGTCATTTTCAACCTTAATAGCTAGACTTAAACTGTGAATTCCAAATATATTTTTTACCTTTTCGATTATCGGGTATGGGTCATGACCCTCTAATAATACGAACATTCTACCTTGTGTTCTTTTAACTTTTACTTCCGGAAACTCAGTTAGTTTATGTCGTATATTTTGTTGAAGTTTTTCCACAAACTTTTTACGGTTTTTCCTTTTAGTGCTAATTCTCCATAACGAATTAATATATGATCATATTGCATATTTATCTACTCCATTACTTCTTTTAATTGGGTTAATGCTTCTTTTAGTTGCACGACTAATGCGTTAATTTCTTCTTGTGTATTATCGTAGGATAGGCTGACACGTAAGGCAGATTTTGATCTATCCTGGGAATAACCACAAGCTTTAATAATTCTACTTTCATCCAAATCCTTAGATGAACATGCGGACTTCGTTGAAATAAATATTCCTTGCTTTCCTAAAGTATGAATCATTACCTCTGGTTTTAGTCCCGGTATTGAAAAGTTCATTATATGAGGAGCAGAGTCCTTGGGTGTGTTAATTAATATCTCATCTATTTTTTGTAACTCTTGTCGCAATTGTTGATGTAATTGTTGAAGCGTACTTATTTCTAATCGTTCACGCTCTTTGATTAATCGTAATGCTTTAACAAATGCCACTGCACCTGCAAGATTCTCTGTTCCAGAACGTATCTTATATTCTTGATCACCACCATGAAATAACGGGAATAGTTTTATACCTCTACGTCGGTATAAAATCCCAGTCCCTTTTAATCCATGAATTTTATGACCAGACATGGTACAAAGGTCAATTCCACTATCCGCTAAAACTAGTGGCACCTTTCCTAATCCTTGAACATAGTCAACATGAAATAGAAGTTTCGGATGCTTTTTGGCAATCTGACCAATTTCTTCAATTGGTTGTATAGATCCAATTTCATTATTTACATGCATAATACTAATTAGTATCGTATCAGGTCTAATTGCTTGCTCAACATCAGATACTGAAATGACGCCATCTTGGCTGACAGGCAAATAGGTAACATCAAATCCTAATGACTCTAAACTTTTACAAGCCTCATATACAGAAGGGTGTTCAATTTCTGTTGTAATAATGTGCTTTCCTCTGGCCTGATGTTGTAAGGCAATACCCTTTATTGCAATATTATTCCCTTCCGTTCCACCAGAGGTAAAGATAATTTCATCCTCATGGACATTTAATAGCGTTGCAGCTTGTTGTTTCGATGTATATAGAAGCTTTTCTGTTTCCCCTCCAAGTTGATGAATGGAAGAAGGATTAGCAAAAAAACTAGAAGATACTTGTTGAAAGCTTTTTAATACTTCTGGATGTGGTTTCGTTGTTGCACTATTATCTAGATAAATCATAATATCCTCCCCTATAGTAATGAAGTGCTGCCTTTATCTCTCATAAAACAAAAATCGAAGGCTGACTTTAGGAAATTTCCTTTCCATAAATCAGCCCCATAGACAAAAATTATTTAACCAACAGTTGGTTCTCCTCTATTCGTTTCAATGCCCCAGGTTCAACTTCTTCTAATGCACTAGCAGCTTGCTCTAAAGCCACTTCGTAGTTATAACTTCTGAACAAGCCTTCCGCTTCAGCCAGCCTTGCTGCAAGTAGCGGGAATTTACTTCTATAA
>NZ_AEWH01000067.1 GCF_000190475.1 Ornithinibacillus scapharcae TW25
TAGCTTGGAAGTCTCTTGATAATAGTTGTTGACGAGATAACTCTTGCTCACTTGGTTTCTCTTTGTTCCTTGGTTTGTTACCTAGTCGATAGCCTACATACAATACAATTGACAGAACGACTAATAAGCCTATCCCTGCGAATAGACCGAGTAAAAATTCCATATTCATCACCAACTTGTAAATTCATTTATGTCAGGTTCTCCACCTGTCATTTCTTGTACTGACTTCTGATATCTCTCTTGTGGAGTTGGGTTATCTGGATCACTCGCTTTTTCCAACTCAGCATAATAGTAAATGAATCGATTCAATGCTTGAGACATAGCATCTACTTGGTCATCATGTTTACCTTTAGGGAAAGAAGCCGCTTCCTCTACAAAGTCATGTACCCATTCAGCTTCTTGCGGTAAATAAACATTACCCGATTCAATATATGCTGACACTGCGTTAACCCTAGCGACTTTACCACCTGCTGGATTAACAGGTATCACTCCACCTATTTCACGTCTTAGCATGCTAATAATAGCAGTACCATTAGCTTTATCTTCTATAAACTTACCAGTTATGTCTGGATGCTTCTTTAATAGGTTACGTATGGTTTGAATAGTGGCTATAAAGTTCATACGAGCAGTTACATTCTCAATCAAATACATGTTAGCACCATTCTTACCCCATACTTGAATACTTACATAGTCACTATCATCTTCATCCTTGAACGTGGCATCAACAGATAGTATCTTCATAGCCATAGGTGGTAGTGTGACGTAATACTTCCACCAATCACGCTTAAGTATGTTACCTTCTTGTGATGTTGGTCTACCTTGGTATAGTGAGTTGAAAGAAGAAGGATATCGTTTCCTCTCTTCAATAAACGAATGTCCATAACGTTCGGGCCATAACGGTTCACCAATAGCACGACCAAGTATATCGTTTTCCTCTGCTTCTAGTGGGAAGTTGTATACTTGCCAATCCAACGGTTTCCCATACTCAGGGTTCAACAGTCTTCCTTGTAAGTCATCTTCATGCCATCTTGTCAGAATAAGAATAACAATAGCACCTGGATGTAAACGTGAACTGAACGAGTCAATCCATTCATCCCATATCTTATCTCGGTGTGTTTCGGAGTCTGCTTCTTCACGGTTCTTAATAGGGTCATCAATAATCATGAGGTCTGCACCTTGTCCAGTTATACCAGATAGTACCCCTCTTGATATCATTCCACCTATGTTATTAGATAAGTTCCATTCGTCAGCTGCACTACTATCCTTTGACAATTCAATATCAAATAAATCCTTACCAAACTGTTTTACCTTCTCTTTGTTCTTCTTCCCAAACTTACGGGCAAATGTGTCATTGTAGGATATTTCAATTATTCTATCCTCTGGAAACTGTCCTAAATAGTAACTAGGTAATGTTTCGGTAATAGTCATTGACTTAGAATGTCGTGGGGGCATGTTCAAAGCTATATATTGATTCTCTGTAGGTATAACACCTTCACGCATTTGTTTTTTCTTATCAATGTGTGTACGT
>NZ_AEWH01000066.1 GCF_000190475.1 Ornithinibacillus scapharcae TW25
AATATATTCTATATCTCTACCTAACAAAAAGTCGTTTGGTTCTACCAAGCTTTTTTTGATAGGTAATGTAAGACTATAAGCTTTCTCTTTGTGTATGAATAACTAATCTAGCTTAATCCGTCTATTTATATTATTTTGTGAAAGCATCCGTTAGTGCTGTAACAATTTGTTTTTTTCGCGATACAACACCTTTTAGCAGTGCTCTATTATTAGAATCTAGTTGGACCTGAAAAGCATCTGCAACCTTTTCTACACCAGCACCTCGTGCAAGAACCTCAGAGTCATTATGAAGGATATCTGTTACGACAAACAAGAATAAATCTAACCCTTTTTCTTGAACGGCTTTATCCATTACTTCCTCTAATTCTGCTTGTAGTTCATATACTTTATTGGCATCAACAGTGTTGACTTGTGCGATCTCAACCTTCGCATTCCCCATTGCAAATTCCTTTGCATCCATTGTAATTAACTCAAGTGGAGACTTCTCACTTAAATCTGCACCTGCTTGTAGCATGTCTAAGCCATACTTCTCAAGCTCAACTCCAGCAATTTCAGCTAACTCATGTGCAGCATCTACATCTTCCTGTGTGCAAGTAGGAGATTTAAGCAATAGAGAGTCAGAAATAATGGCAGATAGTAATAATCCAGCTATTTCTTTTGTAACTTCTACGCCATTTTCCTTATACATTTTATTTAGGATGGTAGCCGTACAACCAACTGGTTCAGCACGGAAATATAGCGGTTCCTTTGTTTCAAAGTTCGAAACACGGTGATGATCAATAACCTCCGTGATACGAACGTCTTGGATATTACTTACACTTTGTTGAAATTCATTATGATCGACAAGGATAACATCCTTCACATCTGCAGGTACTTCTTCAATAAGTTGTGGTGCTTCCTGCTTAAAATAATCTAAAGCATATTGTGTTTCTTTATTTACTTCACCAAGTCTCGCAGGCTCTGCATTCACTCCTAATTTTGATTTTAAATTAGCATACGCAATTGCCGAGCAAATTGTATCCGTATCGGGATTTTTATGACCAAAAACTAACGTCTTTTCCATAATCATTCTCCTTTATATGTATCAATTCTTCCAAGTACAAGATTACCATAAAATATAGGCAGATTGAATTTTTTTACCTATACAATTTTACATTTTAATCAATTATTTCTATAGTTAACATAGGAATTAAACATAGGAAAAGAAGGTTATAAATTATGAATCGATTTATTGTTGTGGGTGCAGGAATACTAGGAGCGTCCACTGCCTATCACTTAGCCAAAAATGGAGCAGAAGTCCTAATTATTGATCGTAAAATGAGTGGGCAAGCTACAAACGCTGCTGCGGGTGTCATTTGCCCATGGCTCTCTCAAAGACGTAACAAGGCTTGGTATCAATTAGCTAAAAATGGTGCAAAAATATATCCGACAATTATAAATGAATTGGAAAAGGATGGAGAAACCAATACTGGTTACGCACAAGTAGGCGCAATCAGCTTACATCGTGATGAAAAAAAACTAATCGCTATGCAAGAACGAGCATTAAAACGAAGAAAAGATGCTCCTGAAATTGGTGAGGTTAGTATCTTGAACTCCACACAAACCAGGGAACTAGTACCTTATATTGATGAGGTATATTCTGCTGTTCATGTAAGTGGAGCCGCTAGAGTCGATGGACGTGTATTCCGCAATGCATTGTTAAATGCTGCTCAGAAATACGGTGCGAAACGAATAGATGGGAAAGCTACCATCATCCATCGTGATCGCACAGTTATTGGCATAAAAGTAGAAGATGAAGTATTCGAAGCCAATACTGTTATTGCTGCTTGTGGTGCTTGGATGAATGACTTCCTATCCCCATTAGGAATTAACTTCTCAACCACTGCGCAAAGGGGGCAGGTTATTCATGTTCAAATTCCAGAGCTATACACTGGCAAATGGCCAGTGATTATGCCACCAACAAACCAATCCATTGTACCATTCGAGAATCACATTGTTATTGGAGCTACACATGAAAACGATACTGGATTTGACCTCCGTGTTACAGCAGGGGGGATTCATGATATTCTTTCAAAAGCTCTTGACGTATTGCCAGGTCTAGAAAATAGTACGTTTATCGAAGCTAGAGTAGGATTCCGTCCATTCACACCCGGTTTCCTTCCTATTATTGGGAATATTCCAGGATTCGATGGCCTACTAATTGCAAATGGCTTGGGTTCTTCTGGACTTACAACAGGTCCATACCTCGGTATACAGCTTGCTAAGCTCGCACTCGGTCAAGAACTAGAGATTAACTTGGCAGATTATCCTGTGGTTGAAGCGATTAACTAAAATATATTTACAAGAATACTCGGTTCTGCTACGCTAAAATCAGGTAGAGAAGATTAGAGAAACTCACACTCGTTAGTCTTTTGCGAATGTGCTAGTCTTTCTGATGCAGGCGAGAAAGATCAATATACTTTCCTATCTGCCAAAAAATCTTCCGCTATGGTTAAAGGGTGATAGAATTGAAAGGTAAAATAATTGTCCTCATTATGCTCGTATTTACAATACTTACCGTTTTATTTGCATTCTACTTACTAGATGTATTCACACCAGAAAATCCAAATGAAGTAAAAACAACAATTGAAAACTAAAAAGACAGTTTTAAGGGAGTATCTCCCTAAACTGTCTTTTTACATTTTCAAAGCGTATTGGTTTCCACCAGCATTTTTTGCTTCGTATAAAGCCTGGTCTGCATTTTTGAATAAAGATTCAAATGTATTCTCGGTTTCTTGTGACAATAATGAAATTCCGATACTAGTCGTTGTAATAAACGCTGCATTATCAATTTTCCAAGGAGCTTGTACAGCTTCTATAATGGAATCAGCAACTTGTATCACATCTCTTTTATCCACTATATTTCTTAATAAGAGTACAAACTCGTCTCCACCCAGTCTAGCAAGCGTATCTATTTCACGTATTTGACGACCAACACGGAAAGCGAATTCAGAAATCGATTTATCTCCAACATCATGACCAAATGTATCATTGATTTCCTTAAATCGATCGAGGTCCATAATAATAACCGCGAACTTCTCACCAGTTGTTCTGTAATCATCTAATGCTTCTTTTAATTGCATCGTAAAGTATCTACGATTCGGTAATCCAGTTAACGAGTCATGGTAAGCAAAATATTTTAACTTATCCTCATAGTTTTTACGTATAGAGATATCTCTTGATAAGACAACCATTTGTTTAAAATCATGATTATAGTCATAAACCGGTGATCCTTTTAACTCAGACCATATCCACCCCATCGTCTGATGTTTTTGTCGGAACTGCGCTACCCAAGGCTTCCCACTGATTTTAGACTGTTCAAAAGAATTCGTTAATGCATTGATGTCCTCGGGATGAACATTATGATGAAATTCCTTACCGATATACTCCTCAGGATCATAGCTTAACACATCACGATAAGATGGTGATACATAGGTTATTTTCCCATCATGGTCTAGCATAGTAATCAGATCCCCTGAATTTTCCGCAATGATTTCAAACTTATTTTCACTTTCCGTATATTTATTAAGAATCTTTATTTGCTCTGTAATATCCTTACAAATGGCATAGATTCCAACAGTCTGTTTATTTACAATGATTGGAGTTAATTTCACAATCATTTCTATTTCCTTACCAGCCTTACTTCTCATTCGTATACTAAACTCCTCCAAAATACCATTAATCGCAATTTGGAAGTACTTTTCTACTTTATCGACATCTTCTGGTAGAATAATCTGCGTGTAATGCTTGCCGATTAAATTATCTTCTACATCCCCAGTAATATTCGTAAGTGAACGGTTACATGCCACTACCATTCCTTGCCTATCAATAGC
Source organism: Ornithinibacillus scapharcae TW25 (assembly GCF_000190475.1). Taxonomy (GTDB): domain Bacteria; phylum Bacillota; class Bacilli; order Bacillales; family Amphibacillaceae; genus Ornithinibacillus; species Ornithinibacillus scapharcae. The sequence continues at coordinate 3,873 of NZ_AEWH01000066.1, forward strand.
CAATACCCCATCCAAATTGTAATCAAATAGCGATTGGTAACGTTGCTTTCCTTCCAAAAGCATTTCTCTGGCCTTTTCAGCAACCTCTTCCGCAATTTTACGCTCTGTTATATCCTTAACAACTGCCACAACATGGGTACAATTTTGATTATCATCGAAGAGTGGGGTTAGAACATTTTCCCCGTATCTTTTTTCACCAAGTGGAGATGGGTAAAGGTCTTCATAGACCACACAATCCTTTGTATATAAGGCTTGTTCGTATTTTTTTAATAGAAATTCTGCCTTTTCGTTATCCAATACTTCATGAAAGGTTTTACCGATAATGTCATTCGTTAATCCCGCATATTTCCTTACTGCAAGATTTATAAAATGATAACAGAAGTTGCCCTCCTTGGTCACTTTCATAATGTATATCATATCTTGAATACCATTTAAGAGGACA
>NZ_AEWH01000065.1 GCF_000190475.1 Ornithinibacillus scapharcae TW25
AAAAATAAGTAACTTACCTATTCTGTAGTTGTAATTCTATTTTTTATATAGTTCACTTTACCACTTTCGCAACTATTTAATTTTAAACTTTTTGATCGAATTGTTTAGAGAATCCGCAAGTTCTGTCAGACTTTCCGCACTACCGGCAATCTCTTCCATTGCACTGGAGGACTGTTGTACGGATGCAGATGTCTGTTCTACTCCTGCGGAGGACTCCTCTGCAATTGCAGCAATTTCATCGATGGACAGGCTTATCTTTTCACTAGTTGTCGTAATTCCAACGAGGCTATCAGATATTCCTTTAATCTGCTTTTCAATTTCATTAACCGCAACATTGATTTGATCAAACGTTTCGCCAGTAACCCTAATTTGGTCCGTCCCTTTTTCCACCTGTTCATAACTTTTTTGGAGAGCATCAGCAACACCTACCGATTCGCTTTGTACCCCCTCTACAATATGGCTAATATCAGTAACAGAAGCAGTTACTTGTTCTGCCAACTTTCGCACTTCATTCGCAACTACTGCGAATCCAGTTCCATGTTCACCAGCTCTTGCAGCTTCTATAGCTGCATTTAATGCCAATAGATTTGTTTGTTCTGCAATACCTTTAATAACTATTACCAGTTCCGAAATTTCAAGGGATTTTTGTTCAAGTCCCTTCACTTTCTCTACAGCAGCTTTCACATCTTCATAAATTTCCTTCATCTGTTCAATAGAGGAATTCATTAACTTTTGACCTTCTGTAGTAAATGTTAATACTTCTACAGAGGATTTTTCTAATACTATTCCACTTTCACTAGCATTTTGAATATTGGATGTAAAGTATTTCATACCCTCGGATATGTCCGATGATGTTGTTGCAAGGGATTCAGAACCTCCTGATAAATCTTCCATCGTTAAGGCAATTTGTCTATTCCCTTCATTAACTTCTAACGCAGACTGAGACAATTCTTCAGATTTTGTATACACATTATTGGATACCTCTGTAGTATAACTGATTAATTCTTTGAGGTTTCGTGACATAACATTAAAAGAGTCCGCAAGATCTTTAACTTCATCTTTAGATTTTACTTTTATTTCTTTAACCGTTAAATCACCATCGGCAATTTTCCGTGCGGAATCATTCAGATTTCTTAGTGGCTTAGATATTGACTGTATTAAATAGTAACTAACTACTAGTACAATAACCAATGCTATCGAAGCCAACACAATACTTAATAGCCTACCATTATTATAAATACTCTTACTCTCATTTACTGCTCGCTCTCCGCCAGCAGTGTTTAACTCTATAAGCTCATCTAAAATAATTTGAATCTTATCATATTGTTCTTGACCGTCGTGAATTAAAATTCTAGCTTCTTCGAGATTATTCGTTCTACCTGATTGTTTAATTCTCTCATGTATACTAAGATACACATTCCATTCATTTATAAATCCTGTTAATAATTGATCTTCTTTTTCAGAAGATACTGAGTTTCTATAGGATTCCACTTCTTTATTTATTTCTTCTAGCGTGTTACTCATATTTAATTCTAGTTCATCCATTTCTTGTTCCATCTCAACCAATAAGTACTCTAACTCCAACGCTAAAACATGCTCTGTCAAATAATTGATTTGATCAATATCTTGAATCCCTTTCATCCATTGTGTATTAACCTCTTCCGTTTTTCACTAATATTACTCAAATTATTAATACCTGTTATTACTAAAGCAATCATTAGTACAATAACTAGAATAAACGAAAAATATATTTTCTTCCCAATCGTGAATCTCATTAAATCTATCCGCCTCCGCCAAATTAGTAATTTCTAGACATCTCTGTCGATTTTTGTAGAAATATGGATAGATTATATCACGTATCAATCACAAAAAATCCATAAAAAAACTGGGAATTATTGGCATAATTGCTCTCTAACTCCCTTTTTTAATACGTTGAAATTAATATATAATCACTTACTTAAGCAAATCTGTAAATCTTTGCAAAGGATCTAGTGAAACAATATTATGATTACATACTTCACTATCCCTACAAATGTAATTTCCTTTCTTACTATAAGTCCCTTGTACTTCCCCTTTTTTCTTTGTTAGAAACAATCCCACTTCCTCAAATCCATTACAAATCACACAAATTCCCTTTTGCCTACTCGAATCAAAGGAACCATGTAACCCTATTGGTTTCCCATTAGCATTTATCACGATAAATTTCTGATTGGTACTGTAATCCGTCCAGCTAAGGTAACAAATCTCCTGTAAATCCAGATCCTTCTCCTTGGGTACTTTCAGCTTTTTCACTTTAGGAAATAATTTTGCTATCCTCTGTTCCGTGTAAGCAAAGGGAATAACATATTGTTTTAAAGGGATTAAGAACTGATCTGCTTTTTCTTTATCATCAATTTCAGGTATTTGTTTTAGTATGTGTTCTTGCTCCGCTGTCATGTCAGGAAATAATGCACACACTCTCTCAAAAGCCATTGATTTTATTGTGCTTCGTACTCGGTGATCATTGGAAGTGGATTGAGCATTAACTATATTCTGCACTTGCCTTTTGATGAAATTATATTGGTCCACCCGGATAAAGGCTTCCATGATATCACTCCAAACATTGTTAAGTTCCCTTATAGTGTAAACGAAATCACGACATGCTGAATAGGTTAGAAATGATTAGAGAATGAACTATACCGAAATACAAGGGTGTGGAGAGTTTGCCATGCGGGGGTGGTGAGCGGGATAGGAGGGTGTTCCAGAGAGAAACTTACGACCAGTTTACTGTAACATCGTTCCTGTATTAATAAACATACGCCCGTTTTGTGTGAATTTAGTCCCTGCACCCTAAAATATAAGCCCGCTTTACAAAAACATTGTCCTTAGACAAAAAAACATACTCCCAATCAGCGTGATCATCGTCGTCTGGGAGCATGTTATATAACATAAAACCATTATTTAGAATAGAGAATCTTCCTAATTGTATCTGGTGCCAAATAATACTTCTCCACTAATTCATCTACGGAACAGCCATTTTTATAGGCTTCTTTAATAGATGCATTTCTTTCAGAAATGGTCTTTCTAGCTCCAGAACTCGATCCCCAACTCTGATAATTTGATTTCACTTTTGGGATATAAATCGTTTCACCTTGGATATATTTTTGAATTTCCTTAATTAACTCTTCTGGTAATATTGACTTTGCTTTTATATCGCTCATTATAGACAGCTCCTTATTCTTCAATCTTAAATAAGGTGCAAAGCCTATAATTATTTAGGCGAATAGGATTCAAAAGCCCATGCAAAGATTCGCCTGCATATTATAAGGCTTTGCATGAGTAGCTACTAGTATGAGACATCTGATATGTCATTTTTATCACCTGCTTTTTTACGAAATGAAAAAACATCTCATTCCTACTGTAATAGAAATATTATTATATTTCAATTTAAGAATTTCTATTTTTATCGGTACTAATAAATCTACCTTCAACTTGCCATCTGGATCGTCTGAAGGGTTGTTCAGGCTAAATTCTAGGTTATATCTTTCATCATCTGGAATATACACGCTATTTGGCAACCATTCACCAAACATATATTGATAAGCGAAATTTAATTTTTCTGGTGTATCATAGAAAGGGTATAGTGCATACAGCCCACCATCTAACTTTTTAAAATTTATTTCTTTATGCTTTTCTTTATCAAAACCCTCTGGAATAGTAACACAGGCATCATGACGACAATTAGAATCTTCTACAAAATTAGGATCATCCAAAGAAATACCAATAAATGATTGATGTGGAGGAAAGAGGCCATTTTCAATAGCCCATTGCATCAAACTCATCCAGTGGTCCTGCGGTTCGAAATAGCTACCAGTTCGTCTAATATAGGCTACCTCATACGCTGGCAATTGTTTTACTTCAATGTTCACCATATCCATCCCCTTCATAATTTGAAATCCGTTACAGTTAAAGCTGAATTTCACTTTTATTTTAACATAAAATTCCATCTATTGCGTTAATTTATTTGCATGAAGAAGGCTTATAAAAAGCTCTTTCGCCATCCTAAGGAATTGCCATCATACCTAACGGAGATTGATAATACATTTAATTCAAATGCTTTTGATTTATATAGAAAAAAAGACTAAATCAACTTAATGATTTAGTCTTTATGATAGCCCGATTTATTCATATTTGCTTCCAAGAAGATTCAGGTCGTCTTTATAGAGATTATAGAGAATCTTCTGCCGACACCACTAATTTCGTAATATAAAAACTTCCGCTAATTCGTTTCACAGTATAGGTCACCGTTTGTTCTACGGTTTTCTCGGAATTATCATTCCAATCATAGATAGCATACTGCTCCCAGACAACCGCTTCATAGGTATCCTTATCAATGCCTTCTACAGATAAAATCTCGTAATCTAAGATTTCTTCTTCGATAAGGTTATCATACATTTCCGTTACAAACTCTACTTGCTGTTGGTATATATCGCTACCTTCATCAATATAGTAACCAAGATTGTAGGTGTCACCGAAATTAATCGCATTAATATAGGTTGGTAAATAACCATTAATCAGACTATTCACCGCTTCAATATCTTGCTGGTAAACAATATCCTGAACATATTGATCCGCTTCTTCTTTTGAAGATTTCGTTGCAGAATAGGCTTCATCGCCCTGACTCATTGTTAACACATCATCAACCATAGAGATGGTAAAAGCATCATATTCTGATGAAATATCCATCGATTGATAACCAGCATTATCAATCATGTAATGATACGTTTCGCTAGTTAAATAGTCTTGGATGCTACCGTCTTTTTTGATTTCTATGAAAAGCGACTCGTATCCATTATCCATTTTCCAAAATCCAGCAATATCGTCAAATCCTAGCGTATTGCTAAAAACGATTTGGTTTTGGTAATAAGCTGTGGAATACTTATTCAAATCCTCCATTACAACCTCAGGGTCCTCTAGCTCCTTCATTAGGTGTAACGTATCATCATCTGTAGCAAACACAATATTCCCAAAATAGAAGGCAAACTGCTGAATGTCACTCTCGATTTTTGTTTTATTAACAAATAATTCATGATCCTTATTCAAGTACACAACGTCACCATTATATACTTGATACTCATAAATATCGGATGCGATCTTTTCTTTCTCATCTTTACTAGTTAGCTTATATAAGTTTGTGTCCTCATCCATGAAGTACAACGTACCATCGATGAATTGGAAGGTAGTAACATCACTAGCTAATTTAGTTGATCCATCATCTTTCAGCTTTTTCTCATAAAGATTTCCATCATAATTAACATAATAGAATGTTTCATCAGCATACTCAGCGTCAAAAACTTCATCCGCGATTTGTTCTGTCGTTACATCACTACCAGATACTTTACTCGTATTTAGTTGTTTATTTCCATCCCCATCATATACCAGATAAATTAGACTATTATCCGTATATCGAATGAAAGTTGGATCTACTTCCTCACCTGATACTTTAATACTTTCTTCCCCGGCTTTTTGATAATAGAGCATGTAGTCATCATTAAGGTAAACTATGTCGCCCTTTTGATTTAAAAGCTGAAAATAAGTAACTTCACTTGCTATATCATTTTCCTGTCTTGATTCCATATCATACACAGAAAAGTCACCATCATTATCAGAGTAATATATTTTCTTATCCAGAATATCCATATGGTAGACGTCTGATGCTATTTTTTCCTCTTTACCGTCATGAATAATATATAAGTCAGACTCACTATTTTGATAGGTAATCAAATCATCGCTGTAGTTTCCATTAAAAATAAAAACATCATCAGCAAGCTTTACTTTTTCCTTCCCTTTTTGATATTCATAAAGCTTATTCTCAACATCGATAAATAACACTTTATTTTTATCATTTAAATACGTATAGCTATACTGTTTAACACCCTCGGAAACCTTTTCTGCCTTCGAATCGGTTGATTGAATGTATAGTTCTCCAATACTCTCGCCATCTTCATTTACATAGCTTTCTTTATAAAGTAAAAAGCTATGATTTACTTTATCAGGTTCTGTATCTTTAGAAGCGTTCGACCCAGAATCTGTACAACCTGCTATCAATAAGATTATTAAAATAAATAGAATACTAGATAATACCCCGTGTTTCTTCAAACTAATATGTCCCCCTTTTTCTGTAAAAAGCCTTAGTAATTATATCATGATTTTCAGAAAATAATAGGAGAAATTACCTACGCACTTGTATTTCTAATAAAAAAGTTCTAGTTGGTTAGAATTAAAAAGAGTACTATCACATTTACGTGAAGTACTCTTACTGTCTACTGATTCATAGCATTGGTTTTAAACTCGTCATATTTTTGATTAAATTCTTCTTCTGTTACTTCGCGAAACAGCAGTTTTTCATCCGTTAACCAAAATGATAAATCAAAGCTCTCTACCGAATCATGGAATCTTCCTTCTAGTAAAGTAGACACCCCATCAACATCAGTATATAACTTTAATATTAGCCCATCGGATATTCCATTCATAGGGTACCTTGTTTCTTTGTAAGGCTGATTTTCATCTTCAGTTCTTTCCATCAGAAGCAATTCAGCCGTAACCTCTCCTTGAAGTAGCGCTTCGTCAATCCTTAGGAATAACTGATATGGTTTGTTATCTTCTGCGTATAAATAACCGTAGACACTGGTAAAGTCTGATACAAATTTAGCAATTCGATCCTTTTCCTTCTTTTCCATATGGTACAGGGCATCATCTAAATCTGCTTGTATGGCCTCTTGCTGCTCAGTAAGTTCTTCAATCGTAACAAGCCTTAGTTGCTTGCTACCTTCTTCACCAGGTATATCCAAAGACAACTTAGAATCAACTAGATTCGCTTTGACTTCTATCGTTTTCTTGTCTTGTTTTAATGTGAATGTATATCCAGCTTCTGTCTCTTCTCCTGCCAGTGTAAACTCGTTTTCTTCCATATAAGGCACTTGCCCTACCTCTTCTACTACTTTCTTCTGATATAACTTGCCATTTACCTTGTCATGTTGGCTCGTTAACTCTAACCAAGTAAGGTGACCTCTTTCTCTGTAAAGATAAACCGCTTCTTCCTCTTGCTTTTCAGGTAATAACCACCATAACAATAAAATAATCAGCATCCCCGAAAATAAGATTAGAACCCATTTTTTTAATTTACTCATTACGCTCTCTCCCTTAATAGGAATTTAGAATGTATTGCTATTCATTAAAAGTTATGTATGACCTGTAAATGTATACTAAAGACATCATATACACTATTCAAGAAAATAAATAGGACTATATAGACTATTTTGTTTGATTGACAATTTATTTTATCAGCTATATATTTTATAAAATGAAATATATATAGGTGGGATAACATGGAAGATGGAAATGTACAACATATTGACCTTATCCATAACATTATAGAAGAGATGTTAGAAATTCAGACGAGGTCCCAAAAATTCGTCACTCGTATTACTGCAGGAGAATCATTATCACAATCTCATTTAGTTTTACTCTTCCAACTAAAGAAGCAAGGGAGTATGAAAGCAACAGATATTGCGGAATTCCTACATGTTACTCCAGGCGCAGTGACATCCATATGCGATAAACTAGAGAGCCAATCTTATATTGAGCGTACAAAGGATCCGAAAGATAGGCGTATTGTAAAAATGATTCTTACCGCTAAGGGTGAACAAAAAATTAAGGAGTTATTTAGTAAATTTCCTACAGACGAGATTGAAAAAATGGCGACCACACTTTTTCAAGTAAGACAATTAATGTCCAATATTATGTAACAATGTCCTTATGCATAAAGTTAAGGGGCATTTTTTTATTGACTTTTTAGTTTAATCACTATATATTTTAATCATTAAAATATATAGTGATTAAAATATATGGGGAGAGGATTCTAATTGGCTATTGGAAATTCAATCAACAGTAAAAAGATAACTAAAACTAGTGGGTTAGTTAAAGAGGAATTAGTTGGATACTATAAGGTAGGAGTTAACGGTACCGTCACGTTTCGGAAACAGGTAGAAAGTATAACTATTTCAATCTTTGGTAGTGCAAGGTTTCTGACGAATACGATTGTGGAAAAGTTACACTCCAAAGGGACCTCCAGTTTTAATCGGTTGCAAGCAAACGAAATGGTTAACATAGGCTCCCTTACATTAAAAGAAGGTACAGTCAAAAAAGTTGAGAGTAAAGGATACCTATCGATACAAGAAGGAATCATCTCAGATAGTTTTATCGCTAGAGGGGTTGTACGTGCAGGGGTCGTGAAATCAAACTATATGCTGCTTTCCATGACTGGTAAATGTGATATAGAAACCATACAAAGTAATCATATTGAAGTTAGCCAAGAAAATAGAGGTTGGTCCTTAACCAAAAAACGTTTAAACTGCAAAACAATTGTAAGTAAAAAAATTAAGCTCCATTCAACTACAGCACCCTACATACAAGGCGCTTCCATTGAGATAGGACCTAACTGTGAAATAGATGAACTCCATTATACAGATAACTACAACATACACCCATCATCAAAAGTAAACTCGATAATCAAAATGTAAGGGACAAGGAGTTCCTTGTCCCGAAGGTTTAACACCAATTTATCTCACCATGATCTATTCCTTCTAGCTAGCAGTATTCGCAATCATCTGAGGAAACAAAGAAACGATATACTTCGTAATATTTCTCGAACTCTGGTATTACGCATATTGTTTGATATCCTTCTACAAATGATGGCCAGTTTTTCATCAGTAATACATTCATTCAAGATGACTAACCCTAACTCTCTTGGAACTATTACATACGCATCTAAATCTACCTTAGCATTTATCCTCGCTATTGCTTGGTCATCATCCACCCCAAAGACAAATTGATTTCCTGAGGTATCCGCCATAATCAATGAAAATGTTTGATGTGGCTCAAATTCCTCCTTCTTCCTTTCCATGTATTCTTCGTAGTTAAGGACAGAATTTTACCAGACTGTTTAGCTTCTGTTCACTCAGTGCCCCTTGAACTAAGCTATCACTTCTTATGCCTTCGAAGTACGGCTTCTCTATAATCGAAAAAAAGCACCCAATACATAATAGTATCCAGTGCTTTTTATCTCTTTGTGAAATCACATTAACCGCTTATAGAAACATAGCCTCTTGCTAAACTTGACTGTCCCCTTGGATAATAATTAGAAGGGTCCAATTTTGTTCGCCCCGTCTGTAAACCACCTTCTGAACGAACCCTAAAAACTTCTGGATGTATTCCACCAACTAAATGTTTTCTAACGGAGAGCATAACATATCCTTTACCTGTATAATGATGCTCTACATGATTTACAGTTCCTAATACAGACCCACTATGGATTGGAACAGACTTTCCACTAGCTGAATCTAAGAATCCTAGTTCTACTTGTGAGAAAGCAGCACTCACATTAGAAGCTAGTATAAAAGAAGTTAGTAAACCAAAGATCACAGTATGGATTTTTTTCTTCAAGTTAACCACCTCCTTTCAATTTGTTATATATAAAAGTATTTAAATATAGTAAAAAACAACCACTTCTTGTAGATTTTAATATTCTTTTAAATACTGATAGTATATTTTCTTCCTTAATCTTCTCGTCAGGTTGTGATTAGTTTTTCTTTAATAAAGTGCCAAAGAATAAAAATGGTTTGTATCCCCATGATTAGATTGGTGCTTTTCTAGATCTAATTACAATTTATTGGTTTGGCACCTAAACTGATGAGATGATTTGAAAATATTATTTAAAATTATCACCATTGTTCTTTGATTTCCAGTAATTTACAATGGATTTCAAAAAGGACGGAATAGTAATGAGCAACCAACTATGTTATAATTTTCTTTAATTTCACATTTATTAGTGCGATGGTTTGTCATCTTATAGTTTAATATCAATTTCAGGAGGCATAATATTTATGAATAATACTACACTTCTAAGGGTTTTTCGTTCAGTTTACTTCGTTATAACGGGAATAATAGTAATACCTCTTGCCACTTTTTTTGCCTCTGGAGGTATTGGTGAAAATTATTCAGGAACCGAATTCCCGGCTCCTGCATACTTATGGTTAATTGCTATCTGGATTATAGGTTTAATATTACACTTTAAGAAATTGTGGTTAGGAGTTATTATAGCGATCATACCAGTGATATATTTTGGTGTATTATTTATCAATGCCGGTTTTAGTTAATACCGGCATTGATATCTATTTATACGTATTAGCAAGAAGAACACATTACAGCACGAACAATAGTTTTTGCAGCCGTGTTTGTAGATAACGCAGCCTGATTACACAACCTGCTATCACAATAACAGTTCTTATATGATACACCCCGTGTATGATAACAACAATCATGTGATTTACATACACTATCTAAATAGTTAATTCCTATTTTTGAATTAGAATCACATGCAATTTTTCCACCACAGCTCTGGCCACAGTAAATGTAACCACCATATAAACATCCTGTCCAAGCCGGAGGAACTGATTGAGTTTGTTTCATATCCTTGAGCATTCCTGGATAATAGTCCGAAGAAATCGGAATAAGTTCAGAATCATCTTTCGAATCGTTGGCACCCAATGTTTCTAACTTTTTTAAGTCTTCCAAGAGAACTTCACTTTTTTGGACTTCCCCATTTACTAAATTAAAAGCGACTTTTTTATCCCCTACAATGATTTGTCCATCAGCAATTAATCGGGTTTGTTTATCTTCTGCTCTAAAGATAGCATTAACTTCAACATTTTCAGAAAACTTGAGTAGAATGCTTTTGACATTTGCTAGAGTATCATAGTACTCAACGTCAAATTTCAGGTTAAGAGAAGTGTCAAAACTGTTTTCATCAAAGAATTTCTCCTCTTTCATAGCAGCTAGTAAGCTCTTGAATTCGCTAGAGTTGTATAACTCCTTAACTATTTCCCTTTCTTCTTCATTATTTAACCAATTACCTATTGCTCTCATAAAGCCCAACTCCTTTTTTGTATTTGTTATATAAAGTGTATTTACGAAAAAAAAAACAACTATCGCAAGATAATTGTTTAATCTGAGTGGAAAACCGCCCCCTCAGTTTATTTTTTTTATATATAGTAAGTATATAAATAATATAGAAATTGTAATTAAGTTAAGTGAATTATAACTATATTCTGCTGCGAAAATCTCAATATAATAAAGAAAGGGATTTATGATTGGAATTAATTGTCCTTTACTAGCGATATTAAATAAGATAAAAATAATATAGATTGTTATTGCTGTATCAACAGATTTAGAAAAACTTAATAACAATGCACCGAATAATACAAAGAATATAATTTGAGTAATGGCTAACTTAACTATTTCTATTGATAAATTGAAAGTCAGATACGGAACTGAAATTAAAATGATAGATTTCATAAAAACTATTAACAATAGCGGTGTTACTAAACGAAATCTCTTTGTATATTTAATCACTTCCATTTCTCTAAACTCATTAAAAACATTTATTATCCATACTCCTAGCAAAGGTATTAAAACAAACTGAAATATATTATAAGCAACGTCAAGATTAGAAGTATAATAAAAAAACAAACTTAGAGGAAGGAATAACAAGTAGGATGCCAGATAAGGAGCAGCTGATTTAACATATATCACGGTCTCCTATCACTCCCTAGGGTAAACTGAAGTTTCTCTGTATTACTTATTTCTTTACTACTTGAAGAAACAGAACTCTCTGTAGAAAGTATTCTAACACTATATCCCTCATCTATTTTTGTGAAAGAAAATATTTTTCCCTCTTTTATAAAGTTATTAATCCCTTCTAGATCAGTATAAATTTCTGTTAATTTAAGTTTTGTATTAATTACATCTTGTGTTTTATGAATGGATACTATGTTCCCGTCCTTTAAAGTAAGGATGTTATCGGTAAGTACAGCAAGATCCTCTAGATTATGAGAGCAGATGATTAACTTAACCCCCTTCTCCTTTAATCCATTAAGAAATAGCCTAATACGTAATTGTTCTGTTAGATCTACCCCAGCTGTTGGCTCATCCAGTATTAATACCTTTGGCTTACTTACTAGTGCTTGGCTAAGACCGACTCTCTTAATAGTGCCTCCAGATAAGTGTTTAAGTTTTACCTTTCTGTAAGAAGATAAATTTAACTCCTCTAATAACTCAGATATAATACTTTTTCTTTGTTTCCTATCCTTAAGACCTTTTGATAGCGATATAAAGGTGAGATTATCTTCCACAGTATAGTCTTGAAAACCGTGAAAATTTTGAGGTAAATATCCAATATAATCTAGATGCTTACGACTCACTTTTGGATCATGATAAATTATTTCACCAGAAGTAGGAGAATCTATCATTGCTAGCAACCTTAATAAAGTAGATTTACCTGCACCATTTTCTCCATAAATACCTAACGAACCAACAAAATCACCATCTACACTGTTTAATATTTGCTTTTTTCCTTTCCTCATATTGATATTTCTAAATGAAATCATTTTATTCCCTCCAAAATTTTCATCAAATCTTTATTAGAAAAATTACCGTTAAGATTTTTTGCAGATTCATACCATTGATATAATAAGTTCTCTAATACATCACTATTTTCAGACCTATTTACAATTGATAGAAGTTTATCAATCGTATCAATCATAGAAGGGTTGGAGATTGATATACTATTTACTATAGTTTCAAAATAATTACTTTCCCTTTTATTCTCTCGAAAATAAACTTCTGAAACAAATGCATCAAAAAGTTGCATCATATCTGGATCATTCCACTCGAACGAATCAGCTTTCCAAGTAAAGGCAGCTGACATACCTATTACCAACTCTTCCAACCTAGCTGGACTTGTAATGCTTCCCTCTTTCATAGTGAAATAAAAGGGATAACTAATAAATAAATGATCATCTAAATGCCAAATATCTTCTTCTATTAAATAATCATTCTTAACGGTTAATGGGAATATAATAATTCTTTTTGGTAGATTAAGATTCTTATTTAAGGTGGAGTTTATGAATCTTATAAATTGTTTTCCCTCATCTTTGATAATTGGTAAGTCTTTTTTTATGTTTATCCAGTTACTAGGTATAACGTATTCATATTCTTGATAATTAACTTTTTCAATATGATTGCTAAATAACGTTATGCCCTTTGATTTACCTATGAATCTTCCGTTAGAATGTTCAATATTACTCAACATCACCTTTTTATGATTCGACTCTATTCGTAAATCATAATGAATGTAATTTTTTGGTTGAGAGGAAGTCCGATGGACAACTCCATCATAAACATTGATAAAGGCTTGACCTACAGTATTAGACGGTAACCATGGGAAAAAACTAGGTAAAAATAGCGATTGTTTATTTACTGGATATAACGGAGATATCTCGCCACTATAAATTAATTTAATTTTGTCATGAGCATCTATTTTTGAGTTAATTGTTATAATGTCAGCATTCCTACTGTATTTCAGTGGGTTCCCTTCCAAATCCGTAATTAAATGTATGACCAAATCATGATACAAGGAAAAAGAATAATTCCTTTCTTTTATACCGGTTTCCTCCAATGACAGTATTAATTCAGCTTTAATTCTCTGTTCATTAATATTAACTGCCCCATTTATTTGTTTTAATGGTAATGGTATAAGAGTGTTTCTAGTATTAGATATTTCCTTGTAATATAGAGGTTCTTTCACTATTGTAGAACCAGGTTCATCACCATGACTAATAATAACCTGCTTTGAAAGTATGGCCTCATAGTGAACATAACCAAGTGTGAATATAAGGATAACCATAAATAGTGTTACTCTTTTATTTATGAATTTGCCGAAAAAGATGCTATACAAGGGGAATATAACTAATGATAAACATAAGATAATAAGGCGCTTTGAAATATTAAATTGGTCTATTGGCAAACCATATAAGGGATGGTACGGAAACGTCGGATTATGATGAAATAAACTAATATATTGATAGAATTCATCATTTATAAATGTATCACCTAACGGGCCTAAGATACTTGCCAATAAGATCAGCGGAATATACACTAGATTTCGCTTCCAAATCATATGTATTGTCATTCCGATTATTCCTGATATTAAGAATGGAAGTTCCCAATAGATAAAGATAAATTCCATTACTTCATTAATATCCATTGGCATACCAGTACTGAACATTGGAATTATTATTGCTATAAAGAATATAAAATTATAAGCAACACTTAGAATAGCTATAAAACAAACATTACGAAACCATGATATTAAAGGAGTTTCTACTGTATACTCCCTCTTATTTAGTAAAACCTTCGACGCTAGAACCCCGTATATCATAAATAGAAATATACCTACTTGAACAAATGTTGATGACATTATTAGCGAATTAGCTGGCTCAAAAACAGTTTCGTTATAAAAGAATTGGTAACAGTTATATACCAAAGCCATAAATAGGATCACTAAAGTTACCATTATTGTTCGGTGATTGAATTTAATAATATAGAAAATGCTTTGCATGATATACTCACACCTTATTTACTTTTTAATTGCATAAACTTTCATTTCTTGACCATATCTTCGCAATGTTTTTTTATTCTATTAGATGCAGAAGCTGCATCCTGAACTAATTCATATAATAATTCTTTATCTTCATCAGATAGATTATTATTTGATAAACAGTTGCTATAAAAATGCAATGCCTCCCTAGATTTACAAAAACAAGCCATTAGACTCTCCAAATTCATAATTTCCCCCTCCATATTTACTTTATTGAATCTTTAATAACGTTACTGAGCTGGACTATCACATTTTCCAATTTATCTATTTTCTTTTCAAACCTAATAAACAAATAAAATGTCATAACAATGGGAAATCCGAAATTGCTAACTGCTGATATCCCAATAGGTATAGCCTCCATTAGCCTATATATTCCCCTTTCCATGTTATTAAAGGTGACTAGTTTTGGTTTTAGCCACTGATCCAAAACTATGAATGCCCATAATATAGAAAGAGAATCCATGACTCATATGAACAACCTTTAATAGAAAATTTTTAGTAAAAAACTTAAAAAAACAAAACAAAAAATAGAACATTTGTTCTTATTGGTTTATAATTAACGTGAAAAATTCACTTTTATTTAGTAAATAGGGTAAAAATGACAAAAATAAAAGAGGGGTCGGTGAATTTTTTGCAAAATATAGATTATAAAAAGATGGAGGATTTTCTCACAGAGAACGAAAGTTGTA
>NZ_AEWH01000064.1 GCF_000190475.1 Ornithinibacillus scapharcae TW25
ATACAAATTAACTAATTCCATAAATATCATTTTACTTACTCTATCCTTTTGAGACTTTATTATTATGTGGTAAATAGTTAGTGTCCTTTGAAGTGTAAAACTGTTCTTTATACTATTATTTTGAGTAGCGAAAACAAATCTTATTGTTCCCTTGGAGTGTTTTATACTTTGCTGTAATTCCCCATATACTTTAAACCTATCCTACGACCTCTACGTTATATAGAAAAGAAAAAAGACAAACTTAATAGTTTGTCTTTTAAGAATGTTATTATTGTAGTGTGTGAATACCTCTAAATTAAGCAAGTTATATCTTAGTTATCCTAATTTTCTTGATTTGATAACCATCTATTTCTTTCACGATAAACTGATAACCATCTTGTTCCACTGTTGTACCTTTTTTCGCTTCAACATTATGATTAATTACCCAACCAGCTATTGTATCCACTTCTTCTTCGTCTAAGTCAGTACCTAAATATTCATTTAACTCATATATTAATAATTTACCATCAACTAAAATTGAACCATTTTCTAATTCTTCAATCATTGGTGTCTCATGTGCATCAAATTCATCGCGGATGTCACCAACGATTTCCTCTAAGATATCTTCAACCGTAATTAAACCAGCTGTTCCACCATATTCATCCACTACAATAGCCATATGAATACGTTCTTTTTGCATACGTAACAATACTTGTTTAATTGGTGTTGATTCAGATACGTGTAATATCGGACGAATGTGTGGTTCGATTGACTCCGTTCCACTCGAAAGATGACCTGTAAAGAGTTCTTTAATATTTACCAAACCAATAATGTGGTCCTTGTCACCATCTGCAACAGGATAACGTGTATATTGTCCATCACGGATAATATTCATATTGGTTTCATAACTATCTTCTTTATAGAAGCAAATCATTTCTGTTCGAGGTACCATAATCTCCCTTGCTATTCGTTCATCAAACTCAAAGATATTATTTACATAAGTCATTTCAGCTTTGTTGATTTCACCGTTTTTATATGACTCAGATAAGATTAATCGGAGTTCTTCTTCTGTATGCGCTAATTCATGTTCCTTGACAGGCTTGAAGCCAAAAAGGCGAATTAATATTTGAGCAGAACCATTCAATAACCAAATGAACGGATACATGATTTTATGGAATATAATCAGAACTCTACCAAAATATAACGTCACAGCTTCCGCTTTTTGAATAGCTATCGTCTTAGGTGCTAGTTCCCCTACCACAACGTGTAAATACGTAACACTTAAAAAGGCAATTAAAAACGATAACATAGAACTAACGGTCTCGTTCAGTTCTAAATTTTCAAATACTGGATGTAACAATCTTTCAACTGTCGGTTCCCCTAACCAACCTAACCCTAAAGCAGTTACGGTAATACCTAATTGACAGGCAGATAAATATGCATCCAGATTATCAACTAATTTCTTAGCATGAACCGCATGCCTATTCCCTTCCTCAATTAGTTGATCAATACGAGTAGAACGAACCTTTACAATCGCGAATTCGGTTGCTACAAAGAATGCTGTAAGCATAATCAATATAGCAACCAAAATTAAGTTAACTATGTCCAATTAATATCCCTGTATCATTAGATACAAGGACTTCACCTCCTGGTTTATAAAAGACTAAAATATTTATTCCGATCGTCTGGTAGATGATTCATCCCATAGGAAAAAAGAATCATCTAACCCATTAACTTTGTATAAGCAAAAAATTACCTTCCCATCAGAATCACCTACCTCCCTACAATAATTATATTCTATCTAAAACAATCAGTCTACAAAATTATTTTTTTCAGGTATTTCATCTTTTTATGTCATGACACATACAATAGGATGAAGGCTTGGACAAGGGTGGTTGAGAGTTTGATACAGAAGATATTGGCAGTTGTATTTGGAAGTCTTATGATTGGCATTGGGATTAACTATTTTGTTATTCCTCATCATCTCCTAGACGGCGGAATTATTGGACTTGGTTTATTAGGTAAATATGCTTTTGATTTACAACCTGGATTGACCATAATAATTTTAAGCATCCCACTATATCTTATTGCATTCTTTTATAATCGAAACTATTTTTATAATGGTGTACATGGATTATTAGTCTCTTCTTTTTTTATAGACCTCTTTCGACCACTTTCCTATTTCTCTGTATTCCCCATTTTCCTTAGTAGTTTAAGTGGTGGAATTGTCATTGGCATCGGGATAAGTATCATGCTCATCAATAATATAAGTGCGGGTGGGTCTGATTTATTAGCATTAATACTTTCCAAAATTACCTCGATTAATGTAGGTATATTCATTCTCAGCTTTGATAGCATCGTCATCTTAACAGGAGCGTTAGTCATTCCAGAGGCGACGGTCTTATATTCTGCGATATTAGTTGGTGCAGTCGGTTTAACTGCTTTTGTAGTTACCGGTATATTAAAACCAATTATGAAAGAATAGAAAATGGTCTTGCTGCTTTTAAAAAACAAAAATGGTTGGACACTTATTATAAGATATCCAACCACTTATACATTTTTAATTATTGAACTACTCTTCTTACATGACCACTAAAGTGGTTTTTCCAGTAACCAGAAGTCATATTGGCAACAGCTAATCCTGTTGTGTTTTGAGCACCAATAAAGTTACCGTTTCCTACATAAATACCTACATGACCATTTTTCTTGTACGTATCAAAGAACACCAAGTCCCCTGGTCTAATGTCACTATAGGAAACTTTTGTTCCAGAATACTGCATCGAAGCTGTACTAGATGGTAATGATACACCAGCTTGTCCATATGCCCATGAAACGAATCCTGAACAGTCGAACCCACCAGGTCCTTTACCAGCCCAAACATAAGGAGTTCCTATATGTGGATAACCTGCATTAATAGCTGTTTGAACGGCACTACCCGATGCAACAGGAGCACTTTGGCTTCCTTTGCTTAGTTGAGTAAGGTTATTCGTTGATTTAGAACTATTACTATTGCTGTTTCCTTGATAAGCAACAGGGTTTGAAATAGTACGTTTTGCTGCAAGTTGACGATTAACCTGTGCCTCGATTGCCGCTAGTGATTTTTCTTCTAATTGTAATTCATTAATTTTAGCTTGAAGGTTTTTCTCTTTACTATTTAATTCTTTTTTCTTCGCTTCGTTTTCCTCTTTTTGAGCTACAATTGTTGCTTGCATCCCTTTAAGCTCTGTCTGAAGATTAGATAATTCATCAAGTTTATCTGCTACCTTAACTTTGTCTTCCTCAAGTTGATTTACAAGGTCAGCATCTGATGAAGTAATTTTATTTACAGCCGTTACACGACTAATAAAATCTGAAAAGCTAGTAGAACCGAAAATGACATCTAAGAAGCCAATATTACCACCATTTTTCTGATAGTTGACCATTCGATTACTTAAAATATCATAGCGCTTCTCAATCTCTTTTTCTAACTCAGCGATTTCTTTTTCTGTTGTTTTAATTTGATTGTTGGTATCATCAATCATCTTTTGGTTTGATTTTAACGCTTCTTCGACTTTTTTAATCTCGTCATTTAATTCTTCCAGTTCGATCAAGACATCTGCAACTTCTGCTTCTGCTTTTGATAATTTATCTTTAATTTCTGTGCGCTCATCTTGAATTTGTGCTTGTCTATTTGTTAAATCATTAGTTGTCTCTGCATGTACTGTATCAATAGCAAAATTACTGGCGAAACCTATTACTGTAACAGTGGCAATTGTAACGAAAGACTTCTTCACTTTCTTTCCCCGCTTTCCCGACATTCTACTAAACTACTAAGTCAATCTATGTAAATTGTCTATCAAATCTATTACTTTAGTCATAAAGAAGTATAGCATCATTTAATTTCACTAGTATTATTGTTTTGTTACAAATAGATTTCAAAGTTTATTAGTAGGTACTAATTACAGGGGTAAAAAGAAAGGGATAAACCCTAGATGAAAGGGTTCATCCCAGCATTTTAAAATTGAGCCTCTTCTGTTGAGCCTTTGAGAGCTACGGTAGAGGAATTTCCCCCTGATATAACCTGTGCTACTTCATCAAAGTATCCTGTACCAACTTCACGTTGATGTCTAGTTGCCGAGTATCCATATTTTTCACTTGCAAACTCATTTTGTTGGAGTTTTGAATATGCTACCATTCCACTTTCTTTATATCTTCTAGCTAGCTCGAACATACTATAATTGAGCGCATGGAAACCTGCCAATGTTACAAATTGGAACTTGTAACCCATCTCCGCTAACTCATCCTGAAAACTAGCAATTTCTTTATCTGATAGTTTTTGTCTCCAATTGAATGACGGGGAACAATTATACGCTAAGATTTTATTCGGATACTTTTCATGTATCGCGTGCGCAAATTCTCTAGCTTCCTCAATATTCGGTTCCGATGTCTCACACCAAATCAAATCTGCATATGGTGCATACGAGAGACCTCGGGCGATTGCCTGTTCCATTCCTGGCACCGTTCTAAAAAAACCTTCAGCTGTCCGTTCTCCTGTAATGAATTCTGCATCAGCAGGATCATAATCGCTAGTAATTAGATCGGCCGCATTCGCATCTGTTCTAGCAATAATTAAAGTCGGTGTGCCCATTACATCTGCAGCGAACCGTGCTGCTATTAAATTTCTCACCGCTGTCTGTGTAGGTAATAATACCTTGCCACCTAAATGGCCACACTTTTTTTCAGAAGATAATTGATCCTCAAAATGCACAGCGGAGGCACCAGCCTCAATCATTGATTTCATCAATTCAAATACATTTAATTGTCCACCAAAACCAGCTTCTGCATCGGCAATAATTGGTACAAACCAGTCAATGTCCTCTTTTCCTTCTGAGTAATGAATTTGGTCTGCTCGTCGTAGTGCTTGATTCATTCTTTTCACTACAGTTGGTACACTGTTCACTGGATAAAGGCTCTGATCTGGATACATTTCCCCAGCAAGATTGGCATCCGCTGCCACCTGCCACCCACTCAAATATATTGCCTCAAGGCCTGCTTTTACTTGTTGAATTGCTTGATTCCCTGTCAAAGCCCCTAAAGCTCTAACATACGAATCACTGTTCACCATTTCCCATAATTTCTCTGCACCACGAGTCGCTAATGTATATTCTATATCAATGGAACCACGTAACCGAATGACATCTTCTGCTGAATACGGTCTCTCGATTCCCTCCCATCTCCAATTCTCTTCCCAATCGTTCATTAATTTTTGAATACGTAAATCCTCCACATTATCTGCTCCCCTCGCCAATTAATGTTTGATATGCCGGTATGGTTAAAAAATCGATAAACGTGTCACTAAAAACTAACTCTTTGAAGATATCACTCGCTGTTTCAAGTTGAGAAAGACTGAGCATTCCTTTTTCAACTTGCTGCGCTATACGGATTACTTCATCCTTAATTACCTGCTCCACCAGTTGAATCGTTATTTCGGTACCATTGTCTAATTTTCCTTCTGGGTGCTTTATCCATTGCCAAACTTGGGCCCTTGAAATTTCAGCAGTAGCAACATCCTCCATGAGATTATTAATTGGTACTGCCCCCTTACCAGCCAACCACCAAGCAATATACTCAATCCCAACACCTACATTTACACGTAATCCCTCTTCCGTTATGTTACCTTTTGGAATAACTAATAAGTCTTTAGTCGTTATCCCAATATCCAACATTTTATCCATTTGATTAGGAGTCTTCATATGGTCATCAAACACTTTCTTAACAAGTGAAACCATACCCGGATGGGCGACCCAAGTACCATCATGCCCACAACGTACTTCTCTTACCTTGTCATTCCGCACCTTTTCGAAAGCTTCTCTGTTTGCTTCGTCATTGTATTTGACAGGAATATGAGCTGCCATGCCTCCGATTGCGGGTGCATTTCGCTTATGACACGTTTCAATGACAAGTAAAGAATAAGCTTGCATAAATGGTGTCTCCATCGTTACTTGAGAACGATTAGGTAGGATAACATCCTTCCTATGTTGGAACTTTTTAATAAAGCTAAAGATATAATCCCATCTACCACAGTTTAGCCCTGACGAATGATCTTTTAATTCAAATAATATTTCATCCATTTCAAAGGCAGCCGTTATGGTTTCGATTAGTACAGTTGCTTTAATGGTTCCTGTAGGAATGCCTAACCATTCTTGTGCAAATAGAAATACATCGTTCCACAGTCTCGCCTCCGTATGATGCTCGAGCTTTGGTAGATAAAAATATGGCCCACTTCCATTTTCAATTAATTGCGTTGCATTATGATAAAAATATAATCCGAAATCTACCAAACTTGCTGACATCGGTTCACCAAATAGATAAAGATGCATTTCTTCCAAATGCCAACCTCTGGGACGTACAACGAGAACGGCCGTATTTTCGTTCAGATTATAGAATCTTCCATTCTCCCCAACAAAATCAATCTCTCTCCGTATTGCATCCTTTAGATTGCGTTGTCCTTGTATCATATTTTCCCAGGTTGGAGAAGAGGCATCCTCAAAGTCTGCCATAAAGATATTTGCCCCTGAATTCAATGCATGAATAATCATCTTCCGTTCAACAGGACCAGTTATTTCAACTCTTCTATCCAGTAAGTCTTCTGGTAAAGATGCAATGATCCAATCGCCATTACGAATGTCCTCGGTATCTTTTCGAAAACCAAGCTTATATCCACTATTTAATTTTTCCTGAAAGCTTCTCCTATCATCTAATAATGCCAACCTTTTGGCATTAAACCGGCTATGCAATTCCATTAGAAAGTCCAATGCACCCTCTGTTAAAACCTCCTCTTGTTTGGAAATGTATTTCGAGCAAGATACAACATTACCCATGGAATCCCCCTTTGTTATATTACATATTTATGTTTTATTAACTGTTGTATAACAATATGCACAAAAAAATTATTCTGCTTTTTTGGATAAACAATAATCACATTCGAGAGTAAAATCTAGGTTTTCAACATAATTTCCACATTCCGGGCAACACACTTCTTTCTGAGACATAGGCACACCACCTTATATATAACAGTAATAGCATTTCCAAAGTTGTTATGATACACATTATGCATCTCCCATCAATTTGATACTCATTTTTTTTCTTACATTACAAAAGACCGAGCTGTTATTCCTGAATAACAGCTCGGTCTCTTCGTTACAAGTATCTTCTTTATAGGAAGAAAACAAAAATGATGACAACCAACACAATTCGATAAACCGCAAATGGTGTTAACTTAATTCTATCAATAAGCTTCAAGAAAAATTTAATAGAAATCAAAGCAAAGATAAATGCACTAACAAACCCAGCGATAAAGAATGCTAATGCATCCATTTCAAAGTACTGCCAGTTTTTTAATAAAGATAGGAAGCTAGCACCCGCCATAATGGGTACTGCCATAATAAACGTAAAATCAGCAGCTGCTCGATGGCTCATCCCCATTAATACACCACCAGAAATGGTCGCTCCTGATCTAGAAAATCCTGGCCATAGTGAGAAACATTGGATTAAACCGACACTTAATGCCTGTTTATAAGTAATTTCATCTACTGTTCTAGCTTGTGGTGTTTTCGATGCATAGCGGTCCGCTACAATCATTAAAATTGCACCTAATAATAAACCGATAAGTACTGTTTCTGTTGAAAATAAATATTCATCAATAAAATCTTCAAATAAGACGCCAAACACACCTGCTGGAATTAACCCAACAATTACTTGTGTTAATTTTAAACGTTCTTTTCTTGGTTCCGCATTTTTATTAAGATATCGATTTAATCCTAATAAATCTACAAAACGTTTCCAGAACACTACGACAACAGCTAGTATAGACCCCAACTGAATTACGATTTTAAATGTATTCGCTGGATATTTCCCTAAAAACTCCTCTGATTTAAGCCACATATCATCAACAATAATCATATGCCCGGTTGAAGATACCGGAGCAAATTCCGTTAATCCTTCCACTAAACCTAGGATTAGCGCTTTTAAGATTTCGATAAAGTCCATGTTAATTCCCCTTCTATTTTCGTATCCTCTTTCGTATAAAGAGAACTGCTACTACAACAATTCCGATGGCAATAAGCCCATAAGTGATTGTTGAGTACATATCCATAAATTCTAGTATAGAACTCCAATTTTCACCAAGTACCACACCAATCATGATAAGAATGACATTCCAAATCAACGTCCCGATTAAGGTAAATAGTAAAAATAAGGTAAAGTTCATGTTCGACATACCAGCAGGTACTGAAATCAAACTACGTATTAAAGGTACCATTCTACAAAATAGCACGGTCCAATAACCATACCTATCAAACCACTTATCTGCTTTATGAATATCTTCTTTTTTAATTCGTATGATATGGCCCCATCTGTCGACAATTTTTTCTAATCGTTCAACATCAATTAATAAGCCAATTCCATATAATATGATGGCACCTAAAACTGAACCACATGTTGCAGTAATGATAACCCCTGTCACTGTAAGATCAGAATAAGTTGTCATAAATCCACCAAAAGGAAGTACGATTTCCGATGGGATGGGAGGAAATACATTCTCTAAAGCCATCATAAAGAAAATTCCTACATAGCCAAATTGCTCCATAATATTCGTTATCCACTCTTGCATGTTAATCCTCCATTGATGCATAAGGTGTTTCATACATCATAATAGTATGTCCATAATAAATATAATCGACTACTGATATTTTTATGCACATTTTACTATAGCTCAAACATTTGCATTTCGTCCATAGGAAACACGATTCTATGTAAATTGAAATAAATCGGTAAAATTTCAGACTAATTTGCAACTCTATTTCTACCCCTAAAATTAATTTATTATATCCCAATAAAGTATTAACATCTTACATATTTCCGTTTAAATCCTAATCTTCCTTTATCTAGATCTTTTTGAATACTTTCATAAGCGTTTAATAGACTGCTCTTTTTATTCTCACGCTTAACCTCTACTATTCCAATCTCTTGTGCTATCTCTAACGCCTTTTCACTTAGTGGCTTAAAGGAAATCCCTACTGTATATAGAAAATTGTTCATTGCAGATTTTGTTCTTTCTGGGGAATCATGTATCTCATTTTTTACAACTTCAAGCATACTGGCGATCTTACTTTCTGAGAATTCAAGATCAGGTCGATTCCCTAATAGCCAACAGTAACAACTCCAACCACCTGACGTTCTTAACTCCTGACCGCTTGCAATCCATTTGTCGGCAACGTTTTGCGCGATATCTGACTCCGATAATGTCACCGCTACCACATAATCCGATAACATATAAAAATATGCAGCATCCATCCAAGCATCATAATCAGTCTCTGTCATAGCATTTGGGTCTGCAATAATACCAGCAAAATACATGGCATCATAGTTCCCTGTAGCATAAAGCTCCTCCGCTAATGCTTGATTTACCTTTATTTTCTTGGCGATTGGTTTCATTGCACCTGTAGCCACACCAAACAGTGGCTCACGAGCACCATTGGAAATGTATATCTTCTTCGTACGTTCCTTACCTAATGCTTCAAGCTCCTGCATGACTGTTTCAAAATCCATCTTTGAACCTTCCTCTCTAAATATCACTATGTGCTAGGAATATCGAAATCAATAAATGTTCGTTTTACGGTTTGACACACTTCCATTTTACCATAATCTATTCGCAAAAATGATGCCATACATAAGTATATATCCATATAAAAAACGCTAGATCATACAATATGATTAGCGCTTTTTATGGATATATCCTTTGGGGTACAGAGTAGTAAAATATAGCCCATATTTGTTATTTAGAATTACGATTTCTTCACTTCGTGTGATAATAGTTTATAAGACATATTTCTTGCTTCATAGGACGTCGTATTCGTTAAAATCATGAATTCTTCAACCTCATGTATGCGTTGCAGTTCTAGTAATTTCTCCTTGACCGCTGTAGGACTCCCAATAATCATCTTACTTCGTATATCATGGAATTCGTTCAACTCTTCTCCTGAAGGCTCATGATGAAAAGCTGTGTTATTGGAACTATTTCTTTTTCTCCATAAAAAACTATCTAGTGCTATTCTTTCCGCTTCATCCGTTGATTCAGCACATATCACATTCACCGCAAAAATAATTTTAGGCTCTTTCTTTGGGTGTTTCGTGCCAATTAATCTTTTATATGTAGAAAGAATTGGTGTAGCATCTTGATCACTCATAAAATGCCCAAACGCATAATTCAATCCTTTTTCAGCGGCAAGAATCGCACTTTTTTCACTAGTGCCGAGCAACCATGGAACAGGACTAATATCCGGCACTGGTACAGGGTTTATTTTTGCGTACATATTCTCTTCCTCAAAATCTCGATTTAAGAAATTGGTCAATTCATCCAACAATTCTGGAAACCTTCGTACGTTCTCTAAAAAATTTCCTGATAAAGCCATGGATACCTCTGCTGAACCCCCTGGGGAGCGTCCCAGTCCTAAGTCAATTCTATCCGGAAATATAGTCGCCAAAAGATTGAAGGTTTCTGCAATTTTAAAAGGTTTGTAGTGTGGTAAGAGAATAGCACCTGCACCAATACGTATCTGGCTTGTGCTTTTTCCAATCATTCCTAACATAATTTCTGGAGCAGGACAAGCTAAGCCATCTAAATCATGATGCTCTGCGATCCAATATCGATAATATCCAAGCTCTTCCCCTAATTCAGCCAGGTTGATGGATTCTAACAATGCTTCTTGGTGTGTTTTCCCTACTGCAATAGGGGACTGGTCTAATATACTTAATTTCAAATAATCACCTCGTTTATCAGTGTTACTCTCCCTCGCTACTCATCTCGTCTACTAATTTTTCTGCTAATCTTCGGTAGAAATTACTCATATTGACTAAGGAAGAAATGAGCAATAGTTGTTCAAGATAATTTGAATCTTCGTCTTTAAGCTTTGTGACCTCTTGTATTACTTCTTCCTTACCTAATTTAATGTCACTTGTAAAACGTTCTACCTGATTTTCCGTTAATCTAACATAACTTTGATAGAATTTTTCTAAATCTAGATCTTCCTTAACGATTTTCTCATTCAACTTTTCCAATGTCATTTTAATATCCTGAATGGATAGTGCACCTTTGAGCTGATATATCAAGCTTATCAAGATTATGTGCTTTTTGGAGTATTTTTTATTTTCGATAGGAAAGAATAATTTTCCTTTTGCATAGTTATTAATCATTGTTTTGGTTAATACTTTGTCTTCTTCTTTTCGCTTTGTTTTCTCTAAATTACTTTCAAAAATTTGGATGACCTGATCCATATACAAATCTAAATTTGGTAGTTCTTCTAATTGTAAATGATTTTTTAAATGTAGGCTTTCTACTAGTTTCTCTATATTTTTCATGTCAATACCCTCAATTAGTTTTTCTACTATTATACGTTATTTATATCAAATAAGTAAATGTTGACTAGATGACAATATGCTAGTATTATTATATGTAGTTATCAAAACTACATGTTGAGGAGTGAGTATATGAACACCTATATTCGAGAACCAATCAATGGATTCACCCATTTGTTTGGAGCTATCTTGTCCTTTGTTGGTCTATTAGCTCTAGTAATTAAAGCATCTACAGACTATGGTTCTGCATTAGTAATTACCGCTGTCATTATTTTTGGGGTTAGCTTAATTCTGTTATATTCTGCATCAGCTACCTATCATATGGTTGTTGCAAGGGATCATATTATTGCATTCTTAAGAAAAATAGACCATTCCATGATTTTTGTTCTTATTGCAGGAACTTATACACCAATCTGTTTAATTAGTCTACAAGGCACTTTAGGTTGGACGCTTTTCATCGTTATTAATGGTTTAGCGTTACTAGGCGTATTATATAAATTAATTTGGTTTAAGGCACCTAGGTGGTTATCTACCGCTTTATACGTGCTAATGGGTTGGATTATTATTTTCTTTAGTTCTTCACTAGTAGACGTCTTAACCTGGAATGGCATGATACTCTTAATATCGGGAGGTTTAGCCTACACCATAGGAGCTATCATTTATTGGTTAAAGCCTAAATTTCTAGAATTTAAACATATGGGGTTTCATGAAATCTTTCATATTTTTATCCTAGTTGGCAGTTTAGCTCACTTTTACTGTATATATAACTTTGTTTTATAGATTCCTAAAATGATTCTATCCTATATATTTATCAAACGAGTGTGATTTTTCACTCGTTTTTTTATTGGCTTCGAAGCCAAAATTTGTTTCTAGATTATAATTTGTAATCCTTTACAATACAATTAAATAGGGCATTTGCTTGTATAATGTCTAAAAAATAATAAAGGGGGATAACCGAATGAAATTCCTAAAGTCTTTATTCTTTATGGTAATACTCTTCTCTGCACTGATGTTAACTGCTTGTTCTGATAATGGTGATAATACACAGAAAACAGATAATAATGATAATAAGAGTGGAGAGGACATGAAAACAACTGATGAGAAAGTTACCATTAAGTTCGGTGCACAGAATGACAATACACCAGCTACACAGGCACTTATAGATGCGTTTAATGAAAGTCAAGACCAGTATGTAGTGGAATGGGATCCTTTAACAAATGATTCTGCTCAAATGCATGACCAACTTTTAAATTCGCTAAATAGCGGATCTAGTGAGTATGATGTATTATCACTTGATGTTGTATGGGCAGGAGAATTTGCAGGTGCTGGTTTCTTAGAACCTATTGATTTGTTTATGAATGAATCTGGTCTTAGTAAAGATCAATTCAATGCGGGTTCCATGGCATCTGGAAATTATACAGGTAAACAATTCACACTTCCTTTTTTCCCAGATTTAGGATTACTCTATTACCGCAACGATATTGTAAGCGAAGAAGATGCTGCTAAACTGGATAGTGGCGATTATACCTATGATGATTTATATGCTATGGCGGAAAAATATACCGGTGAAGCCGAAACCAAATATGGTTTCCTCTATCAGTCGAAGCAATATGAGGGGTTAACGGTAAACGTTACAGAATTTACAAACGCGTTTTCTGATGTTCAAACGGGGTTAGAAACCATGTATAAGTTCACCACTGCAGATTTTTCACCTAAAGATCTCCTCAATTATACAGAAGCCGAAGCACATACAAACTTCGAGCAGGGAAATGCTGTGTTTGAACGGAACTGGCCATACCAATTTGGACGTATTAAAGGTCAAGAGGACGGCGTGACAGTTAGTTTGGAACAAGTGGGTATCGCCCCATTACCTAATGGAGGATCCGTTGGCGGTTGGTTACTTGGGATAAATAAAAACTCGGAAAATATAGAAGGAGCATGGACATTTATTGAATTTGCGGCAGGAGAACAAGGGCAAAAAATTATGACAACAGAAGGCGGTTATCTTCCAGGCTTCAATGCCTTATTAGAAGATGAAGAGGTCATTGCAGGAAATGAGATGCTCTCTTACCCAGGTTTCCAACAAGCACTTGCAAATACATTAGCCCGACCAGTATCACCAGACTATAATGCCGTATCGAACACCATTCAAGTAGAAGCACATAAATATTTAAGCTCCGGAGAAGGATTAGATACAGCTGCAACGACCATTGAACAAGCAGCTAAATCAGAATAAGTTCTATTAAACGAAGAAACTCCTTATGACCAGGTACATAAGGAGTTTCATATAGATATTTGTTCCAATGAGAGGTGAAAGAATGAAACATAAATTGGGAGTTAGTGGTTGGTGTTACCTACTTCCTACATTGATCCTTATCGCTGTTTTCTCTTTATGGCCAGTCATTCAGTCCATCACCTATACGTTTTTTGATTACAAACTCAACGATCCACAGAAATCTGGTCTATACCTAAACGAGAGGTTTAATGTTGATTTATTCCATGAGACTGCTATATATATCGAGTTATTTTTGACAGAAGACATGCAAAATATTACAGAAAATGACGACAAGACAAAAGCTAACACTATTCTAAACCAAATAAAAGATGCCGCTAAACCTTACGTCAATCAAAAAGGTGTTATCAAGATTACGAAAGAAGAACGTTCAAACATTACCGATCTATATCAAAATACGAAACTACTACTAGCGGAACTTTCTACTAAATATACCCTCACACATCAAGATAGTTTACCTCTATTAGTAGAGGATTTTAATAGAAGTATTATCCCCTCTAATTTCATTGGATTACAAGCATACCAAAAAGCTTTCGGTGACAAATATATTCATACAGCATTATGGAATACGATTCTATTTACGGTGGTATCTGTTGCCATCGAGCTAGTTCTCGGTTTAGGGCTTGCACTAATCCTAAATAAAGCAATGCTTGGTCAAGGACTAATTAGGACTACTTCGTTAATCCCTTGGGCAATCCCAACGGCTGTTGCAGCATTAATGTGGAGTTACTTATATGATGGATCGAGTGGAATTATAGCACACTTTTTTGAGAACTTAGGATTGATCAGCCAATCCCAGGATTTATTACTTAGTCAAGGTGGAGCAATGGTCTCTACAATACTTGCTGATGTCTGGAAAACAACTCCCTATATGGCATTACTTTTACTAGCTGGTCTACAAAATATACCAAAATCGCTCTATGAAGCAGCATCGATCGATGGAGCCTCTAAGGTCAAAGGTTTCTTTACGATAACCTTGCCATTATTAAAGTCTTCCATTCTAGTTGCCCTTCTATTTCGTACCCTTGACGCTTTCCGTGTATTTGATTTAATTTTCGTTCTTACTGGTGGTGGTCCAGGTGGGGCAACAGAAACCATGTCTATCTATGCCTACAAGACCATGTTCGGTCAAACAAATTTTGGTTATGGTTCTGTAGTCGTCATGATTATGTTCCTTTGTGTAGCTATAATTTCCATCATATTTGTAAGATTACTTGGCACCAATCTTCTTGACCGAGATTAAGGAGGGAAGTTTATGAAAACATCAAAAAGAAAGCTAGTTTTATTGTTCAGTATTGTTGTAACGGGTTACTTGTTTATTATGATATTTCCTTTTCTATGGATATTCATCACTTCCTTTAAATCAAGCGGTGAAATATTTGGTGCTGGGGCTTTTCGCTTTATTCCAGAAGAACCAACATGGAAGAACTACACAACGATTCTATTTGAAAAGGAAATATGGAAGGCAATAATGAATAGTTTTATAGTTGCACTATCCACGACTATTTATGTCATTTTTGTCGCATCCCTTTGTGCGTATGCCATATCTCGCTTTCACTTTAAAGGTAAAAGTATTTTATTGGGGTTGATACTTGCTGTCTCTATGTTTCCTCAAATGATTATTACTGGGCCAGTCTATAACTTATTTTATGATTTAGGTTGGTTAAACAGTTATTTTGTAATCCTTCCCTATTCGACTATTACATTACCAATGGGAGTCTGGATATTAGTAACACATTTTAATAAAATTCCATTAGCCTTAGAGGAATCAGCAACGATTGATGGCGCAACTAGGATACAAACGTTAACCAAAATTATTATTCCATTAGCTGCTCCAGGTGTTTTTACAACAGCAATCATTACTTTTATTGCAGCCTGGAATGAGTTTTTGTTGACTATAACATTAAATACGGAGCCGAATTACCATACTGTACCTGTCGCAATCTCATTCTTAAGGGATCAATTTTCAATTCTCTGGGGAGAGGTGGCAGCCGCTACAGCTATCGTAACGATTCCTACGTTAATCATTGTATTACTCTTCCAAAGACAGATTGTTTCGGGGCTAACTTCTGGAGGAGTGAAAGAATGAATTGTTAGGATACTGGGACTGAATTTCATTCTATTAAAGTGGGGATACCCACTTTTCTTTTACAATAATATTTTTATACTCAAAAAAGAAGAAAATGTTTAAATCCATTTCCTTCTTGAACTTCGCCTTGGATTATTTTGACTACGAGAGTCAAATTCAACTACTTGATTCCTTTCTTTCTGCCTACGTCTATCCTTTTCCAATAATGAATCTAGTTTTCGTACTGCCCTATCTAACTCATCTTCCGTAATATCTCCTCTAGCATAACTACTACATAAAATGCTATAAGCAATTGCTTTTGTCTCTATGTTCACTACAAGATCGACATCTGAATTTCCACTCTTATCGATCAGGGTCTTTAATTTATTCTCTATTTTCCTTTCCATCTATATCTACTCCTCCATTCTTTATAGGACACATTCTTTCTTTCATGCAGATGAATAGGATGTTATTCTCTTCATTCTGTTAAAAATAGAGGGACACGATTCGTATCCCTCTATAGAAAGTTAATCAAAGCGTTGGTCTTGATTTTGTCTTTGGTCCTGATCTTGATCTGAATCTGCATCGGAATCAGAATCTGCTTCAGATCTAGAACGAACTTTTGCACGAGAATCACTATCTACATTGATATCAAGATCCACTCTCGAATTACCACTATCTACAACTTTAGCTCTTGCTACGTTTGTATTTTTATCTTTAACTCGTACATCATTTTCATTATCATTATCACTTCTTACATCAGACTCACTATTGGAATCACTTCGAGAATCGCTTCTAGAATCTGAATCACCTGAACCGGACTGTCCTCCATAAGCTCCGAAGACATTCGGATTTCTCCATACTTCACTCATCGATATCCCTCCTTTTCTACTAGTCGTTATATTATATTCGTGTGATATAGTGATGATTAGATGAACGAACTAGAAAAAAATAGTCAAAGGTATATTTTTATATCAACTCTACCCAAAATTAAATATAGATACCTACTTTTTTAGAGTGAAGATAGTGACAGTTGGATAACATTTCAAAGAAAGCCAAAATAAAAAGAGTACTCAAACGACCACGTTTGGGTACTCTACCATCAAATTATTTAATAGGCAATCATATCAGATAGTACATAATGATAGACTAATTGCTCGGTATTCATTAAAGACTTTTCATGGGTACGTTCAAAAGCATGAGAAGAATCTATTCCAGGTCCAATTAATCCATGAACTATATCATGCCCAGACTTAATTGCAGCAGATGCATCAGATCCATAGTATGGATAAATATCAAGCTTATAGCCTATATTGTTTTTCTCCGCTAGTTCCACTAGACGTTTACGTAATCCATAATGATATGGACCACTAGCATCCTTGACACAAATGGATACGGTATATTCATCTGTTGACTGACCATCACCCATTGCGCCCATATCCACTGCTAAATATTCAACCGTTTCAGGTGTGATATTGGAGTTACCACCATAGCCAATTTCCTCGTTATTCGAGATTAAGAAATGTGTGGTATATGGTAGTGTAATATTCTCTTCTTTTATTCGTTTAATTAATTGAAGTAAGATAGCTACACTTGCTTTGTCATCTAAGTGACGAGATTTTATGAAGCCATTATCCGTCATTTGCACCCTTGCATCGAATGATACAAAATCTCCCACTTCTATTCCAAGTGCTCTAACTTCCTCTGCATTATGGACTTCCGCATCTATACGAACCTCCATATTTTCTTGATTCCGTTCCGCTTTTCCAGCATCCTTATAAACATGAACAGAGGTTTGATGCATCAGGATAGTTCCCGTTATCACTTTCCCACTAGAGGTGTGAATTTCACAGTACTCTCCTTCTATCGAGTTGTAACGAAATCCACCAATAAGATCCAATTTAAGTCTGCCATTGCTTTTGACTTCCTTAACCATTGCACCTAGTGTATCCACATGAGCTGTTAACATTCTATGTTCATCATTGTTTTTGCCCGGTAAAGTAGCGATTAAACCACCTTTTCGGTTACGCTTCGCCTCCACATTCAATTTGTTTAAAAACTCTTCCGCAAATCGAATGACGTTAGCCGTAAAACCTGTAGGGCTTGGAATAGATACTAATTCCTTAATTAATTCTTTGGTTTCCTGTACATTTGGATATGTAGACAAATAAAAGACTCCTCTCGTTATCTATTTTTTACAATTATTTCCCTCAAGATTGTTTTACTTATCTTCCACTTCGACATCATCTTCCCAAGCTAGCATTCCGCCAACCATGTTCGTCACATCGAAACCTTCGTCGATTAATAATTCACAAGCCATTGTACTTCTTCCACCAGACCGGCATACCATGTAGTAATGCTCATTCTTATCTAATTCGTCTAATCGATTTCCTAGCTCACCCAGTCGAATATGAAGCGCACCTGGTATTTTACCCTTCGCTACCTCATCGTCTTCTCGAACATCAATTATATTCACATCTTCACCATTTTTTACTTTTTCAGCTAACTCTTTTGCCGTAATCTCTTTCATATCCATTACCTCCATCAACTAATTATTACTATTATAAAGGAATAAAGCATGGATTAAAACATCCATGGCTATCTTACTGTTTTAGACAGATCGTGTGAATAAGATTGTCGAAAATCATTCACAGGTGAAAAGCTTTATTGTTTATGATCGTCCAAATGTCGGTGATAATTATACAAGGAAGATATTTAGACTATAACTGGTTATCTTCTATTTTTCCAACTAATGATGCAGCATTTTACTTCTGTAGGGCAAAAAGATTCATGCGAGCAGCATATCAATTACTAGTCCAATTTGGTGTGGATTCAGTGGATATTCATTATGAAATATTCGGACCTTCTGAGGATATTACAAATTAGTAAAGAAGCCTATCTCAACAGCTAATAACCTTAAGAGATAGACTTCTCTTCTCTAGTGTAACAAACTAATTTACTTCATTAATTGCTTTCAGTAACTCTTTCAAACTGCTCTTATTTGTTGTGTTTATCCACTTATCTAGTTTTTCTATCTCACCATTGAAGTACAAATTGAGAACTTCTTTTAATTCAACTTCGTAACTTTCAAATTGATCACTTTCTGATATTGTGGATTTCACTAACTGTAACCAATCTGTTCCACTTCCCGTCCCATAGGAATGAAACGGATATTCTATCGCAATCTCTAACACGCTTTCTGAAAGTCCATTTCTATACATTTCATTTGCAATCCAAAGTCCAACAAAGCGATGACTGCCATCTATGCGCATAGCCTCTCTAAACTGACTATCGGCTTTATCATGTTTTCCTTGTTTCATCAATGCACTTGCATAAATAGATTGTAAATACTCACCAAGTACATTTTCCTCTGCTAAATACCGTTCGAACCATATATTAAATTCATCCCATTGTTGCTGTTCATAATAATACATGATTAACTGAGAAATATTCTCTGAAGATGGTAACTTTTGTGCCAGTTCTTCCATATACGGAACTACCCGTTCATCTGTGCCAGTATATTCCTTATCCTCTACACCAATTAGTCTTATAATCATCCGTAAGCTGTGCAAATCGTTATGGTTACTCGCATAGCTTTCTTTATATTGTTTTAGTGCTTCTTGTATTTGATTATTAAGTAATAATTCATCCGCTTCCGTTAGTTTTCGGTGTTTTAAATAAAAGAAAGGAATATTTTTGGTTACCTCATCATCTAAACGATAGCCGTCACTTCTTGTAATAAGGTTATCATCCTGATCATAGGCAAAAACTTTCCAAAAGAAGCGATTGTCTGGATTAGCATAAGCTAATAGTGAATTCGGATCAACATTATCTTCATTCGTATAAATAATGGAACTTGGTAGGTTATAAATCTCTTCAACTGGTATATTCACTTCGGTACCTTCCACTTTTCTTATTACGTCAGAACCAATCGATCCATTATCAATCTCATAACCAAACCCTATTTTATAATAAGCTGCGCCTTCTACCTTTTCCCATTCAAAATGAACAACATCATCCTCTATTACTTCTTGATTAACAGGAGATTTTACTTCCAACAATTTTTGTAGAGTGATATTGTACGTAATATCTTCACCTGGATTAATCTCTAACCATTCATCCATTTCAACTGGCCAATTCCATCCGCTAATTTGACCGAATTGAAATCCTAGTGTTATTTGATAATTATTCGGTAGTACGCCAGTAAATTCAAAACGTCCTTCTGCATCGGTTATGACTTGATAAACTTCTTCTGGCAAAACACTACTCGAAACCTTACTGTCGTCACGTAGGAATACACCAACATTTCTAACCGGTGTGCCATCACTTCGCATAATCTGACCTGAAACAGTTGAGAGCTTAACTGCATTATTTTTTTTCTTTATAGAAAGTAATGTGCTTTCTAAGGATTTTAACTGGCGATAAAACACTTGATTATTCATATCATCTGGAACATAAGATTCATCATTCTTTTTCCATTTTCTTTGCTCTTGTTCAAATTGTTCCTCATATTTTTTTATTTGCTGTTTTACTTGCACTATAGCATCTTCTACATTACCTTCTTGAAGAATTATTTCAGTTTGGATCTGAGCAATTTGTGCCAGCAAGTCGTATTGTTCTGGGTTTATCATTACGATTAAGTCATCCAGTAATTGTTTTGCTTTATCGTTAAGTCCCTGTCTTTTTACTAATCGTACTCGTTCAATTAAGAGCTCATTTCTTTCATATTCATGGACTGACGATAGTCGCTCGGCAGAATTTACCAGTACTTCTTCCGCTTTTTCATTGTTACCTTCCTGTTCATAATAAACAGACAAAGTTTTAGCTGCTGAAGCTAAATATCCATTTGCAGGACCTTCTTCAACATATTCTTTCATAAAAGGTAGCTTGTCTTCCCATGTAAATTCTATATTACCATCCTCTATATCACTCCAATGCGTGAAAGATGGACTTATATAGATATCAAATCTATCCAATAATTCCGGTTCAATCATATACTTCTGAATTAGTTCCCATTTTTTTGTATCTAAAGATGTGTTTTGAATTTGCTCAATTACCTCTTCTTTCGCCTCTATTTTCCCAGCAATTATCTTCTTTTCGGTAAGATAGATAGAAACATTTGGGAATATTACGAAGCTAAGTAGTGGAATGAGAAATAGGATGCCAACTATTATGAACACTAAATGTTTCACCTTTAGTTTAATTCTCATCATCCTGTAGCACCCTTTCAATGTCATTCTTCCAGTAATAATTATCAGCTACTACGACTAATACACTAACGGCATCATCTTTAAGATTACTTTCATTAGTCGGTTTCATTTCCATATAACCTATCCCCATAATCAATAGTACAAAAAAGGCACTAACAGGGACTAGAGGAATTGTAACTTCCGTATTCCAGAGTTTTTGAAGCTTAGCTTTCCAGCTTAATGGGTACAATCTATTTATTACTGCATCTTTCTTAGAAAATTGAAATTGCTCCAATTCTTTATCGAGTTGGCTTTTTATATCTTTTCTCGTATTCTTCATGAAGCTCCTCTCCCTTCATTAGATTGTTTTTCAAATTCAATCGTGCTCTTTTAAGTCTAGACTTGATTGTACTTTCTTTCTCTTTTATTACCTCAGATATCTCGCTTATCTTCATTTCATTAAAGTAATACAGTGTAATAACCTCTCGATATTTATAATCTAACTCTTGTATAGCTTCACTCAAGCTCTCATTCCGAATAGCTTCCATTAATTCTGTCTCAGCAGATTGTGATGAATCTTCTTCTAGTATCTGATCATTATCAAATGAAAGTAATATATTTTTCCAACTCCACTTTCTCATCCTAGACCGACAACAGTTCATAACAATAGACGTGAGCCAGCTTTTTAACTTCGTTGGGTCTTGTAACTGTGAAATCTTACCGATAGCAATCACAAATGTATCTTGTACCACTTCTTCGGCAGTTTGATAGTCTTTTACCAACAGGTATGCTGTTCGGATCAGATAATTTCCATATATATCTATTAATTCCATGATTGCATCTTCTTGTTTATCTATTAATCTATCTGCTAGTTGCAAGCCGGCTCCCCCTTTCCATATCTTAGATGCAATCTAAACAAAATAAGTTGCATTTTTATTCCATTTTCAGATGAAATCAGATGGTATCCTCATAAAAAAATAAGATTAGTGGATAAAGTGTTCCATTGATACTGTATCCACTAATCTTATTATAAATTTTAGTGTAAATGCCGCAAAAAGTTTTTCGTTCTATGCTAAGCCCTTCATACTGGGAGTTTGTCTTCCATATCTGGCTAGAGTAAATTAGTCAATATAACTCATTTTTACCCGTTTGTACTATTAAAGAGTTTCCAGTAAATTTTCTCTTTCTTTCCCAAGCTCAATAATTTTATTTTGCAAATTCGATTGTTCTGCTTTAAGCTTCGTTAAAATATCCCATACTTGTGAAAGTTGTTCTTCTACCTGATTCATCGAATTATTTATTCGTCCCTGAACCATCCAGTCTACAATAATTCCATCGAAGAAAAAGTCAGCAAACTTAAGCAGCCCAGACATGTCCATATCAACTTGTATCATTTCATTGATATCTAATAGTTCCTTTTGGAAGCTTCTCATCCGCTGTTGTGCAATATGAATATAATTCGATGCATCATCCATCTTACTATGCTTGATTGCACTAGATAGCATTCCACCACCAAACATATCCAACGTACCCCAATTGGAAGCCGAGTTTAATGACTCTTTAGCATTCTCTAATGCTCTTTTTGCACCGTCTCCTGCTGTAATTGCTTCCTCAATTTCTTTTAAATATGCTTTCGCTTCTCCCTCTTGTTCACTTAACTCATACATTCTATTCGCATACGGAGAATCACTATTCTTTATCCACTGTTCCTTTGTAGCTAATAAATCTTTATAAGCTTGTTCACTTCCACTTAACTTTTCAAGTTGATAAGTTAAATCCTTTATAGAAGATGTGATCTCTTTCCTAGTTTTCTCCGCTTCTTCTAGTTGTAATTGTACAGCTAACACTTCTTGCTTTTCTTTATCAAGCTTCTCGTATTTAGTACCAGTGATTGTAGAAAAGAAATTGGTAATACTAAAGCCCTCTAGCTTTTTGACATCCCCCTTTTCATCCTCAAGCTGAGAACGTAATTGGTGTATCGTATTTTCCATCCCTAAAAGCTCTGCTTCAAAATCCTCAAGCTGTAAGTTTATCTTATATTTTCTATGTAAATCAGCTTTCATCTTCACAATTTGGTCGTTAATTTCTTGAAACATCAAATCTAAATCCCCCTCAGTTCTCTTTATCTTACATACGTTTTCATCAGTAAAAGGTTTCAAAACACGTTAGTTTGGTTCATCTTTATCGTGATGAAATATTTCTAAAACACTTCGTAACGGAGAGACAGGAATCTGTCCTGGCGCAGATTCCCGTCCCCCTGAAGCAAATGTTGCTGCAGATCCAAAAACTTCCCCAACCAAGCGGCTTACTAAACCTTCCTCACCCATCGATATTGTAACAAAGGGTCGATCGGCATATTTCGTTCTCATTGTGTTTGTTGCATCCAAAAGCGCGATCACATCCTGTGTATCTTTAGGCATAACAGCGAGTTTCGGTATATCTGCTCCAAGCTCCTGCATTTTCTGCAAGCGACTTATCATTTCATCTTTAGTTGGTGTTGCTTGGAAATCATGATTAGAGATAACAGTAAAAACACCTTTTTGTGTTGCCAAAGCGACTAGTTGATTAACGATAATATCTCCTGAAAACAACTCAATATCTACTAGATCAATTAACTTAGTTTGAATTGCCCTTGTAAGTAATGCTTGATAGTAATCCCCTGATATTTCTATTTGACCACCTTCACGGTAACTTCGAAACGTAAAAAGTAGTGGAACATTTGCAAGCTTCTCTCTTATCCTCATTAGTAATAACTCAACAGTATGGATATCCCTTACATCCTCAAAAAAATCAACACGCCACTCCATTATATCTGGTTTTAATGGAAGTACACTTTCTATTCCTTCGATTATCTCTTGCTTTGTCCTTCCAACAATCGGTACAATAATCTTTGGTATACCTTCACCAATTTGTACATCTCGAACTTTCACTATTCTCATTTATCTACTTACCCCTTTAACCTTTTTCATTATCTTTATACTAACACTCAGATGTTCAGATTGTCCCAAGGAAATTATCCTTCTTTCGTTCTTTCCTTCAGTAATTGAACTTCTTCCTTAACCCGTTCTAAATCAATTCGTTCAAATAGAACATTTACTTTTTCTAATGGCACATTGCTAATTTCTATCTCTTCCCATTTTAATGATTCTATTCCTAGCATTGTTTGAACAGCGTCACTAGAGAAAGGTAGGAATGGGTGTAGCAACTGTGATAGATTTGCAAGGATATAGACGCAATTAGCTATCGTTTCCGCACAATCCGTTACATTATCTTTAATTTGAATCCAAGGCTTTCGGTCATCAAAATATTTATTAGACTCACGAACAAAAGAGAAGACTTCTTCCAAAGCTTTTTTGAATTGCGCATTCGTGATTAACCTTCCAACTTCATCATACAACCTAATTACCTTTTCTTTTAATTTCTTATTAATAACTGCACTTGGTGTAATTCCGTCGAATGACTTTTCAACAAACTTTAAAGTCCGATTTACAAAATTCCCGTACGCTCCAAGTAGTTCACTATTATGGCTATAAACGAATTCACGCCAGGAAAAGTCTGAATCTCTTTTTTCAGGAGCATTAGCTAATAAAAAATAGCGTATAGAGTCTGGATGATAATGATCTAGTATCTCCGGAACCCAAATTGCCCAGTTTCTGCTGGTGGAAAGCTTCTTTTGCTCGATCGTTAAAAATTCATTGGAAACGATGTGTGTTGGAAGTGGATCCTTTTTCACACTCCTTAATATGGCTGGCCAAATAATAGAGTGAAATGGAACATTATCTTTTCCATGCACATAATAGGCAATCGTATTTGCATTCCAAAACTGCGATTCATCCTCAGCATGTTCCAATGCCCACTTTTTACTAGCAGCGTAATAACCCGTGACCGCTTCTATCCAAACATATATTTTCTTATCTTCGTAACCTTTTACAGGAACGGGAACACCATTTGGTAAATCCCTAGTAACGGCGCGGTCAACTAACCCTTCCCGTAAATACCGTTCTGAAAGATGGATAGCATTTTCTCTCCATCTTCCTTGTTCTTTCGCAAGAGAAACATACTCCTCCAAATTTTTTTGTAAAGAACTTAATTTAAAATAATAATGCTCGGTCGTCTTAATAACTGGTTCATCGCCACAAGTTTTACAAGTCTTTGAGATGAGTTCAATTGGATTTAATAACTATGAACAATAATCACATTGGTCTCCCCTAGCTTGTGATCTGCAATGTGGACATATTCCTTCCACAAACCGATCTGGCGGAAACTGTTTACAGGTGTTACAGTAGCATTGCTCCTCTTCTTTAAGATAGAGGTTCCCCGTTTTTAATAACTCTAAAAAAACTTCCTGAACTACTTCATGATGTAATGTTGTGTCAGTTCTCGTATAGCAGTCATAAGTAAAACCTAGCCTTTTAAAGCATTGTTCAAACTCCTGATGGTATTTATCAGCTATATCTTTTGGAGTAACTCCTTCTTGCTTAGCCTTGATTGCAATTGGAGTCCCATTACAATCACTTCCTGAAACGTAAAGTACCTTTTCCCCCTTTAAACGAAAATATCTTGCCAATACATCACCAGGTAATAGACTAGATAAATGTCCTATGTGCAATGAACCATTTGCGTATGGCCAAGCACCACCAATGAAAATACTCAACTCAAACTCCTCCTTTATTATTGAAATAAAAAATCCCTCGCCCCTAGACTAAAAAGTCTAAGGACGAGGGATTAACTCGTGATACCACCTTAATTCACTAATAACTCACATTATTAGCCTCAATAAGTACGGAGTGATCATTCACTCTTATACTCTGACGTTGGTAACGAATGTCAAATCTCGGCAAAGCCTAATCTATATGATGTCGACTTTGCAGCTCCAAGGCCATTTTCAATCAATGCTCTTCTGCTTCTTTTCAGCTACCGAAGCTCTCTGGGAGAATCACAATTGATTTACTTTCCTTTTCATCGCTATTTAAAAGTATTTTTACTATTATGCCATATAATCTTTCTAATGCAAAGTCGATTTTATTCCTCCCTGGGAGTTTTTCTCAGTTACTTTCAACATTTTACGTCTTAATTTATCATCATAGTAACAATCATTCCTATAGGGTTACTTATTTTTTATCGCAATTATATTGTTTTTTGTAATTTTACTGATTTGATTGTATTATATCGTTAATTTTAATTGATACGGGAGCGGATTATATCATTCAAATCAATGTAAGATATTCAAAAAATAAATATCTTAAAGAATTTGAACCTATTTTAATTTTGTAATCGTCTAATAGCTGAATTTAATTAAGGGGGGGATGAAAATGGATAAATCGGAAAAAGATTACATGCTAGACAAAGTAATGATTAAATATGGTAATGAACTAGTACGATTAGCTTTTTCTTATGTGAAAGATGTCGAG
This sequence comes from Ornithinibacillus scapharcae TW25, assembly GCF_000190475.1. Lineage (GTDB taxonomy): Bacteria > Bacillota > Bacilli > Bacillales > Amphibacillaceae > Ornithinibacillus > Ornithinibacillus scapharcae. Next base: position 26,335 of record NZ_AEWH01000064.1, read on the forward strand.
ATCGCTAAGGATTTAGTCCAAAATTCGTTTATTAAATGCTACAAGAACATCGATTCGTTTCGTTATGATTCACAGATAAAAACATGGCTCTACCGTATAACAATTAACGAATGCAAAGATTATTTGAGAAGCTGGAATTTTAAAATGGTTCTAGTAAAGGATTTTATAAATTATACAAATCGGTCAGTTTTACCTTCTACGGAAAAGACTGTTATTGATAGATATAAAAATAATGAAATAAAGGATACCATCTTCTCTCTTCCAAAAGTGTATCGGGAAGTGGTTTACCTATACTACTATGATTCTTTGAAAACAGAAGAAATTGCTGATGTTCTTGATATTCCAGTTAATACAGTAAAAACCCGATTAAGAAGAGCAAAACAAAGATTAAGACCAATGTTAAAGGAGGCTATATTTAATGAGGGATGAATCTTTAAACCATTCACCTGAACCGGAATTAACATTTACGAAAGAAGACCGTGATAAAGTGTTTGAACAAATTAAGAGAACGGAGAATGCTAAATTGCAAAAGAAACCGTTTATTTCTTTTTCTAAACGTATAGCCTATTTTACTGCTACTTTAGTAGCGGTTGGATTAAGTATACTGTTATTTATACCATCTATCCTTTCAGAGAATATAAATTACCAAGAAAATAGCGTAACTAATCCGAATGGAGCAGTCGCTCAAAAAGACGAAAATTTCACCACGTTATTAGCAATGAAAGATGATAATCAAAGAATACCTCTAAACCTATTACTATCATATAGTAAAGATAAAAACATGATAAAAGTTCTCTCGATCCCTCGTGATACGTATGTTTCGATATCAGGTAATAATGGAATTAATGATAAATTAACACACGCTTATGCCTACAGTACAGAAGGCGCCGAAAGCGTAAAAACAACTGTCTCAAATTTTTTTGATATACCAATTGATTATTATGCTGTTATAGATTTAGAAAACTTTTCTACGATAATTGATTCCGTAAATGGTGTAGATTACGACTTGCAAGAGGATATTCAAGTAAGAGCTATATCTCAGGCGACTTTTAACTTTGAAAAAGGAACCAATAATTTAAACGGAGAAGAGGTTGTGGCATTAATGATGGATGCTACATACGGAGGAAGAAGTATGGATGAAGATGACCTAGTTTCTCTCTTCGATGCGGTAATGGATCGTGTAATAAAAGAAATGCCAAAAACACACTTAACTAAACTTACATCTAATGTTGAAGGAAATATACCAATGGAGCAATTATTTGAGGTTCAAATAGAACTACCTTCCATACATTTCGTTTCAATGATTGATGGAATGAAGTCTGTAATGATTGATGAGGCTTATTTTGTAAAATTTGAAGAGGACTTTTTAAACTCTGTAGCAAAAGAGTTAACGACATTTGACTAACATAGCTTCTATCTTTCTAGGGAAGAATATGCCTAAGGAGGGATATTTATTATGGAAAAAATTAAGAAGATGGAACATAACAAAAAGAACATCAAAAGCTATAGTGACCAAGAAAAGGATCAAGTGATAACCAATTTAGCACATGTGTTGAAGAGTAGTAAATATAATGATAAGGATAATGAGGATATGTAGTATTCCTGTATTAGTCTGTAATTAATCACAAAGTAAAACTTGTACAAATGCCCCCCCTAAATTTGGATTTTCTACTTACTTTAGGGGGGGAATGGCACAATATCTATTTTTTAGTAATCTATTCTGCCTGATTGTTGTATTTCACAGAGCTTTTATAATAAAAAATAAAACTGATAGTGATGGTTATAAGTGCAGTTCCACCAACAATATACAATCCATCCCCACTCCGATATCCCAAAACTGAATTTGATTTAACTAAGGAAAAACGCTATAACTTTGTTCTTTTACTTAACCATCGTTCTCTTGTCAATTTCATATTAATCGAATCAATCCATTCCCCATCGTATTCTAAGTCTCGCTCATCAATACTTTCCATTTCGAAACCCATCTTTTCATATACATGTCTAGCTCTTGGATTGAATGCATAAACACCTAACGTGATGAAACTTAAGCTTGTGTTTTGAAAAGCATAATCAAGAACTAATCTTGTTGCTTCCGATCCAAGCCCCCTGTTCCTTCCCTTTGGTCCAATCCAAATTCTAAAATTCATGCTGTTGCTTTCTTCATCATACAGGTTTAATACTACTTCCCCTACTAGAATACCAAGTGAATTATCTACAATCGCTAGGTCCAGTCGATTCGACTGTTCATTTCTCGTTTCATACCAATTAAGTGTGTATTCCCGATCATATTCTGTCGTACTTCCAGTCAGCTTTATCACCTCAGGATCTTGTAGACATTCTTCTATGTATGGAAAATCACCATCTTGAAACGGACGAAGGACTACCTTCTCACCAGCTAGTATAGGTTTATGTGTAAAATTAATCATCGAATAACCTCCTAGAATCGTTACCCCTTAATAACTGATCAGCTAATCTAATATTTTCTTTCAGATAGGATGGAGTTTCCTCGTGACTTAAAATCTCCGCTGTCGATAACCAAAAAACGTCCTCTACCTCATCCACACTCTTTGGATAGGGAATGCCCGATTCATGTTGACATAGAAATACGATATCAATGACATGCTCATTAGATTCTGTTATGAAAGAAGAACTGTTCACATATCGTAAGTCTGTAACGCTTACGCCTACCTCTTCCAAAATTTCTCTATGTAACGTCCTTTCCAAAACATCAGAAGAAACTCCCTCTTTTTCACACTTCCCGCCTACTAAAGATAAAGAACCACCTGCATGCTCTTCTTTTTCACTTCTCCGGATTAAGAGCCATTTACCATCTTTGTGTATCGCTCCTTCTACATTGACTATGAACATAGTTACCCCCGCCTCTCCATATTTACACCGAACTAGTATATTAGGATATGAATTATACTCTATTTTAACATAGGATTTTGAATAATTTAGTTAGTCAATAAAAAACAGTAATCCCAGCAAGGGATTACTGCACAAAGTATATGCTGATTTGTTAATCAAGCACTTAACTGTTCTTGAAGATCTTCCTTTAAATATTTTCTTGCACGATGGATTCGTGTTTTGACTAGTGAAAGTTTTACATCTAAACGATTTGCTATTTCTCTTTCTTTCATTTCATGCTTCACCTTAAGTGTCATAACCTCGTGATAGATACCATTCAAGTTATGAATTTTTTTATTTACTTCCTCTAATAGCCATGCAAGTTCAACTTCTGCTTCAACACTCTGCACATTTCCACTTTCTAAATTCACTAACATCTCCTGCTCAGTAGAAAGTGCTTTGTCTTTCTGTTGACTTCTTAAGAGATCAATTGCTGTTCTTCTAGTTATGACCGTTAACCACGCATAGAGTTTCTGTTCATCTTGTATCGTATCAAAATGATTCATTACTTTGATAAACGTTTCTTGAACAACATCCTCTGCCAAATAGCGATCTTTCGTTACCGAATAGCCGATATGAAGTAATCGATGATAATACATGGTATACAATTCTGTTATATCTAGCGAAACCATGCTCCGTCCCTTCCTTTCCCAGATTCCCCTAACCTTCTAACTGTATCGTGACAGTTACTTTAAACAGATCACCATCTGTTTCGATTTCAAGTCTTCCGTTATGAAGCTCGACAATAGATTGCGCTATCGCTAATCCAAGCCCACTTCCCTCTGTATGGCGGGATGTGTCCCCACGCTTAAACCGTTCAAATAATTCATCCGAATTATCTTTCAACTCATATTTCGAGATATTTTTAAACGTAATGGATGCCAAATCCTGCGTGGCATTTAGATTGATGTAAACTCGAGAGTTTTCTAGTGAATACTTTAGGATATTTGCAATCAGATTATCAAAGACACGCCATAGCTTTTGTCCGTCCACAAATGCGTTTATCGGTGGATCATCATGTGATATCCTGAATTCCAAGCTAGATCCCTTTATCATGTCATCATATTCTCCTAATGCCTGATGAAGTAATTGTACAAGATCTACTTTATCTTTTTTCAGTTCCATATTTCCACTCGCCATTTTCGATACCTCAAACAAATCGTCGATGAGTACCTTTAGTCGTTTGGATTTTCGGTCAATGATTTCTAAATAGGCTTTATTCTCTTCATCAATGTCCTGCTGCTTCAATAATTCTGTGTACGTAATTATAGAAGTAAGTGGTGTACGTAAATCATGACTCACATTCGTTATGAGCTCTGTCTTCAAACGCTCACTTTTTGCTTGTTCTGATTGCGATGTTTTTACCCCTTGCTTTAAAAGATTGATATTCGCTGCTAGTCTTACTAACACAGTATTTCCAGAAAGATTAAGATCCTTGTTCATCTTACCCGCAGCAATATCATCTGTATAGGCAACAATACGATTAAATTCACCAATCTTATTTAGAATTGTAACCGCAATCGGAATTCCAATTACACCTAGAACGATAACATATAAGAATAATAGGAAAGGATGCATGAATAACGTTATTGCTCCCATTCCCAGAATAAATACTAATCCGAATATCAATAGTATTTGGGTACCAGTTGTTTGATCTAAGAAAGCGTTTTTTAACCTTTCTAGAAATTTCTTTGCTACTTTATACGTTAGGCTCTCATGCCATTCATCCATAAAGTTCTTCCAATCCTTTACAGACTTTATCAGTAAGACTGCTTGAATCAATGCAATCGTTAAAAAGAAAGAGATAAGAAGCATCGACAGAATGAATGCAATAATAGTTTCGAAGTGCATAAAGGAACTATAACCAGGACCAAATGCCACATATGTTAATAATGGTGCAATCGCTGAAGCTCCTAATAGCAACACCCGTAAGTCAAGTGGGATCTTTTTATAATGTACTTGCCAGTTATCTATTGCTTGTCGAGACTTTTTAGCTCTATTGAAAATAATTAGTGATAAGATGAGTCCAATAATGGTAGCCGCTACAACAGTCCAATATACTATTTGCTCTTTCTTGTAATTTTCATAGAGATGCATGAAGCTACTAGAAGAAGACAAGTTTTTCGGTATACCAATGCGTCCTTCATAATTATCCATAGGGCCCATCATTTGGAGGATATCCTCCATACCGGCAAATTCGTATTGTATGGTTACTCCCTCCGTAATTGGTAAATCACGAACAAATAACATCTTTTCTTCCTTTAATTGATTGATAGAACCACCTTTATCTAGGTTGGTAATTACCTTACCGGTTGTTTTATCTTTAAAATAATACTGGAAGTTATCTTTTAATTGCTCGTATTCTGGACGATAAGCTTCAATTTCCTTGTAATAGTTTTCAAGAAGTTTTTCTTTCTCCTTCACTATTTTCGCTTCAACATGCTCATCACTTTCAAAGTTTTTCCTGATATCCTCAATCTTTTCATCACGTTCTTTTTCATGTGTAGCTGCTAATGCCCCGTTATCATTCTCGTTAGCATATTGTATTAATGGCTCATACTGCTCTTTAATACTCTGCACTTGAAATTCTAAATCACCAAATCTGTATCGATGCTCTTCTATTTCATCTGGAGTTACTGTGATTTTTTTCTTTGATTCTTCTAGCGTCAACTCATTTACTTCAAACAATTTGAGATAGTGTATAAAGCGATCTACTTCATATTTAAACTCTGAAGTGTGGAAATAATTCTTTTGTGCATAATGTTTGCTAAGACCATAGTCTAATAGTAACGAAGCGCCAAATAGTCCCGATATAAATAGTGTCGTACAAATAAACATAATAGCTAAACTACTTTTCCATTTTGTACCCAATTCCCCACACCACCTTTAAGTATCTAGGATTTTTTGAATCAATTTCTATTTTTTCGCGAATTTTTCGAATATGTACCGCTACCGTATTTTCCGCATTATAATTCGGTTCTTTCCAAACTCTTTCATATATCTCATCAATGGAGAAAACTCTCCCTGCATTTGTCATTAATAGTTCTACTATTTTATATTCAATAGGAGTTAACTTCACAATTTCACCATGGGCCGTTACTAGTTTAGAGGCTGGATCTAGTGTAAGACCATTCAGGTCGATAACTTTGTTAACCCCTTCAAATGTTCCTAATGTCACATACCTTCTTAATTGTGACTTTACTCGAGCTACAAGCTCCATCGGATTAAACGGCTTTGTTATGTAGTCATCAGCACCAACTTGGAGACCAAGAATTTTATCCGTGTCCTCACTTTTAGCACTTAACATAATGATTGGTATGTTTTTCTGTTCCCGGATTTTATATGTTGCTGCAATACCGTCTAGTCTTGGCATCATGATATCTAAAATAATGAGATGGACCTCGTGTTCATGCAAAATCTCTAATGCTTCAATTCCATCCTTAGCTTTTAATACCGTCACTCCTTCATTTTTTAAATATATCTCAATTGCATCTCGAATCTCTTTTTCATCATCTACAACGAGTACATAGCGTTCCACTTCTGCTCCCCCTCTTTCTGATTGAAGCTTTTACTTGTGTCTATCATAACCATCAATTCTTAACTTTTATGGAATGAATTTCTTAAGATTTTCTTAATATTTATGAAGCTATTATCCTATTATAATAACATTAGTAGAAATAACCATTGTAGCTTTAGAGAAACTTGTATTGTAAATGGAAAGGGTTGCTATATACTCTATAGAAAAAAGGAGCTTGTGCATATACCAAGCTCCTCATCCATTTATTTTTAATTATTAATAAGTAATCAATAATTAGGTTTTCACTCTTCTTCTTTCTCTATTTTTCGTGGCAATCTTCCTGCCTTTTTTACATTCTCCCGTAGCAGAAACTCAATATGACTATTGACACTGCGAAACTCGTCATTGGCCCATTTTTCAAGTGCTTCATAAAGCTGTGGATCGATTCGTAATGGGAAGTTCTTTTTCTTTGCCATCTAATCCCTTCTTTATTGATATAGTGACCCTGTATTCACAACAGGCTGTGCGCCATGATCCGATACAATAGAGACTAGGAGATTGTTAATCATGGCAACTTTTCTTTCGTCATCCAAATCCACGATGCCTTCTTTCTCGATACGTTCAATTGCATCTTGTACCATACCTACTGCACCATCCACAATTTGTTTTCGAGCAGAAATAATCGCACTTGCTTGTTGTCTTTGTAACATTGCTTGGGCAATTTCTGTAGAGTAAGCTAAGTGTGTTAGTCTTGCTTCAATCACTTCTACCCCTGCTACTCTTAATCTATCTTGGAGTTCTGTCGTTAATTCCGCGGATACTTCTTCGGCATTTCCTCTTAATGTTAATTCATCTTCCTCAAAATTATCATATGGGTATTTTGTTGCGACTGCACGAATTGCTGTCTCACTTTGAATCTCAACGAACTGCTCATATCGGTCTACATCGAAAACTGCTTTAGCTGCATCAATCACTCTAAACACAATAACAGCTGCAATTTCAATTGGATTACCATTAACATCGTTTACCTTTAATCGATTACTATTAAAATTTCGAACTCGTAGGGAAATTGTTTTTCGAACGGTAAACGGAATGGTTAAGACAATACCTTCACGACGGATTGTTCCCATATATCTTCCTAGGAAAATAACAACTACAGACTGATTGGGTTGGATTAGCGTTATGCCAGAACCCAGTACAATAACCAATACAATCAACATCCCACCAAGAATAAATTGATCCTCCATCATACTAAACGCCGCACCAGCGATTAGTAAAGCAATGACTAAAATCCCTAAATAACCATTCATAGCCCAGGCATTTTTTTCTTTGTAACCACTCATGAATATCCCACCTTCAATATTAATATTATCTTTATATCAATATGATATCATGTTTATGAATTTTCTTACAACTATTATGACAAAATATTTTTGGGGGAGTATAATCTTGTTGTCTGTATGTGAGGAATGGAGTAACCCGCGTGAGGTGAAAAGAATCTGGCGCGACTGTGTACTAAACTCGCGCAGGGATTGATTTAACTCACGAGACTCTAGTTGCATCTAACGAGACTCCTAGCTTAACTAGCGCAGGATTATTTTCTCGCGCGTATTTTCCGAGACTTCGCGCGACTTTCGTGAGTCTCCGCGTGATTCTCATGAAATCTCGCGCAAACTTATGGTATTTCCGCGCGACTTTGTCTCAAACTGGCACAGGGCTGGTCTAATTAATGGAAAATATAAAGAGCATCAGCTAAAAAAGATAGCCGATGCTCTAAGTACCACTATTCTAGTTTTCATATTCCTTCTCAAGTACTCTATTGCTCCTTACCGTATCAATTGGACGAACTAAGCTCTCAATTTCTTCGCGTTTTGACTCAAAGAACGGTGGTAATGAGAGTTTTTCTCCCAAGGTTTCATAGGGTTCATCCTCCATAAATCCTGGCCCATCTGTTGCTAGTTCAAATAATACTCCAGGTGCAATATTTGCATATAATGAACCAAAGTAAAAACGTTCTACATAGCCTGAATTAGGGAGACGGAATGACTCATATCGTTTCATCCACTCCTCTAGTTCCTTACGATCCTCGACACGAAAAGCAGCATGGTGAACCGTCCCATAACCTTGTCTTGCCCGAGGAAGAATCGTGTTATATTCCACTATTACTTGTGCACCATTTCCCCCTTCACCCATTTCAAATAGATGGAAGGAGCCTTCTTTTGCAACTTCGTTAAATAAGTAAACCTGTTCCAAAACGGCTTTAAAGTAATCGAAATTAGACACTCGCACAAATACTGGTCCTAGTCCTGTAATAGCAAACTCTAAAGGAATTGGTCCCTTTTGCCAAGGTGTTCCTGAAGCAACACCTTCATTATTTTCATCCGAAATCAGTTGATAGTTTTGCTCATCAAAATCAACGAACGACAGTGTTTTCTTTCCAAATTGTTCTTTTATTCCTTTATGTTTTACTTGTAATCGGTCAAATCGCTTCACCCAATATTCTAGTGCAGCATCATTCGGTACTCGGAAGGATGTTTTCGAAATTTCATCAGTGCCATGTACTCCTTTTGGTATTCCTGGAAAATCAAAGAACGTCATATCTGTTCCGGGACTACCAACGTCATCTGTAAAATATAGATGGTAGGTTTGGATATCATCTTGGTTCACGGTCTTTTTTACTAATCTTAATCCAAGGACATATGTGTAAAACTCATAGATTTTTTCGGCACTACTTGTAATAGCTGTAATGTGATGCACACCTTTTAATTGATTCATGTTTTTTCCTCCATATTATAAAAGTGACTTTCCGCTCCAATGCGCTAAGCTTCCAATCATCTTTAGATTATTTTGGTCGTTCGATAGAAAATGTTTCTCCTATCTTGGCATAACTACTACCAGCAAGTCTACTTACAGCAGCAAGTTTTTCCTGGTTGATTCTACCTGAATCATATAATTCTTCCGCAATATGAAACCGTACAATCTTTCCAATCAGTAAATCGACACCGACATCACTGTCACCTAATTCCAATGCTTGTTCTAATCTACACTCAAACCGGACCTTGGCTTCTTCAATCCCAGGAACAGTGACTTCATCACTTGGCATTAGTGTTAACTTTGCATGCTCGATTTCACTCTCATTAGGTGGAAGTGATGCTGCCGTCTGATTAATCTTATTTACATTCGATTCATCAACGATGTGAACGACAAATTCTTTATGTCTTACGATGTTTCTTGCGGTATCTTTCATTTCTCCGCTTCTCCGCTGAATAGATAACGAAATCATCGGTGGATTTGACGATATTATATTGAAATAACTAAATGGTGCACCGTTCACTATTCCTTCATCCGTTATGGATGTAACAAACGCAATGGGGCGAGGTATTATCGTACCAATTAGTAATTTATAGTTTTCTCTTTCCGCATTATTCTTCGGATCAAATGATAACAATACATTCCCTCCTAGTCTAGTTCTCTAACTTTTATAGGAATTAAATGACTATTGAGCTTTTCACGATAGTCTTCATATTGTTCCGGTAGCTTTAGCTCTTGCCCCATTGTTTCATACGATTCATCATGGGCAAACCCTGGCGGATCGGTTGCAATCTCAAATAATATTTCTCCATGCTCTCTAAAATAGATCGCATTAAAGTAGTTTCGATCTCGTACAGCCGTTACACCATATCCTTCATCTGCTACAAAACGTTGCCAATCTAATTGGTCCTCATCGTCCTTTGCACGCCATGCGATATGGTGGACCGTTCCAACACCCATCTGACCTCGTTCCATTGCTACCATCTTCATATCGACTATGTTTCCGATATCACCATAAGCTTGAAAACGTACTAAGTCTCCTTCTTCTCCAATTTTCTCTAAGCCCATTACGTTTTGCAGTATCTCGGCAGTTTGTTCAGGATGTACGGAGTAAAGAACCGCCCCGCCAAATCCTTTTATCGCTACCTCAGGCGTTACATCTCCATATGTCCACTGATTTCTCTCACCTTCTGCCCTCTCAACAAGCTCTAATTGGAGGCCGTGAAAGTCTTCAAATTGTAAATACGTTTCACCAAAACGTTCAGTTTTCTCAACTTTTACGTTGAATTTTTCTAAACGTCCTTCCCAATACGACATTGTACCTGTTGGAATGGCATAGGTTGTTACACCAACCTGCCCTCCACCGATTTTCCCTTTATAGGCATTTGCCCATGGGAAAAAGGTGATGATGCTTCCTGGTCTACCGCCATCATTACCAAAATACAGATGGTAGGTGCCTGGGTCATCAAAGTTTATTGTTTTTTTTACTAATCGCAACCCTAAGATCCCTGCATAGAAATCAACATTTTCCTGCGGATGGCCGACGATTGCTGTAATGTGATGGATTCCTGCCGTTTTCTTCACTTTAATCTCCCCTTATGGATGAGTCACTTTAATAATTTATTGACCTTACTTTTCTCTATTAAAGACCCATTAATACCCTATATCTCTAATTCGAGACAATTCAACTTAAAAAAATATAGTACTCACTTCCTATATAATTACCTTTACTCGAAAATAATCTTAATTAAGTTATTCTTAATTAAATATAATTGTATAAAATAATTTTCGCTTTGTCAACTAGAGCCCTCGAAAGGTTATTATTTTACAAATGTTAATCAGAAGAATTGGATGTTAGAAAATACTGGTAAAAATGTTGTAATTTTACTAATATAAAGAAAAGTATATTTGATTTGTAGTATCTTTCGAAGAGATTATTTTTAGAATTAACGAAATTACTTTTATTGGTTAGGAGAATAGTAGTTGAGAAAATACCTTTTTATATTTGTACTCATACTTTTCATCACTGGCTGTGAAAATTCAAATCCTAAAATATCAGAAGATGATGCAAAATTAACTGCATTGGAAGAGCACTCTAAGGACATAAAAATCATCTCAATTAGTCACGAAGATGGTCAGTATATTGTTAAATGGGAAATAGACCCTCATTTTGAGTTTGGCGCCTATTATATTGATGATCAGAGCGGAGAGATAGTCGAAGGGGAAGAGTCACGTTGTTAACATTTAGATTGAAAAGAAAGAGATGAATAATCATGCCTAAATCACTTGCTGTACTAGACAAAATTCTTGGATGGAAAACTAAATTATTATTAAGAGGAAGTTAAACATATGAAACACAAGCTATTTCCAATAGTAGTAAGTTTTTTTGTATTTGGCTCTGCTGTTATAAGTAGTATAGATTCCATTAGTTTCAAATTTAAGTTGATTTTTTATATGTGTGCTTTGACTATACTGATTATCACAGGTTTAGTAAGTTTATATAGGTTTGTTGAACGGACTAAACACTAAAAATCATATTCCAGCAAAGATGGTAGCTAGGATATTTTTCTAGTTAATCAAAAGAAATAGTACCAATAATATAAGAGGATAGTTTTGTGCTATCCTCTTATAAATTTCCAAAAATGCACTTCTAACAAAATACAAAACTATTTCTTAATAGATTTGGCGATTAAACTAACAATAGCGGAGAGTACTGTGTACACTACAACCCAAATAAAGAAAGATTCATTGAATACCGTGAAAGTTAATATGATGAATACAACAAAGGTAAGAAGTGGCATGACAAACCATTTCTTAAACAAAAATATTCCCACAATAGATGATAAAACAACAATAGTGGGAAGAGTAATAAATACTAAGCCAAAAGGATCTTTCATATTTTCAATCACCAACTTTGTTAAATTATAACAATTTATACAAATTATGCCTATACATTTTTTGCAATTTGGTATTAGGTCCCTACATCCATAACAGTCCGATATACTATTTTTATTACTTGACCAAAATAAAAAGAAGCTTGATTTAACAAGCTTCTTTCTTGGCACATAGGAAAGTATAAAAATCTTTCTCGCTTCATAAGAGAAACTAGTACATTCGTAAATGGACTAGCAAATGCGGTTTTTTCTTATGAAAAATTATAGATTTTAAAATAATTTACTAGTTTACTAGTTCATTGTACCATCAATGGGAGCACTACCCCTTGAAGGAATTCTCTCTACACCTATTTAAACGTCATTGTAGATTGTACTGCTTTTTGCCAACCTTCATATAGATTATCCCTTAACGCTTCTTCCATTTGGGGCTCAAATACTGCTTCATCATTACGATACTTCGCTATTTCTTCTTTATTTTTCCAATATCCAACAGCTAGTCCTGCTAAATAAGCTGCACCTAACGCCGTGGTCTCTTTTATTCTTGGTCGTTCAACCGGTACATTTAGAATATCGCTTTGGAATTGCATTAAGAAGTTATTCGCTACACTACCACCATCTACTCGTAATGACTTTAGGGAAATACCTGAATCCTTTGTCATGGAAACAAGCACATCCTTTGTTTGATACGCTAGAGCCTCTAATGTTGCACGGATAATATGCTCTTTCGTTGTACCTCTGGTTAAACCGAACATCGCCCCACGTGCATCACTATCCCAATACGGTGTACCTAGTCCAACAAATGCTGGTACAACATAGACCCCTTCTGTAGAGTCTACGTTTGTAGCGTATTTTTCACTATCAGCAGCATTCTGGAACATACGTAGGCCATCTCGTAACCACTGAATCGCTGAACCCGCGACAAAAATGCTACCCTCTAAGGCATATTCCACTTTTCCATCCATACCCCAGGCAATGGTCGTCAGTAGTCCATGCTCTGACTGGACAGCTCGCTCACCAGTATTCATTAACATGAAGCAGCCTGTGCCATACGTATTTTTGACCATCCCTTCTTGGAAACATGCTTGTCCAAATAAAGCTGCTTGTTGGTCACCTGCGACACCAGCTATTGGGATATTTTGACCAAATAAATGATAACTATCGGTCTTTCCATATACCTCTGAGGAAGAGCGAACCTTGGGAAGCATACTAGCTGGTATCGTTAGGATATCTAGTAATTCTTCATCCCATTGTAAATCATGAATATTAAACATCATGGTTCGTGATGCATTGGAATAATCAGTAACATGGACTTTCCCACCAGTGAATTTCCAGATTAACCAAGTATCAATAGTGCCGAAAAGCAATTCACCTTTTTCCGCTTTTTCTCTAGCACCATCCACATGATCTAATATCCATTTCACTTTTGTACCAGAGAAGTAAGGATCTACTAATAGACCAGTTTTTTCTCTGATGAGCGCTTCATGACCATTGTCTTTCAACGCTTGGCAGATTTCTTCTGTTTGGCGAGATTGCCATACAATTGCTTGGTGTACAGGCATTCCAGTTTCCTTATCCCACACAACAGTTGTTTCCCGTTGATTCGTAATCCCAATTCCAGCTATTTGTTCTGGCTTTATGTTGGATTCAACTAAGACGGTCGCGATTACGGATAAAACAGACCCCCATATTTCATTCGCATCATGCTCCACCCAACCTTGCTTCGGAAAATATTGCGTAAATTCTTTTTGTGCTACATTTACAATCTCACCTTTTTTATCAAAAATAATAGCACGGGAACTTGTAGTACCTTGATCAATTGATAAAATATATGTTTCCATTCTGTTTCCCCTCATATCCAAACTAAAAACTCTCTCTAAAATATCCAATTCCAAATTTCTATGTTACATCTCTTACTTACGATTTTGGTTGGTAATAATCCCACAATTCTTTATTAGATGTTGTAATGGTAGTTGCACCCGCCTTAATCGCTTGTTCCACTTCTTCAACGGTCTCAATAAAGCCACTAGCAATAATTTCCTTATTCGTTTGTTCGGTAAATTGGCGAATAATCTTCGGAACCACTCCTGGTAACAACTCGATATAGTCTGGATCTGTTCTTTCAATTAGCTTTCCACTCTTCTCGATTGACTTGGAATCTAATAAGAATATCCGCTGAAAGGTTTGAACACCTTTTTGTTTGGCTTTCATAATAACACTAGGCTTAGTAGAAATAATTCCATATGGCTTATATTCCTGACAAATGAATTCTGTGGCATATTCATCTGCCTTTAACCCCATCACTAAATCAATATCTAATAGTAGCTTTTTATTGTGCATATGTGCCATTTGAAAGATCGGCCTCAATCTCGAAATATGTGCATCTAGAACAGCAAAATATTCATAGTTATATGTTGCTAGTTTATCAACATCTTTCATTTCACCTATAACAGGAATAATGCTCTGACCTTTAAACGTCATATTTTCACCTACAAACCCAAATAATACGATGATTAAAAACAGTAACGTTTCTAATCATCGCTCGCTTATGAAAATTAATTTTTAAACTCAGCATCATTAAGTGCGTTTTCTAATTCTTTCTGATATTCATTCGTGATATCTTCATTCCAGTTGAAATAATCTTTCATATAATTAAGGACGTTCTCTTGATATGTTTTTACAGTGTTTATGTCGAATAAAATGGCTCCTGTTCTTCTATTAAAGAAGTCAACTGGGGTTGCGGCCATTTCATGTTCCAATGCATATTGTAATTTTGCGTACAACGTCAATGGTAGATTATATTTTTCAGCTATTTCATTCCCCTCACGGATGATATCAAATAGTATCGGCACGTTAGAACCATATCTTGAGGCTAAATGTTCCGAGTCTTTCTCTGATAGCCCAATTGAAGTTGCAACTTTTACTTGTTCGTTTACAAATTGTTTGAACATTGCAGAGCCACCAACATTACCACCTGAAATTGGGATATTTCTTGTTTCACATGAAGAATATAGTTTACCATATTCTGTTTTAAATTTGGATGCCAAGAGGTCTACGATGCTTTCTGCCATTTTCCGATAACCAGTTAGTTTCCCACCAGCAATTGTTAATAGGCCTGAATCTGATTCCCAGATTTCATCTTTACGTGAAATCTCTGATGGGTCTTTGCCCTCTTCCCAAATTAAAGGTCGTACACCAGCCCAGTTTGATTCCACATCATCTTTTGTAATATTGACTTCCGGGAACATATAGTGAATTGCTTTTAGTAAATAATCACGATCCTCTGTTGTCATCTTTGGATGAATTGGATCGGTATCATAAAATGTATCGGTAGTTCCTACATAAGCTTTGCCATCACGTGGGATAGCAAATACCATGCGTCCATCTGGTGTATCAAAGTAGACAGCCTGTTTTAATGGAAATTTCGATTGATCAATAACAATATGAACACCTTTTGTAAGCTTCAGGACTTTACCTTTTTTAGAATTATCTTGTTCACGAATCGTATCTACCCATGGACCTGTTGCATTCACAACTTTCTTCGCACGAATCTCATACGATTCCCCTGATAACTGGTCATGGACGATTGCCCCAACTACTTTTCCTTTTTCATTATATAATAGCTTCTCTACTTTTGAATAATTAAGCGCTAATGCACCTTTTTCTACGGCTGCTTTGGTAACCTCCATTGTCAATCTAGCATCATCGGTCTTATATTCAACATAAATGCCGCCACCTTTTAAATCTTGTTTTTTAACAAGAGGGGCTTTTTCCAATGTTTGTTCTGGGGTCAGCATATATCTTCTTTCATTCTTCTTCACACCAGCTAAAAAGTCATACATTCTTAAACCAATAGATGTCATGAACTTCCCAAAGGTACCGCCTTTATGGAAAGGAAGAAGCATCCATTCCGGTGTTGTTACATGTGGACCATTCTCATATACAATTGCTCTTTCTTTGCCGACCTCAGCAACCTGCTTCACATGAAATTGTTTGAGGTAGCGAAGACCACCATGGACTAATTTAGTTGATCGACTAGAAGTACCTGCTGCAAAGTCTTGCATTTCTACTAAGGCGATTTTCATTCCTCTTGTAGTAGCATCAAAAGCAATACCAGCACCAGTAATCCCGCCACCAATAACCAATACATCAAATTCTTCCTTTTGTACGGTATCGATTAACTGTTGACGATTCTTATTTGAGAAGTTCATCATCCAATTCTCCTTTTTCCTTATACTGTATAGTTATACCAAGGTATTATTATTATATGAATGAAAGCTATACTAAGAATTACTATAGGTTAAAAAAGTCCTATTGACATGAGGATAGTTTCCCTACATATGAGATAAAAGCATTCACTCGTCTATGCAACTATCTATATCTCTTAGGCATTAGATCAGGCTTTTTATACTTTCCCAAATGCAAAAAAGACCACAAGAAACAGTGTCAAATATACCTCTGACATGTCTTGCGGTCTCATTCGTCTCTCCCGTGATATTAACTTACTTTAAATTATAGCATAGAAAACAACGCATAGTTAATAATCCGTCTTACAATTAACGTTAGCAACTATTTCCAAATCTAATATTCTGTAAGTCATGCTGTGCCGATTCAGGAATGACAGTTTCTCCGAAAACAAAGAAATTTGGTACGGTAAAGTAAGTGGTATCTGCTGTAACTGTTAGTTGTTCCCATGTACCCGTTAGTAAAATTTCTTTATTGATGTATGCTTCTTTCGTTGTGTTCTCACGATTGGCAATGATGTGCAGATGTTCCCTTCTATTATTACTACCAATGATGACATTTCGATCAATAGTTATATCATTTTCATCCTTACCTGCATTTACTTTAATCCAATCACCATGTTGGTCCTGAACAGACATCCAATTATCTTGAATATCTGCTCCAGGTCTAAAGAAAGCATTGGATTGCCAATGCTCACCATGGAGTAACTTCCCAGTGTGTTGCACAATTTTCGATACATGACATAATACTGGTGTCCCTGGTAATAGAACAAAGTATTGATGAATGGTTAGGCCTTTGTACTCTTCGTTTTTCTCCATGGTTGTCGATAACTTTATACCTCTCCATTCATTTCCCTTATTATCTGTTAGGCTAGCGAAATCTGCTACGGTTTTCTCTTTTGATAATGTATGTGGTCTTATTTCGGATAAACCACTCCATAATCCACCAGACCAAGGATTCCACCATAACTTAGGCTGAACTATTGGATAAGAGGTTTCTAACCATTCATGTCCCTCATAGGTCATCGAATATACAGCTGGGAAAAACTCAGGTGCAGCTTTAATTTCAATGATTCCATTGTTTATCTTCCAAGCTTGAAGACCTTGATCACGTATTACTTCTTCTTTCATATCCATGTTTTGTTGTTGAATAACCAGTGCCTCACGTTCTACTAAGAAAGCGTCTAGGTTGGCTTTTAGTTTTACTGTTGAAACAAGAGGCGCATCTTTCAGCGAGATATTAGTGTCCCACTCTCTTTTTTGTTCTTCCCGATTAAACCCGGCAACAGTACTTTCTTTAGTATTTGCAGCTAACAAGACAATTTCTCCATGAAGATTATTTGCTTTGTAATCTGTAACTTTTAGGCTAACTGTCTCCCCTTGAACAAATGGGTTGCGATCGGATAATGTTAGCATTAATTGATTCACTGTTTTTGCTTTCTTTGTTAGGCTAGACTGCTTCGCAAAAGCTCGTAACCCTTCTGCATCGTGAAAAGCTCCAATAGAGAAGTAAACAGAATTCGTTTTGGAAGAACTATTTCCATCGATTTTCCCTAGGTTATATTCAAAATAATTATGCCAACTACCAAAATGAATCTTCTCATCAGCATGCCAGCATAAACCGATTGGGTCTGAAGCCCCCTTTGCAAACAACCAATTCTCTGTAATATGACTATCATCCCAATTGCTATACATGTTCCCAATGGAGTCATTCATTTCCACGACTTCTCCACGGTAAGGAATTACTGCCCGCTCTAGTCCTAAATGTATCGATTGATTGATCCAGATCGGTTGCTCGGTTTGAACATCTAACATATTTTCCACCTCATAGTAATGCTCCACAAGCCCTTCACTATAGAGCTTCAGTATGAAATGGACCTTTATATTCGGAAATGCCTCCAGGATATAGGTAACCTTGGCACCGACATAACCAGATTCCTTAAAAAATTCCTTTTCCTCATATTTTGCTTTGGCAATCTCTTCGGAATATGGTTTCCCAATTTTCGGTGTTAAGATATTGATACTGCTCTCCAATTTCTTTCTACCTACTTGTATTGTATTCCCTTGTTTTTTCAATTGAGTAAAATACTGTCCATTAAAAAGTTGAATTATTTCTTCATCCTCACCATAGAATGAAGCACCAATTCCCCTAAGTGGGATACCAATTAGACGAGTGAAATCGACCACATCTCCATTTTCTTTAATCGCCCTTACCTGTAATGCTGCATCATAATAGCCATGAGCTTTTACCACAAAAGGAATAGCAATGGATTGTTTATTTTTTGGATCAATTTCAATATTTAATTTACTAGATTGTATATCCATCAATTTTGAAACAGGAAACTCCAGCTCAAAACGTACTTTCTCTGAGAAATTATTCTTTAAATCTAAATAGAAAACACTTTCTTTTCCAACAAATGAAAGATCTTCTGGAAAATACGCAGCAACTTGCGCAGGATACTTCGGTAGAATCCCTACCTTAAAGACTGCCTGTTTCCCATTAATTGTAACGACGGATTGTACCGTTGGATGTGTACGGAATGAATTCTGTTCTTCCTCAATTGGCCCAATGTAGAACGTTCCTGTCACCTCCGCTGAATCGATTACCTCTAATGATTTTTCAAGCGAAAACCTAATATTTTTATCGCTAATTCCTTTTATATCAATATGAAGAGGTTTACTGGATTTATTGGTGATCGAATAACGAACAGGATAATGGTCACCAAACACTAATTGGTGCTCTGGTATATTAGCGGAAATAATGTAATCTTTCGTTTCGATTAAGCGAATGCCTCTACCAGTTCTTTCAAACTCCATTCGAAGTTCTGCATTTTCTTTTTCCCATTTATACTCATAGTAATGGAAGTCATTTTCCACCCTACCATCCGGCTTTACTTCAATTTCCCTTGTACTAGCATCATACCAGCTCGTGTCCTGGAAGAAATCTGCCACTGCCTCGGTATGTAGAACCGTCGGCATAAAATTCATTAAATGCGTCGAATCATCACGGTCCTCCCAGAAAAATCCACACTTTTTGTAAAGTGGAACTGCCTTGGTATTTCCTGACCAAGTATATAGGTCAAGTCTAGGCCACTTTAAATGGATAGTCTCTTCTAGTGCAGTAAGTAGCAATTTCTTACCAATCTTTTTACCATGATAGTCATCTCGAACATTTAAAAGTGGAATATATAATGCCCCTTCATCATCACGATATTCACTAAAACCACAGTACCCTACCACCTTTTCTCCCTCTAAAGCAAGGTAGGTGTGGATATTGGTGGAGTTTCTTTCTCGATTTATGATGGACTCCTCTGTGTCAACTGTATTAGCGCCTCCCCAGCCATCACGACTATGATTCCACATGTCTGCAACTCTTGAAGCATAACTTTCATCGTATTTTACGATTTTGATATCCATAAAAATTCCAACTCCCTTTTCATTCAGAAATAACTCATTTTCCATAAAAAAAGAACCACTCAAACGAGAATGGTTCTTTAATACCAGAATATTTTCGATAGCTATGTATACTATCATTAAAAAACCATAGGAATGCACAATACACCCTATGGAACGAATAGACGATAAATTAATTTAACGGTAATGGGTTACAGTAGGTTGTACTTGCTTGATATTCAATTTAGCTAGAGTCTTCATTACGTTAATCATGTCATACAACCTCCTTTTATAATTCTGAATGTTTTTTACTTCTTTAGTATACAGAAAATTTTTAGTTGTGTAAACCCGTTTTTTTCCAAGAGACATTGTTTTTACCACTGAATGATAAACTGTTTACCAATACAAGACTTCCAGTAGACTTAAGATAAAAATCATATTTTTGGAATCAAAAGTTTTATACTTGTTAGTCAAATTTGATTTTCAATAAGGTCAGTCTTCCATAAACGGGCAATATTGTGAATAAAAGAAAAGTTATTCACTTTGGCTTTTTGGGTTGTAAGTAAATCATCTTTAGCAAATATTTATAATAGGTATGTCCTTACTCATGGCATTAAAAAGGTTAACTCCATTTTGATTTATCCTAATTCAAAAT
>NZ_AEWH01000063.1 GCF_000190475.1 Ornithinibacillus scapharcae TW25
GCAAATACTTTCGCTTTCGTTTCAAGCGACAACTTCTATATCATATCACAACTATCTGGATTATGTCAACTAACTTTTTTCTTTAATTCGTAACTTGTTGAAATAACAAGTAGCAGCGACATAAATAAATTTACCATATTAATCAGATTATGTCAACAAGAGTTTTTTAACCCATCCATAAATCTGAGTAGTCTATTTTAAGACAGCAAAATATATATTACGCTCGTTTGATTCATAAGTCAACGATATTTTACTTATTTCTTCTTTCCATTCTTTCAAAGGTCGGTATCGCAAGAATAATATATTCCGCAGATATGAGAAGTGTTACTGTCTTTCTTCGCTCACTTAAATAGAAATAATAATTAAATGAAATATAAAAAACATAGGCTTGTCCATAAGTCACTTTTCCATAAATATATAGGAACAGTGAGGGATAGTATCCCTCACTGAATAAAGTTTATTTCCTTTTCAACCATAAGGTGTATTTCTAATTAATAGTCTTCTTTCTTCTTTTCCCACAACCACAACCAGAACGTTTTACCCTTTTTCTTTGTGGTTTAAGGGAGGACTCATTTCCTTCTTTCACCTGTTTATTCATTTTTCCGTCCTCCTTTAAAAAGTTTAATCAATTACTCGTTGCGTGATAGCCTCTATTATTCCTGCTGCCCCCGCAATAGCTAAAAGTGTGATAATTACCTCTCCACCTGCTGGCCAAACATATTGTAAAGCTAATAATATCGCTACACACCATATACCTGTACACCAATAACAGCTTAATAGTTCACCAATCCAATACTGCAAACCACTTCCCTTAATTTCTATATAAGTAAACATCTCTCCATTAGAATCTGTTTCTACTACCTCATGATGAAATGGTTTACGTATAAAGCTAGTAATCTTATCAAATACAACCAATCTAGTTAATCTAAAAGAAGCTAGTATCAATACGATTAATTCAAACCATCCATTAATCATCATTCGCCATCTCCAGTGGTTAAGTAATTTCAGGCATTATTAGTTCTTTTCTTCGGAAAATTGAGTATTAACCAAGTTTCGACATATTACATATAGGTATAATCACATACTTATATTCAATCTCGCTCAATAAACCTCAAACGAAAACTGTAGATAGCCTGCGATTATAGAAATAGTATATTTCTCATTTTAGAAAAACGACACGGTTAACACCCAATTCCGTTATTTCAACGGTTCAAACTTGGTTAAAATCAAATGATATAACTCTATCATTTTGTGGATTGTAAATTACATTTGCTCGAACTTTTATCTCTTCGTTTTGTATCCTCAACACATACTCAAAAGTTTCTTTTGTTTGTGTTGGTGACATTTCCACTTTACTAACCGTGTTATATTCTGTAACACTAGCATTTGGATATGCAGTTTGGACTAATTCGAGTAAATATTTCCCCCACTTTTCTTCCTCCAGTTGTGGTGATGGAGTAATCTCAACTCGAATAACGCCTTGATTTAAATTAGCCCCCAAAGCTTCAAAAGCTTTCTGGTGCAAGTTAATCCGATTTGGTGGAAAGCCCCTAACTTCATCCACTACCGTTGCTATAATTTCACGTGCATTTTCAGGGTTATGAACTTTAATTGCATCCCCACATTTATACGGAGAGTTTTCCCCAACAGCAACTGTCATATATTGATTGGTTGACCATGGAGTACCACACTGTGTAATTGGTCCACCCATTGTCCAAGTCGCTTCACCCTGTACCACATTCTGCCGTATACTCTGATCCACTCGTTGCGATTCTGTGATGAAAGCAGGGTATACTGGATATGGATAGTACCTAAATTGATTATAATACGGATAATAATAATACAACTCGATTCCCCCTGTAATAGGCTGACGTTATGTTTTGTAATAAACACCCATTATCATCGTATGAACTACAATGGTTGACCTGTTCCTTTTTTAGCGAGGAATTACGGTCATCACGTAAATTCGTATCATATCAAAGTGAATGAATTGTTATAAATATGGGAATCCTAACAGAGTAATATCTTTATTAAAGGGGCGAGTTTATCATCGGTGAACAAACATTATTTGTAAAAGAAGCTACATCCGAACCGAATATTCTAAAAGCAGAAGAAATCCTAACTAAACTGGATGGCGTAGAAAGGGTATTAATAGATACCAATGATGGTGAAATAAAGATTGAATTTGACGAAAAGCTAGTTTCTAAGGAACGAATTGTTATGACACTTATTGAAAATAATTTCACCATAATACAATAATAGCAGTGTAGCAATCGTTGGCTACACTGCTTCTTATTATGCTAATATTTCTTGTAAATTATTTTTTTCAATGTACATCTTTGCAAAGGAACATTCAGGTATAATCTTGATTCCATTCTGATTGGCAAACTGGACTAATTCTTCAACAAGCTTACCAGCCACTCCTTGACCCCTAAGTTCTTCTGATACAAAAGTATGTTCAACTATCAGATTTCCATTCGCATCCTTTTGATAGGTAATCTCTGCCGATGGATTATCTTCCTTGTCTCCAATATAAAACTTACCATTCCCATTTTGTATGTTACGCATCTTATTACCTCCCATTTTTTCAACACATTTTAACGTATGAAGAGTAAATTATCGTCTTGACTTTATTATTTCGATTAAATAGTTCACATATTCATCATCTTTCGATAACCAAACAGCATGATTTCTTTTCAGATACTTTTCTGCTTCTTGGAACGTTAAAAAACTGTTATCAGTCTTATCATGGTCTTTTTCAAATTTCCATTTCCCTTCGTCTTCGAATACCATATAGCGGGAATCATGGGGATCTAGAAATAATACTCCAACAGAATTCCCCTTCAAATTATAACGATTTCTTCTAGCATCCTCCCGAATAGGGTCCAAATGAAATACTTCTTCTACAAAATGTTTATATGCAGTGTCTGTAATTGTACATCCGGAAGCCTTAGCATGCCCTCCCCCACCATATTCACTTGCAATTTGAGATACATCGACATCATCGTGAATTGTGCGAAACCCCATTCTCCTACTACCCATATTTACGATTGCTATGTAATCTAAATGCCAACAGTCCTTCCCTAGTTCATTTCCCAGCTCTGAATGATAAGACTCGGCAAAAACAATCCCCACATAGTATTTACCTATCTTATTCTGAATCAGTTCTCTTCGTTTCCTTCGTATATAGCGGTCTATTTTATCATCTTCCATGTCCAATATTCTTTTTTCAAAGTCATCAAAATAGAAGTGTTCGTTCTCCTTTAACCGCTCTAACATCTTCTCCTCGAACTCATCAATCGAGATGAGAAAGAATAAGGCGTTCAATCGTTGAGCTGCAAGGTTTCCGCTTTTTTCCCATTCCCAAGTATCATAAAGTCTCACTAGTTCTACAAATTCATCTATTGCTGGTTTTGCGACTAGCATTTCATTTCGCACTAAATATTCATAGTATAAAGAAGTAGCTGACTGTAATTTACCCGCTTCATCTTCAACTTCTATATGTCCCCAATCATATTGATTAATATGTAGGGCAGTTTTATGATGATCGATTAATTTTACTTTCCCTCCATTTTGATAGAATTCGTCAAGTTTCTTTTCATTTTCTTCATTAACAGATAAGTCCGTTACAAATAAAAAAGTATCCGTTTCTTTCTTCTCCAGGAACCATGAAACCTCTCTATCTATTCCCCCTACTGAGTTGTACCGTACATTGACTTGTTTTCCAAATGCAAGTTTGGCTAGTATTCCACAACCTACACCATCTAAATCATTATGAGACAATAGTTTATACACAATATTTCACCTCTTAAGGTAGTATGCTTTTTTCTCATGAAAATATTGAGGCGAATACTAAGAGAATGAAAAAAATTGGAATGGGGAAATTAAAATGTATCGCTGATAGAAAGGATTGGTATAGATGAAGCATGTCATCCCTTTATTAATCAAATTTGTTCTTATTACAGCTGTTTTATGGGTTGTACTTGGTATATTCTATAATGTATCAATAGGGGATATCTTTTTGACTAGTATAATCCTAAGTGTAGTCTCCTATTTAGCCGATGTATTTGTACTTCCAAATGTCAGTAATTTTTGGGCTACTATCGGGGACTTTGGTTTAACGTTCTTAGGTGTCTGGTTATTGGGGCAACTATTTATTGGAGAAAATACTAATTTAGCAGATGCTTCCTTAATATCTGCATTTTTCATTGCCCTTGGAGAAATACTCTATCACCGGTATATGAAGAGAAAATTTGCTGAGAATGAATTTATTACTTTACCAAAAGATTATTCCATAACTAGAATGCAAACAGAATTTAGTTCCGAACTAGATGAAAAAGATAAGTATTAGAATTCCAACCACCTAATCATGGTAAAAGTCTAATTATTATTTTCCTAATATATCCGTCCACGATTATTTCTTGTTACCTCCATAATATAACAATGAATAAGAATAAAGGAGGGAACAGTATGGGATATAACGGAGGCGGATATAACGGTAGTAATAGCTTCGCATTAATTGTAGTTCTCTTCATCCTACTAATAATTGTAGGAGCTGCTTATGTGTACTAAGGTGACTCTAGGGAAAAGCCATTCACATAAGTAGAAATGGTAAATTTATCACACTTTCCATCTC
Organism: Ornithinibacillus scapharcae TW25; assembly: GCF_000190475.1. GTDB lineage: Bacteria > Bacillota > Bacilli > Bacillales > Amphibacillaceae > Ornithinibacillus > Ornithinibacillus scapharcae. The sequence goes on from NZ_AEWH01000063.1 coordinate 4,637, forward strand.
GTAAGAAAAGAAAGTGCCAGGCACAATCTCCTGGCACTTTCTTTTATTGAATTTCTGCTAAAATAGCCTCTATCCCAGTCATAAGCTCTGCCGCTTCCTGCCAATCTCCACGTGAAAGTGCCGCTTGGTAAGAATCAAACAGTTCCGATAGTTCTACTAGAGTATCCTCTGCGTTTACAATAGGATCCTTTTCTTGAGCATTTTCATTTTCTTTATCTTCGTCATTGGAATCTTGTTTTTGTGTATTGTTTGGATCAACAAGTTCTAGAATCCTTGTCAGTGCTTTTTCAAAATTCTCTTCCATTACAATATAGTCACTGTATGCTACGACGACTTGTTTTACTTCTGGTAGTGAAGTTTCATTCGATGACTCGATATAAATAGGCTCTACGTATAGCATCGTGTCTTCGATAGGTATTGCGAGAAGATTACCTCTAATAACTTCCGAACCACCTTGTGACCATAGATTTAATTGTTGTGAAATCACACTGTCCTGATTAATTCGATTTTCTATTTGCTGAGGACCATATACATTCTTTTGCTTCGGAAAACGATAAACAAAGATTTCACCATAATGTTCTCCATCATTTCTTACACCCATCCATGCAATCATGTTTTGCCTATTTCTAGGTGTAAATGGCTGCATTAAGATAAATTCTTCTTCCTTATTATCATCAAGCTTCATGGTAACAAAATATGGTTCCATTGTTACATCTTTATTGTAATATTTTTCCGTCGGGAATTGCCATACATCTTCACGATTATAAAACACTTCTAGATTAGACATATGGTAGGTTCCATATATAGAGGCCTGAATTGTGAATAACTTTTCTGGATAACGAAAATGTGACTGAACATCTTCCGGAATATCTTCTGTAAATAATTCGGGGAAGATATTTTGATAAGTTTGTAGTAATGGGTCATTAGGATCTACTACATAGAAATCAACCTTACCAGAATAAGCATCAACAACCACTTTTACTGAATTACGAATATAGTTTTCATCATTTTCATATGGTTCTGCATATGGATAAGATTCTTCCGTAAGATAGGCATCCATCATCCAAGCCAAGCTCCCATCTTTTCGAACAAAAATATATGGGTCTTCATCATAGGTGAAAAATGGAGCAATACGATTCACGCGGTCCATAATATTTCGTGTATGAAGTAACAAGCTATCCTGATTAATTTGATCCGATATTAACATTCGGAAGTTACCGGTATCCATAGCAAATAACAAGCGATTCAATCCTGTCATTGGTATTCCAGTTTCAGCTTCATAACGTGATGTAGCGTTATCCCCACCTTGCGGATAATCAAACTCTTCCTTTTGACTCTTAACAATTACTTCATCATAGGATTCTTCACCGAAATAAATTTGAGGTTTTTTAATTTCCATTACTCCTTGAGGTGGTAAATTATTAAGCATATATTTCGGTTGCCCCTGCGGTGTCACTTCATTAACATGACTCATAACAACACCATAACCATGAGTATATCGTAAATTAAGATTTTCCCATGTTTTTGCTTGCTCAGATAAATCTTCTGTTCTTAATTCCCTTGCACTAATAAACACTTGCTCATAATTACCATCAACCATGTATCGATCAATATCAACATCATTAAATGTATAATAAGGGCGAATGGTCTGTGTCTGGTCATAAACATCCTGTAATGGTCTTACATCATTAATGCGCACATTCTCAATAGTCTTAACATTACGTTCTACCATCGCTTGATCAAGCGTATCATTCACTGGATGTTCCTCTTCCTCAATTTCAGATAGCTGATAGGCAGCGCGAGTGTATTCTAAGTTGTTAGCTAAGTATGGTTCTTCCTTAGAAAATTCATTTGGTGATACAACGAAACTCTGAACCACTACACTTGCAAGTTGTCCAACTACAACAAGTAACAGATAAGCAATAATTGGAATCACCATGGAAAGTATTTTGCCTCGATTCATGGCAATAATCATCCATACAACACCAATAATAGCTACAGCAGCTAACACATAGGATTTAGGAATATTAATCAATTGATCGGTATAACTTAAACCATAAACTGCACTCTCTTGAAAAATATTAACCTTATTTGTCAATAATGTTTCATAAGGTTGTAAATAATGTAACCCCGCTAGTAATAAACCTACAAATCCCAAGGTAACCCCTAAATGGATTTGAGCCTTTTTACTCTTTCGATACATACCGAATACTGAATAAGAACCAGCTTCAATTAGGAAATAAAATATCGCCAACCCTAACAATAGATTCAGGGCAATTTTCAAAACAGGTAATGTATACATATAAAAAGCGATATCCATATCAAAATATGGATCTGTAATTCCAAAGGATGCTTGATTCAGGAATTTTAATAAAGGCTCCCAACCTACTCCCTGTACAAGAGCACTACCAAATAGTCCGATAATAGTAGATATAACAAGAATGAGAAAACTACTCTTTTTTTTGTCCATGATAATCGGTGGAAGTTGCTCTTGTTTCAGATGACTAACATAAGCACTTCGGATCCAGAAAAATGTTATGATTGACAAAGTTAGAAAAACGACAAAACCAATACTTCCCAGTAGCACCTTGCTGCCTAGAATAGTAGTAAAAACACTCTCAAAGCCTATACTATCCATCCAGATAAAATCGGTTATTAATCCAATTGACAAGAAACCACCTATAAGTAATATAACGGCAATTAATAAAATAATGGCCTTAACCCTAGAAATTTTCGGACGTTTCTTAGACGTCTTATTTTCAAACACAGTAAAATCCAAAGCTGATCCTCCTATAAATCAATTTTCATCTCATCTAATGATATCAGATTAGCAGACTATTCCACTATTAATACGATACTATTAGTAAATGGGTTTCATTATTTTAAAAACTGTAATGAATGTATTCTATATAACTAAAGAAAGAAAGGGATCAAAAATGCCTATCGAATTCACCCCTCTTCCTCAACATTTCTATACACAACCAACGTTAGCATTAGCGAAAAATCTACTTGGCTGTATCCTGGTAAACCATACAAATGAAGGAACAACTTCCGGATATATTGTGGAAACCGAAGCTTACTTAGGTGTAAACGATCGTGCGGCACATAGCTTTGGTAACCGACGAACAAAACGAACAGAAATTATGTTTCACGAACCAGGACTAGCCTATATTTATCAAATGCATACTCATCGTTTAGTGAATGTCGTCTCAGGTCCGATTGGAACACCAGAAGCGGTATTAATTCGAGCTGTAGAGCCTTATACGGGAATAAACATCATGTTAAATAGTAGACCTGTTAGCAGATTAAATCATTTAACGAATGGCCCGGGTAAACTAACGAAAGCACTTGGAATTACGATGGAAGACTATGGGAAAGCATTCCATCAATCTTCCTTACTAATTGCAAAAGGAAAGAAACCTACTTCTATTTCACAAGGAAAAAGAATAGGAATAGACAACGCAGGAGAGGCAAAGGAATATCCATACCGGTTCTGGGTTTCCAATAACCCATTTGTCTCTCGTTGAGGCAAGATATACTTGTATAATTCCGATTCCTCCCATAAGATATAGTAAGATCAAGCTTTAAGGGGGATCATGAATGCTTACTCATTTTAACGAAGATGGTCGTGCGAAAATGGTAGATATCTCTGAAAAACAAGCAACCGCAAGAATTGCGACAGCAAGATCTAGTATTTTCATGAATGATCATGTTTACCAAGCAATCCGTAGCCAAAAAATTAAAAAAGGCGATGTTCTTGCCGTTGCTCAAGTTGCAGGAATTATGGCAGCTAAACAAACTTCATTCCTTATTCCGATGTGCCATCCAATCCCATTAAGCGGGGTGGACATTTCATTTGAATGGAAGGAAATAGAAAATAATACGGTTGAACTTATCATTCAGACCGAAGTGAAAACAGTCGGTAGTACCGGTGTAGAAATGGAAGCATTAACAGCCGCTTCGATTACAGCACTGACCATATATGATATGTGTAAAGCAGTTGATAAAGGCATGACTATCGGTTCAACTTATTTAGTAGAAAAAAGTGGCGGTAAAAGCGGAGATTATAAACGGCAATCTAATCATCAAAAATAGTTAAATTACATACATAGAAACAATAATAGTACTGAACAAGTAAAAGATATGTTCAGTACTTTTTTACACCCTATCTTTAGCAAGTTCACCAACCGCATGACCTAACTCTGGTAAAATCAATTTTTCCATTGCTAACTTAACCGCTTTAACCGAACCTGGTATGGAAAAGACGATACAATTATTGATAACGCCTGCAATAGCTCGGGACATGATACTTGCTGACCCGATGTCCAATTGATAGCTTAGCATCCGAAACAATTCCCCAAATCCTGGTAGTTCCTTCGAAAATAATGGTTGAATAGCTTCGATTGTTACATCTCGATTCGAGATTCCTGTACCACCATTCATGATAATCGCTTCGATTTCTTTATTCACTGTCATTTCCTTAACCTTCTGTTGAATGAATAGGGTCTCATCTTGAACAATTTCATATTGCATGACGTTATGTCCTGCAGTTTGGAGTAATTCTTTGATGAATGCCCCACTTTTATCCGTATCTATTGTTCTCGTATCACTTATTGTTATGACACCACACTTCACCATCTGTTTTGCATCTTGGCGGTGAGCTGATAACATACTCTCGCCTCCTAACTATCTGTTATATCCTTTACAGAATCTATTTGTAAGTCCTCTCGATAATTAATATTTTGAAAGGCTTTCTCGTTGTTCATTTCTATGTAATCTACTTTACATTTGGACAATAATTGCTTTAAGGATAATTCCTTTCGGTTTAGTTGTGCGGCTATTTTATCCATAATGGACCTATGAAAAATTGAAACTAATGGTTGTATTCTACCATTTACAATTGGAATTATTGCCTCCGTGTTATAACTAATATGTTGGAGTAGTGTTTGATAAACAGACACTTCTATATAAGGTATATCAATTGGTGAAATAAGGTACCAATCAAAAGCTAGATAATCCATTCCTGAATATATCCCTGCCAACGGTCCATACCCTGAGATTGTAGGGTTGTCTGTAATAATTTCGATAGTTGGGGCATTGACTTGAAAACGTTCTATTAATTTATCATTCGTTACAATGACAATCGAATCAGTGACCGGCTTCATCGCATTGATAATATATTCATAGAAAGGTATTCCATCTAACTTGGCAAATGCCTTCGGTGATCCAAATCTCCTGGACATGCCACCAGCTAGTATAATTCCGCCAATCCTATTATCCATCATATTATCCCCTCTTGAAAACTATTATAGATCCATTCGATGGCTTTTTTCCTATCCTCATCATGAAAAATGGCACCACTAAAACTGTTAACATTTACCTCTTTTGGTTTCATTACTCCCTTAATATTTTCTAGCTGTACTAATAATGGTGACTCCTCTTCTTTTCTCAGTAACACTATTTTTGGAAAAGGGAGACGCTTAAACCCTTCTACTATTAAAATATCCGTCCCCAGCTTCTCATAAACTAGAAAAATATCATCTACCTTCCAATGGGTCGCATGAGATAATTGCAGCATACCATCACCAATAACGCCAGCTATAGCAGAACCCGCAGCACGATGCTGTTCACTATCCGAATCCTCGATACCAATTGGTAAGCCTCCATGTCCATGATTCTTCAGTGAACCAACCACTATCCCTCTAGCGGAAAGATATGTGATCAGTTCTTTCGTAAACGTTGTCTTCCCACTATTTTTGTAGCCAACGATTTGAAACACCTTCATCCTTATCCCCCACTAACAGGAGGGATAAACGCGACTATATCTCCATCTGATACAACATCCTCCGCTAGCGCATACTCCTCATTGATAGCTGTCATAACATTTTCTAGTTGAGATAGCTGAAATGATCTCATTAGCTTCTCCTTTAACTCACCTACGGTAATATTAGATGCTTCAAATTCTATACGTTCCTTTCCGATAACCTCTTGAAGTTGAGCAAAAAATAACACGGTAATCAATCCTATTCCTCCTTTCCAACAGATAACGGTTGTCCACTTGGGTAGGATACTTTTCCAAGTTGGTCACCTATCCATGTTTCTCCACTCTCCCAGTGTTCTTTCTTCCATATAGGCACAATTTGCTTAATTCGTTCAATCGCATATTCATTCGCTTCATATGCAGCTTTTCGATGTGGAGAGGACACAGCAATAACAACAGCTATTTCAGCTATATCTAATCGACCTATCCTATGTGTGATGGCAACTTCTGTATTCTCCCATTTCATTTTAATTTCTTCTCCTATCTGGGTTAACATTTTGACAGCCATCGGTTTATACGCTTGATATTCTAAATAAATTGTTCGCTTTTGATTGGTCCATTCTCGAACAGTTCCTATGAAGGTCGTAATCGCTCCTGCTTCTCTACGGGTTACCTTCTCCACAACTCTTTCAACTTGAATCGGGTTCTCAACTATCTCATACATCTTCTTACTCATGTATCCTTTCCCTCCTTGTATGTATCCCACCTAGCACAAAGCCTTCAAAGGTTGTACCTTCTTGGTCTTCTAGAAGAATAACGGAAACCTCCATCCCAGCTTGATAACCCCTACTTCCACCAGGAAGCTGTATCAATACATTAGCATGTCCAAGTGAGGATACTACATTGGATTTATCTAAGCCAACTGGATTAGCAATTAAACAACCATCTCGGAAATCTAAATGACCTCGAACAAAACGGTCAAAAGGGTTGGGTTTTTTGAAATCCGCACCTAAAAATGCCTTTTCTTTTTTGAGAAAAGAATGATTAGCCTGTAGATATTCGCGGATAATTGGTCTTGTAAAAAGTTCAAATCCTACATAGCATGCGGATGGATTTCCCGATAAGCCGAATAATAATTTCCCATTTAATTCAGCCACTGTCGTTACACTTCCTGGTCTCATCGCTATTTTATTAAATAGAACATTTGCATTTAATTTTTTATAAATTTCAGGTAGATAATCATAATCTCCAACCGAAACACCACCAGTTGTAATCAGTATATCAACATCTTCCAAAGCCTTCGAAATTTGGCTAAAACACGTATTAAAATCATCACTAAATTGCCCAAAATACATAGGTGTTCCACCTGCCCGTTGTATTTGCGCATATACCATATAGGCATTACTATTACGGATTTTACCAGGTTCAAGTGGCTGATCTACATCCAGTAATTCACTACCAGTTGCAATAATACCTACCCTTGGTTTTATACTGACCGGAACCTCCTTATAGCCAAATGTAGCCAGCAATGCAACGATTCCTGGGTTAATGTATGTACCTCTAGTTGCTAAAACAGTACCTTTTTTAGTATCTTCTCCGGTAAACGATATGTTTTCGCCGACTTTAGTAGCTCGCTTTAAACGAAAATACGGTTTTCCGTCTTGTAAAAATTCATCTACTAATTCAAGCATAACAACCGCATCACAATCAGCCGGCACCTGTGCTCCAGTCATAATTCTCACAGCCTGTTGTTCATTGACTTGGCCATTAAAAACACTTCCAGCACCAATCTCTCCTATCACTTCAAAGGTTACTGGATTATTTCTAGATGCACCTTCTGTATCTACTGAACGGACAGCAAATCCATCATAGGGAGAACGGTTAAAAAAAGGTACATCGTGATCTGCAAGTAAGTCGTGACCAAGAAAATGCCCATAAGAATCTTCTATCGGGACTACGCGCACACCACCGATTTTCTTATAAGCCATCACGCGTTCTATCGCTTCAGTTACCTTAATAGGCTTTCTTCTCTCTACTACCATTATCGTACCTCCTATCCAACCAACTGATAGTATATATTTCTAGCTAGTTCTAGTGAATCTGTTCCGTGGACAAGAACTCTCCCATCCTTAAAAATAACAATGCGATATGTAGCGTATTCAAGTGAAAGCAAGAAAGGATTTTTATTTACTTTTCCAATCCGACTTAAACGTTGTTCCAACTCGTCCAACTGAACCTTACGTTTCGCCCTTATTTGTACGGTATTTCTCCCACATAGAACTTCCATTTTCGTTTGAGTTTCATATTGTAAATATGGGTAACTAGGATTCACACCACAAGTTGGGCATCGTTCTTTTTTAGAACGTGTCATATCAACGGTATGATAAAGATTGTTCCACAAATCAAATGTTACAAGCTTGGACCTTAATGCAGTAAAATCCTCCACTAATATCTTGATGGCCTCTGACTGCTGATGCGCGACAACCATTTGTACAGCAGGAGCGATAATACCAACTGAGTCACAGGTTGCTCCGGAAACTGGTGTAGCATCCAAAATACATTGCAAACAAGGAGTTTTACCAGGTAAAACTGTAAAACTCATCCCCGTACTCCCTACACAGGACCCGAATATCCATGGTACATTCTCTTGATGGACTAAATCATTCATCATGTAGCGAATATCAAAGTTATCTGTTGCATCAATAACGAGGTCGACATCTCGTAATATTGGCAGCAAATTTGTATAGTTTCCATCCATCACAAATACTTGTATGTCAACATTAGAATTTATTTGTGACAAATGCTCCTTAGCAGCTATTGCCTTCGGTAGTTGCTGAAAACAATCCTGTTCGGTGAATAGCTGTTGCCTATGCAAGTTACTTGGTTCAACATAATCACGATCCACAATCGTTAGTTTTCCAACTCCAGCACGTACAAGACTTTCGGCATTAGCAGTTCCTAACGCACCACAACCTATGATAAGAACGTGTTTTTGTTGGATTTTTTCCTGCCCCTTTTTTCCTACTTGTCTAAATAATTCTTGTCGTGAATAACGATTATCCATTTTCTTTCCTCACTAATCATTCTTATAATTTACCCGCCAATATATGACATTTCGATTCTGTCTTTATTTCGTACTGTTTCTTCCGTCCGTTCATCCGAGTAGCGATCCGTTCTTTTGTTCCAAATTGAAATAATTGCTCTCTCTATCTCCTCATCCGATATATCGGAACGGAGTAATTCCCTAAAATCAAATCCCTTTGTGGCAAATAAACAAGTATACATCATACCATCTGCCGCAATTCTCGCCCTAGTACATGTAGAACAGAATGATTCAGTAACAGACGTAATAAAGCCTACTTCCGTGCTTGTTCCAGCATAACGGTAACGTTTCGCTACTTCACCTATGTAAGCTGATTCGACAGGTTTTAATTCGAAATGTTGAGATAATTGATGGTAGATTTCCTTCTTAGAAACAACCTTACTAAAGTCCCAGCCGTTTGTCTTTCCAACATCCATAAATTCTATATACCGAAGCGTTATTCCTCTATTCTTGAAATACCGAGCCATTGGAACAATTTCTTGCTCATTCATTCCTTTTTTTACCACCATATTTACTTTCACTTCAAGTCCTACTTCAACTGCCTTGTCTATCCCTTGTAAAACGCGTTCCGTGCTAATACCACTCTCGTTAATCGATTGAAATAAATTATTATCTAAAGCGTCTAGACTTACATTTATTCTCTTTAAGCCTGCCGCTTTTAAACTTTCAGCCATCTTCTCAAGTAATGTTGCATTAGTCGTTAATCCAATATCCCCTAATCCTTCTATCGCTGAAAGCTTTTGAATTAAACCTGGTAAATCTCTCCGTAATAAAGGCTCTCCACCTGTTAAACGAATCTTTTTCACCCCTAGATTCACAAAGGCTCTGGCGATTCTTTCAATCTCTTCAAATGAGAGCAAATGGCTCTTCGGCAAAAATGGATAATCCTTACCAAAGATCTCCTTAGGCATACAATATGTACAGCGGAAATTGCAACGATCTGTTACGGAGATTCTTAAATCCTGTAAGGGCCGACCAAATTTATCAGTAATATTCATGCTCATATGTAGGCCTCCTCCTATATGTCTTAACTATTAATCTATGGATAGGAGCTATATTCTATTACAAAAATACAGCTCCATTGCCTAACCATTATTTTTGGCAAGTATCCATATTCACTTCTTGAATTCTGTAAGGATGTGTATAGACATTCATTTTATTTCCTCTTGCAAAACCAATTACAGTAATCCCTAGATCTGTTGCAAGATTTAATGCTAAGTCGGTAGGTGCTGACTTAGATAAAATTAATCCGACACCAATTTTGGATACTTTCAGTAATACTTCAGAAGAAATCCTTCCACTAAAAACTATCAGCTTATCAGCGAGTGCAATCTTCCGTTGGAGTACTGTTCCATAAACTTTATCTAGTGCATTATGTCTGCCGATATCGGTGCGAACTTCAAGTAAACCATCAGGAGTTGCTAGCCCTGCGTTATGCACACCGCCTGTTCTTCTAAATTGCTCAGAACGCAACTGTAATTCTTTCATTAAATTATAGCATTGTTCTACGGAAATAGTTAACCGGCTAGTAATCGTCTTAGCAGTTTTCACATCGCTTTTAAAATAAAATTGTCTACTCTTCCCACAACATGACCCGATGAAGCGCTTGGAATGATCCTGCTCGGAGAAATTAATCTCTCGATTCAATTCTATATAAGCAAAACCAAGATTCACATCCAATACCATATTTTTTATTTCATTATAGAAGCGAATGATTCCCTCTGAGGCAAGAAATCCAATAATCAATTCTTCTAGATTAGTAGGTGAACAGACTAACGTTGCAAATTCCTCACCATTTAATAGAATGGTAAGAGGAAATTCTTCTACAACTTCTTCCTCCATCGTCAATCGTTCATTCCCATGAAAGCGAACGATTTCCCATCCATCCTGTGTTATATCACTCATTTTCATCCACCTTTTAATGTGGTTCAAGTTCTAATTCTTCTACACGTTTCTCCACATATTTCGTATCTTTTTGCGCATAATAGGTTTCGGCTTTTTCTACAATTACTGCCGTATTGTACTCTGGAATGCCAGCAAATTCTTCATATACCCCTTTCGGAATGAGCGAATTTCCTTCTGGCCAATGGACTTGAATATTTCCAGATTTAACCGGTTCAAATTTTGCCCGCCCTGTAAATGAGCCATATTGATTAAAGACAACAATAGCATCGCCTTCTTTTATACCAAGCTCATCACCATCATCTCGATTGATTAGTACATCATAACGATCTGCTGCATTAAAAGGGTCCTTATCATTGTATATCATAGAGTTAAATTGTTTACCACGTCTAGTCGTCACATAGAAATGTCCTTCTGGCTTACGTAACTCAGGGAGCTCTACTGTGATGAGATTACCCTTTCCATCAGGTGTAGGACATACCCCATCTTCACATAGCCATGCACCACCCCATTGAAATAAATCTCCTTTTTGCTTTAGATACTGTATACCATCATAATTAGGAGCTGCTTTAGCAATCTCTTCTCTTATTTCGAATGCATCCTTGAATTCTATTATATGTTTATTCTCAGGCTTCACTCTTTTCGCCAGATCAATATAAATCTCCCATTCGGATCTAGCTTCCTCAATTCTCGGGCCTTTAATTTCTGGCGAAAAATAAACCATTCTCTCCGTTGAAGTAGATGTGCCACCACCTGGTTGCTCATATCTAGTCATTGCTGGTAATATAATCACAGCCTCTTTCGCGTCTAATAGTGTGGAAGTGTTTAAGATAATATCCTGATGAACGCGTATATCAATATTTTCTAAACTATCTTTGACAAAATCCGGATCTGGCATTGTTTCTAGGAAATTCCCTCCAGACATATAATAGAGTTTCAGTTTTCGCTCATGTTCTTCTGGTAGCAGTGCATTTTCCAATGAAACTCCAACAATATCTCCTTGCCAATCTGGAATATCAAATCCCCATATAGCTTCAATCCGTGCTCGATTTTTCTCGTCTAAACCACCGCCAGGTAAAGAAAATGGATCTGCCCCCATTTCAGATGACCCTTGAACACCGGAATGTCCCCGAATTGGCATTAATCCACAGTGCTCTCTTCCAAGGAAACCTCGTAATAATGCTAAATTGGCTACTTGTGATATATTATCAGTTCCAAAACGATGCTGTGTTAGTCCCATTGACCATACAAATACAGCGGACTTAGACTTCGCTAATAGTATGGCTAACTCTCGCATCCGTTCTTTCGTAATGCCAGATGATTTTTCTAACTGTTCCCATGTAAATGACAGTACCTTATTACGTAATTCATCCATACCATTAACATGGTTACTTATAAATTCATGGTCTAAGGCAGAACCATATTCTTGTTTCTCCATTTCAAACCAATGTTTCATAATTCCATGCATAAAAGCAATATCTCCACCGATATTAACCTGGTAGAAATCATCGGCGATTTTCGTACCGAATAAAGCTGACTCTGCAATGGATGGAACCCAATAATTCTCCATTGCCGGTTCATAGTACGGATTAATGATGATAATTTTGGTTCCTTTACGCTTTGCAGCATACATATACTTTGTGGAAACTGGCTGATTATTTGCTGCCACAGAACCCCAAAATACTAATACATCCGTCCCAATCCAATCTTTATAATTACAGGTGGAAGCACCTACACCTATTGAACGGCTTAGCGCCGTTTTCGATGGCGAATGACATATTCTTGATGCATTATCTACGTTGTTCACCCCAAGAAAACGAGACACCTTTGCTAAAGTATAGTACGACTCATTCGTAATCCCTCTTGAAGTCGTATAAAAAGCCGCTTGCTTTGGATTAATCTGCTTCATTTTTTCTGCAATTTGGCTCATTGCCTCGTCCCAGGTAATCCGAATAAAATTCTTGTCTCCCGGTTTTCTCATTAATGGGTATGGAATCCTCCCTAATTTTCTGAGCTCAGTACTGGACATTTTCCTAAGCTCCTCTATGTCTGCGTGTAGAACGCTCTCCTTAATTGGACCCATTGTATTTAAACGTAAAACATTAAGTCTTGTCGTACAAACATGTGGACCTTGTAATGTTTGATCTCTAAGACCTGAGACCCCCAATGCACAACCATCACAAACGCCCTGAGTTAGAATTCTAGTTGCATATGGTAAATTATCTTTATTTTCCCATACAACCTTCATCGTATCTCTAATATGATGCGGTTTAACTTTACCTAGACCAAATGGCACCTTACTAACCCATAACTTTGGATCTGGTTTTTTGGTGAGCTTTATTGGGCCAGTATGTTTTGTGTTCCCCACAAACTCTCCTCCTTCAATAGTTCTTCTATATACTTATAGGGTCGGACTAACCTGATGGTAGTCGACCCTTTATCAATAAAATTACTGTTCTTCCATTGTGGCAGCTGTCGCATGTTTAACTGCTTGCTTCTGTTGTGCACCACGAAGACGTTTCATATCCGCACGTATCCATAATGAAAGACCTAGTGCAACTGCAAACATGATGGAGAATATTGTCATTGTTAGCGTATAACTACCCGTATTGTCATAGATAAGTGAAAGTAAAATTGGCCCAACCACTCCAGCCATTGCCCATGCTGTTAGGATATAACCATGGATTGCACCTAACTGCTTGGTTCCAAATAAATCTCCAATATAAGCCGGAACAGAGGCAAATCCTCCTCCATAACATGTTAAAATTGCAAATAATAGAATTTGAAATAGAATTGGGTTAGAAGCAAATGGTAGAATCGTAAATGCTATGACTTGGATGACAAAAAATGCTGTATACACATTAGGTCGACCAATATAGTCACTTAACGATGCCCAACCAATTCTTCCTCCACCATTAAATAATCCCAATACGCCAACCATGGCAGCTGCTGCAATTGCTGTCATTCCAGTAATTTCTTGTGCCATAGGTGAGGCAACAGCAAGTATTGCAATACCACATGTGACATTAATGAATAACATCAGCCATAGCATCCAAAACCGTCTAGTTTTTATCGCTTCATTAGCTGTAAGTTGTGATAAATCCTCCTTAATTTTAATTTTTGTTTTTCCAGCTTCTTGTTTCTCAACAAAGCCTTTTGGAGCCCATCCTTCAGGGGGTGGAGCTAGATATTGTGCTGACACCGTCATCACGATAAAGTAAATAGTACCTAGAATAAAGAATGTATTAGAAATTCCTACTAAACCAATTAACGTCTCAATGGCAGGACCGCTTAAGATGGCAGCAAATCCAAATCCCATTATCGCCAATCCAGTTGCTAAACCACGTCTATCCGGAAACCATTTTACTAGGGTGGAAACTGGGGATATGTATCCAATTCCCAATCCAATACCACCAATAATGCCATAGAACAGATATAATAACGGCAGTGATTCTAACATGGTTGCGAATCCTGATCCAGCTACCCCAACACCAAAGAAAATAGCTGCTAACATACTAGATTTCTTTGGCCCATTCTTTTCAACAAAGCGTCCCATAAAAGCAGCAGAAAAACCTAAAATAAAGATTGCAATACTAAAAGCAGTTGAAACTTGTGTCTGTGTCCATCCGTAATCATCAATCATTGGATTTGTGAATACACTCCATGCGTATGCTGAGCCAATTGACAGGTGTACACCTAGTGCTGAAGCTGCGATAAGCCATCTGTTTTTTACCTTCTCCATAAGTTACCTCCTTTAAAAATTTATATGTAAGTTAACTAGTCGATTTCAACTAGAGAACATACGTAAAAGGTGAAAAATTGAAAGCTGAACAGAGATGATAAAAAATTTACTAGTCTTTACATGTAATAGAAGAATTACGAAGTCGAGGGATTATGATGCGTGAATCATTAAGAATATTTTATTCTTTATTTTCATTAAATTCTGTTAAATATCGTAACATGAAAACGATTACATTTTCAACTAAAAAAATATAACTTTTTCATAATAGGTAATTGAAACTAGTTTAGGTCACACCTTTTTCTCAAGGTTATCAATAGTAAGCTACATTTAGATTAATAGTCTTTTACTATTGTATAACAAAAAAACCTGACACGAATCAATGTGCAAGGTTTTATAAAGGATTATCAATAAAAAATGTTAATACTTTCGCTTCATTCTCATCCACTGGTACAAATAAATGTGGCTTGGAACCTTGGAAGCATGCACTATCGCCTTTTTCCATAAAGTATTTTTTCCATCATATAAAAGATAGATGGAGCCATCTAAAACGAAAATAAATTCGTCTTGAGAATGGGTATAGGTCTCTTCACGTGAATTAATATTTTTTGGTGTAACATGGACAATAGTAGGTTCAAAGCCAGATAATGATGAACGATTGGCTAGTAACTCATAAGAATATCCCATATTCTCGTCCCCAAATCTTGCTCTCCGACTTGCCTTAGGTAACAATACTAAATCCTCTTCTTTTCGTTCATCTAAAATCCAAGAGAGAGAAACTTCCAGTACTTCACTGATTTTGGATAATGTTGCTATAGCAGAAGCAGTTTGTCCGTTTTCAATTTTAGATAGCATACTTTTGGAAATGCCAACAGAATCTGCAACTTGTTGCTGGGTTAATTTTTTTCGTAATCGCAGTTCTTTAATTTTCTTTCCGATTGTTTCAAGATTAATGACAGTTCGCTCCCCTCATGATGCAGGATATTTCTTCTATCATAGATTAAGAATTTATGGAACGTCAAGATAAAGGTAGAACTAACGAATTAGCTAGCTTCTCTCTGCTTATTATTTTTAGGTAATTTTGGTTTCGTTACAAAAATATAAATAGAAAGCAGTATACAAATTAATAAAGTAAAATGAAATATTGTATGTAGCGTATTCGGTACAATTCCATTCATAACAGGAAGAAACGCATGAGTGTTTCCAAACATTAACGTGTACCGCTCAATCTTCTCTTCAGCACCTATTCCGAATAAATATGGTAACCACCAACTCATTAATGCTCCACCTAAAATAAAGGCTGGATGAATTACTAACCACATTTTAATCAAGAAGGGATAATTTTTCCCCATGAACAGCATTATTAAAAAGATAAATAGGCATACCTGCAAGACCCCAATCAATGTAACCACCATTAGTTCACTAGTTTTTCTATCTTGTTGAATTGCTTCAACATCGTTGAGTATACCTAGTGGGACCCAATCTTGAACAATCATAAAAATTAAAATTAAGCCATAACCGAGCAGTAGAATTTTTTCTGAAAGGCGAATATTTCGCATTGCCAATTCCCCCCAATTATTCACTCTTCTATTTCTAATCTATACTATCATACGGAAGACTTGAATTTTATGATTTTTTTGTAAATTTTAAAAAGGGAATGCGATTAGAAATCACACTCCCTTTTATTCAACTTATGCTGTACCTTCAATATATGCTAACGAACGACTAGGAAGCTTCTTTCCTAGTTTACTTTGGATAAATATAGAGGCATCTTGAATCTTCTTTTCTTGGATTCCTGTCCCGATTCCTAATCCATGAAGCAAATAAAGTACATCATTGGTAGCAACATTTCCTGCTGCACCTGGGGCATACGGACATCCACCAAGGCCTCCAATAGCAGTGTCAAATCTTGTAATCCCGAACTGCATAGATGTCAAAATGTTAGCAACCCCCATGCCTCTCGTGTCATGAAAATGCATAATGATTTTCTCTTGCGGATACCGCTGTAATATTTCTTCTAGTAGCATTTCCACCTGAGAAGGAACTGCCGAACCGATTGTATCCCCTAGTGAAATATCATCCACGCCTGCTTCCACTAAGTGATCACACACACGGATAACTTGCTCTGTCGAAATCTTGCCTTCATAAGGACAATCAAAGACAGTAGAAATGTACCCTGTTACTTTTTTGCCTTCCTGTTTTGCTTCTCTTATTACTTGAGTCAAAATGGGATATGTGCCTTCGATTGATTTGTTAATATTTTTTTGATTATGTGTCTCACTTGCAGACATAAAGACAGACGCACCATCGATACCAGCTTCTAAAGCATTCTCTAGCCCTCTCATATTAGGAACAAGAGCAGAATAAAGTACATTAGGATTTCGATTTATCCTTTTTCCAACTTCCATTGCATCCGCTAATGCTGGTATCCATTTTGGATTAACAAAGGAAGAATATTCGATTTCACGTACACCTGAGTTGGAGAGCATATCAATCCATGCAACCTTATCATCAGTTGAAATAAACTCTTTTTCATTTTGTAAACCGTCACGCGGTCCAACTTCTTTTAACTGAACAAAACTAGGCCATTTCCTCACCATTACTCCCTCCTATTACTAGAGTGAATCAAATAAATAATGAAGGCGCTTTCATATATCATATTAGATTTAAACCGTATATAAATATTCTTGATAATACAGCTTATTCAATTTTGTGTCATTCTGTTCAACTTTGTTGAATTAAGTTTATCGGAGTATGAAACGAATGTCAACAATTACTTATACATAAAAAGGGTAGACTCCTTTAACAAGTCTACCCTTTACTATTTACTTATTGCCCCGTTTCAGCAAATTTTTTGATTCGTTCGCCAATCTCATCACGAACTCTTTGGAACACTTTCCATTTTTGCTCATCTGTCCCCTCTGCTTTTGCAGGGTCGTCAAATCCCCAATGCTCTCTTTTAACTTGTGGAGGCGTAACAGGACATTTATCCTTTGCATCTCCACATAATGTAACAGCCAAGGTAGCGTTATTGAGAATGGTTGGGTCGATAATATCTGAAGTTTGTTCCGATATATCGATGCCTACTTCTTTCATAGCCTTTACAGCATTAGGATTAAGTCCATGTGCCTCAATGCCAGCACTTTTAACCTCCCAATCCTCGCCTAAATGTTTTTTTGCCCAACCTTCAGCCATCTGGCTTCTACAGGAATTGCCAGTACATAAGAAATATATTGTTTTCTTGGCCATATCGATTCTCCTTTACAATAAAATCAATGTGATATAAAGCCCGATAAGTGTAATAACTAGAATCGGAATAGTTAGCAATATACCGGTTTTAAAATATGTTCCCCATGAGATTTTAACTCCTTTTTGTGAAAGAACATGTAGCCATAATAATGTTGCTAAGGAACCTATCGGAGTAATTTTAGGACCTAAATCGGAACCTATAACATTTGCATAGATAAGTGCCTCTCGAATTAATCCAGAAGTATTGGTATCTGCGATTGCGATTGCATCGATCATAACTGTTGGCATGTTATTCATAATCGATGATAGTATCGCAGCGATAAAACCCATGCTTACCGTTGCTACAAATAGCCCTTGATCTGCTGCCAATTGGATGATATGGGTAAGAAAATCTGTTAGGCCTGCATTTCGTAATCCAAATACAACAACATACATTCCAATCGAGAAAAATACGATATTCCAAGGAGCACCTTTCATAACCGCTATTGTATTTACTACCTCGCTCTCTCTCGCAATCATGATAAAGAATATAGCGATGACACCTGCGACAATCGAAACTGGTATTTGAATAAACTCACTAATAAAGTATCCAATTAACAGTATCCCCAATATGCACCATGATAATTGAAACATTTTTTTATCACGAATTGCATCTTTCGGTTCGTTCAAATGAGTCAAATTATATTTTCTTGGGATGCTTTTCCGAAAATAAAATAACAAAACTCCAATAGTGGCGATTAACGAGAATACGTTAGGTAAAATCATGCGGGAAGCATATTCCACAAACCCAATATCAAAGAAATCTGCCGAAACGATATTTACCAGATTACTTACGACTAAAGGTAGTGACGTGGTATCCGCAATAAATCCACTTGCCATGATAAATGGAAAGACCATTTTTTCCTTAAAGTCTAAATTACGTACCATAGCGAGTACGATTGGGGTTAGAATCAAGGCAGCACCATCGTTTGCAAAAAACGCCGCAACAACAGCCCCTAATATACTTACATAGATAAACATTTTGATGCCATTACCTTTTGCAGCGCGAGCCATATGTAAAGAAGCCCATTCAAAAAATCCTATTTCATCTAAAATTAATGATATTAGTATAATGGCTATGAATGCTAAGGTTGCATTCCATACAATACCGGTAACCTCCACCACATCTTCCAATGTAACTACACCAACCAGTAATGCAAGAGTCGCTCCCCCTACTGCAGACCACCCAATTGATAGCCCCTTAGGCTGCCATATGACAAGTATAATAGTGGCTAGAAAAATTGATAAAGCTAGAATGACCATCATTACTGACAAAAATACTCCCTCCATTTAACAGCAAAGAATTCGTTTACCGCTTCTCTCTAATTCTTTTATTTTGTACGATTGATTTGGTAATTGTTCTAAGAGTGGACGGATTAATGTATAATGGACGCTATTTTTGTTCATCGAATAAAAAATCCATTGCCCTTTTCGTTCCTCTTGAATAAGTCCAACATCCTTTAGTTTCCGCAAATGCTGACTAATAGATGGTTGACTCATAGTAAAAACTTCCACAAATTCACAGACACAGCAATCATGGACATCAAGAATTTTCAACATCGTAAGTCTGGTCTTGTCACCAAGCAGTTTCAAAACTACTGCTGCCTGATTCATCATTACATCAGTATCCTTCATCAAATCCCCCCCGTAATCAAAGTATATATAACTATATAATAATATACTTATATATACAATTATGCAAACTCGCTTGGAATATAGTATTATAAAAAAGGTGATAAACCCTTGTAAGTTCTAATTGGAAAGGAATTATTTATGAGCATAAAAGAAGAAGTAGCAAAAAGAAAAACTTTTGCAATCATATCTCACCCAGATGCTGGGAAAACAACGTTAACCGAGAAGTTATTATTATACGGGAATTTGATACGTTCTGCAGGTACGGTAAAAGGAAAAAAATCTGGTAAGTTCGCGACATCCGATTGGATGGAAATTGAAAAGCAACGTGGAATATCCGTAACATCCAGTGTGATGAATTTTCCTTATAAAGAGTTTCAAGTCAATATTCTTGATACCCCAGGACACGAGGATTTTAGTGAGGACACCTATAGAACACTTACTGCTGTTGATAGTGTGGTCATGATTATTGATTCGGTAAAAGGGATTGAGGCGCAAACTATAAAACTTTTTAAAGTTTGCCGTATGCGGGGAATTCCAATTTTTACCTTTATCAATAAACTAGACCGTGAAGGTCGTGAACCTTTAGAGCTTTTAGAAGAAATTGAGGAAGTTCTGGAGATCGAAACATATCCCATGAACTGGCCTGCTGGAATGGGCAAACGTTTCCTAGGTATCTTTGATCGTGTTCAAGAACAATTTATTAAATTTAATGGAAATGAAGCAGAGAGCCATATCCCATATTCTGAGTTAGAAAAAGATGTATACCAAGATATGGTGAACAAGGCTGAGTTTATTGTAGCAAAAGAAGAATTGGAACTCTTGGACGAAGCTGGAGATACTTTTTCAATGGATGCCGTGTTAAGCGGTGAGCAAACCCCTGTCTTCTTTGGTAGTGCCCTTGCACCCTTTGGTGTGAACGACTTTTTTGATACGTTTATCAAACTATCCCCTGCTCCACAGCCGAGAAGGTCAACGGAGGGTACCGTTTCACCTGATGATCCTGATTTCTCTGGTTTCATCTTTAAAATACAAGCTAATATGAACCCTGCACACCGTGATCGTATAGCGTTTGTTCGTATTTGCTCTGGTAAATTTGAAAGAGGTATGAGCGTCAAATTATCACGAACAGGAAAAGTTTTTAAACTCTCTCAATCTCAGCAAATTGTTGCATCATCACGTGATACCATTGACGAGGCTTATGCAGGAGATATCATTGGAATTTATGATCCAAATGCTTATCAAATCGGGGACACTCTGCTGGAAGGAAAAGCATCCTTTGAATTTGATGAGTTACCAAAATTCCCACCTGAAGTATTTAAAAAAGTTATGGCTAAAAACGTGATGAAATCGAAGCAATTCAAAAAAGGAATTGAGCAACTTGTCCAAGAAGGTGCTATTCAGTTATTCAAAGACAAACGTACTGAATCGTATATTTTAGGTGCGGTTGGTGAATTACAGTATGAGGTTTTTAAATATCGTATGGAAAATGAATACAACGTGGAAGTACTCTTTGAACCTATTGGAGAACGAATCCCTCGCTGGTTGAAAACAGATCAGGTGAAAGAATCACTATTTGATGATCGAAATTTACTAGTACGTGACCGTGATGACAATTATCTGGTGTTATTCCGCAATGAATTTTCGCTGAATTGGTTTAGAGATAATCATAAAGATATAGAGCTAATTGATTTATTTGAAGTTAATTCCTATGGACAAATCAAATAGAAAAATGGAGCAAGGTTACAAAGTTAGCCTTTGCTCCATTTTTTATTATTATAATAAGAGTAGATAGGCTGATATATCTGGTGAAACGCTGATATATCATAAAATTCGCTGATATTTCTGGAGTATCACTGATATATTAATGCATTCGCTGATATAACCAAATAACAGCTATTCTATCGTAAATTCTCCCATCATCCTCAACTTTAACTCTTTTTCCAGCTCTGCTACCTCTTGTTCCCTAGTTTTGCTTATGTTTTTAAATAATGGGTACGCTAATTAGGAGTATAAGTCTAGTTAGGAGTGATAATAGATGAGTAATTATTCCAAGTTAACCAAGAACTATATTTCGGGCGAGTGGAGAGATGGTACAGGAAATACAGAGCTTAAGGTAGATAATCCTTATAATGGAGAGATATTAGGACAATTCAAGACGGCTAGTATTGACGATATTAATGAGGCATATGAATCAGCGAAGAAGGCTCAAATAGAATGGGCAAAGGTTAATCCATTTGAGCGCTCTTCCATCATGGAAAAAGCGGTACAGTTATTTCAATCTAGAAGAGAAGAATTAGTTGAATTGCTAATAAAAGAAAGTGGATCTTCCTATATCAAAGCCAATGTGGAAATCGATTTTGTTATTGCAATTACCCGTGAAGCTGCATCTTTTCCCTTACGGATGGGTGGTGAGATAATTCCATCATTAGTCGCTGGAAAGGAAAACCGGCTGTATCGCAAACCTGTTGGAGTAGTTGGGATTATCGGACCATTTAATTTCCCGATGTATCTGTCACATCGTTCGGTCGCACCTGCACTTGCGACTGGTAATGGTGTGGTATTAAAGCCAGATAGTCAAACACCTGTTACAGGTGGTACAATCCTTGCTAATATTATGGAGGAAGCCGGCATACCTAAAGGATTATTTAATGTTGTCGTACCGAATCGTAAAGAAGTCGGGGATATCATGATGGAACACCCTGTCCCAAGGGTGATTTCGTTTACTGGTTCAACTGAGGTTGGACGTCATATAGGTGAAATCTGTGGTAGACTAATAAAGAAGCCTATTCTAGAGTTAGGCGGTAATAACGCCCTAATTGTATTAGAAGATGCGGATATTGACCGTGCCGTTAATTCCGCCTTGTTTGGCAAGTTTATGCACAACGGACAAATTTGCATGTCCCTTAACCGGATTGTTGTTCATGAGAAATTATATGACGAGTTTGTTGAAAAGTTTGTTAACCTTACTAAGAAAGTAAAGGTTGGAAATCCCGAAGAGAAAGACACCCTAATCGGACCATTAATCAATAAGAGGTCAGTCGAACGCATTCTAGGAGACATTGAAACCGCAAAATCACAGGGTGCCAAGGTTGTCTTAGAAGGAAAAGCTGATGGAAATGTACTATACCCATATATACTAACTGGTACGAATGAAGTAGCGACTGCACAAAATGAAATGTTTGGACCGGTAGCTACTGTTATTAAATGTAAAGATGAAGAAGATGCAATTCAGATAGCAAATGATAGCCCTTATGGACTGAGTGGCGCTGTACACTCGGGGTCAGTTGAACGAGGGGTCGAAGTGGCGAAACAAATCGTTACTGGCATGATTCATGTCAATGACCAAAGTGTTAATGATGAACCATTAATTGCTTTTGGTGGCGAAAAAGATTCTGGTATTGGACGTTTTGGGGGTATCCGTTCCTTACATGAGTTTACGACCGAGCAATGGATATCTGTCCAAACAGAAGAGCGAGAAAGTCCATACCACGCAAATTATCTAAAGTAATGACAAGTCCTTTATAGGAAGTTTGGAATAGGCATTTGCTAATCGTATAGCAAATGCCCATCTTCCATTCTCTAATAAATCCTCTTTGCACCTACATAATATTTTACCCAATAAGGATTATCTAAAGAATAAATCGCAATACCCTTTGAATTGGTAGCTGAAACCCATTGATTATCGCCTATATAGAACCCAACATGTGTAATGGATCCACTTGCACTAGTAGAGTAAAATACTAAATCTCCTGGTTGCAAATCAGATTGTGAAACGGCTTGTCCTTGTTTGTATAAACCTGCAGATGTATTGCGAGACATATCGACCCCGTGTTTATTAAACATAAAATAAACAAATCCGGAGCAATCAAACCCTGACGGTGTTGTTCCCCCCCATAAATAAGGTACTCCCAAATAATTTTTAGTGTCCTTAATTAATGCTTGCTTAACAACAGCATGTTCTATTGCAGTAGTTGTCTTAGAATCTATTTTCCCTGTCACAGTTAGACCATAGTCAGCTTGAAAATTTTTAATGGCCGTGGTGGTTGGGCTATCATAAGTTCCTGTTATAGTTGGAACAGCATAATACCCTAATTTTTGCAGACTAGCTTGAACTTCCTGTAGACCAACTTCTCCTGTTGTAATTCCCGTGCCACCTGTTTCTATACTGTTTGTACCAGGGATTTTTATTACTTGACCGATAAAGAGACTGTTGCTCGCTAGTTGATTAACAGACTTTATAGAATCTACAGTGACATGATGCCGATTAGCAATGCTGTATAAAGTATCTCCTTTAACAACTGTGTAATTGGCAGTTACGGGGGCTTTTGCCGGGGTGAGAGGTGGTACTAGCACACCCGCTTCTTGTTTAGGAATAACGAGAAGTTGACCAACTCGTAAATTATCAGAATCTAAGTTATTGGAACTCCTTATTGCATCTACACTTACACCATATTTCTGAGAAATCCCCCAAAGACTATCACCAGCAACCACCTGGTACTGAATATTCTCAGTAGAAGGGACCTTAGTATCAACCTGGACTGTTTCTGAAGCAGGAATACTAAGTTTCTGCCCTACACTTAGCGTATCGGAAGATAGATTATTACTAGTTTTAAGAGCATGAACACTTGTACCAAATCGATTAGCAATAGACCATAGACTATCGCCTGCTGAGACGGTATAAGTAGACTGGTTAACTTCTGTTTTATCCGTAACCACTTGTTCACCAAAACTTTTTGGTATAATTAAAACTTGCCCTATATTCACAACAAAAGTACGTAGATCATTTGCACTTGTAATTGCATCAACTGTAGTTCCATATTTCTGTGCTAACGAGTATAAACTGTCCCCTTTCTCAACGGAATGAAACGTTTTTGGGATAATCAATCGTTGATTTGTTGTTATCGCATCCGTTATTAAGTGATTGGCTTGTTTAATGTCATTAACAGTTGTTTGATTACTTCTAGCAATACTCCAAAGCGTGTCACCTGGGGAGACATAATAGTAAATGGAACTCTCCTGAGAAACCTGTGACGATGTAGGTGCAGTTGCTGCTTCAACACTTGATATATTACCACCTAAGAGTGGAATGGATGTAATAGCTAGACCACCTATCACTACCTTCACAACTGTAACGCGTACCTTAGGATACTTTTCTCGAATAAACCCCCTAACAGAAGTGACAAAATCCTTAGTTTCTCCTGTATCATTACCTAATTCACTTGCAAATTCTGTCATATCATCTTCTAAAAAAATTAAGATTTCGTATTCACCATTTTCATTTTGTTTTAACTCATGCTGAAAATACTTATTCATATATTCCACCACCTCTAAGAATAGTAATTATAGTTTCCATAGATAAGTAAAAACTATACTTCAGCGTACTATTTAATGAATCCTCAACCCGTGTACGAAGGATTAAATAAATTGATTAAGCATAAAAACTTTGGAAATACTACAAGTTGGAGGTGTTAACGTGGATAAACAGTTACGTGAGTACCGTACAGGACAAGGAGTACCAATAACGGGAAACTATATTTGCCAATCTGGTGCCAAAGCGAAATTTTCAAAAGATGATACCTTTCCACAATGTCCTAAGAGTAGCGAGGATACGTATTGGAAACATGATAATACAGACATAAATTAAGCCCCACCCCTATCGAGGTGTATTGTCCCTTTTTGCGACAAAATGTCTGACAACATAAAAGAAAAACTTTGATTAAAAGACAAAGTTTTTCTTTCTACACGACTATATATCCTGTACTGTTACACCCTCAACTACTTCTTTTGCCCAGCGTAATGCTTGCTTATACAGCTCATTAAATGTATCCACTCGTAATCCATAATGACTTAGAACTTCCTCCATTACTTCCCATTCTCCACTTTCCACTGCACAGATTAACTTATAAACTGGCAAAAGGGATGTTTCTCTACTTTGCAGTGTGTCCTTGATCTCTTGATCAAGTGGCAATTTGCTTATAATATGTTCTTTAGGCTGTCTGTATATCGTTTCCACTAACGATAAAAGACCTGTCAGGAAATAACTCGAGCATTCACTTTGCTTTCCAATATTAATAGCGACGAGTTCACTTGCTTTTGCTCTTGTTAAGCTGAGTTTTATTACTTCATCCGCCAGATGATCTGTTCTTTCTAAATGTTCTCGTAAAGATAGTACATATATCCATTTCTTAAGTTCTACTAGACCTAAAAGTACAATTGCTTGTTTAATAGATTTAATTTTATTGACAAGTCCTATTGCTGGCGAGTTTAATAATCGGAGCAGTTTTATCGATAATGAAATATCGGATTCAATAATTCTGCTAATACTCTCAATATCTGGTTCACCTTTAGATAACTCCGTAATAATGACATACAAGTTATGGTTTAGTACAGGAATATCATTGGTGGAGAGAATTGTAGGCTTGCTGAAAAAATATCCTTGAAAATAGGCGAATCCGTCTTCTAAGCATTGTTCATACTCTTCCCTTGTCTCTACTTTTTCAGCTAGGAACTCGATATTTCTTCCCTCTAACGCTTTCATAATTCTTAATTGTTCTTCACGATTGCTTAATCGGACATCTATCTTTACAATATCGGCTAGGTCGATTAATCTGTTGTAGTTTTCATTTTCATTTCTAAGCTCAAAATCATCTAGGGCAATTTTATACCCTTCTGATTTCAGCTTCAAACAGTTTTCTATAACCTTCTTCGTTGGTCTAACTGTTTCTAACACTTCAATTACTGTCAACTCTGGGTGTAAAAAAGTAGGAAATGTCCCTTCTAATAACTTCTCAGAAAAGTTAATAAAACAAGGTTTCCCTTCTGAAAGAACATCAATACCGATTTGCAAAAAACTATTAATTACTTCAGAGGTGGCATAATCATGATTTAAGTTACTAATATGATTTTGCTGTTTATTTTGCCTGTACAATAACTCGTACGCAAAAACCTCTAATTTTCTAGTCAGAATTGGTTGTCTGGCAACAAATACCTCCACAATTCCACCCCATTTTTCCTGATATAGTAAAATAATACCATATAATAGACACTAAAAGGCAAAAATCGGGATAATTTTCTATTTCTTTCGACAAAAACCGAATTTCTGGGGAGACATAGATAATGACCCAGATTAGCACTCCTATCGAAATTCTATTTCACCTGAACATCTCGAAATTTAAATTGAGTAGGCTCTTCTTCTTCTGTAAGAACAAAAACATCCACTTGTGCAGTTTTTTCACTAGTCTTAGCGCTTAACTTATATTTCTTCCATTCAGACGTTAACAGTATCATTGGTGTTGTGTGCTCCGTTATAAATCTCCCATTAGCATCTGTCTCTACTAGTTTCAGAAATACTGTTTTATTCTTTCCTTCTAGACTTACTTCAAATGTTATGTTTTCTTTCGATTTCATTTTATCAGGTGTGTATACAAATCCCTCACCCTGTTTTTTCCCTTCTGTATCTACCATAAAGGTAGCTTGTTCCACTTCTTCAATAGAAGCCCCAATACCAAGATACCTTGTTTTTATTTCTTCTATTCCATAGATGGTGGAATTCCAAGTCAACATAATAGATAGCAAAATAGTAATCAGAACTGTTTTTTCATAAGTTTTCCTCCTAAAACTTATATCCTACTTCAAGTATGGTTTAATATTTTCAATAATGCTTTGTAAGTTTTCGGCCTGCTGTGTATACATATTCTTTGCCACTGGATTTTCTGTTTGAAGAGCAAAGCTTTCAAAATCAGCCTGTATCTTTTTAAGCGTTGATGCGACAAGGGGTTTTTGTTGAACAACTGCTTGTTTTAATTCATCTGTATACAGGTCTACATATACATTACCTTTAGAATCTATTTGAGCTAAAAAAACATCTTCCATGTTTTTGGCTCCTTGTTTCTCAACTTCCGCTACTAACCATTCTTCTGAATACCCTAGTCTTTCCAAGCTTCTATACATGATATGACCATCCGAGATAATGATAGTTGGTCCATGATCCCGCTCTATTGGTATGCCTAGAGTTTTAGGTGTTACCGGTTGCAGCTCTGTTTTCTTAAGTACACTTAACTGCCCATTGGTTTCAAATACAGCCATCTCAACTTCATCAATATGAAAGATATCTTTCTCTCTCAATAGCAACATCAACTCTTCAATTGCTAGCTGATTCTTCTTTAAGTTTTTTTCCATTATCTTTCCATTTTCAATGATAACATCTGATTTTCCGTCCGTAATGGTTAGAAAGGTTTTTGATTTTAAGCCGATATAGCCTAGAATAATAGGAATCAGCCCCCACACAAGTAATGCAGTTAGACCATCTGAAATCTTAATATTATGATCTACTGCCATACTTGCTGCGATAGATCCAATCGTAATTCCAACACAATAATCAAAGAAAGTTAATTGTGAAACTTGTTTCTTCCCCATTATTCGTGCCATAACGAGAAGTAGTACAAATGCAATGACAGATCGAATCATAATCAATAGAAATTCGGGCATTTCGATCCTCCTTGTAGCAACAACGTGATTATAACTTTTATTCTATTTGATAATAGCTTTTTATAGTATTGGACAATCTAGAAATAACATACAGAATTGGAGGATGAATATGTACCGAAAATACTTGCTCTTATTTGGTATGTTATTCCTATTGGCAAGCTGTGAAGACGAACCTATAGCTGGTGATGAATTTTTTAAACAGATTAACGAATTGCAAGGTTATATTACTGATGAAGATTGGGAGTCGTCAATAGCTCTATTAAATGAGCTTAATACGTATGTGAGTGACAATTTTTGGAAGCTCCAATTACTTGGAGATGAAGAAGAATATGAAGGAATACAAGAATCTATCAACAAGTTGTCAGTCCTAATTCGAAAAGAGGAGTTGACCCAAGCACTCTTAGAAATTGCAACAATAAAAACGTATTTAAAGGCAATCTATTCGCTATAAGTCTTACAACCAAAAAAGAGGATACTTCAATATGGTAAACGACCATTAATTTTGAAGTATCCCAATACATTTAACAGGAGATTTTCTCTTTATTCTCTTGAAAACGCACGAAGCGTTCTAATTTATTTAATTCAGAATACAACTCGATAATACTGTTTGCAATAGGAAATACAATTGCCCATTTTGTAAACTCAGCACCTTGAATTTCATCAATGAGGTTTTTAATGGTTTCCTGCATAGCAGCCTTTGTTTCTTTTTGCAGATCTTTATCTAAGATTATTTTATCCTCGTATAACAGGAATATATTTTCACTATAAGCATTAATTTCTTGAACCAACTTATTGATATAATGTGATTTATTATTAGGCATAAGTTCAACTTCATTAAAGTTTTTTTCTAATTCACGAATTAGAATATGCTTCTTACTGAGTACCTGTATCATGTGTTTATAAATAATGATATTACGGAAAAAACTAATCCGTTTCCTAATAAACAAGCGATTTCTCTCATCAGAAATAATCTCATAGTAATTCTTAGCGTCATTTATTAGTTTCTCGGCGTCTTTGTCCTCTGCTCTCATTTGTGGAACACTCATCGTCTTGTTTGAGATTACTCTCAACATGAAATTAGTTTGGTCCTCAGCTTTCTTAATCATCCCGAAAAGTATCTTTTTATGATCAGGTGGCATAACAAGCGCATTAATAATAAATGCAGCGAAAACTCCAATTGCAACTAATGAAAGTCTCTCAATGATGTATAGATAGTTAATTCCATCGTCTCCTCCAAGCATCATCGTAATAATCGTTAATACCGTTAAACTAACAGTTTTATTGAGACCGAGGCGAATATTAATAGCAATTGAAATAATAACGACGGCTCCAACAGACAAAGGATGGTTTCCAATTAGGAAAAACCCACCTAATGCAAAAATAATACCTACCGTATTTGAAATTACTACCTCTTTTATATATGCGTAGGAACGCATGATGGAAGGCTGCATTGCCAAAACTGCAGCAATAGCTGCAACAATCTCTAAATCTAAGTTGAGAATGTCCGTTACAATTAATGTTAAAGCAACTGCAAGACCCGTCTTTACCATACGCGGGCCGATATTAAATTCCATGATTTGCACCTCGAGTAAATTATGATATTAGTATACTAGAATGATAAGGATAGACCTATTATAGAGACTACCTCATTAAATTTCAATTACTTTCATCATATCTTATTAGACAAGATCAACTAATTTATAAACTGATTTCACGTATCTAACAAAAAAAGCGCTTAGGCTTTCAAGCCTAAGCACCTTTTTTTCAAAGCGTTAATGGATTTTAGTTCTTGCCAATGGCTTTTCCATTTCCACCTTTATTTCCTTTACCGTTATTTCCTTTATCGTTACCCTTACCATTATTTCCTTTTCCACTATCTCCTTGGCTACCATCTGAAATATATAATTTCCCAGCAGCTTTAGATCTAGTTTCATTTCCAAAGTCATCTACTGCAATTACTTCAATCACGGCTCCATTAGCTTTTAATCCAGAAGGAACTGTCCAGTAACCTACATAGTGACCATCTGAAGTCTCATGTAATGGTAATTCTGTCGGGTTTGATTGTGGTAGGTTCGTTAATGGCATATGAACAACAAATGATGCGTCTAAGCCTGACTCACTATCAAATGTTATTTTGATTGTATCTCCAGGTTTTAGATTTTTATCCTCGGCTGGTGTAACATTTTCGATTACTGGTGCATTGAAATCAGCGAAAACAGTTAGTGATTGATTTACAGCATTTCCAGCTTCATCAGTTGCAATGACTTCAATCGTATTCTCACCTTCATCAAGTAAGATACGCTTAGAGAAAGTACCGTTATTCACAGTAGCTTTCTGTCCATTTACAGTTACAGAAGCTAGATTTTCATCATTAACAGTTCCTTCTACTGTTAATGTTTCACGATTCGTTTTATCACCATCCTGCACATTCGTAATGCTCAATTCTGGAGCAGTAGTATCTAATGTAACTGTTACAGCTTCAGATTCATTTGCCTCTTCCCCATCAACATACGTTACCGCTGTTAATGTATTTTCACCTTCTTGTAACTCTACATCAAGTTGGAAAGTACCATCATCTGTCACTTCTACAGAGCCAATCTCATCTCCATTGTTTAAGACAGTGACAGAAGTTGTCGGAGAAGCTGTTCCTTCAACTGTGACTGTAGCTTCATTTGTAACTGTTCCATCTGTTGGCGAGGTTATTACTGTGTTACCTACTCCATAAGCAACACGAGCTCGAATCATATAGTTTCCTTCAGCCGCTGGTGATGGTGACCATGCACCGTCCACAACTTGATAGCTTCTTCCAGCATTTTCACCGTTTTCATCAGTAGCTAACCCTGGTACATTCGGATTTGCTCCTGTTTGTACGTATACCATGAAGAAATCACCATTAACTTGGATATTATGCTCGCTCAAATCAACAACTGTCCATTGATTTAAGTCACGAATTGCTTCTGCTTCAATTGGTCCAGCTAGTTTTTCTGCTGGAAGTCCATCTTCACCAGCACTCCAAACCTCAACAGCAAAGTTTGTCGCACCTGGGCTTGGCCAATCTGTACCATGGAACTGGAATACCCCTTCTGTTACGATTGCTTGCTCTTTACCTTCTGGTAAGGACATCTTTACTGCCCAGCCGTTACCAGCATCGTAGAACGCTCTAGCATTTTCGGCAGTACCATCATCATACCCAATTTCTCCACCTGGTACTGTAAAGAATGGTTCTAAGGCAATGTCTATCGCCTTATCTTCATCAAAAGTCACTTCGATTTCTTGTCCAATGAAATCTCTTGCGATTACTTTTAATGTGTATGTTCCTTCATATGCAGTAATAGAGAAGTTTCCATTTGCATCTGTAGAAACTGGCTCTACGTTTGCATCCTCTACTAGAAGTAGAGAAGCGCCTTCAATCGGTTCACCCGATTTTTGATTCGTTAACGTACCAGTTAATGTTGACTTAGGAAGCTCTTCTAGCATAAAGTTAGCTGTTGCAACACCATCTTGCTCAACCGTCACAGATTGTTCTTGTGCACGGAAACCATATGTTTCAGCAACCATTGTAAATGTTCCTGCTGGATGCATCATAGAGAAAGATCCATCCTGTGGATTTGTCGAAACAGATCTTCCACTTTCAAGGACAGAAACTGTAGCGCTTAATGGAAGTCCGTTTAATTTATTACCGCTAGGATTTAACGATACACCATTATCCTTCTCAGGAGTTGCTTTAACATCATCAGCTTTCTCTTTTTCAGCAGCTTCTTTTTCAGCAGCTTCCTTCTCTGCTAATTCTTTTTCTTCTTTTTCTTTATCCGGAATGATTCCTCCAATGATGCCTAACTGATTACGTATTTTTTCTGGTAGATTTAATGATGTGTTCGATAATGCAACATCATCAATATACCAACCTGGTCTAGTAATACTTCCATCGGAATATGCATAGAATCCTAGATATACTGTTTGACCAGCATATTCTGTAAGATCAACTTCTGCATCTTCCCAACCAGAAGATTCCCCTTGGAACATTTGTAGCTCTGTCCAATTTTCTAAATCAGTGGACACAACAACTTTCCCATAATCCCACGCTCTACCAGTAGAGGATTGTTCAAAGTTGTGCCAACTCTTAAATTGTAAGAAGGACTCACCTTCAGAAGCTACTTGAACTGGAGGCATTACTAATGTTTCGTCCATACGACTGCTATAATCTCCTGCTAGATTTGTCGCATAAACGTTTTCACCTGAAGTAGCACTATTTGGTCCAGATGTTGGTACACCCCATGCCCAGTTACTATTTGTTCCTGTAATATTCCATCCTACAGGATTTGTTTCAAAGTCTTCTGTATAGCCATTTGTGATTCCTGGTTTAATTTCAACATTATATAAGTCGCTTACGACCTGGTTATTACCAAAGTCTTTTACAATCCAATTATATGTGAAAGTTCCTTCTTGAAGTTGATCACCTGGGATTATTACAGAATAGGTTCCAGATTGGAAGTTTCCTGATTTACGAGTAGCATCTACACGTTTACTACCATACTGTAATTGTACAGAAGTTACACTCACATCATCAGAAACAGATACTTCTAATTCTAAGTCTAATCCAGCGTAAGCTTCTGAAGGACCATTATGTTCAACAACTGGAGCTTCGTTATCATCTCCATCCTTCATAACCTGACCTTCAATAGAACCCAGCCCATCTGCAATTGTAGAAACAGCAGCAAATGCATCTACCAAGCCATGGCCATAGCCATTGTTTGGACTTTCTGGGTATTCGCTGTCTGTTCTTGGAGTAGCAGTATCCATAAGAAGTTGTTCAATTTCATCTACAGTTAAACTAGAGTTCGCAGACTTCAGCAACGCTATAACACCTGCAACTGCTGGTGTAGCCATTGAGGTACCACTAGCTAAACCATATCCACCACCCGGTAATGAAGAGCGAATGCTTACACCTGGTGCTGCAACTTCTGGCTTAATTTCACCATATGGAGACGGTCCTCTAAGCGAGAAACTTGCTACCATATCATTAGAATCAGTTGCACCAACTGCAAATGATTCTGGATAGTTAGAAGGTGATGCTACTGAACCTGGACCACCAGGATTAAATAATGTCGTGTTCCCTGCAGCAAAAGCTGGGAAGATGTTTGCAGCACGCCATGCGATTACAACATCACGATACCACTCATCGATACCTGATCCGCCACCCCATGAGTTATTCACGACATCCGGTGCTTTGGAAGCATCTCCACCGGGTGCCATAATCCACTCAGCTGCTTCTAATAAATCAGAATCATAAGCGCCATCAGCAGTGAATGCTTGTACAGCGATCCATTTTGCTCCTGGAGCAATCCCTATTTGGTTTGATCCATTTGGTTCACCACCAACCATTGTCCCCATTGTATGGGAACCATGACCATCATGATCATATGGCTCAGTTTGTCCATTTACTGGGTCAAAGAAGCTATACGTATGGTCTACCTCACCAGTTGCTGCATCATAGCCACGATACTTTTCTTTTAGTGCTGGATGATCCCACTCAACACCAGTATCAATATTTGCTACGACAACACCTGAACCGTCAATACCAAGTCCCCAAACATCAGGAGCGTTTAAACGATCCACATTCCATTCGATGCTTTGTGTACCGGCCTTCGGTGATTCCTGCACCGCTACTCCTTTGAATAATTGACGTTTTTCGTTTGGAAGAATCTTTTCTACTTCAGGGAATGTAGCAATTTTTTCTGCTACTTCTTTTGTAGCTGTAACAGCCATACCATTCACGATAAAATATTCCTTAATGTCACTTGCATTTCCTTTGGCAGACTCTGCTTCAAGAAAGCTTGCAACATTTTGCTGTGATTGGATAGCAGTTGCTTTCAGCTCAGAAATTATAGCTGAACGCTGTACTAGCTCTTTATTAAAAGCTGACAAGCTAGCTCCCTGTGTTTTAGCGATCGAATCCTTAGCAATTTTCATTGGGTCAGCCTTATCTTTAAACTTAATTAAAAATGTGACCTTTTCATCTTTTTCAAATTGTTTCTGTAAGTCTTTCCCCATTTTGGCTTGTACAATTTCTTTAGAATCTACTAAAGAAGTATGTGGAGCCGCATTAACTTGCGCACCCGAAACAGCCGGAGTAAACAATGAGAAGATCATTAGAATCGACGCAATAATACTAAATCTTCTTGCCTGTTTTCTTCTTTTCAAGAATATTCCTCCCCCAAATTGATAATTGGTATTAAAAAAACCATACTAGCCCCCCTTCTACCAAAGTAAGAACAGTGTCTGGTTGTCTAATCAATCTCTAGTTGTTGTAATCACTATAAACGATTAGGTTTGTCATATTCTGTCGTATCGCGCTGTTATTTTCTGAATATTTAAAAATGAGTATTAATTACTAAGGGAATAGATGGAAAATTTAAGTAAATAGTTTGATACCAAATTTATTTAACTCTAATTATCCCTTGTCCTATCAACATTCATCTTTTTCATGAAAATTTTCCAATAATCTTCTTTCCTAGTTAGGAAAGAAAAATAATGATAAAGTCATACAGTTTTATGGATTATTATTCATTCACTAGGGTTTTCTTTCAATTATCCTAATTTTTTTGGCACAATATATTACTTAAGTAACAAAAATATTTCCGATGATTGCTACTATTTACTCATTAAAAAAAGGAGAAGTTCGTTAGAACTTCTCCTCATCACCAAACTTATTCTACAAATCAAAAATTATTCCCATCAATGAATAGATAATGATAGTCGCAAACATCATCGTCATATAAATTAATGAATAAATAAACAACATTTTTGCCCACTTTTTGGAATCCTCTTGTTTATATGCAATCACACTAATAATTAACCACATTCCTCCAAGTAAAAGCCCTACTAACATAAGTCCAATACTAAGGGAACCTAGAAGAAAACTCGCAAGAATCATAATAACTAGATACACATTTGTTTGTATATACGTCCTTTTTACCCCTTTAACAACCGGTAACATTGGTACATTGGCTGCTTTATAATCATCATGACGTCTTATCGCAATTGCATAAAAAATGTGGCATTTGCCATAAAACTGCAATAACAAATAATCCTAATAGTGCCGGATGTGTGATATCTGGATAGATGGCTGCCCATCCAATTAAAGGTGGCATTGCTCCTGACAAACTACCAACCTCAGTATTATATACGGTTCTTCTTTTCGTCCACATCGTGTAGGGGACAACGTATAAGAATAATCCCATAAATCCTAAAAAGGCAGATAACCAAGTGGTAAATGCTAATGCTCCTATCCCAAGGATCGCAAAGATTACCGCCAACCATAAAGTAACTTTAAAGCTTATTTCACCGGTTACTGTCGGTCTAACCTTTGTTCTTTCCATAATCGCATCGATATCGCGATCATATAAATTATTAAAAGCCCCTGCAGATCCAATAATTAAAGCCGTACCTATAATTGCAAGTATCATTTCAGGTATTTTATCAAAAAGACTATAATCGTACGTATACATTGCCAATGTTAATCCTGCTAGCATTGGAATAAGATTTGATTTTATAATACCTGTTTTTAAAGTTTTATCTAGAGTGATTTTTGTTTCCTTAAAGCTAGTCATCGTAAGTTCTATATTCCCTTCTATCAATCCTTAGGACTATTCTCCTTATGCACTTCTATCATTGTAACATTTCTTTTCATTTTTTTCTCAGATTAAATAGTACTTTTTGTTGAACAGTGTATAACCAGTGTATTTTTACATTCAACCTAACACCTCTAACACTATGGACAGAACAAAAGGACTTAATTCTCCTAATGGTCAATGAGGACATTAGCTAGAATTAAGCCCAACTTTCTTTTTTAATCTAAGATAACATCTTTTATTGGATTTCGTTTGTAATCAAACAACATTTTTATTTGTGATAGGGTATTTCGTGCCACTGATAGATCTGGTATATTTTCTTTGGAAAAGAAAGCAACTTGATTCGTCTCTAGACCTGTTTCCGGTGTACCACCAATAAGTTCACATTCTATGAAAATTTTATACACATGGTATGCAGAAGGAGGGTGTGGGTGGAGTTTTTTGTCAAGAATTGCTATTAATCTACTAGCTTTAACATCATATCCTGATTCTTCCTTCACTTCCTTTTCAGCAACTTCCCGTGGCGATAAACCAACATCTGCCCAACCACCTGGTAATGACCATTTGTTGTCCATGTTTTCTTTAACCATCAACAGCTTTCCCTCATGGAAAACTACCGCACGAATGTCGACCTTTGGTGTAGCATAACCAGTTTCATTAGCAAATAAGTCTTTAATTTCTTGTGGATTTGTCCCAGTGTAAGTTGTCATTATCTCGATACTTAACTTTCTAATCTCTTCGAATCGCTCTATGTCATAGATGTCACTTGAATACGTCAATCCCGCTTGTGCAATCGCCTGAAGTTCCTTAGCCCATTTAAGCCAGTTTGGTTCCAACAATATCACCTCTCAAATTACCATAATTGTCTTGCTGATTAAAAAATTTCCTTAGCGTTTTTTGGAAGCGTATGTACTTTTCTAAGGTATCTCATCATATTTTGATCATCCTCTAAAATATACTGATACGATAGCGTTTTCGCAACCTCCAATGCTAAGACTCGGAATAATTTACAGGCTACAAATAAACTATCCCAAATGTGTTCATAATCACCATCAGCATATGTGCGCACATACATGTCCCAATATTCCTTCGGGAGGTACATTTCAAAGTACTTGCCCATTTTACCTGGGGAAATTTGAAAATTGTATTGAATTCCAATCCACCAGGATATGATTTGCTTAAGTCTAGGTCTAATCACTTCCTCAAGCATCTGCTGCGCATACGGTAACTCTTGTCTCCATATTCCTTTAGCAACATTTTGCGTGCACCACCAGAAATCGTTACAAGCACTAAAATATTCTGCCTTTGATGGTCTTAACACCCAATAATCCCTATCAGAGGCTACAGGAATGGATGGCAAGAAATCTTCCTTATCCAATAATGGCTTGGTGAGGCTATCCTGCTTATAATTTTCAAGCATGAATTCTTTTGTTTGCAAATGTAAATCAATACGATTTCCATCCTGAAATAGCATTAAATAACCATAGTTTTGGCTGAGATTAACATTTCTACCTAACGCTTTATCATTTTTCTCTGGCTCCTGTAACATCAGTATCTCACCAAAAACGGATATCCACTGTTCATTCTCTGTAAACGATTCAACATTCGATACAACATACACAATATCGTAATCCTGAAAAATATCCGTTGGTGCATTAGCATTCGTTCTAGAGCCATTCATATAGACGGCACGTATTCGATCATCCTCGTTAGCAACAGAAAGAATTAACTCCATCATCTCTTTTTCAGATCTCATCCGGTTCTCATACCTCCCCCGTTAACTTAAAAATTCTTAATTATCATTCTAACACATGTCCCAGTACGATAATTAGAAATACATATTCAATATAATTCGACAATACTATGCAGGACTTTTCTCATTTTTCTAGAATACTATCATAACGAACAAAAAGTAGGTGTTTACATGAAAGCATTATTAGTAATTGATGTACAAAGAGGAATTGTTGAAATTAAGGATTTTTCGAGAGAGCTTTCCTTAATGGAGAAAGTAATCAAGGTCTTTAAAGTTCAAAATTATCCTGTTATCTTTATTAAGCACTATGATACGAATATAGAAAGCTCACTCCATAAGGATTCACAAGGGTCTGAATTATATGATGGACTAAGTGATTATGCTGAACACATAATCGAAAAAGAAACACCAAGTGCATTCTACAAGACAGATCTCGCGAAATTACTAGAAGAACTTGGCGTAGACCAATTGTTTATCACAGGTTTTAATACAGAATTCTGTTGTATGTTTACTGCAATAGCTGCTTACGATCGTGGATATAAGGTAACATTTATTGAAGATGCAACAGGTACTGCGAATGATGGGACAGCCTATGAGATGCAGGATTTAGATATTCGTGACTTTGTTGGTACTGTATTACATTGGTCAGAGGCAATCGAAGTATTAGACTTTGAAGAATATCAGGAGCAATATACATCATGATATATAAAAAAGCCCTTCTCGTAATGAGAAGGGCTTTCTATATACTACTTACGCTTTTTGAACGTTAGCAGCTTGTGGTCCACGGTTACCTTCAGTGATTTCAAAAGTAACTTCTTGACCTTCTTCTAGAGTTTTGAAACCGTCGCCTTGAATTGCTGAGAAGTGTACGAATACATCGTCTCCACCTTCAACTTCGATAAATCCAAAACCTTTTTCTGCGTTAAACCATTTTACTGAACCTTTGTTCATTAAAAAAACCTCCATGTGCTTTTAGCACGTTATTACTAATTTCAGTTCAAGATGATAATTCAAGACGAAGATAATCACTAGAAAGTTATTACATAAATCTTGTATATAACACGAACATCAATAAGTTAATCTTAGTATAACACGTTTTTAGGAAAAACTATACCTTTTTTATAAAAAGAAATTAAACAACCTATTCTGAATCTCTTCCAATACTCAATCTCTCTTGTAAAAGACCGATAAATCTTTGGGAGTCATCAACACGGATCGCAACATATTGATAGCTTTTCTTTAGTCCCATTAGCATAAACGCATTGACTGGTTCATTCAATTTCAGTATTACTGTAGGATAGACTCTTTCCAAGTCCTTTGCAATAAACTCTATCGTATCATTGGAAATTTTCTTCTCCAGCTCATTAGTATCGATAATTATTTCTTGAACATTTGTCCATTCAATATCCATTCGTTTCATCAAACCAAGGGAAAGGTATAATTTCTCATCTGTGATAAGTACAGGATTTAATCTTAGCGCTTGAATATCTGCTATAAATAAGATTACCGCATAAAGGTTGAACACTAGTAAGACTATCGATAATACAGGAGAAATGTCATGTAGCCACCAGTGTACACCAATTGATTCGATTATAATGGCATGTATTAACATAATCTGGAATGCAATCATGCTTGTATTTTCGTGTAATGTAAACGTGTTGCCCTGGTTAGAGGGCTTCTTCTTCCAACTTGCAAACGCATAGTAAAAGACAAGCATTTCCGAACATATAACTTGAATAATAGGTATGTTTTTGACATGATTCTCCACTGCATGAGGAAATGAATATAATAAGGGTATTGAACTTTGTTTAACAGTTCGAACAATTTTTGGCAGATATATAACGAATGACATAATAAGGAGTACCTCCAGTATTAGGAGCATTCCTTCCACCGCAAATCCTACCCATGTTATGGCTTCAAACGGGGCAAGATATTTCATAGGAATTAACAATCTTGTGAGGATTAATCCAAATGCAATTGCTGAAATTATATACTTCCAATTCCACTTTCTAGCCCATGCTATAAATAGGATTGGTGCAACAATTGATAGGTCAATAATAGAGCCAATGACAACACCTTGTGATTCTTTTGGAATAAGGTGATGACCAAAAGCGGTATGATATAACACTGCATTTGAACCCAGGACAAGCACCATTAAAAATAACAATCCATGACGGATAAAACTTCGATTATATACCATGTTCCTTTCCCCTCCCAAGCAATATATTGTTTTATACCTTGCTAACAATGATTATATCAAACAATCCCACTAATTAGATTGCACCTAACAGTGGGATGTTGACAATATTGTGAATATTATTATTCCGAATAGGAATGAATAAATAGTTTGACCTGATCACTTATTTCTTTTGACTGGGTCCAATGTAAGTAGTGATGGCCATCCAACGAGACAATATCACTGCTTGGTGAGTCCGTTAATTGCGTTTCCAGGAACGTACTATTTGTCTTACCAGTTTCGCTTATCCTTTGGTCATTCTTCGTGAAAAATAAAACTGGCATAGAATTCGGAAACGATAGCCCTTTTGTCTTTTCGATATTCTTACTGATTTCATTCGTTTCATCTATGATGTTTCTATTATAACCCTTCCATGCCGTGATAGCTGTGGTCATTTTCAAATTTTCTTGTGAATATGTCCTGTCTGTCGTTATTGGTAATACACTTTCTAAACTAAAAATGGTAGCCAGTCTTGAGAGACCTATTGGCGTAATAAGCTTCAAATAATTGGGACTTTTAGGAGTAGATTCCTCAAAGTATTCTATAGCATCGGGTAAAGTGGCGTCAATACCAATCACCGCCTCCACTTCATTGGGATATTGATAAGCATAATACATACTATAAATACCTGAGATAGAGTGAGGCATTAATATATAGGGACCATCTATACTAGCTTCTTGCAGTGCCAGCCTAATTTCTCCAACAATATTCTCAACAGACCGAGTTCTATCCGTTAATTCACTCCAACCATACCCAAAGGTCTCGACCACCACTACCTGATGATGTTTAGCTAACTCATCGATTAATGGCTGAAAATCTAACACTGGAGCTGGTGTTCCTAACCCGGCCAGTAACACAATGGTATGCTCCCCCTCTCCTTCTGTGTATACATGCATTTTTTCCCCTCCAATATCTACCATTTCACCTAAAGGTAGATATTTTTTCTTCTCATAAACCGTTATCGCATGATGGAAGAGAATCCATACTAACATAACTAACAATGTGGCAATCAAAATGTTTCGAATAATAACGAATAACTTCTTTTTTTCTATCATATTTACTCCTAATCTAGTGCTTTATATATTAAATAGGCTTCCGCTTAAAATAAATATAGCCTCCAATGAAGAATACCAAAAAGCTTCCTCCCACAACCGTTAATAGCTGTTCCCACGGAATGAAAAATACATCTGTAGTATCTCCGCCTACATACATCATAGAGAATGGTTGTGCCCAAGGATAATAAGGTCCGAACTTTGCTGAGTTAATCGCTAATATAGCCGGTAACGTAAAGATTACATTCACTGAAAAAGAAGCCGCAAAACTCTTAAACATCGTGGACATCCATAGCTGCAAGGCAGCAAGTGGAAATGTTGCGATCCATCCTCCTACTATACTTTTCCAAACTATCGCCATCGGGAAAGTGTCTGTAAGTCCCCTAACAAGTCCAACACTTGTAAAAGATAGAAAATATAGTAACTGAATAACCAAAATTAAGAACACTAGCAAGAAATACTTCGTCACAAATACCTGTTCCCGTGAAACTGGTAAAGAAAGCAACTGTTTCCATCCACCTGCTTGATGCTCATATCTACAAATAGTAGCTGCTAGAATACCAGTAACTAATGGTAGAAATAGTAATGCATAGGTTAAATTCATCACTAGTAACAGACCTGTCCACTGATTAGCTTCATCTGGAAACATATCGGTATTTGCGAATAGTCCGATTAATATTCCGACAATAGGTCCAGTAAACAAGATAGGTAATATGTTTGTTTTTCTTAACTTAAACCATTCAGCCTGAAATAAAGTGAACATTTACTTTACGTCCCTCCTTATAAAATCAATCATTCCAACGAAATAAATGCCAATTCCTACCGCCAATCCCCAATAAACGTTCAATAGCGGTTCATTCCATTGGTTATCTAATGATGGCCACTTCCATATAAGCCAATCTGGTATGAAATAAGCCATATAAGCAAGAATTACCCCTATCACACCAACAGTAATGGGTAATCCTTGGTTCTGAATAACAGTGGATATCCATAGTTGCAAGCCTAGTACAGGTAAAGCTGCAAATAATGGATAAAAACTGTAACGAATAATATCTACATAAGGGATATCATTCTGGAAATCTAAATAAATACCAAACAGTAAACTAAATATCGCCAACAAACTACTAGCAATTATTAGTAAAAATAAAAGTGTCGTGTATTTAGATAAGTAAACACTCCAACGTGTAATCGGAAGTGCTAACATCTGTTTCCAAGTATTTGTTTCATTTTCGATACTAGCCATAAAAGAAGTTAGAATTACGATTCCTAAAATTAAGGCAAATGGTGTAATAGCACTAACGTTTAATACATAGTAATCCCAGTTATAGGTTCCTTGATGTAAAAACCACTCTTTCCGAACACCATAATTAACCATCTGTAAGGAAACTACTCCAAAGGGTCCTAAAAACACCAAAAACCAAATACCCTTTCGTTTTAATTTCATAAATTCTACTTGTAAGAGTTTCCCTATCATATCCCACTCGCCTCCGAAGTCATTTGTAAGAAAGTATCCTCCAGTGAGCGCTTTTCTTCCTCGACACGATAAATGGAATAACCATTCTCCACTAGTAAACGAACGACCTCAGCAATATCGTCGTCAGACATATTCGATAGCGAAATTATCTCTTTTTCATAATCTGCCTTCACCCCTCTAGATATTAATAAGTGCCATGCTCGCTCGCTGTTATTAACTTTCAGCAAAATCTTCCTCATAGAATACAATCTCATTGATTCTATAGAATCTTGAAATATTAAATTCCCTTTTGATATTACCCCTACAGAGGTTGCGATTTGGTCTATCTCAGATAATAAATGACTGGATATCAGTATTGTTATTCCGTATTCGGCTGCAAGTTGCTTTAAAAGGTTTCTTATCTCAATAATCCCTGATGGATCTAAACCATTTGTTGGCTCATCCAAAATTAATAATTGCGGATTATTTAATAACGATGCAGCAATCCCCAATCGTTGTTTCATTCCTAACGAGAATCCTTTTACTTTCTTCTTAGCCACATCCGATAAACCTACTATTGTCAATACATCATTGATTCGCTCCATGGGAGCTCCATATATTTTACGAATCGTTTCTAAATTCTCATATGCTGTTAAATGTGGATAATAGGATGGATTTTCCACTAAGGAGCCTATTTGTTTTAAAATCTCTATCCGTTCCTTCGCTAAGTCCTTTCCAAAAACCTTCACTGTACCCGAAGTTGGATGCATTAATCCTAATAGCATTCGGATTGTCGTCGTTTTACCGGCACCATTAGGTCCCAAAAAGCCATAGATTTCACCCTTAGGTATTTTTATATCTAGTCCATTTACCGCTAATTCTTTTCCGAATCGCTTTGTTAACCTATTTGTCTCTACAATGTATTCCATTTCTCTCACCTCTACTATTTAGAATAGGTTAACAAGGTTAAATGAGAGGTATAGGTTAGTTTAAAATTTGTTTAAAAAAAGAGATGAAGAAAAAATTCTCCATCTCTTTTAACCTTATTTCCCTATTTCATTTTCTTAATCGTTATAGTAGTACCGGTTTCATTCGAATCCATATCCCATTCTAATCCCATACCCTTAACCATCATATTCACGATTGTTAATCCAATCCCTGCACCTTTTTCACTTGTGTCATGGTGAATACCTGGACCTTTATCTATGATTAAAATCGCATCATATTTTTCAGTCGTTTTTGTCTTAATCGCTATATAACTTCCAATTCCAGCATGACGTATTACATTCTGAAAAAGATTATCTAAGATTCTCTCCATCCACATCGGGTCGATATTCCACTCCCCTAACTGTACCAATTCGATTTCTATTTCATAGTTCTCTTTTTCAAAAACTGGATACCATGCAGCAACAGATTCCCTTAAAAAACGTGTAATATCCATTGGTCTCGGATCATACTTATATTTGCTTGCCATTAATAACGTGTAGGACATTAGGTTCTCAATTAGTCGGTCAATATTTTCAATTGATGTCTCTATAGCCTCTATCGCTTTGTGCCCCTCTGGTGTTAAGTTCTCTTTTGATATGGTATAAGATTGAGCCCTTACCTTTGTCAAAGGAGT
The DNA here is from genome assembly GCF_000190475.1 of Ornithinibacillus scapharcae TW25. Classification (GTDB taxonomy): domain Bacteria; phylum Bacillota; class Bacilli; order Bacillales; family Amphibacillaceae; genus Ornithinibacillus; species Ornithinibacillus scapharcae. Next base: position 48,298 of record NZ_AEWH01000063.1, read on the forward strand.
TCTTAAATCATGTGAGAGATTGGCAATTAATTCACGTCGTATCTGTTCCTCTTCTTGTTCTCGTTTTCTACTATCACGAAGTTCATGTACCATTCGATTAAATGATTTTTCCAGTTGACCAATCTCATCTTCCTTTTTAGTTGTAACTTCAATCGGTAATCCATCCTCATCCCTTATTTTCATGGCATCTTCCAATTTCACTAGTCGTTTTTGGATTTTCCTAAAAAACATAAAGGACATCATGATAAAGAACGCGATTAGTAAAAAAACTCCTATTAGAATGAGGTAACCATATCGTTCGGATGCCTTTAATATAGGTGGGTCAAATTCCGAACGTGGTAATTCAAACACGACAAAACCATTCTTTTCCTTATATGGAGGAAATGCAATCACCGTAAAAGGATCACTATCATAACGGTTTTTATTAAAGGTTAGTGTATCAACTGAACCCCACTTCTGGGGTAACTCCTGTAAGGTATCTTCCTCCAAAACAAGTTCCCCATCTCCATTCACCCAGAACATACCTGCCCGCGGATAGTCCTCTTTCCACTCCTGAAATAGCCTTTGCATGGTATCTTGGTTTACCGTTTGTAAACCTTCAACATCCTCATGCCATTTCTTTTCAATCAGTTGGGTATCACCTACTTCCTTATCTATAATATTGAATCCAAATATCGCCAAAGAGCCCACCAATAAGTAAGCCAGTTGGACCAATAAGATGGCAATGAAAATTAAGAGCATATATTTCGCGAGTAAAGACTTCATAAAACGACTCATGCCTTCACCCGATAACCGATACCACGAATCGTCTGAATGATAGTTGGACTTGCCGGGTTCTTTTCAATCTTTTCACGTAAATATCGAATATGTACCATCAATGTTTTATCCCCTTCGATATAACGTTCCCCCCAAACTCCTTCATACAATTGTTCCTTCGTTAATATCTGATTGATATGTTTAATAAAAAATTGAAATAGATGATACTGTTTACCAGTTAAAGGGATTTCCATCTCCGATTCCCTGTCGATCACGATACCATCTTTTAGATAGATTAATAAGTGCTGTAATTCTAGTACCTCATCTTGTTTTTGGAATCGTCGTAATAGTACTTCCAAACGTGCCGCCAACTCATCCGGATGAAATGGTTTTGTGACATAATCATCCGCAAAGTCTAGTCCCTCAATTTTATCTTCAACGGATGTCCTCGCGGATAACATAATAATTGGTAATTCTTGATAATCCTTTTTAATTCTTCTACCTAGTGAGAAGCCATCTAACCCTGGCAGCATGACGTCTAGGATAACGATATCTGTTTCAGACAAATGGGCGTCCATTCCTTCTCCTGAAGTCAACCATTTTACGTCATGACCTCTTGATGTTAAATCCTTTAATACCCATTCCCCAATGTCTCTTTCATCTTCAAGATATAATACTCTAGCCAAATTCATCCCCCTATATCATTCTTCTTATTTATTTAAATTGAAACTAATGATAACAATCATTACAAGAAGAATTATAAACCATAATAGGAAATTTCTAAAAATGGATGGACGTTTTGGTTTCTCATTCATCATGATCCAACTCCTTATCATTATCTGATACGTATTTATTTCGACATAAAATCTAAATTTCCTTTTTGAATACATCCTTTCGCTCCCCATTTTGCAATTGGTTAGATAGTTCCTATAGGATCCATTACCAGTATTGTTAGGATAAAAATGACTACCTTAACGTTCTAAACAAAAAAACGCATACCATGGTATGCGATTTTGTAATGAATTCTAATTTATTGAGCTTCAAGCACTTGTTTCATTGTTTTAATTTTACCTAGTAACTCTGCCTCACGATGTGCAAGCATGATTAATAGATCTCCATGTGTTTCAACATGACCATAAGGAACTTTAAACTTAACATCTGATTTCCAAAATAGTTCGTCAAAGTTATTGATTCTATTTTGTTGGTCTTCGAGGTTTCCACTTAGTTCCTCTAGGGAAGGTGGTTGGGTTGTCCAATCTTCCACTTTTATATCAGAGCTAAATAGTTCACTGTATTCTGTAGGTAATTTATGAGATTTTTTACTAACAAATAATAATTTCTCGGGAACAAAAAGTGCATTGCCTATATTCCAACGAATAGTATTTTCAAAGAAGTTGGACTTCTGGTCCAATACCTCTTCATCTAGTTCATTTATAAAAGTAAGTAGTGATGTTCTAGTAAGATTAAATTGTTTTAAAATTGACATAAAAATTCCTCCTTATAAGCTTCTATAAGTATAATGGATTCATGATCCAAATAAAAGATAAGTGCCCTAACGCTTATTGTTAAGGCACTTCTCTAATTTATTGGATAGTCACATTTACCTTACGGACTCCCCATTGTAATGCTTTTGCTCTCGTAGGTACGAAGACATCGATTTTTTTGCCTTTAATGGCACTTCCGATGTCACCTGCTATCGCATAACCGTACCCTTCAACATAAACCACAGATCCTAAAGGAATGACAGACGGATCAACTGCGATCACCTTGGAATCTGGTTTATCCTTTAAGTTAATTCCAGTCGCTGTTACACCTGAACATCCTTTACAACTAGCAGTATATGCTGTTGATGTAACTGTAATGGTCTTCCCTTCAACATGCTTTAAGCTAGTTGGTACAGAATTTGCTTTTTGTTCAAGTGCTTTAGACTTGGCAGCTTCAGCAGCTAAGGTTTGTTTTACCTCGGATTCTAATGAGGCAAGGCTGCTATCTTTCGCTTTTAATTTTTTGATCGTGGTAAACAAATTATTCTGCTTTGTTTCCAATGTAGCTCTGCTAGATTCGATTTGCTTTTTTTGATCTTCTATAGCAGCAAGAGTATCTACTTGTTTTTGCTTCATGGCATTTAACTTTTCTAGATTTTCAAATGATGACTCTTTTTTTCTTCCACAGATGAAAGATCCTTCTCTATTTGCTCAATTAATTCAGCATCTGAATTCGTTATCGTATTAACCATTGTTACGCGGCTAATAAAATCGCCAAAACTTTGTGCACCAAATAATACATCTAAGTAATTAATGGATCCACCTGACTTTTGATAAGAAGATATTCTACCATCAAGTATCTCGTAGCGTTTCTCGATATCAGCTTCTAATTCTATAATTTCTTGTTGAAGTTTGCTTATTTTATCAATTGTTTCTTGTATATCTTTTTCTGTCTTATCAATTAATTCTCTATTCTTTGCTATCTCTTGATTAACTTGGTTAATCTCCTCATTCAATTCTTCTATTTCGGACATTATCGTAGCTATTTGTGCTTCTGCTCCTGTGAGCGACTTTTCAATTTGCTTCCGTTGGTCTGTTATATCTTGCAAATCGTCTTTTGCAGCGGCAAACACTTGCATACTACTAAATGCACTTCCAAATATAATTGAAATAGCTAAGGTAATTACAGTTAACTTTCTCAACTTTTTCCCCTGCTTTCTAATTTGATTACTTGGAAAGTATAACACCACTACATTTCGTCCTCTTTAGAGAGCTGTTACAATTGGTTTAGAGTATTATTACAGATATATTTCAGATTTTGGGACTAGCTTTCAAGTCGGTCTTAGTTGTCTAAATAATACAAACAAGCAGAGCACTAATTATGTACTCTGCTATATTTTGATACCATCTACTGCGTTGCTGAATCAGCTGATCTCGTGACGGTATAGCTGAAGGTATTCGTTTCATCAGTTGGATCCATGCTTCCAAAACTGTTTCCAGCTTCATCTTTCAGTACTAGATAGAAGGTCGCATTACCACCATTATTTATAATTGTATTCGTTACTGTTTCACCAAAATCAATTGTCCAGGTTTGGGTATCAGTACTGTAAGTTACAGAGACCCCCTGCGCTTCAAATTGAGTACGTAAATCATCTGTTCCATAAGGATTAGCCTCATCTGCATAAACACTAAATTCTGGTAAGCCGGCTATATTGTGATCCACTTCTAATTCGCGTAGATTGTCATCTTGAGCGTCAATAGTTAGTATGAGGTTTTGTCCCGCTTCAAGTGCTACATCCGTTCCATCAGTTGGGGTAACAGTTGTTAATACAGGAGCGGTTGTATCTGCAGGGGCAGTGCTTCCTTCTCCTCCTGTATCTGTACCAGGATCTACGCCTGTATCCGTACCAGTTTCTCCTCCTGTATCCATGCCAGACTCTTCACCTGGTACATCATAATCGGCATTCGTTTCATTGTTAATATTTTCAATTTTATTCTTCACTGTGTCATAGTTCTTAATCACATCTGCAGCTGTTTTTCCTGTAGGTATTTCAACGTTTGATATTGTACCATCTATTCCTATCGTTAGGTCATTATTATTAGTAACCTTTAAGTTATCGATGGTCGCTTGTCCATTAATCGTTAATGGTGCTGTCGAATTTATTTCAAGATTGGTAACTGTACCATTGATTTCAATATTCGATACCCCGGCACCGATAATAAGCTGTGGAATCACGGAATTAGAATCAATTGCAAAATTTGTCTTATTCATTACTACATTATTTAATGCTGAATCTTTAATGGTAATTTTACCTGTAGTCTGGACTGTACCAGTTGCTGCAGCTGCCACTGCATCTGTAGAGGTTCCATTAAATATAGTATTACCTGTAACTTCTATTCCTTCTAGAGACAGACTATTTTCTACACTTCCCTCAACAGTTAAATCACCATTTACAGTTACATTCTTTATCGTTAGGTAGTCACCTTTTACAATTAATGGTCCGTCAATTGTGACATTATTTCCATCTAGTACTAGATGACCAGCAATTGGACTCTCTGCAGTCGCAGTGTCCGTTCCAGAACTATTTAGTTCAAGATAGCGTATTTTATAGACAACATCATCTTTATCAGTTGACACATAAACTACCGCATCCTCTAATACTCCACTATTTGCTGCATTAAAAATTCCTTTCACATTATCTGCTAATTGAAAATCCTTCCCGTTAATGGTCACAGTAGTATCAGTAACTGCCTCTATTTCGGCTTTACCGTCTGGATTACCGAATAAATTTACATTTATTGCACGGTGAATTAAGGTAGCAGTTTCTGCTCTCGTTGTTGGCGTGTCAGGAGCAAATTTATTGCCACCAACACCTTGTGTAATACCTAAATTATATAATGTTGCTACATGACCTTTATACCAGGCATCGTCCTTCACATCAGTAAATGGTAAATTAGCATTTGGATCTGGGGTTAAATTATCAAATGAAGCAACAATCATTTTCGCTAGTTCAGCTCTCGTAATTGGTTCGTTTGGGTTAAATTTGTTTTGATATCCCTCAACAACTTCTTTATCCTGTAAAGCCGCCACAGCACCGTAATACCAGCCACCTGTGACATCCTCGAATACAGGATCGCCTGTTGTCTGACTGACATCAAGGTCTAAAGCACGAGCTAACATCATAGCTACTTCAGCCTTTGTTATATCTTGATTCGGCGCAAACTTTCCACCACCTACACCTTCTACGATACCTTTTTCAGATAGTATTTCTGCCGCTTCAGAGTAATAAGCGCCCTTCGTAACATCACTATATTTTGCTGTTGACTCTGCCTCCTGAGCCCCTGCAAGACTAGCACCTGCACCAAAAGCCAGAGAGGTAACAAGCATCGTTCCCGCCATTACCTTTACAGTAGCCTTCTTTAAGTTAGGAAATTTTGAATGGATATAATTACGTGCACTTGTTTCAATATCAGAATTAGGTTGACCTTGATTGTCTCCATTTAATTCCCGGGAAAATTCAACATGATTTATATCTAAATAGAGGACAATTACTAAATCACTACCATTTTGTTCAAATCGATGATTTATAAATTGATACATGATTACTCACTTCACTCCCATCTTCGTAGTAAAAAAAGAGATTCAGTAATTAACTTTTACTTTGGCAAAATATTTATTCACGGAGTGAATTCCCATTGCGAGTATCATAAGTATTACGTATCCCACTCTTAACATGTAAAAAGGATTGACCAATAATGGCCAATCCTTTTTCACAAATACATTATCCTGCATTAACAGCGTTATCTTTCACTTCTTGAGGTACTTCAATGGAATCAACCGTATTGACTCCCTTATACTCTGACTTTACTTGTTGTACTACATCTAATGTTTCTCCCTCAACTTTCATAGACATTTCCATATCCAAGTTATACTTTTTAAATTGTATGTCTCGTTATCAACAGCCATTTCAATTGTTAACTTTTTAATTTCCATATCTTCCATCACTTGTTGAATATCGCCTAATTGTGAGCTTACATCTTCCGGTAAATATTCTTCAAGCATCTTTTCAGAGAGCTTTTTAAATCCTTCTCCATCTGCTGTTAGCTTGAATACATATTCATTGTCTACTTCTTCAAACTTAAAGTCTTCTACATATTCTTCCATCATTTTTAGTTGTTCCGAAACATCTGGTTGATTAGCTGTTAGCGTATCGATTGGAAATAAAGAGCTATCAGCCTTTATCCATTGCTGACTTAACGATTCAAAGACATACATCTCTTCATTAACTAAGTAAATCTCTGTATCCATTTCAAATGGGGCTGCTTCCTCCATACCTTCGCCTTCCATTGTCATCGCCATCGTACCTTTTTGATGCATCGCAACTGGATCCAAAATTACAGATCCATCCATATCACTTTCGATCTTTAATTTACCTTCACTACCCATCGTGATTTCTTGATTAAGTACTGTACTTACTTCTGCACTCTCCATCTTGTCAGCTGCTTCTAGCGCTTTCGTATATACTTCTTCTGCAGATTCACTACATGCAACCAATCCAACTGAAAGCATAACTAAAGCAATTGTCATCAACCATTTCTTCAAAATTGTTCATCCCCTTAATTTGATATTTATCTACAGTTTTATATACGACACATAACGAAGAAAGTTTCAAAACTAATCGTATTATGCATATCTTTCTCATAAATAAGACAAAAGTCATACAATACGGAACACGAATATCATGTCATAACAGGAATATTGACCTAAAAACAAGGAAAGGAAGCTCCCTCCGAGTTCCTTTCCTTGTTTATAATGCGTCGTTAATATTCTGATGTGCCTCTTGTGCTTGTTGCCTTACATCATGTAATTCTTCAAAAGCTTGTTGGAATTGAGGGTTTTCTAGCGCCTCTCTCCCTGCCTGGTATTGAACATTTCTTAACTCATTTTCCACCTGGTCTAGCATAGATTGGGCCTCTTCTACCAACTGTAAATTCTGTCCTTGTGCTTGAATTATGCTTTGCTGTGCATCCTTCAACATCTTACTAGCTTGTTGTAATTTTTCATGTAAATTAACATGTGCCAAAAGACAAACCTCCATCTATCTATATAATGAAACTAATGAAACACCATCCATAGTTTCCAACCAAAGGTGATAAATTATGCTTAGAAAAAGGAAAACATTTTCATGTTTTTTAAACTCTTCTATACTATAAATAAAAAATCCATCATGGGTCCTTTTACTTCGTATCAGGAATAATACAGCCATCGTCCGTACAAACCGTGCCAGAATTTGCACCGAGCTGTTCAAGTTTCGGTCTTGGTGCTACTTCCTCCCAAACCTGTTGTAAGGCGGATACAAATAATTCTGTGGGTTGCGCACCGGAAATCGCATATTTCTCATTTATCACAAAGAAAGGAACTCCTGAAGCACCATACTGGTGTGCTCGCATCTCTTCATCACGTACGTCATTGGCATATAAATCAGAATTACTTAATACTTCTTTTGTTTTTTCACTATCCACACCTACAGTCGTAGCAATCGATAATAAAATATCATGGTCACTTAGTAATTGACCTTCAACAAAATAAGCATGAAGCAGCTTTTCCGTTAGCTGTTTGCCTTTCCCAACGGATTCAGCATATTTGGTCAGTCTATGGGCATCAAATGTGTTCGTTGGCTTCATATTTTCAAAATCAAATACTAGACCTACTGTTTGCGCCTGACTTCCAATTCCATCATTAGCTTTTCTGGCTTCTTCCAAACTAATTCCATATTTATTCGCTATCGCTTCATGGATAGTTATACCTTGATAAACTTTTGCATTAGGATCTAACTCAAAACTCTTATATTCTACCGCAACTTGATCACGATATGCGAATTGCTCTAATGCTGCTTCCAATCTACGTTTTCCAATATAACAAAATGGACAAACGAAATCAGACCATACCTCAATCTTCATGTTGACATTCCTCCGAATCTTACTTTGAAATAATCATAATCACCAACGAGTAAAGCCTCTACTTTGTTATAAAGTCACCTTTCAATAGAGAATACATGTATAAATCATCAAATTTACCGTTACCGTACTCATAATGTCTTAATAATCCTTCTCGTTCAAACCCTTGCTTTTCAACTAATTTTATGGAAGCGACATTAGGGGGTTCTATTAATGCCTGTACTCTTTCCACATTCATCTGTTCAAAACCATATGATAATACCGTTCCCAGTACTTCGCTAGCTATTCCCTGTCCCCAATATTCTTTTGCTAGCTCATATCCAATATCAATTCTTGCATGTTGACGTTCCCAGTTGAGAAAACCACAACTGCCAATAATTTTGTCTTCATCTTTTAATGAAATTCCCCATCTTATTCCTGTGTTTTCTCGAAAGATTCTCTTATACCAGGATATTTCATTTAATACTTCTTCTTCCGTGGTAAAGGCTTCAAGACCATAATATTGCATGACCAATGGGTCAGATAAATACGTTAGCATATTAGTGACATCTGTATTCTCAATTTCCCTTAAACATAAACGTTCCGTTGTTAAAACCGGAAATACCTTATCTCTATTTTCCATAATCGTTTCCCCAAATCTATTCATGTATTTTGACAGGGACTATCGGCTAATCCCTAAGATAATAAGTGCATCATTTTTTCTGCCTCATCCCACTTCACACTATAGCCTGCTCCCTTTGCACAGAATACAGAAGAGGATGTGTATTCAGGGTCAGCATCTTTGTTATAGCCAATTCTACTGATCACTTCATCCTCATTATGGCAGCAATCATATCCTCCAAATACTAAGGTTATACTTCCTTTTCCTTTTGTATAGGAGGCTAAAACCGTACTATACTCCATAAACGTTGCAACAGGTGCTTTTCCAATGATAACTGCTTTATCACCTTCTGTCACAGGAGGCTCAAATTTCCCATAAGCTGATTGGACATCGGTTAGCACTCGCCCCATCTGTTCGATGTCTACTATAATTTTAAAGTGATAATATGGCTCTAAAATAATATTACTTGCTTTCTCAAGTCCTTGACGAAGTGCTCTAAATGTAGCCTCACGAAAATCTCCTCCGTGAGTGTGTTGATGATGTGCCTTACCTGTCAGTAGTGTGATTTTCACATCGGTAAGACCTGAACCTGTCAACAAACCATGATGTTCTTGCTCGAGTATATGTTGCCTTACTAAATTTTGAAGTCCATTGGCTAAATTATCTGTATGGCAGACCGATTCAAACTGGATACCACTATTTCTTTCCATTGGTTCTATTTTCAAATGTACCTCAGCATAATGCCGTAAAGGTTCAAAATGACCATAACCTATAACACTTGAATGAATTGTTTCCTTGTATATTATTTCTGGTTTCTCAAATTCTATCTTTAAATCAAATCTATCCTCTATCACTTGCTTCAGTACTTCAAGTTGAATGGTTCCCATGATGTGAATATGGATTTGTTGTAGTTTCTCTTCCCATGTTACGGTTAGTGAAGGGTCTTCTGCATCGAGTATTTTAAAATAGGCTAGTGCCTCCTTTACATGAACATGAGGTTCAAATACTACCCTTGACCGAAGGGTTGGAATCATTTCGAAAGTAGCTTTATCACTATTTGCACCAACACCATCACCAACAACCGCATTGGATAGACCCGTTACAGCAAATATTTCTCCAGCAAATACTTCATTTATGACTTCATATTGACTACCATTATATCGTCTAATTTGTGTAATTTTTTCGTGTTCCCTATAATCAGAACTACCATATATAACCTGGTCTCTTACTTGTAAGCTACCGCTTTGGGCTTTTATAAAAGTTAATCTGGTACCAGCTTTATCATAACGAATCTTATAGACTTGTCCGGCGAATTCCTCATTTTTGCTGTAATCTGTTACCGTTAATAAATCAAGCTTTTCCAGAAAGTCATCGACGCCTATCCCGTGTAGGGCAGAGCCTGATAAGCAAGGAAACAACTCTGTTTCTTTTACCATAATCTGCATCTTTTTAAGCCATAGGTTATGATTGAATCCATTTTCCATGTAATAATCAAAAAGCTCTTCATCCTGTTCAGCTATAAATTCTACAACTCTCTCCTCCATCCTTTCAGACAACGAAGTGGTGGACATATCCAGTACTTGCTTTGTAAAGTTTGCCTGAATCTCGGCAATAACTTTCTCTACATTTGCACCAGTTCTATCCGTTTTATTAATAAAAATGAATGTAGGCACCTTATGCTTCTGTAATAGTTTCCATACCGTTTCTGTATGGCCTTCTATTCCTTCCACAGCACTAATCACAATAATCGCAAAATCCATCACTTGAACTGCACGTTCCATTTCCGGTGAAAAATCAACATGCCCAGGAGTATCTATTAAGTAGTAGGTGGAGTTGTGGTACTGAAAGACACCTTGATCAGCATATACCGTTATTCCCCGCTGCCTCTCAATTTGATGACTATCTAGAAATGCACTTTGTTTATCAACTCTACCTAGACTTTTAATGGATTTTGTATGAAATAATAGCTGCTCGGAAAAGGTTGTTTTTCCCGCATCAACATGGGCAAGTATCCCAATTATTTTATTCATTTGAAGCTCCTTATTTTTTTCTTACCGTTATTATATCAAATAGCTACTCTATACTTATAGTACAAGAGAAAAAAAGAACCTAGGATATTTCCTAAGTTCTAAAATCCATACTCGGCTTCCTTCGCCTTCCGAATCCCCTCATATGCAGTAAATAGAGAAACTAAATCCTCAACAAGCCTCTCCATTCGAAAAAGAACATCATCATTTGTAATTTCCTTCCGGTAGAAATCCTTCTCCTCAACGAACACATAAGTTTGAACCATAGTGGCTTTCATATAGGCTAATATTGGCTTTAGCTGCTGTTCCACCACTAAATAATGTTTAGGTGAACCTGCTGTTACAATCATGCCTACGACCTTATCAACAAATGCTTCTTCTGGTAGAAGATCAAAGATATTTTTTAACGGTGCAGGGATAGAAGCTTGGAATATTGGCGTTCCGATAAGGACTGCATCAGCCTCCATTATTGTACTAGCTACATAACCTGTATCCCCTTCATACTCTAGATAATTACGACCATCACTAAAGTGAACGTCATAATCAGCCAAATCAATAAGTTCTACTTCTATATCCGGATATTTTTCACGAAGTATCGTTAATGCGTGATTCATCGCGGTACGTGTTTTGGACCCCACCATCGAGCCGGATAATCCAACTAGTTTCATGAATGTTCCCCCTAATTCTTTGCCGTATATTTCTTTATCTCAGGTAGTATTTTGGTACCAATAATATCAATGTTACGTTTTAATTTATCAAAAGTAACCCCACCGAAATCCATTTGAGCAATATATCGCTGGTGCCCGAATTGTTCATGTTGATATAGGATTTTCTCAATAATTAATTCAGGACTGCCTACATTCATCACGTCATGAGGATGGGCACCTTGTGCAAAATGCTGTTTGGGAAAACCACGGCCATTCGAAAGTTTCATCCCTTCATTAATATAAGGATATACTTCCTTTTGTGCTTCTTGCGTGGTTTCTGCTGCATAAAAGAAACCTGCTGTTGCAATTGGTAATGTCTCTGGATCATGGCCATTTCGTTTGGCTGCCTCACGGTAAGCAGTGATAGAATGTTTAAAACTAGATACAGGGCCACCTAACATTGCAAGAAACATCCCAACTCCAGCATAACCAGCTTTAATTGCACTAGCAGGAGGTCCTCCCACTGCCCTCCAAATAGGTAGGGAACCGTTCAATGGTCTAGGAAGTATTTTTGCATCACTTAAAGGAGCACGATATTCCCCGCTCCAATTCACAATCTCTTCTTCATTTATTTTACATAATAACTCAAACTTTTCTTCGAATAATTCTTCATAATCTCTCAAGCTATATCCCAACAAATCAAAAACTCCAACACGTGAAGCGCGACCAGCAATTATTTCAGCACGGCCATTTGAAATTAAGTCAATGGTAGCAAAGTCTTCATACACACGAACCGGATCAAGCGTTGATATAATAGTGGATGAACTGGCAATCTTGATTTTCTCTGTTGCCTGTGCAATTGCTCCCAATACTACCGTGTGTCCCTGAGTTGTAAAATATTCCTGGTGACTTTCCCCAACGCTAAAGAAGTCTAGCCCAGCTTGTTCAGCCATTTTTGCCAACTCGATTATTTCATTAATCCGTTGTTGCGCTGTAATTCTTTCCCCTGTATGTGGATCTGGAATATGATCTCCCAGCGTATAAATGCCAAATTCTAATCCGTTTTTTGGATTCATTCGATAGTTATTCATCTTATCTCCTCCGTCCTAAACACGAAAGGTTTAAGTTAATTGAGATTTTTTCTCATTTAATAGTACACTATTTTCACACATGTAAGCTAATAAACTGCTTACGAAAGAATAGTTACTACCTAAATATATCCTTTTATTATGTTCGTGCTAAAATGATATCGCTACGGTTAGTATCCTCTTCCATCACTATTCTACTAACATAAAAAGAAGAGATTAGGCATTTGTGCTCCTAACCCCTTCCTAATTAATATATTCCAAACCAATGTCCAATCGCTGCTCCAATATAATTCCCGATTACATAACCAAGCGTTCCGATAATTAAAATTGGTGCTACTAATTTATTCCAACCTTTTGAGATTGCCATAGCTGCAGCAGTTGTTGGACCTCCTATATTAGCATTACTAGCTAAAATAATCTCTTCCAAGTTAAATTTAAACACCCTTCCAAAAACAAAGGATATGATCATATTTAAAGCTACCATTATAAACACTAACACAAATAGTAACGGTGCATTTTGTAATATGACTGGAAGTGATGCTGGTACCCCAATCACTACAAAGAATATATAAATGAGATAAGTGCCTATTTCCTGTGATCCATTAATTTTCTCAAAGAATGAAGAAAATACCGTAACTGAAATTAACGTAATGGTTGTCAGCATTAAATACTTATCACCGAAAATTCCATTTAACGCATTCAAGAAAAAGTTCACATGATCACCAGCTGGTATCAGTTTGTCAAAGACTTCTGCTAATTTAAATGAGATTGCCACTAAAGCAAATGCTGAACCCACTGCTAATCCAATATCCCTTAATGATATTTCCTTTCTTTTCCAATACGACGCTGCTTGATTGGTAGAATCGCCTGTCCCTTTTTCTATTAACGCTTGATGGGGTGCATGAAATCTCTTCCGGAAGAATGTTAACGTTGGGATCACCATTAACACTAGAAAATAAATAGCCATCATTAGGTTATCCGCAACCACTGTGGCAGAAACCAATTCTCCAGGTGTTTCAAAACGGGCCGATAATGCAGCGAGATTCACACTTCCACCGATATAAGAACCAGTCATCATCGCAACTACTTTAAACAAATCCGGAATATAATCTTTTAAGACAAAAAAGCCTACAATTGCTCCTACAACCGTCCCTATCGAACTAATCAAGAAAATGATTAATAATCTTCCACTTTCATTCCATATTTTTAGTATGTTTGACTGAAATAATAATAACGGAATAGCTAATGGTACTACGTAACCCCACACCGTATCATACACCGGTGATTCAGTTGGAATAATATTCAAATTGGCTAGGAGCATTGCACCAATTAATGCAACGATGGCACCAGATACTTTCGATGCCCAATTGTATCGTTGTTCTAAGTAAATACTAATTCCGGCCCAACCAGCGAGGAATGCCCATAGAATCCACGTATCATCAGGCTTTATTAATGCATAAATCATAATTCCGCTCCTTTTAAAATCTCTTGTTAATTTTCCTCACTTCCAGCATTTCATGTATGAGGATGACTAATACTCCACCCGCATTCGCCTGAATAGTTGTAAATGCAGTGGTTTTTCTATGCAGAAGAGAAAGTTTGTCCTACTTTCCCACCACCAAGAAAAAAAGGAGGATCTCCCCCTTTTTAACTGTAGCTCTCAATAATATTACGTATTTCTTCTGCTATATGCTGAGTTCCACGATCAATATCCTGTCTTGAAAAGCTCACCTTTACAAAATTCTCGTCCATATCTAATGCTTCCGCAAAAAGTCCACCTAACCCTTTTGCACGACGGTCAATTTGTAACAAAACATCTACACGATCATCATACATAAAGAACATTGCTTCCAATTCATCTAAATCTCTACGGAACATGTTACCAGGGTAGAATTCAAATTCTTGAATATAATTGTATCTGCGAGAATATTCCATTTCGACTTTTCGCAATTGGAATCCTAACCCTTTTGTCAAGGCTTCCAAAATCGTATCCATATATGGATGTGGTGATACTTTAATAAAATCTTTATCTGTTGGGTCTATTGCACTTGGAACATCAAGTCCTGTTTGCACCCAAACTTTTGTCCTACCTAGTGAAGGTGGAGTATGTATTGGTAAAACAAATTGGAAATCAAATTCTTTTACTTCTCCTTCGCGTATCGTAAATGAATCACCAATCGAAAAAGAACCTAACTTTACCTTTTCATACACTTTACGATCATTCGATTCACGAACCGCTTCTGTCATAACAAAAAGATTTATTCTATCAATATGCTGCTCTGTTCCACCACCTTGGATAATAACTTTCCCTCGAACTTCTTCCCCAGGCACTAAGTAATCATTTTCTAGTTGTGTATCAACCTTCGCACTACCAATACCAACGCTTGCCAAAAGTTTTTTAAACATATTTCTTCCCCCTTTACTCTAGTTTATTGATTTTTCTTCTTACATAATACTAAAAATATGCACGATTGAAAATTCAAACACCAAAAATAGGTAGTTTGCCTCATACAGCAAACTACCTATAAATTAATTTCCTTGAATTTCTTTACGATTCTTCTTAAAGATCTTAGAAAGGAACTCATATACAATTGGTACGACAATTAAGGTTAGGAGTGTCGAACTCGCCAATCCACCAATTACTGTAATAGCAAGACCTTTCGAAATCAGTCCACCACCTGCACTTCCAAATAACATTGGTACAAGGGCACCAATTGTAGCAATAGCTGTCATTAAGATTGGACGTAAACGAGTTGCACCAGCTTCTAATATAGCCTCACGCATTACCATTCCTTCTCGTTCCATATGGATAATTCTATCTACCAATACAATTGCATTGGTAACAACAATACCAATTAACATCAGTAGTCCCATCATCACCGTAACAGAGATTGTTTCTCCTGCAATCAGTAATCCAACAAAGGACCCAATTACTGCAAATGGTAATGAGAATAGAATCGCAAATGGTGCAAGACCTTCACCAAATGTCACAACAAGGATGAAGTATACTATCAGCACGGCTGCAATCATCGCAAATCCAAGCTGAGTGAATGTTTCTTCCATATCAGCTGTTACACCAGCTACACCTGTCGTAACACCTTTAGGAAACTCTAACTCACTTATTGCTTCGTCTACCTCTGCAGATGCTTTCGAAATATCATCATCGGCAATTGTACCCGTAACTGTAGCGTAATACTCACCTTCACTACGAGCAAGTGTATTTAAGGTTGTTCCTTCTTCTACTGTTACTAATTCAGAAAGCGGCATAGTAGTTCCAAGTGCTGTCTGAACCTCGGTATCTAATAACTCGTCAATAGACTTCGGTTGATTAATTTCTTCATCATGTTTCACTGTTACATTTAGAGCATTACCATCTTTTTCAATTGTTGTCAGAATATCCTCTGTACGATTAGGGTTTAACACCATGAATATTTGACCGGTTGTTAGACCGTACTGCAGAAGCTCTTCTTGATCAACTTTAAATGTATATTCTACATAAGCCTCTTCTTTACTAGAAGATACATCCTCTAATCCATCAGTCTCTTGCATCACTTTTTCTACCGATGCTACTGCTTCATTTAATTTATCTAAATCCTCACTATATAATGTATAGCTAAGTTCATTAGAAGCTAGTGACATGGTTGAGAAGTTTTGGGATTTCCATTCACCAGATTGGCCAATATTAAAGACATAATCTTCAATTTCTTCGCGAACCTCTGGGAAGTCTTCCATGTCTGGGTCGAAGATTAGGTACATTAATGCACCGCCACCTCCACCAGCCATCATCATCGCAGCTTGTGGATCATTATCTGTAATAGACACTTGAACGATATCAATGTCTTTACGATTTAGCATTTCCTCTTCCACTGCAGAAACATTCTCTAACGTTTCTTCTGGAAGTTCACCAGTTGCTGGTGTATAGGTTAGATACATTACTTTCTCTTCTTCACTTCCTAGGAAGCTAAAACCAATTAATGGCATTAAAGCAAGACTACCTACTAACATGATAATCGCAACGATGGATGTTACAATTTTATGGTTTAGTGTCCAACGAAGAACCCCTTTATACCAATTTGCAAGCTTACCAACTTCTTTATGCTTCATTTCAGTTTTTTCACTATAAAGCTTCTTCTTAAACAAGAAATGTGATAATGCCGGTACAATCGTAATAGCAACTAACAATGATCCACCTAAAGCGAACGTCATGGTTAGAGCAAACGGCATAAACAGCTCACCGACCATACCACCTACAAATATTAATGGTGCAAATACCGCAACCGTTACTAAAGTAGATGAAGCGATAGGTTTAAACATTTCTAGCGTAGCTTCACGTACAAGTGCTCGACCTGTCAGCTTCTCTTCTTTTAGGTGTAGACGACGATATATATTTTCTACTACTACAATGGAGTCATCAATAACACGTCCAATGGCAACTGTTATTGCTCCGAGTGTCATAATATTTAATGTAATATCTAACCAGTTTAATAGCATTAATGCAATAAATAAGGAAACTGGTATTGAAATAATAGAAATAATAGTTGATTTAAAATCACGTAGGAATAGTAGAATAATGAGTACGGCAATTAGACCACCAAACACAGCTTTTTCTACCATTGTGGCAACTGAATCTTCAATCGGTTCACCTTGGTCTAAAGATACATCAACAACTAATCCCTCAATGTTCTTCTCTTCTTCTTCCATTAAATTTTTAACTTCATTTACAACATCAACTGTATTGGCTTCCTGACCTTTTACAATCTGAATCGCTATAGCATCTTCACCATTTGTACGAGATACAGACTGTACTTTTCCAATTGTTTCCACTGTTGCAATATCACTTAGTTTCACAAAAGGAAGTGGTTGTGTTTCAGATGGTGTTACTGGAATTAACATGTCTTTCAGTTCATCTTCGGACATGAATTTACCATCTAATGCTACTGCTTGTTCGCCTTTTTCAAACTCGTATAACCCTAAGGAAATGGCCATATCACTAGCTTGAATCATTTGCTTCACATCATCTTCTGTAATGCCTAGCTCTGCCATTCTTGCTTCGTCATATCGTAATTCAATTTCTTCGATATGCTGACCCGTGATAGTAGCAGAAGCGACTCCATCAAGTTTTTCAAGCTTAGGAACGATAATTTCTTCTACTGTCGACGTTAAATCAACAATATCTCCGTTCTCATTACTAACACTTAATACGACAACTGGCATCATATCCATGCTAATCGCTGTAATAGTTGGTTCTTGTGCATCTTCTGGAAGTGACACATTATCCAATGCAGAATCTAATGCGCGCTTGGCTTCATCCATATCAATACCATAATTGTATTCAACTTGAATGCTCGCCATATTCGCATATGAATTCGAATACACTGCATTAACATCTTCAAGATTCTCTACAACTTTTTCAATTGGAATAGAAACCTCTTCCATTACCTTTTCAGGTGTGGCACCAGGATAAACACCTGTTACCATTAAGTATGGGATAGAAATGTCTGGAATCATTTCAGTCTTCATTCGTGATCCAGAGTACATTCCTGAAACAACAATAATAATTGTTAATAGCCATACTGCTAATTTGTTCTTTAAGACAAAATTAACAAAACCTTTCACATTAACACCTACCCTATATTGACTTTATAAACTCATTCCTCTATACTAATGACCAATCGGTCAATTTGTCAACTATATAAGAGATAAATTAGGAGAAAATTTACAATGAGTAAAAAACAATTAATTATGGACAGAGCTCTTGAGCTCTTTGCAAACCAGGGATTTGAAGCTACTTCCGTACAGCAAATAACTGATCATTGCGGTATATCGAAGGGTGCCTTTTACTTATCTTTCAAATCAAAGGACGAACTTATACTTGAAATCATCAATCATTTTATTCAACAAATCACCGTTGACATTGACTACGCAGTCAATCATTCTAAACCTGATGAGAAACTGTATCATTTTTTTCATACAACCTTTCATGCGTTTTGCGAACATGCCGATTTTGCTAAACTACTTATGAAGGAACACGCGCATTCTTTTAATGAAAAACTTTTAGAGAAATTACATGACTATGATCAACGAACAGATCAAATATTATTATCCATGTTAGAAACGGTATATGGAGACAAGATTGATCACATAAAATATGATTTGATCTTTTCCATCAAAGGGTTAATTAATGGCTATTTAAATTTCCTATTGTTTAGCCAACATCAATTTGATGTAGATTTAGTAGCTAAGTCCCTTGTAGAAAAAACAAATCTATTAGCTAGGCATGTAACCATACCATTTATTACGAATAAATATGAAAATATGTTTCAAAAAAATTTTCATGGAAAAATGGATAAACATGATCTACTTCAGTTAATTGCTACGGCAATAGATGAATCCGATATCATTATTGAACAAGAATCTTTAATCCTATTAAAAGAACAGATTATCGAGCCTACCTTTAACAAAACAATCCTACTAGGACTAATTGAAAACATCCGAAACAACCCCCAACACAAATGGCTCGCATACAACCTAAAAGAATACTTTAATTGATGGTACAGTGGGACCTGTCCCCCTGTACCACATAAGGAGAGGATAGTATGACAATTTCAGAAGGTTTTATTCCAGTAACAGGTGGGAACGTATGGTATCAAAAACATGACAACCAGACAAATAACGCACCCGTCATTATCTTACATGGTGGACCTGGGTCGTCACATTGGTCATTACAGGGGTTGCGAGAATTAGCAGATGTTAGGCCAGTTGTTTTATATGATCAATTAGGGTGTGGAAAATCTGATCGTCCAACAGATTCATCCCTGTGGAATATTGACCGTTTTGTTGAGGAATTGAAGCAACTGACAGAAGGTCTTGGTTTAGAAGAATTTCACCTACTCGGGCATTCATGGGGAACAACACTTGCAGCTGCGTATTACTTAAAAAACCCTACAGGAGTTCAAAGCATCATTTTTTCTAGTCCTTGTCTGAGTGCACCGTTATGGGCGGAAGATCAAAAGAAAAATTTAAAGAAGCTTCCAATAGACATCCAAAGAACGATTCAAGAATGTGAAGAAAATGGGAATACGGATTCCAAAGAATATAAAGAAGCTACTAACGTTTTCAACAACCACTTTGTATGTAGATTACCAGAATATGAAAGACCTGCTTTCCTGAAAGAAGGGGCAGCATATAAGAACACGGAAATTTATAATATTATGTGGGGCTCATCAGAATTTGATGTTGCAGGAAACCTAAAAAACTTTGACTGTACACAAGAATTACATAAGATATCGATTCCAACATTATATACTTGCGGCCGATATGATGAAGCTACACCAGAATCTACAAAATATTTTAGCACTCTTACACCCAATAGTAATTACCATGTGTTTGAAAATAGTGCACATATGCCATACATTGAAGAGCCAGACCAGTATTTAAACATTATAAAAGAATTTCTGCGTTCCTAGGTTTGGGACATGGGGACAGGTCCCTTGTCCCACTCTCTCCCAATTCACCCTACTCCTGGGACAAGGGACCCGTCCCCGTGTACCACTATAGTTTCTTATATTTATGTATCAAGAATAGAAGCATGATTTCTAATACAAGGCTTCCTATCACTAATATAATGACTATAGTTAACAAGAAGTCCGTTGGGATGTTCATCCCAATCCAACCAAACAATTGTATTCCTAACATGATCACTAAATAGAAAGTAGAAAATTTTCTCGTCCAATCATTTAGTTCCGTCACTGCTAGTCTATTGGATATTGCTAGCATCAACTGAAAAACATAGAATACTAAAATAATTTTCAACAGCCCCATGATTGATTCATAAATTGACCATGCAGTCAGATATTGAACCTCATTCATATCATTCTGGGAAATAAAAACACTTGGTATGGAGAGTATCATTAATAATAATGCCCAATTTTTTGCTCTATTTCCGATAGGATAGTCACTAACGAGACTTGATACTCCAGAATATATTAAAAAATATCCAACTGGATCAGGTAACACATCAATAAAAATAAAATGAACCTCCAGAAAAACTAACAAATATCCCCAAAATATTTTCCTAAATGCTGAACCCATTCTATTCACCGCCCATTTTTTTCATGGAGGATCTCTTGAAATGTCTCTTGGTCTAAAAACATTTCCCTCCACCAATATAAGACTTCGCAATAAATTCATCACCGTCAACTGTCCTACCTTGAATCGATAATGGAAATTCATAGACTTCTTTAATACTTGGATTAGTTTGCGTATACACTCGTAATCCTTCCCCTTGTTTCATTTGAAATGGAAAGATATCTTTTTGAAGAAAGAACCCATTCGCCATCTTAAAACTATTATATTCGTTCTCCTCTAACCATTTTGGGCCATTGGGATTGTCATCCTTCAAACTATTATCACTAGTTCCAATTTTAACAGCTAAGTAATCATCACCTATAATATCAGCGAAGGGATAATATATGTCTGTTATTTCTAGTGTTTTGATGACCTTAAAAGAGGTCGTGTTATCCCCATTCGTACTTCCAGAACTGGAATAGCTACGGAGAGCATCCTTATTAGAAGCACTAATGACTTGAGAGATGATTACCTGACCGATTGGAACAGTGTCTGTTTCCCCATTCGTATACATCACTTCCATCGTATCGAAACTCCAGGATTGACTATCGTCAAACGGGATATTTTCAGAGGGAAACTCTACAATTTGGGAAATCAAATAATGATGGGTAAATTCTTGATGAGGGCTAAAGAGATGTTCAGAATCCCATAATCCTCCTGCATAATGTATTGGGTAACCTTGTACATCCCCAATCGTAACATAACTTATTTGTGCTGGATTTTGTTTATTTGTAATATAGTAAAATGATATTTGAACTGGTTGATTCTCATTATAATTATCTATAGCAAGATAGTGATCAAGAAATATAGGTTTCTCTAATTGTTTAGAATGGAAAAACAAATAGTTACCAATCATACCTACTAGGACAGCAGCTATACAAATCCAAAAAACTTATCCTTCATACAATCCCCCACTTGGGACCTGTCCCCTGTACCACCGCTTATTTGGCTAAATAAGTGACTAGGTCTGGTAGCCAATCTTCTAAATTGGTAAAGGTGTATCCTAATTTCGTAGCTTTTTCATTACTCATACTCCATGTTTCCGTTATCGCATATGGTGATTCGGATTTCTCCTCAGTTGTAATGATTGCATTTTTTCCGGTCTTTTTTTCGATTAATTTCAATAGGTTACCCATTGTTATAAATCCATTTGCACATACATTGATAGGCCCGGTAAAATCAATATTTGCTACCCAAGCAAGAAAATCTCCTGCTTCTTTTTGATGCACAAAACACATCTCCGCTTCTAGATTCGGTAAAAAAACCTCTTTACCTTCTTTTACATAATTCACGTAATGCAAGAGTCTTTCCGTGTAGTCTTGTTCACCAAGTACAATCGGAATACGCATCGCTACAACCGGAAAATCCGTTCTTTGGAAGAAAAAACTCTCCGCTTGTCTTTTCCCTTCTTGGTATGAGACATCCTGTCGGTCTACCATTTTTAGCTCATATGTATACGGGTCAAATACATCTTCACCCATGTTTGTACCATAGTCATAAACCGATAAGGTGGAGGTAAATACGTAACGCTTCATCTTACCTGATAATGTATTCGCTATTATCTCGGCATCAGTTGATGAAAAACATAATTGATCAAATACAACATCCCATTCTCGTCCTTCAACCGCGGCTCTAACGGAATCCTCATCAAAGCGATCAACCTTTAACCGTTCCACACGATTTCCAAATGGATCTTCACTGCTTTGCCTTGTTGCAACTGTCACCTTAACCCCCTCGGCAATTAACCTTTCAATTAAATTAACCCCAAAAAACCTGGTACCACCAAGCACAAGTGCTGTCTTCATCATCGCTTCCCCCTTTAAATTATAAGCCTAGAACTTTATTATGAAATACAACGAAAGAATCTTCAAGCTACTCTTTAACAAAAAGAAAAAACTCCTCACATATGGAGAAGTTTAACTTGCTTTCTTACTACGTAGAAATGGTATCGAAAAGTACATTTTAACGGATTCTGTTTTCTTCCTTTTCTCCCTTGATTTCTTAGCTAAATTTGCCTGTATGGCATAGCGTCTCATTTCCATCATTTTCATTTCTACCGCCGTACGATTTATTTGATGTAACATGTTTATTTCCTCCTCTTGTTCTTCTTACTTCCATCATACTCATTTGATCACTTCAAAACCTCGGGACCGCGACTGATATTTAAACACAAAAAATCCCTACTGTAAGAGTAGGGATTTTAAGACTTGAGACTGATACAGATTAGAACTGACTACATATTCTGAGCAGTTGCCTGTTGTTTAACGGACATCTTCTTTTGTTGCCAAGACTGTTGGAATAAGAATAATCCAAGAACAAATAGTAATAATACCGCACATACGATATATAATACTTGGAAATTAAACATTGCTACAATCATACCAAGAAGGTAGGATCCTGTTGCAATCCCAATATCCCAGAAAATGTAGAAAGTCGCTGTTGCATGTCCACTTCTACCAGGACCGCCTGCTTGAATACACATTGTCTGGAAACTAGGAAGCAAAGAACCACTTCCTAAACCAATAATTCCAGCTGCAACTAGGAACATCCATGGCGAGCTACTCAAGCCCAATATAACCAAACCACCACTAAAAATGATTAAACATGGGATAATAACATACTTTGGTCCTTTTACATCAAATAATTGACCAAGTGATGGACGAGCAAGAATCATCACTACTGCAAATACAACAAAGAAATAACTTGCTACATGTGCGAAACCATTTGTATTTGCATACACACTAACATAAGACAGGATACTAGAATATGCGACACCCACGAACAGACTAATAACAGCAATAGGTAAAGCTTTAACTTCTATCAAACTATGAATGGAAAACTTCCTCTTAGGAGCTTCCCTAACTTGTAAAACCATTTCAGGAACCTTCACTTGTAGTGCACAGATTATACTAACTAACATGATAATACTTAAAAGTACGAATAGCATTTTAAATGAGATGAATTGAATGAGTGTTAATCCTAAGAAAGGACCGACCACCATCGCAATATTCGTTGCCATTGCAAAATATCCAAGCCCTGCCCCTTTTCGATCATCTGGAACAACATCTGCTGCTATTGCACTAGCTACAGTGGTTAAAACGCCAAATGATAAACCATGAATAAATCTCAAAGTCAATAAACCTGTAAAACTATCCATTACAAAATAAAAAACATGGTACCAGTAAATAGCACCGCGCTCCACATTAACGTTTTCTTTTTGCCTAGCTTTTCGATAATACTTCCAGAAATAGGTCGCATAATGATGGCCGCAATCAGCATGATCGTAACAAGTAAACCACCTTCTGCTTCCGTGCCATTTAACTCTTGAATCACATATATGGGTAATGTTGTAAGTAATGTATAAAAACCAATAAATACAATAAATTGCGTTAATGCTATATTAACAAAATCTTTTGTCCAAATTTTACTTTTATGTTCTGCCATGATGTATACCCTCTCCTATTGAATCTTTTCTAATAGATATAATAATGTCTCCTTCTCTTTCGTTGATAAGTTCT
The DNA here is from genome assembly GCF_000190475.1 of Ornithinibacillus scapharcae TW25. Classification (GTDB taxonomy): domain Bacteria; phylum Bacillota; class Bacilli; order Bacillales; family Amphibacillaceae; genus Ornithinibacillus; species Ornithinibacillus scapharcae. Next base: position 72,504 of record NZ_AEWH01000063.1, read on the forward strand.
TTAACATCTTTTCCTCATGCTTCGATACTAGTTGTTCAATTGCTATATACTTCTCTTTAGCTTCTGCCGTTAATTCTATTAACCGCTCACGTCGGTCCTTACCAGCTATTCTACTAACCCACCCATTCTCTTCCATTCTTTTAACGGTCCGTGTAATGGTCGGTGCATTGACGTGAAAATAATTCATAATATCGCTCTGTGTCTTTGGTCCATTTTTAGATAAGTAATACATAATAGACCATTGCGCTTGGTATAAGCCATGCTGTTGTAGCGTATCATTTAGGTGTTTACTAATGTAACGAACACGCTGGTTCATCAAATGAATGACATCCTGGTTTAACATTTCGCCCCTCCAATTACTTACCTAGGTAAGTATTTTTTTGCATAAGTTATATAATACTCCTTTTCCTCATGTTAGTAAAGTATTTCTTAAAAAACCACTGTGAAGAGACAATTCGTCCACAGGCATTCCTGATGATAGGCCACTTTCAACAAAACTAGTTCTTTTTCTTTACACAATACGACAAACTTTATAGAAAATATCTGTTATCATGGTGAAAATAATGAAAAAATAGAGTTGGGAGAGGCGACATGGAGAGAATTCTTAGACTTTTTAAGACGCATACGGACTTTTCCGATGACAAACAATCGACTATTGTAGAATATGAACATACTGACCTTTACTTTTACCGTTTTATCGGTGGTAATCCTAGTGAGACAGAGGATCTACGTAACAAATTATTATCATTTAGAGAAAAAATGCCGCTACTCATCGGTGTCTTTCGCTTTCCATTTCGCTTTGAAGGTAAACGAAGGCAGATGACGGCAAGAGAACAATACTTTCTAATGAAAGATATCTGTGATGCAGTTATTTTCTTTGACAGTGATGGGTTAATGGAAACGATCGACCCCACTACTCCAATCCATCAAGCACAAGCAGCTTTCGAAAGGATAGAAAATCAAACCATTCACGGATTACTCGAAATGATTGATGAAACAGGGAAAATCAATATCGATTACCAAGACATCAAGACGTTCATAAATCGGAATAAAGGCCCACTATTTTTACATACGTTTGAGGGAAGCGATTTTGACGAACCTCTAAAATATTTAATTGCTACACCTTACTTACCAAAAGACTTTACAGAAGCTGAACAATTAATTATTAATATCGGTTATACAAGGGAAGTGGATATGGAAGCTTTCAAACAAATCAACCTGAGGCTTAATGACCTATTCGATAAAGCTGATTTATTTAAAATTGGGACATATCTAATGGACGAGCCTGGTCGGTTATTTAAAATTAGTCTTTTAGTAAATGGTATTGAAGACCCTGTTGAAGCTCCTCTGCCTCCGAATAAAAAACCATACACCAAATATAAAAATTTTATAAAAAAATGGATGTCTCAGACACGGTAAGTTAAAAAGGTGGTGCTCTTGTGGCACCTCCATGTATATATTGTTATGATTACACCTAACAACCCACTTATCCCCGTTAATATATTCCACAGCCATACACAAATAACGGATACATGAATTCACTAATCCCGTCCAAACTAAAACGTAAGGGAGGGATTCCTATGAAAGACAAGAAGAAAAAGCACAAAAGTAAGAAAGAATTAAATGATATGAAGGGTAAAGTTAGATATCCTAAAAACAGACAATAGCGTACTAGGACCGTTCTCAATAAAGAGAAGCGGTCCTTTTGTTTATGATTCCATTCCAAGGGAATCTCTCGGACTTAAGACCCGCTTATTATGTAATTCAGTAAAACTCGCATTCGCTCGTCTTATTGCGAATGCGTTCGTTTTACTTATGCAGGCGAGATAGATTTTTTATACTTTATCTACCAAAAACGACAAACAATAATAAGCCGAAAGTATATATTAGAAAAGACTCATATTATTATTTATGATACAATTAATTAAAATTAAATCCCCTTTAAAGGAGATGTGTCATGATCCAGCAAGTCAGCGAATTTTTCGAAGATTTCGGTTTCATCGGGTTATTTATTCATTCTTTTATCGATGCGATTATTTTTCCAATTCCCGCTTTTTTTACACAGGTATCTCTCAGTATGTTAAACCCTCATTCTGCTATCTGGCTTGCGACAGTTGGTTATTTTGCATGTCTCTTAGGAACTCCAATAGGCTATCTCATTGGAAAAAAGTTTGGAGAACCAGTCTTACATAAACTTCTGAAAGAAAAATGGATTGAAAAAGTCTCCGAATTATTTAAAAAAAATGGAGAAGCTGCGATTCTAATTGGTTCGTTTACACCAATTCCATTTAAAGTTTTCACAATATTATCGGGGTGTTTTCATTATTCGATATGGAAATTAATTGGATATGCTGCAATAGGTAGAGCAGTAAAATTTTATGTTGTCGGTGTTGCATTCTACTTCTTTGGCAGAGCTTCTGAAGAATTTGTAACCAGCTATCTAACCTATATCATGGGTGGCATAGCCATTTTATTATTGGTACTTTTCTACTTCAAAAAGTCAATCGCAAAAAAGAAGAAACAACGTATCCAAAAGGAACAGGAAAACTTTGCTGGTTAGAGGAAATAACAATAGCCCGAACTAACAAAAATGGATGATTAGTTCGGGTTATTTGTTGCCTTTATACTATATCAATCGTGCCTCTCACACTTCTTCTATCGAATAGAATAATTGGTCAGCCTCTTTATCCCATTCTACAAACACTTCGACTGCTTTTCCTTCTCTATTTTCTACCATAAAACTTGGTTCACCGTGTTCCCCTGCATTACTTAGTTCCTCTTCAAATCGGTTAGTTATATCTTCCTTTAATATTTCCTTCAGTTCTTTGATGACCTCTTCATGGGACAAATTCAACATAATGGTTCTCCTATTTACAGTCTGTTATTTTTCTTCGTTTTTACCTGCTTCATCAGCTAATTGATCGAGCGACTTTACCTTTCCATGTGGTTTTTGTGCGTTTTTTCTAGCACGCCATTGCCTCTCTTTTTCTCGATTTGACCGTGTCATATACTTTAACTCCTTTAAATATTAAGATTTAGTATTTTTATTCGCTCTAGCTTTCTTTGCCTTTTCCTTATGAGCTTGATTTGCTTTTGCACTCCCAAACTCTTTCGAGAATTCTGTATCCTGTTTACTAGAATCAAATCCTTGTTTATTCTTCTGATCAGGTCGATTTTTCTTTGTTTTCTTTGCCATTTTGTTCCCTCCTTTACTGTTAGTATGGAGAGGGAATATTGAAATATGCTTGTTTCTCACACAAAAAAACAGTCTCTTTTAGTTCCCTAATAACTCGCTAGTACGATTGAGTATTTCCTCATCCTTTAAACGAAACTTAAATTCAACCCTTCTAGATTCTTCCGCACTATATTCCCCAGATTCATCTGTTCGAAAGTCTGTATATGATTTACTATTTACGGTTAGTTTTTCTTGTAAGTGTTCTTGAATATTTTTATATGGAAAGTCATTACTAAGAATATAAGAAGCAACACTTAATGCCCTGTCTTGAGCAAGTTCCAAGTTATAAAGATACCCACCACTTCTATCGGTATGACCTTCTATAATAATTTCCGCAATGTATTCCTCATAGCCACTACCGAGTAATACATCTAAATACTTTGGTACAAATTCATCTAGGAATTGATAAGATTCAGGTTTTAGCTGGGCTTGGTCAAATTCAAATAAAATGTCGGTATCAAATAGAATCGCACCTGTCTTTTCATCTACCATCATACCGGTCCCGCTAAACTCTTCCTTTAATGCATTGACTAGATTTACTCGAACACCCAATATTTGATCCACTGTTCGTTTCATCTCATCAATTTGAAAAGATTTAATAACCATCATGACAATAAATATCAAGATAAAACATAAGAGTATGGTTGTTAACAAATCCGTAAAAGATGGCCAAAAGTGTGCCTCTTCATGGTCTCGTTTAAACAGGCGTTTATATTTAGTATCCATTACGATTCATCCCTATTCCCGGCTGTCCATTAGGGCCTTGCTGACTAACGACACTCATTTGCCTGATTAATGCCTGCATCTCTCTTCCTAATTCCTCCAACATTCGTTGCATATATTGAGCATTGCTTTGTTGAAGTTGTTCGGAACTTCTTCTTATTTCCATAAATTCACGTTTCATATTTTCATTAACCTGGTCCATCGAATTAGAAATCGTACGCACTACCTGATCTAACCGATTAGAAAATGCTCCCTCAAAATTAGAAACATAATTCGTAAGCGTATCCTTCAGTATAGATACTCCAGTTTCCATCTGATTTTCACGGGACAGGAAGGACTGATTCATTTGTGATATTTTCTTATCTATTTCTTGCATCAACTGACTATTTTTCATTCCGACCTGCTCAAACGTTTTGGTTACTTCACGCAGGTTCCGTTCAAAAGCCATCGAATCTGTCGTATGTTCCTTTAAATGGTTTTGGAAAGTACGATTAAAATGCTTTAGTTCCTCAAATCTATCTGACAATAGATGCTTATATTCATTTTGTGTCTGGTTGATAATGCTTAATGCCTCCGGTAAATCGGAAATAGACTCTCCCATCCTGTCAAAGTCTCGTGATAATTCTGCTAAATACGTTGTAATCCCGCCCATCTTTGTAGACAAATCTGTACCGAATATCTGTTTCAATTCATGATTATGACTTTCCAATTTCTTTACAATCTCACTGCTCTGATGCATTATTTTGCTATAAGTATCCTGTAAGCTCTGTTGCCTTTCTAAAAGTGAAGAAGTAAACTTCTTCAAATCCGAAACTACAGAACCTACCCTTTCAACTGTACCTTTCTGGATATCCGAAACTTCAGAAATCCCTTTATGGACTGCTTCAACGGTACTAACGATACGTTCATTTTTTTCTTCTATTTGATTAAAATAATGAAATAGGGAATCAAAATTATTATTTAATCTATCTGTACCTTGTAAAAATCCGTCTGATACATTTTTCATCTGATCAAATATTTGCTTATAATCTTTTAAGTTCTGTGCAAGTCCTATATTAAAGTCAGCAAGATCCTTCGCAGATTGTTGTAGGCCCACTTTATATTCTTGAAATCCAGTAAAAGCCTGTTCCAAATTACTAAAAGATTGCTGGTTTGATTCATGGAAATTGATAATCGACTGATTAATATTTTCAGATACGTTGATGAGTCGACTAATATTACTTTCCTCGTCACCCATTAGATTGGATTCGACCTTTAACATAATATCCGTTAAAGTGTGTTCCGTATTCAAGACCTTAAGTATAATTGTCATAATAAGTGAAAATCCCATTCCAGCGATACTTGTATAGAACGCAACATCAATTCCAGTAAGGACTGCAGCAATGTTTTCAACTAATTGTTCGCCAGTTGATTCGATATTCCCTAATGAAATGGTAAGTCCAATAAACGTCCCTAGAACTCCGACTAAAATAAATACAGATACTGTCATTTGAATGATTCGAATCAGATTAATGACTGGTATTCTCAAAACTCGCCAGTTTGAAAAACGTTCCTGGACAAAGGTTTCCACTGATACGGATTCTTTTTTACTTTCATATTGTTTCTGAATAGATTGTAATGGTTCAATATCCAAGCGATTTGTCTCACTTATATAATTACTCAGCTTCTTCAACCTACTGAATAACACTAGATGCGCTGTTAGAGCAACGAAAAAGCCGATCATTAAGACCATAAAAATTAGTTCGATTAATGGGCTTGATAAGATTGATTCAGCTTTCTCTGTACTCATAAACAATTCCAACATAACCTGTACCACAATAACCTCTCCCCACTGTCCTTTCGGTAATTAGTACATGTTATTCGAAAAACTGGTAAAACATGCCCTTCGATAATTACGACCCGTAGAGGTATTTTGTTGAATAGAAAAAAGACCAACTAACTTTGTCGGTCTTCTGATCTATTCTTATTTCTATTTACTCATCATTATCGTCACTACTAAGTATCTTCATTCCTCCAATGATTAATATGGCGAAAAATACAACAGGAATTAGCTTTAATATCCCCACATCCAACAGTAAACTGATGAAAACAATCGGCAGACCAACCATAGTAGTCATGGATATAAATCTAGTATAGGCTATTGCCTGGTGTGATGGCTCAGGGTCTTCTTTATACATCCACCTTTTCCCTAGCAATAAGCTTTCATCCGGTTCCAAATATGTCCAAATTAAAATCCCATAAAGAGGTATCATAAAAATAACCATCACAATGATTTGTGCTATGTTATTATCCATGTATATCCCTCCCCATCCATACATACGGTTTATCTATCTAAAAATATTCACCATAAAGTACTCTATTAACTATTTTCGATATCATTCATAAGGCTTTCGACTACTACTTCATGTATATGATTCATGAAATCTACTGAAGGCATCAATTTCTCTCCCCCACCTTGAGCGATTAAATCATTGCCTCCACCCTTTCCATTCACTATTGGTAAGGCTTGCTTTAACAGTTGATTCATACTTATTGGTAGTTCATTCCCTCTTGCACAAACAACTTGTAATTTATCAGCCGTCTCATTGATAAAAAGAACGATTGTTCCAACAGATTGTGCTATTATATTTTTCGCTAATTGTTGAAGCTCTGTCATTGAACGATTATGATATGTATTTTTTAGGATGGAATAACCTCTAATTTCCTCTAAATTCTCCATTAATTCATTTATTTCATATTCTAAAAGCTTCGTTCTCAACTCTGTATTCGCTCTTTCCATTTCATTCATTTCCTCTAACAATCTGTTTACTGCTGGTACTAATTCTTCTTGGGGTGCACTTAGCTTACTTGTTAAGCTTCGAATTATTTGATGCTTTACATGAAGTTGTTTACGTACTCTTCTTCCACAAACAAAATATAATCGAATATGCTTTTTTTGTTTTTCCCAGTGCAAGACTTGAATGGATCCTACCTGACCGGTAGAAGACGGATGTGTACCACCACAGCCGTTATAATCGAAATCCGGTATAATAACAAGACGAATATTATCTGTCACGGAAAGCTCTTTTCTTAGCTTGTAATGGCCAATTTCTTCAGAAGTTACCCATCTCGTCTCAATTGGATGATTCTCTATAATCATAAGATTAGCTATCTTTTCCACTTCAATCGCATCATCGTTTGTTAAAAATTCTGTAGCTAGATCAATCGAACATAATTCTTCCCCTAAATGAAAACTCAATGTCTTATATCCCAACTCTTCCTCAAATGCCGCAGTTAATATATGTTGCCCGGCATGCTGCTGCATATGGTCCATTCGTCTCTCCCAGTTTATTTCCCCTACACATTCACTTCCACTCGGGATTGGTTCTCTCAAGAAATGACGTAATTCGCCATCAATCTCTTCCACATTGTAAACTTCTATATCATTTAGAGTACCGGTATCATGAGGTTGTCCCCCTCCAGTCGGGTAAAATGCTGTCTGGTCTAATACGACATAAAATTGCTTGCTACCATCATAATCTGCCTTCATCACATTCGCTGTAAATCTCCCTAAATATTGATCCTGATAAAATAATTTTTCCGTCACCATCTACACCACACCTAACATCATTTTCTTTACTATCACTATACCTTTCTAACTCGCAGATGGAAAGTATCGATAGTTACATTCCAGTTATGATTCAATTTTTTTACACATATATTGCTAAATGGACTAGTAAAATTTAGTAATTAACTTTTTTCATTCTTAGAGGTGGTGAAGAACAACATGGTGGAAAAGATATACTTAGAAATTACAGGTTTACATTGTCCGAACTGTCCTGGAAAAATAGAAAGGGCAATATCTAAATTTAACGGTGTTAAGGATATTAGTGTGGATTCTAGTGGTAATGGTTTTGTTTCTTTTTCGAGTCAACTTATTACATTCACAGAAATTCAAGAAAAAATACAAAAAATGGGGTTTGAAACGAAGATAAAACAGAATAGTATAAATTAAAAATCCTTAGTTGAAAAGAAGAAACGATAGTAACGTTTCTTCTTTTCAATTTTACCCATCAAAGAATTGGCATATATGGCTCATATCTTGGATTAGTATAATATGGTGGCCTTGGACCAATTTTGGGAAGTATAAAATTTCGGTCTAAATAGGAGACCGTAACACGTTTATCCGAATGATTCTTTAATAGTCGTTTAACCTCTGGATTGTAATAATAATCCATGTGCTAACCTCCATTCTCTTCTCCACTATAGTGTATTCTGTCTTTCAAACATTGTGGCTGTACATATAACGTTAATCAGACACCATAAACGCCCATTCCGAATAATGTAACTAAGAACTAGCTATAAGGAGGACTACTATTATGTCAAACGAAAATGTGAACAATCAGGACTATCCACTCCTTCCTAATTACGGGAAGATTACACAATACCAAGAAGTTCCCATCACAGTCCCAGAGCAACAGCAATATCGCCAGCCGGGTGTGGAGGGTTTAATGGTTCCCCAACCAATTATCGAGAACCCAAATTATATAGGAAGTAAAAAATTAACAGGTAAAGTTGCCCTAATTACCGGTGGTGATAGCGGGATTGGAGCAGCAGCTGCTATTGCTTTTGCAAAGGAAGGCGCAAATGTAGCAATTGCATACTTGGATGAACATGAAGACGCAAACCGAACAAAGAGAAGAATTGAAGAAATAGGTCAGAGATGTATATTGTTACCAGGAGATTTGAGGGACAAAAAGCATTGTGCTGATATCGTAAAGCGAACTATTGAAGCTTTTGGTGAACTTCATATTTTATGTAACCATGTAGGGATACAATTTCAACAAACAAGTATTCTTGATATTACAGATGAACAATTTGACGATACCTTCAAAGTGAATATTTACTCACATTTTTACACAACACGTGAAGCGATAAAGCATTTAAAAGCAGGAGCATCAATCATTAACACCGCTTCTGTTGTTGCCTATCAGGGAAATGATCAATTAATTGATTATACTGCTACAAAGGCAGCCAATGTAGGATTCACACGTGCACTTGCAAGAAACCTAGCGGATAAAGGAATTCGAGTGAATGCAATTGCCCCGGGGAGAATTTGGACGCCATTAATTCCAGCAAGTTTTTCTGCTGATCAAGTCACACAAGTTGATAATCTGATGGACAGACAAGGCCAACCGTTTGAACTTGCACCAAGCTTTGTTTATTTAGCATCTAATGATTCCAGATTTGTCACAGGGCAAGTCTTGCATGTTAACGGTGGTGAAGTATTTGGATAGACCGGTTATCATCACCGGTTTATCCTACTGAACTTCAGGTAAATTTGCTTCTTTCCACCTCTTACTAACCATTTCAATCAGTTCTTCAACCGAACAATCTAATATTTTTATCGGAATATTAACCTGCGTAGCTAATAATCCTTTATTCATGCGGTTCATCATACTTTTTAAAGAATTTGAGCGATTAATAATCAAATCAGGGTCGAGCGTATAAATACCTAAAAAGGTTTGATTGCTAAATTGGACAAGGTCAATATCAGCTATTTCTTCCCATTTAATAAGTCCCGCTGCTAAATAGGTAGATTGGTCAATTATTCCTTCAGTCGTAATGATTAGTGCAGGTTTACGTTTAATCATGCTTCTCACCCAATAAATGGTACACAGAGCAAAAACAACAAAATCAAGTGCACCAATTATGATAAATTTTGCTGCATCACTCCCATTCTCCGTAACCCCCACAACAAGTAGCAGTACCCCAAGCAAAGTAAAAATCAGACTTACTATTCCATAAAAAATCAACTTTCCTTTTTCGTATAAACAATATAATTATTCATGAATTCACACCCTTTCCAGATTAGTATATCCTTTGAACTAATCCAAACAAGGGTAATAAGTCCCTGGCCAGATTCGGGACTTTAGTCCATTTTTTAATTAGTAACTTTATCTGCATGGAAGGAAAAGATTCTATTTGTAAATTAGACAACTATCTTATATGATAAGAATGAAATTTATATTAGGAGGCAACGTATGGCTTCAGAAAGAGAAGAAAATCAAATTTCATCTGAAATAGTAGTAGATTATTTTCATTCAACCGTTGTAGAAGCTATAGCCCTACTCTCTTCCTATGTTAATCCCACGAAACATGAATATGCTGAATCGACACACGATAAACTTTCACTAGAACTATCGAAAGAAGCAAAACAATTCATTCAAGAATGGCAAGAAAAAACAGACTGGGACTTTATGGAAATTTTAAATTTTCTATTACCGTTCCCTTACTTTCATCATATCAATCAATTTTTGGATGTTATTTCAAGTCTCTCTCATACAGAATATCTGTATCATTTCCTCTGGGAAGATGTTCCAAGCAATCAAATCGAAGCGATGGTTGATAGTCCAGCTTCTATTGATACATTTGATACGCATATTTTATGGGAAACAAAAGAAAAGAAAGAATTTATCGTATGGCTATTCACTAATATTAAAGTCATTCGAAAAAAGATAGCTAAAATTCTAATAGAAGTATCTCAAGCAAAAATACTCCATGAAAGCATGGATCAAAACTTAGCAATGTTTGAAACATCTATTCAAGAAATAAAATCACTTAAGATGGAGCCTTTAAATAAAGCGCAATATGTAATGGGAAAAACGTTTCGAAGAACAAGTCTATATAAAATGTATTACTTTATCCCGTCCTACTTTTTCACACCCCACAGAATAAGACTGTTCAATTCTGATGTGTGCTTTGTCATCTATGGCTGTGGGGAAACGTTGTCTGACACTAGAGATACTAGTGTTGAGTTGGAAGTAAAATTCAAGGCGCTAGCGGATAGAAACCGTCTTATGATTCTTCATTTGCTTTCTGGTAGAAAAGAATATGGAGCGAAACTGGCAGAATTCCTTGGAATAACCACTGCTACCGTCTCACATCACCTAGAAATACTTAAAAAAGCAGGTTTTATTAAAGAAGAGAAGGTTGGTAATATCAAGTATTTTAGTTGCAATAAGGTGTATACAGATGAATTTCTAGCTAGTTTCACAGAATTTATATATCTTAATGAAGGGTAATCCATAGACCATGGACTACCCTTCAATTTGTATTTACTTAATAATAACGCAGGACATCACCAGTAATTGCATCTACTACTACTTCTACTATACCATTGTCGGTTTTTAGCTCTATTTCATAAACATACTGGCCATCCCCTTTATCAAACACCATCTCCACTACACTCCCCTCGACGAGACTCTCAGCGATATGGATTGCTTGAAGTTCTGAAATAATGTTAGGTATCATCGATATCCCCTCCAAATTATGCCACTAACGTATTTCTTATCTGTCAATTTACGTCAATTTTTTATTTCTTCCTAGGTCTAAATCTTCATAACGGAGAAAGCTAGGAGTTTCTGTTTTCAACCAAATTAGTTCCAAAGACACAGCTGTCCTTCTATACGTGGATTACCTTCTTTATTGTAATATCATCACTTTACCTCAAGTTTCTTAACGGAAAATAAGAAGTAGATTAGAATTTGATGAGAAAACCATAAATAGGTATTTTTTACCTGCGAATATATTTTTTTACTAATTTCTTCCTATTACTTTGTGCGGATGTAAATATTCCTGCAATATGACATAATATTCGAGGATTTTTAAAAAAACTAAGCAAAAGGTTGTGTTATTTTGAAATTCAACAAACGACTACTTTTCTTGCTCCTAGCTATTATTCTAGGTTTAGTCCTAACAGCATGTGGGTCTGAAGAAGCAAGCAAGAAGGAAGAAGAAGTAAAAGAAGAAGAAAAAACAGACGAAAAATCTAATGAAGAAAAAGAAGATGAAAAAAAGGAAGAAGATAAAGAAATTAGTAGTGCTACGATGACAGATGGAGAGATTTTCAATCCTGCTATCGAAGAGCAATCTGGTGGAACAGTAGAGCATGTATTCACGAACAATAATCCAGGCTACGAAAACGATATTGATGGCTTGCATGTTAAGGTGAATGGTTATCAAATCGTAAAAGTTACCGATGCTAATGAAAGTGAAAAATATATTCTTGATGACAGTTTAGAAGGCTATGTTGTTACCGCTGATGTAACGATTGAAAATACATTAGATAAAGATGTCAAGTTCAATGCTGGTATGTTTATCCAGTTAGAAGACCGTTACAATTATGTACAGTCCAATATGAACTACTATATCCCTGAAGATAAGAAGATTAAATGGGAGAATTCGGATGATTTCGGGACGTATGAGCCTGGTTCAATAAGAAATGGATATGTAACGTTTTCAATGACTACTGATGAATATGAAAGACTGCAGCAAGTTGAACCGAAGTTCGTTATAGAAGCTGGTGCATCATTTAATGACGATTTCTCTGATAGCTTCGGAAATGATGCAGTATTTGATTTTGTGTATAGTGCCGAACAAGGTGAAAAAGTAGCAAGTGCACCTAAATTCTATCAAGATCAGCTTACAACGGAAAATATTGCTACTAAAGAAATGATTTTTGAAGATCTAGATCTGAACGAATCCCAAGAATTAGATAAATTCAAGTTAACAATTGAAGGTGTTCAATATACAACGATTACACCTAATGAAACAAGCAAAGAACGTTTCAGTAACTTTGGTGATGACGAACTAGTAGCAATGACATTAAAAATAAATATAGATAACCAATCCGATGTATTGGTTTATAATGGCACAGGTGGAATTCTAGTTGCTAATGATAATGAAGCACGTATTTTAAACCAAGGCATGGTGGAAAACACCGATAAACGTGAAATTAATCCAGGTGAAACTGCAGAGCATTACATGGTATTCCTATTCGAAAAGAAATATTTCGATATCTATGAAGAATTTTCATTAGAGATTGGACCATTCTTAGGTGAAGATGGTTATGTACTTAAAGAAAGAAAATGACATTTGAATTACCTAGTGGAAAATAGATGTATGAAGAAGGATAGCCCAACCGTGAAGAATCACAGTTGGGCTATCTTTTTATTATTTCTTCCCATCATTTAATTCCATCGCTTCCTCAGGACTAGACATGATAGTTGAATTTTTATATTTCAGTCCAACATCTCGATCTGATTCTACACGTCTACTTTGTTTCAGTTTCTTCTCTTGACGGTCTTTTCCCATCTTAGCACCTCCCTAGTACTAAGATGGTTTTTTTATGATGATTTATTCGAAGGAAAAAAACATCTTGACAATCACAATTGATATTATACAATCATCTTATAAGATAATCATCTAATATACGAGGTGAGTACAATAAATAATAATATCATCAATGTTTCTCAAGTAAAGAGAACGTATAAAACAGAAGTAGGCATTATCAAGAAAAAGAAAAAAGAAGTAGACGCACTCAAAGGACTCTCTTTCTCTGTCAATAAAGGAGAGATTTTTGGCTTACTAGGACCAAATGGAGCAGGAAAAACCACGATGATTAAGATATTAACCACGATGCTAACACCATCATCTGGAGAGGTATCTGTCCTTGGATTAAATCCCGTGACCGATGCGAAGAAACTAAGACCCCATATTAACTTTATTTTAGGTGGGGAAAGAAATTTATATTGGAGGCTATCTGCTTACGACAACCTGGCTTACTTCTCTGATTTGTATAAAATTCCTAGATCCGAGCAGCATGGAAGAATACAAGACTTATTAGAGCTAGTAGGATTACAAGATGTAGCACATCAACGAGTAGAAACTTTCTCCAAAGGAATGAAGCAACGTCTCCAAATCGCAAGAGGATTAGTTAATAATCCGGAAATTTTGTTCTTAGATGAACCCTCCATTGGATTAGACCCAGTTAGTGCCAGAAAGTTACGTGAAATTATTCGTCAACTAAATGATAACGGTACAACGATACTGCTAACCACACATTATATGTTTGAAGCAGACGAGCTTTGTGACCGAATAGCTTTCATTGATAAGGGTGAATTAATCGAAGTTGATAGCCCGCAAAATATAAAGCAAAAAACAAACAACGTCTCTGTAGTGGAATTTTCGGTAATAGGAATTGAAGCTACCAAAATACAAGAATTCACACACCATCCAGATATTCACCATGTCCAATTCGAACAGCAGGAATTCCTGACGAAAGTAAAATTGCATACGACAGATCCCCAAGGTGCGGTACCAATCATTTATGAAAATATGAAAGGTGCCATCATTCAGGATTTATCGATTACTAAACCAAGTCTCGAGGATGTTTATGTCCAATTAATCGGAGGAAAAGTGTCATGATGAGGGCGCTATTTCAAACTATACGTGTACATATGGGAATATCGATGGCGAGGCCAATGTTTCAATTTATTATCTGGGCTTCTCCATTATTCTTAGCCACGATTGCTATTTTCATCTATAGTTCCGCATCACCTGAAAGGATTTTTCATTACGTAATCTTAGGCTCTGGTTTTATGGCGCTTTGGTCATCTATCGTCTTTTCATCAGCAAGTGATATAAATCGCGAGCGATTCTATGGAACATTGGAAATTATCTTTGTTTCCCCCATTCCATTCGCCGTCATACTGATTGGTAAAATAATCGGCAATACCATTTGGGGCTTTCTATCCATGGTGCTTTCGTTTGTCTATCTCGTATTCATTTTCCGAGTGGATATTACGATACCAAACCCTTTTACGTTCTTACTGGCAATCATATTTGTACTTTTTTCATTAACGGTATTTTCATTCTTCCTTTCCCTAGCCTTTACACTATCAAGGCAGGCAGAAGCATTAATGAATTTTATTGAATATCCAATATACTTAGTTTGTGGATTTATGTTTCCTGTTGCTATTTTGCCTATCTGGGTACAGCCAATTTCCTATCTACTTCCACCAACCTGGGCAATTGAGCTATTAAGACAAGTTTCTACGGAAAATAGTAATAATGTAGCGCTACATAGCTCAGTGCTAGGATTGCTGGCAGTTACATTGGTCTATATCGTATTAGGTATAATATGTTACCGGGCGGTTGAGAAGAAAGCTAGAATTTATGGGAAACTGGGGGTGTATTAGGTGCAAGCTGTACAACGTTTTTTTAGACAAAGTCTGTTATCGTATCGCGCGTTGTTTGGATGGTTAGACCCAAAGGTGTATATACTCGTGATGGTACTTAGCCCATTAAGTCAGCTGTTGTTCTTTTCCGTTTTAGTGAATTATGTTTATTCAGGTGAAGGGCTTGTTGGGTATATCGGGGCAAATGCACTAATTTTATGCGTACTAAATTCCGTTTTTGGTATTATGTCTATCATCACTTCTGACCGGTATATGGGGACCTTTCAACATGTGATGGCATCACCTGTTAATAAGGCTGGATTGTTTCTTTCCAGATCTATTGCCCATGTATTAAATGGACTATTTACTTCGATTATTGGGTTTATTTTTGGTATGATGATTTTTCAAATTTCCATTGCACCGGATGCTATTCTTCTATTAGTAGGTGTTTGGATGGTATCTATCTTCTCGGCATGTGGACTCGGTTTAATTATTGGCTGTTTTTGTCTATGGACACCATCAATGAATTTAATTGGCAATATATTAGCTAGTAGTCTTTTACTATTAAGTGGTGCAAATTATCCCCAATCCATCATGCCGGTATGGCTTGTCCATTTTGCTGATTTTATACCGTTAACAAGAGGTGTGGAGTTAACGAAGCAAATTTTGAATGAGGGTAATTATTCGAATGTCTTCGCATTATTAGGAGAGGAATTTGTTTTGGGGGTTTGCTTTTTTATCATAAGTTTTTTATTTATTAAATATGCGGAGTATTTATCTAGGGTAAGGGGGACGATGGATCTGGATTAGATAAAAGAATCAAACCTGGGCCGACTATTTCATTTTCTATAAATGAACATTTTAGTTTTTAGTGGAGAAACAAGCTCCGGAAATATACTTCGCTTTCCGTTTGGCGGCTGGTGAGCCTCCTCGTGCTACGCACTTGCATGGTCTCACCGGATGCCTTTCCTCCCGCAGGAGTCTTTGTATATTTCCGGAGCTGATATGGTATATTAACCACTTTCTTATTGTAAACTTTAATCTAGATTATTCTAACCCTAAATATATCATAATCGAGTCTCGTAAAAATTTAGTTCCGCCTTTGATTGCTTTATCATAGAAGGCTGTGAAGCGTTCGTCTGCAACGTACATTTCGGCAAGTCCTGCGTGTGCCTCTTTGGAATAAGTTGACCAGGAATACATCAGCCATTCTTTATGTTTTGCAGCTAGTTCCTGTGCTTCTGCGGAATGAGGGTCACCAGTTTTATATGCTTTAACTAGCAGTTCCATGATCTCTTCCCCTAGTTTTGTCAAAGCATTATAGTCCTCTTGTGACATTCCCCGTAATTTTGCATTACTTTCTTCTACTTTCTTTTCCCCATATTTCTCGCGTATTTCTTTTCCAAATTCTTGCTCATTATCTTCAATAAGCTGTTCTTTGAAGCCTTCAAATTTTTCTTGATCCTGCATTATAATTCCTCCTTCAATACTAGCAATTGTCTTTTCTACAGTTGCCATAATCTTGTCAAGGCGGGATCTTTTTTCTTTCAGTTTTTCATAATGTTGCTGTAGTGCTTGACTTGAATCGAAGTTCGGTTGATGGATAATTTCCATAATATCCTCCAAACTAACGTCCAATTCACGATAGAATAAAATTTGCTGGAGTAAATCTACTTCTTTTTGACCGTATATCCGATAACCAGACGAATTAATTCTGGCCGGCTTTAATAGCCCGATTTGATCGTAATAACGGAGCGTGCGGCCGCTTACTCCTGACATACGTGCCAACTTATTTACTGTATATTCCATTTACTTCACCCTCCTGACAATTCTAATCATAAACCTTTACGCAACGTCAAGGTCAAGTCATTAAATATTCACCTAGCCGCGCAAGGACAGGCTGAACTCGCGCGGGACTTTGGAGAAATCACGCAGGCGTTGGGGTTATTCGTGCCACTAGCTTGGCGTCGCGTGAGTTTTAGCAGAGACCGCCCCACTTCAAAAGGTTCCCGCGGCTCTTTTATTAAGGGCCGCTCGACTTTGTTGGCTGCCCGCGCGGGACTTAGGGGAAATCACGCAGGCGTTGGGGTTATTCGCGCCACTAGCTTGGTGTCGCGTGAGTTTTAGCAGAGCCCGCGCCACTTCAAAAGGTTCCCGCGGCTCTTTTATTCAGGGCCGCTCGACTTTGTTGGCTGCCCGCGCGGAAATTCATAACCGCGCGAGGACAGGCTGAACTCGCGCGGGACTTTGGGGAAGTCGCGCGAGCGTTGGGGTTATTCGCGCCACTAGCTTGGTGTCGCGTGAGTTCTAGCATAACCCGTGCTACTTGGATATTTTCTATAAATTTATTTCTCAAAAACATCAAAAAGGTACACTTTTACAAATGTACCTTTTCTTGCTCTATTATTTTGGGTTTGCCTGCCTCGACTAATACTTTACTCCCAATTAAGAAGAAGCTTGCGATAAACATCGCTATCCCAGTTCCAACTAACAACCATTCAATTGCCACTACATCTGAAAGAGGACCAAAAATCAACATACCTAAAGGCATCATCGAGGTAGAAATCATCCCCACGACACCGAATACTCGCCCTAAATACTCCGGTTCAACCTTTTCCTGTAGAAGTGTGGTAGAAGGTGTACTAAATATCGGCATTGTAATTCCAGTTAAAACCATAATTGCTAGGTAAACGATAAAATTAGGTACTACCCCAAGTCCAAATGTGAGAATGCCAAATAGAAAGCTTGCTAATGTCATCGTATGAATCTTATTCTTATATCCTCCCCAGGTCGCAATCAGGACCCCTCCCGCCATCATGCCAATCGAGAAAGCAACCTCAATAGCGGTTAAGAGCTTCACATCTTCACCGAATGTACGTGTAACCTGCAATGGTGTTAAAAAAGATGGAACAGAAGCCAGAATAAAGAATAAGGCAAAGAAAAGGAAAAACTTTTTCAAAAAGACATGTTCCTTTATATAGAGAAAACCTTTCTTTAAATCCGTAAAATAACTAACCCCTTCTTCTTCTGTCGACTTTTGATTGGAAGGTATCTTTAACAACACCAAAAAGATGAATATGGCGATTGCTGCAGTAATCACATCGATAAAGAAAATCACTTCAATAGAAGCTAACCCTAGAAGAGCACCACTTGCCATTGGAGCCAAAAGCATGACAAGCGCCTGAATACTTCCATTAGCACCATTTACCTTTGTTAATTTGTCTTCTGGAACAAATTGTGGAATGATCGCGCCAACTGCAGGAGTTTGAATCCCCGTTCCTAACGCACGTATAGAAGCAATAAGAAACATTAGCCATAATGATTCATAGCCCATTAAAAATACAATCGCTAAAATTAGTGTAACAAAGGCGATGGATGCATCTGCTATAATGATTAGCTTTTTCCGATTGTATCTATCCGCCCAAACACCTGCGAACGGTGAGAGGATAAATGTTGGTATAAACCCGCACAGGATGTAAATCGTCATCATGATTCCTGACTGTGTATTTAGCACCACATACCACATAATGGCATACTGGACTAAGGAAGAACCAAAAAGCGAAATCGATTGACTGCCCAGAAACAGTACACTGTTCCGCTTCCACTGTTCAAATATCATATTATTGTTTTCCAATAACTCACGCCCTATCCTTATCATCTATATAAGTTATACACTAAAACATACTTGGAAAACAATAAAAATTCTGTAAGGAAATGCTAAGAAAAAAGGGCGAGGTATTTCTCGCCCTTTTTCTTATGATGTAGCTGGGTATAATTTCAATATGCTTATTGATACGAATATTGAGCCAAAAGATAGCAATCATAAGAATCCCGCTAAATAGCCAGCCTGGAACAGACTTCCAATGACAAAGAGTCCTGTTAAAATAAGATATATCAACTCTATCTATTACTTCCTTCAGGTCAGGATCGACATGCAATTAGGGGAATAATTCATAAAAGTCATCATCGCACATATACCCATTATGGATATTATATAGACAAGATAATTGATGAATCTTTCTAAAGTACTTTTGGATATCGCACTTTTTTTCTAAGTTCTTCATATCTATCTGCAAGACTACTTTTAAACTTTGTAATCCAATAACTATAGTAATCTTCTTCCGAAAAGTTAGACATATCCATATTGTCTGTGACAATATTTAACGATTCCCTTAATCGCCCTTCAGCAATCCCACTGGTCATGTTATAAAGAGTCTTTTCATCTTTAAATTTGTGGTAACTTATAAGATTGGGTTTTTTACTGTTTTCATAGAAAATATCAAAATCATGACGGTATATATAACTTTTCTCAAATTGCTTATATTGAAGCCAACCTGGTGCCGGAAAAAGAGCCAACGCTTCATCTATTTCTTGTTCCACAAAATATCCTCTATCTAGAATACGCTGTGACATATTGTTTACCTTTTCCCCAAGTTTTATCATTTCTTCCTGTGTATCCAGAATTTCCTGAATAACTTGATAAGAGCGTTTATATACTTCTTCTAATTTTTGGTCTAATAATCCCGACTTTAGGACACTACCTAAATAATCTAGAATCTCCTCAAAAATATCCATTTGGAGCTTCACCCTAGCCCCTGTATTTTCACAAAGTTTACCAAAGGTTACCGTAAAATAAACTAGAGGTTTGATAGCACGATTAGCCTGTTCACTATTTAAGTTATCAGGAGAAACGATAGCTATTTCTTTTACATCTTTTGAAAACTTACCATGATAATAGGCTAAATAATACCGGTTGTTTTCTATTAAATATGGAAAAATATCTATCGTTACATCTTCATTCCATTTCTTATATTTTTTACCTAATTTCAAAATTTGTGTGTTGTCTAATTTATTCATAGAAGTCACCCTATCAATCTTATTTTAATTTTAACAAAACAGGGTGACCCTATTCTGTTACTTAAAATCCTGAGAAAGCCAAGCTTTGATGGTAATAGTTCGAGTGCAACCAATCCCTGGACCTTCCTTATATTAATTATGGATAACGTATTTTAGTTCGCAATTCATCATAACGCTCAGATAAAATATTTTGATATTTTATAGTCCAGTGATCTACATAATCCTCTTTTGAAAAATTTGACATATCCATTTTGTCTGTAACAATATCTAAAGATTCTTTTAGTCGTCCTTCCGCTATCTTACTAGTCATATTGAATAGAGTCTTATCATCTTTAAATCTATTAAAAGCTCTTAGTTCAGGATTA
>NZ_AEWH01000062.1 GCF_000190475.1 Ornithinibacillus scapharcae TW25
TATATTGTATCCAACCTATCTCTGAAAACAACTCTAAACTTTCATCTATTTCCTCATCCATAAAATATCCTCTACCCAATATCCTCTGTGCCATTGAATTTACTTTCTTTCTAATCTTTATCATCTCATCCTGTAACTTGATGATTTCTGTAATAATTTGAAACGATCGTTCATAATAAATCATTAAATTTCCGCTTAGTAGACCGGATGATAATATAACTTCTAAATAATCTCGTATTTCGTTAATAACATCAAATTTTAGTTCGGCCCTAGTTTTAGAGAAATTCTCTATATTACCAAAGACAACAGTAAAATTAATTAGAGGTTTTAAGGCTGTTAAGGCTTCATCCTTACTTGGAGAATCTGGCGAGACCAATGCAATTTTCTTAACATCCATTGTGAACTTTTTCATATAATATGCTAAATAATAGCGATTATTATTAACTAAGTAAGGGAAGATTTCTACAATAACGTCCTCATTCCACTTTTTATGTTTTTTTCCCATTTTAAGTATTTGTTCTTTACTTATACGTTCCATAAATATCATCCTAATTTGATTTCTATTAAGTAAAATTAAGTAAGTCCTAATTCTTCGTTAAGTCAGTCTAGTTTTCCAAATCATCAAATCCTCATGATATGATAGATGTTAATTCTGAGTTTGTTCGTTGTATTTTTTGTTTATTTCTGTCTTCATTTCCTCTATCTTATCGGCTAATAGTATTTAGTTCCTCTATTATTTGTTCACTTGTTTGTTCTATTAGAGTTCGAACATCATCATTCTTTGAATCTAGAAAATCTCTTTGCTTTTGTGTTACAATATCTTCTTCTTTGCCATGAAAAACAGATTTGACAATTTCAAATATTGATTTCTAATTTTATAGCTCCACTCATTGGAATCACTCATAACATCAAAACTACTATTAATGCCTATATTCTCTAGGTCAAATAAAACATCATTTTTCCATTCCTCCCAAGCATCTAATACTGCTTGTGCGCGCTCAAATTCGGGTTCTAAGTCACTTTGATCATTTACAGTCGAGAAGATTCCTCCAGATATCTTTGCCATCTCCTTTAATTGAGCTTGAGCTTCACTGTCTACATTGAAACCAATAGTATTAATGATAGGCTGTGCGTTAGAGTCTGCTAATGATTTTGCTACTGCAACGGGATCTCCATCACATGTTTCTATGCCATCACTAACAACATAAATCAGATTAGTATGATGTTCTGCATCAAATTCCTTTAAAGAGTCTTTTGCCTGCAACAAAGCGTCCGCGAGCGGTGTCCAGCCTGTAGGCTCGATTTTGTCTAACTGCTGTTGGAATGTATCCTCCTCTTATGTTTCGTAACCATACAATTGTTCAATAGTAGAACAAGATAATTCCTTATCACTATTAGAACTAGACCCCTTATGATCGTAAACTCGTAATGATACATTTGCTTCCTCAGGTACTTGTTCTAAAAAGTCCTTTATGGATTCTTTAGCTATTTGCATCATGGTTTTATCGCCAATATAGGCCCCCATACTACCACTACCGTCCAATAAAACTTCAACATTATAGTTTTCCTTGAAATTGAAACGGGAATCTGGTAAATCCGGATTACCAAATGATCCAAATTCCCATTTTTTTATTGTATCTTGAGGATCAGGAAAATCATCAGCTACTAACCATAGAAATACTAAAAATATTGGTCTACCAAATCTTCATTAGCGTCTTTTGGAAGAGGAGGCAATTTATTTAACCTTTCTCTTATCTCCTCAATTTCCCGATCCTCCCAACTAGGATTATTAGTTGCAAAGGGGCCTTCCAACTGTTCATTTATTCCACCAGCATCAGTTGGGACCTCTGGAAGTTCATTTAATATGGCAATCGTCTCACTATCTATTTTTTCTTTCTGATCAACTTCGCCACTCTCACCTTCATCTACTTCATTGTTGGATTTATCTTTCGTCTCCTGTTTGGTCTCTACTAACTTCTCTTCTTCATCTTTCTAGCAACCTAATAACAGGGTACCTAAGATTAATATGAGTATTAATTTTGTGTACTTCATCGTTACCCTCCTTAATTGCTGCTGTGCTTCACTATCCACTGAAAACCAAATAAAATATGATAGTTTTACTGTGGAGTCAGCTTTGCAGATTCTTATATTAGATATATTGCTTTTTGAAACTACTATTAAAAGTTTCAAATTACATTTACATATGATATGTATTAGGATAAACACTACTTCCATAATACAACTTTCATATTGGAAAAGTTTACACAATTATCTAAATTGGATACTTGGCACTAAGACTAAACAACCATTGTTATGTGGATTGTTATTAATTCGGGACAAATTCACTAGATTTGCACTGCCCTAAGTATGGAATGTAAAAAAACGTATCGGAATAGTCCCTATACATCCTTTAATCTAATTTATTTTAGTTGTTTAATAGGATGGTAGAAGCTCAGCAATAATCAAGGGTTAATATGTTATGATTTTCCAAAAGATAGATATATAGATATTAATACTATTTTAGCTCAGGAAAACGCAATTCTTTAACTATTTCCTCTGTTACATCCTGAACACTTTGAAGTAGAACTTTTCTTATAATCTCCATGTGTTTTTCTAGTGAAAGTTGCTTATTTAACTCTGAAGTATAAGTGACATTTCTTATACTTTTTCGCAAATCTGTCTCACTATTTATGAATTCTCCTAAATAAACTTTTATTTCGGGATTCATAAGTTCTTTTAAGTGTTTAACTTTATTTATCAACTTTCTAATGTACTTTAAACTCGGTATCATCTCATATTGTAGATTCAATTGAGTATACTGGATATAATCTATTTCACAAGTACAATCTAAAACAAATTCTAAGTATTCGTTCGTATGAAACTTCTCAGTACCCTCTTGAATTTTTATTTCTTGTTGATAATAACTTTTATATAGTTCAACAAGCCGTTCTTGTAGCTTTAGAATACGCTGCATCGTATTACGACATCCTTCTATCACTTCCCTGTCATTGTCTAAATCTACTTCTTCTAATACCTGTTTAAAAAATTTCTCCATTACCTCAAAAGATCTCATATTTATATTCGCTCTAAATCCACCATCACTAGATAGGTTTGACCTAAGCTGAGCGCTTTTGGATAAGTAATTAAATGCCTCCTTATAATCCTGATCCTTAGCAACATTCGGGGATATAACGGCATGGCCAACCATTTTTCCAAACCTATAGTAGTTAACCCAGTAGAATTCTTTGTCATTTACTTGGTAGCCAGCAGCATTAATACTGTATTTTTCAAATAACCTTTTATATTTTTTGGCAAGTATATGTAGATCTGTTGGATGAAAGTCCATACGTTCCTCCACTTTTTCAAGGTATTCTATTTATTAATACTCAGATGACGATTCGTTAACACTTATATATTTTGAAATATCATACACTGAATTTATCTGATTCATATCTTCTTGGTTCATATCAATAAAATGAGTTAGATAATCTTTATAACTGTAACCCGGTTCAATATTAATTCCTTCTTTTTCTAGGAGTCCTTCCTCATAATAATTTACCGCAAGACGCTGCACTTCGATTTGTAAATCCTGAAAATAAGATATTAATTCATATAACTTTTCCATTTCACGATCAGGATTGTTATAATCTTGAAAAACAAACAATTCAAAAGCAAATTTATATCCCCCTGGTTATTTCTTAATACTTTCCTTAAAACCAATTAACTGATTATTCTCACTCAAACAACTTCCTTTGTTCCAGGCAGTATTGCTGTGTTCACACTTATCGGACTCCGGAATTGCTTCAAAATAATAATGATTGTCCGTGGAATCAAACTCTGTCTCTCCAAGAATGAAGGAGTCTCCATAATTTTCCTCTAAATATTTCTCATACAACTGTTTCTCTTCATTCAATTGGTGTTCTGATCCCTCTTCT
Source organism: Ornithinibacillus scapharcae TW25 (assembly GCF_000190475.1). Classification (GTDB taxonomy): domain Bacteria; phylum Bacillota; class Bacilli; order Bacillales; family Amphibacillaceae; genus Ornithinibacillus; species Ornithinibacillus scapharcae. The sequence goes on from NZ_AEWH01000062.1 coordinate 3,936, forward strand.
ACCTCTGATAATTGTTTAACAGCCATATAGAATGAAATATGAGGAAGAAGAGATGGCAATAATGCTATTGGACGAATAATCACAATAGCTAAACCAATAACTAAAAGTGCACGCCATCCTTTAAACACGTTTAAATCTTTTTCCCTTTATTGACTAAGTATGCTATAACAGATGCATCTACAATACTTAACAATCATATTATTCTGTAAATCATTCCTAACCATAGTTCTGGTGGTGCGAAATAAAGTAAACCTAGTTCTACGATTACAAATGCAATTCCTTTAGCCATTGCCGGTTATATAGTTGGCCAATTCCTGGATAGACTAGAGAAAAATTCAACCAACATAATACGCATCATAGGTATCTCTCCTTTTATGTCACTATACAGCACTGTACTCTTTACGACTACTACCGCATAGTCAGTTAAAATGGAATATTCCCACAGGATAAATTAAAGCATTATTTAAACCTTGGGAAACGAATTTTGTCCCATTCCACTAAAAAACGTTCTTCTAATCTATCTTTATATGTTTTTAACCAATAACTGATGTATTCTTCTCTAGTCATATGAGACATGTCAATTCCATCAGTCATTCTGTCCATTGATTTCTTAAGTTGAGGTCCAGCTATGTTACTTGTCATGTTTTTCAATGTATCAGGCTTCGTGAAGTTTTCATATTTTTTAAAGTTAGGATTTATACTATTTTCATAAATCAAGTCAAAATCCTCTTTATAATCGTACTGTATCTTCATCTGAGCATATTGAATCCATCCGCTTATAGGAATATATCCTATCTGTTTCTCTAACTCTTCGTCGGTAAAATATCCTCGTTCTACTATTTCTTTATCCATAATATTTATTTCATTCCATATCTCTACCATCTCTTCCTGGAGTGCTAAAGATTTTTCCATTACCTCTAGTTGTCGTTTATAGATAGCTACTTCGTCATCGTTGACTAATAAATTCGAATCCAAGAGACCTCTCAGATAACTTTTAATCTCTTCAAAAACTTGCACGTTCAATTTAGCCCGTTCTTCAATACCATCTCGTATATTGTTATATGTAACTGAATAATAGATTAGTTGTTTAAAAGCCTGCATATATTCCTGCTTATCAGCTTCCTGAGTGCATATTAAACCAGTTGCCTTTAATTTTGCAGTAAATTTGTTTTTAAATTGTGTTAGGTAAAATATTTTATTATGTAATTTATAGGCATGTAAGTTTACTGTAGTGCTTTCAAACATCTTTTGGTGCTTGACACCTAGTTTGAGTAATTCTTGAGGGTTTTCTATAGTCATGCTTTATCTCCCCTGTTTTAACATTATTATTTCAATCAAGTTCAACTCAGACAGAACTAATATGGATGGATTACCTTTCTCATTTAAATAGCACCTGTTACCCGTTGTTGTATCGTTATTCTTATCTAGACAAATCCTATTCAATTTCAGCTTCCTATCATTAATACAATTTCCATCCAAAAATAGTTTCATATTTTCCGAAAATAGGTAGTAAGAACTATAGCCTTACAATTTATTTCCCTTTTCTTTAAATTACTACTAATATCTTCTCTCTAAACCACTAATATTTCCTATTTCAAAAGAAAAAACGCATTGGGAGGTATTCCAATACGTTCTGTGAATTATTATTTCTTACCATTACATCATACGAACAATTACCTAGTCCTATAAACTATCTATGTTGTTTTTCTCTGATTGTATGAATATGATTTGCTCGCATTAAAGGTAATGAGAATCCAATTACTACTGCTGTAAATGGAAAACCATCTTCTCCTATTATCCATTCAAATACTGTTATTGGGGTATAAACAGCATAAATAAAGATCATTAAATAAAGGTAGAATTTACGCCATTTTATCTCTGATTTTGACAATGAAACCCCTCCTATTATATTTCAAAATAATCCTTAATTTAAGGAACTCCCCAACATTATAATGTGATTATCTTCTGACAACCTCAGACTTAGAGATCATATCATGCACTGTCTGTCTATTTTCCGTAAATACAGCAAACAAGTGTCCAATACCTAGTAAACATAACGATGCAAGTTGCAGAAAAAACCTTCCTAACGCATGGGAAAATGATATTTTTTCTCCATCTTCGTTAACTACTTTAATTTTTAATATCATCTTTCCAACAGTACCTTGGGTTCCGAAACTCTCCATTAATGCATAATACAAACTAAATGAAAATATAACTATTGCTATTTGAATGACCCAATAATTAGTAACATATTCATCAATTGGGCGACTATCAAATAAAAGGGAGTTAATAGCCATTGCTCCATCTGGAATAAACCCAATAAAGAAAAGAGATAATAAAACAAGTGCTGTATCGATCAACCAAGCTGCTAGTCTTTGCCAAAAACTAGCATATACACTTCCTTCTTCATCGTCTATGAAGTGAATGTTATCTCCTGAAAGCATATAATCCCCCCTCTGTTTATACCCTAAGAATTCATTCTAATAATACTTAAACTGCTTACAACCTTATAGCTCAATCAAGTGTTTTTCTATGTCACTTGCTGACTTGATTTGTATAATTTCATCCCGGTCAAGCGAAATAAAATGAGAAGTGTAATCATCATAGTTACCATCAGGGTCAATTTCTTTTCCTTTCAATAACCCTATATCATAATACTCAACCTCTAAACCATAAACTTGGATATTCTCTTCTTTGAAGTAAGTAATGATATCATATAACTTTTCCAATTCACGTTCGGGATTATCGTAGTCCTGGAATACAATTAAATCAACCGAATAAAAATAATCCTCTTGATATTTATCTTTTCCTTCATTAAATCCAATTAGCTGATCATTTTCACTCAAGATGATATCTTGTACCCCAGCTTTAATTGTCACGTTTAGATCAAAGCTCCAAATTTCTTCATACAATCCCTCAACTATTGGTGATAAACCTTTTTTTGCTTCATCCTCCCATAGGAGGTCGATATATGAATCTTGAATTGTATCATCATCTACCTGATAAACACCAAAAACTATTTCAGGATTGGAAACTGGATAAGCTTCGACTAGATAATGACCATAATTCGAATTGTAAGATGCTTCTCCGAACTCAAACTGCTCTCCATACGTCTCCTCTAAGTACTGCATATAGATCTTCTTTTCTTCTTCAAGTTGTTCCTCTGACCCTTCCTCTACCTCTTCCAATTGTTTTACGGCTTGATTAAATGAAATATGAGGGATAAGAGATGGTAGTAATGCGATTGGACGAACAATTAAGATGGCCAACCCTACCACTAAAACAGCTTGTCGTCCTCTGTATACTATTAATTCTTTTCTCCCTTTATGGACTAAGTAAGCAACAACAGCTGCATCAATTATACTTAGCAGCCAGATGATTCGATAAATCATTCCTAACCACAATTCTGGTGGTGCAAAGTAAACTAAACATAGTTCTACTAATACAAATGCAATTCCTTTGAGCCATTGTCGGTTATATAGCTGGCCGATTCCAGGATATATTAATGAGAATATCCCAGCTAATAGTATTCGTATCATACGTATAACCCCTTTACGGTTTATCTCCTAAGTTGAAATCAACTGAATAGTATTTAAACACAAATACTAACATTCAACCATAATATCTTTAAAGTTCTTAACACCATGATATGGAGTTTTATTATATATATCCTTACCAGTATCTATTATTTTTCCAATTGATTTATCTTTTTTACGTGCCTCATCGCTGTACTGATCTAGACATATTACCGTTCCATCTTCAGTGTATGTATAAGTAGTTCCTACATGAATTTGATACGTACCAATTTCATCTTTCTCCATCACATGGTTAACAGTTAAATCTCCGAATAGTCCATGGTAATTAAAATACTTCTCACCCATCGACACGTTTTCATCCTCTGAAATAATTGCGAGCAATGGGTCTTCGAATAAACCATAATCCCGTGTTGCAATGCCCGGAGCATTGTATGTAACTGCTGGAATTTTCGTCTTTAAAGCCACATATTGGGCTATAGCTCCACCTAGTGAATGTCCTGTTAAAACTATTTCCTTATCTGGATATAATTTCATCATCTTTTCGACATACTCTACAGCTTCATTAAATTGATCATTATTTTTCCCAATTGCAAGCTTGCCATCAGTTCCAAGATCCTTTAAATTTGAGGCATATTCTGTTCCCCCGAAGGAAATTGTAATCTTATCTTCTGTTAAATTATTATAGGTACGAGCATTAAATCCCGTATCCTGATTATCTACACTATCACTTTCTTCCCATCCATACTCTGCTAAAAACTTATCCTTTTTCTCCTTGGAATTCGCTAAATGCTCATCACTATAACCAATCTCAGCAAGTGTTGCCATTACATTTTCTGGAATATCTACATCTTGTGCAGTTCCATGTGGTCTTTCTGTATAGTTAGTAGCCTCTTGTCTTATTTTGTCCAATATCTCTTTTCTTTTTTTCTTAAAAGGAAAAAAATCCGGTGGAAGAATATTAGCATAGTCTTTTTCGAACTGCTCTACTATATTATCTATCTTTTCTTCGGTAGTCATATCTGGATTTTTACTACTACCATTTCCTTCACAACTACCATCACCTGTTTCTAACCCTGGCAAACACAGTTTCTCTAAGTCTTCTTCATGATTATCCGCTTCCGGATTTTCATACCAAGGGTCACTTCCTGTTGCATGTTCAGGCCGTGGTCCATTACCCCATACCGCATCATTTCTACCCCATGGTTCAATGTCAGTTGAGTTACTATCCCATGCCTTTCCTTTCCATGAATCACCTTCCCATGCCTCTCCTTCCCATTGGAAGTCACTTGCATCCCATGGTGTACCTTTCCATGAATTTCCTTTCCAGGAATCACCACTCCATGATTCTACTGCTTGAACTTCCAATACATTAAAAACTTGTGTTAGAAATAATAGGATAGAAAAACAAACTAATATTCGCCTTTTATATCCTTTCATGAGTCACCACCCCCTAAATGGTTGTATTTAATCTATTAAGATTGAAGCTAGATTTATAGCATTTTGCGTTAAAAAAGCACCACTAATAATTGGTGCATTGCATTAAGTTATAGTTACCCATTATTTATTCAATATTGTACTTATCGGCTAACTCTAGAAATCTCTCATCAGCCTTCTCTCCTTTTTTTTGAGCATCTAATAATTTCTCATCCGATTCTGAAAGAAGTTTTTGGACTTCTTCCTTTGTTGCTTGCTCCACAGTTTTTTCTAATGCTTGGTAACGTAAACGAACAGCTTCTGCCCAAGTGTCCAACTGCTTAATTCTCATATTATGTATTTCTTTCACAACTTCTGTCTCCGGATCACGCGAATGAATAAATTCCTTTATCTCATCGACAAGCGGTATCACATTTTTTTGTTGTAATTCTAATGCCATCGCAGGAGTTTCAGCCCTTAATGACTTTTGTAATTCCTCATCGACAAGCATCGCTTTTGTGTTTATATTCTCTATATAACTATTATGATATTCTGCTAATTCTTCTGATTCAGGAGAACTACACGCGACGAGGATGATAGTAAGTAGAAAACAAACTGATAATATAAATTTCTTCATTAGAACACCACCTTCATTTCTAAAACCGAAACGGGTATACAAATTACATAAATCAGAATTATAAATACTAGATAAATTCTAAATCACTTTTTTACCTTAAACAAATTAAGATCACATAGTTATTCCAGACTGTATGAACCTGTATTAATAATTTCCTCCAAAAAAGCAATCTTTGGTCCCTGCGAGTCACGATATATGTTCTTACTAATCCCATCTAGATATTTCTCACCTTTATTTTCCAAGTAATCATCATCATAAGAAATAGAATTAAATACCGCAGCTGCTCTAACCTTAAAACGATTATCTCTTATCATTAGTTCCGCTCCATCTGTTGTCCCACCGTTACTTGTAATTGCTTGTTTAGCGGCACTTATAATATGACTTTCATTCACACTAGTAGAAAGGCGCCCCTTTAATATATCACCTAAAAGCGGAACTCCTAATGCAGCATTAACGATTTCTTCTAGTACTTCTACTTGACATTCATTATATGAATCATTCCCAGTACATCTACCAATACGGCCATCCCACTCCTCATCAAAGCTCCATGTCTGTTGATTCTCAGGATCTTCTCCATATGTAATGATTAATCCTGTTAAGGAACTTCTAACTTGATCATATAAGGAACTGCTCGCCGCTAAACTAGCTTGCTTAGCAACTGTGAACGACTGTTCCTTTGTAAATAAAGCTGAACCCATGTTAAACACAAATACAAAAAGTACCATTAACATACTTAAAGCTGCAATGACAAATAAAGCTGTGTTTCCATTTTCATTTTCATAGTTTTTTATAAGTTTCATCATTCAATCACCCTACCTGAGGCAGTAGCGGAATAAGGTAGTAGAGGGATTATATAACCTCCGATACTTTCAGGAAGTAAAAAAAGATCTATTTGCACATTTACTGTTGCATCAAAATCCTTTTCCCCTGTTGCTGCTATACTTGCAGATCCACTCAGGTAGTCTCCTGTGGCATTCAGAATCTTATTAGCTGCATTTGTAGCTTCACTTTCACTTTTTGTCACCGAATATACACTTGCAGCCTCATTTGCTGCTGATTGTGTAATTAAAGCCGCGTTAACAATTACTACAAATTGTATGATAATTGCAAGTAGCAAAAACGCCAACGGAACAATCCCTATGAACTCCAGGGTTGCACTTCCACGCTCACTCTTAAACTTATCCAGCCATTTCATCCTTAGCCTCCTCCTCATTCCCAAAGTTTAACACTTCCTGTTCCTCTCTCCATTTAAGAATATTGGAAGACATTAACATAACAATAAAAGGAAAAACGAGTAAATTTAATACCATTTGAGTAACAATTTGTGCTGCAAAAGAAGATGTTATATTAAATAATTGAAATGTAACTAGTATTCCAAATAGCAGTTCAATACTCCCGATACCAATAATAACTAAGATTATTTTAAAGAAATACTTTTTTCCAATTCTTATTCCTTCTCTATAAGATTTCCATACTGACTTTTCATCAAAGACACTAATATATGGTATTGGAAATACAATTGTAAAAAGTATTAGTCCAGGTAATAGAAATAGCGCAAAGCCAATAGTCGCAATAATCGATATAATGCACGAAAATAAAAATACAGTAAAACCATTAACTAAAAACTGATAAATAGTATTTCTAAGATTATTTTCTATTCCGATATGCTCATTATAGATATAGCGAATATAAGGGACTTGGGCATAAAGGTAGAATAGTAGCGTTATCATAGCATAATAGATATCTGCATATGTATATAGTTGGGAAGATGTAGGCGTAATTGCATACATATAGTTAGTGACCAATGAATGTACTAGAAGTAATGGCAATGTGGTAAATAACATTAGTACTAAAATACTTCTCAAATTGACTTGTATAAATATCCCATGTATATCTTAATGGTTTATCCATGATAGTCTCCTTAAATCATCTAATAGTATTTCACACTATTACTAGTAATAGTGATGAGCATATGATTTTCTAATTCTAAGCATTATCAAAATTTATTAATTAAGTATAGGAAAACGTAAATCCTGTAATAATTCTTCTGTTACTTCACGGACTGTTTCAAGTAAAACTTCTCTTGTAATTTCCATGTGTCTTAGTTTTGAAGTTTGCATATTTATTTCTGAAGTGTACATTAATTTTTTTATACTCTTTAGCAAATCTGTTTTACTTTTAATAAATTCTTCTAAGTAGACCTTTATTTCATAAGTCATATGGGTTTTTAAATTTTTATTTTTATTAACTATTCTTTTAAGTGAATTAAATTTTGATATTGCTTCGTATTGCAAAGTCAATTGAGTAAATTGAATATAGTCAATCTCACAAATGCAATCTATCACAAATTCTATGTACTCAATTGAGTCGAATTTTTCCCTACCCTCATGGAATTTTATTTCTTCTTGCTGGTAACTTTTAAATATATCAACAAGACTATCTTGTAAGCTTAGAATACTTAACATGGTTTCATGACAATCTACTACGATTTGTTTGTCATTCTTTAATATCACTTCTTTCTGAATTGCAGCTAAGAATTTTTCCATTACCGTAAAAGTACCCATATTAATGTTAGCTCTAAATCCGCCATCTTTTGTTAATTTGGATCTTAATTGGGAACTTTTCGAAAGATGATAAAATGCTTGCTCATATTCCTGTTTATCCGTTATATTGCTCGGAGAAATAACTGCAGAACCAACTAATTTTCCAAATCTAAGATAGCTTACCCAATAAAATTCATGTTCGTTAATCAGACTACCACCTGGATTTATAAAGTATTTTTCAAATAGTTTTTTATGTTTTTTGGCAAGTTCATGTATCTTAGTTGGATAGAAATCCATATGAATCCTCCTATATAAATTGACTATGAATGATTTTCTATAATTATTATCTACTAATCAATACTAGGATAGTTTTATAGCCCGACTAGTGAAATACGAACCCTTTTGGTTTTAATTTACAGTTATAGAGGTAAACCATGAAACAGATTGAGAGTATTATTTACATCTTTCTAATAGGTTAAATAGAAACGGATTGGAATCCGTTTCTATTTACCAAATAAACCAGTAATAGCCTTCCATCCTTTTTTAGCTAGATTTTTAGCACCATCAACCATTTTCTTACCAGTATCTTTAATCTTATCCCAATTTTCCGCTATAGCTCTTGTTCCTCTTGAAACAACCCATAACGCTCCACCAACTCCCATCATGATTCCACCAGCCACTTGAAAAGCCGGTACCGCAGAAACAACAGCACCAGAATCTAGTAAGAAGTCACCAAGGTTTTCTCCCGCCCCAGCAATTCCAGCTACTCTTTCCGAACCAGAAGACTCGTCCCAGTTTTTCGAAACTTCAACAATACTACTTATTGTTTTGCCCCCTGATGATACGGAACTGAGTATTGCACCAGGAACACTAAGTTTAGATAAAGCTTTTTCAACAGCCATAGGTGGTTTTGGTAATTTATCATTTATAATTGGCTTTTTATTATTGACACTATAATCAGATGATAAGTCTTTAACTCCTCTACTATCCTTAAATTGCTTATATCCATCGACACTATCATACACATGCGAGAACGTGTCATAGCCGTCAATCGCTAGATTGTCAACGCCAGCAAGCTTGAACCCGTTAACAAAAATATCACTATACATCTTAGGGCCGAAGCCAAAGTCTGTTTTTATTCCAACATCATTATGTCTATCATAACTTAAGGCAGTAGATGAAGCGGTTGCAGTGCTACCAATTATGTCTTTTACCACAAATGTTGAAAACTCATATTCTTTGGTTTCATAGAAAGGTGTAGAGGTAGTAGCTTTACCAGAAATAGGCGATACACCCGAGATCCCGGAACCTATATGCCCTGTACTTGCCCAAGGTAAGCCTGAATAAGGTGAAGTTGTTCCATTCAAACTTCCTTGAAAACCTGCTTGATTCCATGGATTACTTCCTACACTCCCATTACCAATGTAACCATTTTGCTCCCATGGATTTAGTACAGCAATACCATTACCAGTGTAACCTGATTGGTCCCATGAGTTTAGAGAGGAATTACCATTACCAGTGTAACCTGATTGGTCCCATGAGTTTAGAGAGGAATTACCATTACCTTGGGTACCTGAACCTAACCAGCCGTTTCCCTGACTAGAAGAATCACCCTGAAAGCCCGCTTGATTCCAGTCAGTTCCTTTAAATGCTGCACCTGACCACCCTGGATATTGAGTGGTTGCATTACCTATAAATCCATCAGATGCCCAAGCAGGAATACTATCAATAGTACTACCTTCAAAACTAGATTCATTCCAACCATCTAATGACCATGGTTGGACCCCTTCAACTCCGTTACCTTTCCACGAGTCGAGAGACCAGGATTCACCTTCCCAACTTAAGTCACTACCATCCCAAGAGTCACCTTCCCAGGATTCGCCTTCCCATGAATCTCCTGACCAAGAACCAGCAGCATACAATACCGGGACTAGAAAAGGATGGAAAGTTAGTAGGATTACAACAAATGAGATGAATAGACTCTTAGTAAAAGTACGTATAGGATTCACCTCCTATCACATTAATTTAAATTACTCGTTTATGCTGTTATCGTATTTATCTTGAATAGTTTCTTTCATTTCGCCTATTTTTTCAGCACTAATTTGATTAAGGTCTTCTTCAATTTCTCTTTTGGCCCTTTTAATCAAATCTTGCATTTCATTATTCTTTGAATGAAATTTGTCCATTTGATTAATTGTAAGAATACCTTCTTCCTCCGCAATATAAACTAATCTATATATACTTACATATTGACTATCATCTCTTCTATTCCATTCATTTGTAACTTCCAATATATCAAAACTATTCCTTACCTTTTGGTAATCAGCGTCATTTATTGCATCCTCTTTCCATTCTTCCCATTCTTCTAACACTTTTTCTGCCCTTTTAAACTCTTCCTCTAATTCCTCTTGGTCATTTACAGTTGAAAAAATACCTCCCGATACTTTTGCCATTTCCTTTAATTGTTTTTGTGCATCCGAGTCAACATTAAATCCGATAATGTTAATGATTGGTTTCGCGTTCGAATCTGAAAGTGATTTGGCAACTTGGACAGGATCTCCATCACATGTTTCAATGCCATCACTTACAACATAAATGAGATTAGTATGGTGTTCTGCATCAAATTCCTTTAGCGAATCTTTTGCTTGTAACAAAGCATCAGCTAGCGGTGTCCAACCTGCAGGCTCGATTTTATCTAACTGCTGTTGGAATGTACCTTCATCATAAGTTTGGTAACCATATACTTGTTCAATAGCGGAACAAGATAATTTCTTATCACTATTGGAACCAGTACCTTTATGCCCGTATACTCTTAATGATACATTAGCTTCCTCCGGTACTTGTTCTAAGAAATCCTTAATAGATTCTTTCGCAATTTGCATCATGGTTTTATCGCCAATATAAGCACCCATACTACCACTACCGTCAAGTAATACTTCGACATTATAGTTTTCCTTGAAATGGAAGCGAGAATCCGGCAAATCAGGATTACCAAAAGAACTAAATTCCCATTTTTTGATAGTGTCCTGAGGGTCTGGAAAATCTTCGGCAACTAACCAGTAGAAATACTGAAAATACTGGTCTACCAATTCTTCACTGGCGTCTTTTGGAAGAGGTGGCAATTTATTTAATTCTTCTCGAATTGCCTCTATTTCTTGGTCGTCCCAATCAGGTTTGTTAGTAGTAAAGGGGCCTTCCAATTGATTAATGATGCCACCAACATCAGTAGGGACTTCTGGAAGTTCTTCCAAAAGTTTTAAAACCTCTTCTTCCAATACATCTGTTTCCTTTATATCTGCATCTTTCTCCACCCGTGACCCCTTTGTATCTTCTTCTAACACTACTGAGTCCGAGTCATTTTGAGTATTGTCGTTATTCTCGTTTTCCTTCTTACAACCAAACAATATGATAGTTAAAATTATCATGAAAATTATTAACCTGGTATTCTGCATAAGTAAGACTCCTGAGATAGTTATGACGTAATTTCATATTCATTAAATTATCAATCTCCACCGCCATCACCTTCGCCAATTTTACCTAAGAACGTTGTGAACTTTTTGTATATATCCTGACCAAATTCTGCATCATCAAATGCAGTTGATACTAGTCCGACAACAATGATAATAACAGCTGCAATCCCAACCCACTCCAATGTCTGAGAACCTCTTTCTTCATTTTTTAACGCTACTGCTTTACTCAATACTTTGGCATATAAACCATTTAATAATTTCATTACAAATTCCTCCTCAATAATTAAATCCTAAAATAAATTTGACAAACCATTGTCCCCCATAATCATATTCATAATCATTAATCCTGCAATGATTAAAATAGATACTGGAGCAATTAAGAAAGTGGTAACTAAAGTTACCTTAGGAGAAGCCTTCGAAGCCAATTCTTTTACTTTTTCCTGTTGTATTTGGCGCATATCTTCAGACTGAATTTGAAACGTCTTTGCAACTGGAACACCTAGGTTCAATCCTTGAATTAATGCTTTGATTAAAGATTGAAACTCTTGATTATCGTTTCTCTTCAATAATTCACGATATGCCTTCTCTCGAGGTACCCCCAATTCAATTTCTTGATTAAAACGAGAAAACTCTTCCCGTATAGGACCATCGAAGTGACGAATCACCTCCTTTAAAGCATGATCTAAACTAACACCAGCCTGAACACTCGTTCCCACCGTATCTAAAAAATCCGGTAAATCAATTCTAAGTTGTTCTTGACGTTTCTTGGCCTCCCTTCTAATCAGAATAATCGGTAAAAAGTATCCCAGAATAGGTGCTAGAGTTAAAATATATTGTGAAAATGGAAATCCAATAATTAGGGATAATATCCCTCCAAATAACCCTACAAGAAATAATAAAATCTTAAGACCTTGAAATCTTTCAACTGAGAGATTCAATGGATTTCCTGATTTCCGAAGCCATTCCGTTACGCTGTGATTTTCACTAAAGAAGTTTATGCGCTGACCTAAGTCAGAAAAATCATCTGCGTACTTAGTAAACTTCTGAAATAGATCCGCTCTACGATTTCTTTTTCTTTCTTTTTTCTCAAAAGGATCAATTTCAGTAACTTCCGAAACATGATCTAGTACAGCTTTTTTGGAACGTAGATAAGACCAATAGTGTTTAAGAAATAAAATGATACAAAACCAAAAAGCAATTATTGAAAGAATAATTAATGCATCCATAGGTTACACCTTTATATCTGTTATTTTTCTAATTAATAAAAATGCAATAGTTATTGCACTTAAAAATATTATTAGAATTATAAGACCAAAGCCAGACCATAGTGGCTCGATAAACCCGTCAATAACGTTATTCATTAATAACAGTAATATTATTGGCATCGCCGGAACTATAAACGATATATATCTTTGTTCCGAAGTCATCGTTTTAATAGTTTGTGCTAGTACCTTTCGAGCTTCAAATGTATTAGCCATTGTTTCTAATGTTTTAGCTAGATTACCCCCAGTTTTCTTTTGGATCAGTAATGTAGCTATAAACAAATTAAAATCCCTTGATTTATTTCTCTTTTGAACAGATCGAAGAGCCAGTTCGAGTGATACACCTAGTTTCAATTCGTTAGATAATCTTTTGAACTCTTCCCCTGCGGGAGCACTTAATTCTCTGCCTACAATATCTATCCCTTGGTTTATAGTTAAACCAGATTTGGCAGCATTTCCAAGAATTCTACAAACTTCTGATAGCTGTTCATTGAAACGCTTCTCATAGGCATTCTTTCTTAGATAAAACAACATAAAATGGGCTACTATCATAATTCCAATAGCTATCAAAAAACTCACTCTCATAGGCATGCTAAATACGAAATAAAGACTTATAAAGAGAGTTAATATTCCTAAAAAGATAATTCCGACATATTCTGATGGTAATAAACCTAAATTGGCACTTTGGAGTTTTGTTCTTAATTTATTGGACGATTCTCGTTGATCAAATCGGTCACCCCACTTACTAATAAAACTTTTCCTTTTTCCTCTGGATACCACTGTTTAATTTGCTGTGACCATTCTTTTCTTGAACTACGGTAACCTAAGAAGAAGTACATAGTTGTCAGCAGGAAAAATACAAACAAGCTATAGAGTATAGACACGGTGAGATCCACTTAAAACATCTCCTTCTGGCTCAAATATTTCCTTATCAAATCGGATTCCAAATACTTCTAAGTGCTCTAAACATTTAGGTACAATACCAGTCGGTGTATAAAAACCCAGAATATTACCATTATCGTCCATACCAGTTCGTTGAAATCGAAATATATCACGGACTTCTATTTTATTTTCCTTATTAATTGCTACTTCCGAAATATTCGTTACTTTCCTTGTTCCATCAGTTAAACGTTGAACCTGAACAATATAGTCAAGCGCTCCAACGATGTATTCTCGAATAATATGTGTCGGTAGGTCCATGCCCGCCATGACAACCATCCCCTCAACACGATTTATTGCATCACTTGGTGTATTCGAGTGGACAGTGGTAAGTGACCCTTCATGCCCAGTATTCATCGCTTGTAACATATCAAATGCTTCGGCTCCGCGTACCTCACCGACGATGATTCTATCCGGGCGCATACGTAACGAGTTTTTAACTAGTTGACGTATTGTAATTTCCCCTTGTCCTTCAACGTTTGGTGGTCTTGCCTCCAGGCCAACAACGTTTGAACGCTCTATTTTAAGTTCTGCGGAATCCTCGATCGTGATGATACGTTCTGTTGACGGAATAGCTTGTGCCAAAGCATTTAATAATGTAGTTTTACCACTACCAGTTCCACCTGAAATTAACACATTTAATTTTGTCTTAACTAGCGCCTGCATGAATACAGACATTTTTTCCGTAAATGCATTAAATCTCATTAAATCTTCCATTTCATAGGGGGTTTTACGAAACTTACGTATTGAAACTATCGTTCCCCCCAAGCTAATTGGTGAAATAACGGCATTCACACGACTACCATCTGGGAGTCTTGCATCTACCATTGGCGAACTTTCATCAATCCTTCTCCCTAATGGAGCAACAACTCTATCTACAATATGTCTCACATGTTCTTCATCTTTAAAAGAAACATTTGCTCGTTCTAATCTACCTTGTTTCTCTATAAATATTTCTTTCGGTCCATTCACTAAAATCTCAGTAATATCTTCATCTTGGAGTAGTACTTCAAGTGGTCCAAAACCTACACTCTCATTTATTAGCATAGATAATAAAGTATCTTTATCTTGCCTTGGGATGACGACTTTCTCTTCTGCCATAAATTGATTGATAAAGCGCTCAATCTTTAATCTTCTTTCTTCTGTCGGTAAACTAGTAATCTGATCGAGATTAACCTCTGTTAATAGCCTAGTTTTATAGTGTTCTACTAAGTTATCAATATATGTGTTTTCTATCCGAAGCCCGGATGAATACGATTCTTTAATATCTGAATTCTTTCGTTGAAACAGCGCCAATTTCCCCACCACCTGTGTATGCTTTTTGGATTAATTTATTTAAGCATGGAGCGGACCCATTTCTTTAAATCCTTCGCAACTGGAGAAAGCTTTTTATCTTTCGGTTCTTTTCGTAATGGCTCTCCTTTATTCATAGAGGCATGTACACCCTTAAAATCCCTTTTTATATTTGCTGAAATAGGATAACTCACAAAGCGTTGGATATCTTTGTTACTTAATTCATTGTCCTTACCAGTAAAATTCATTACTAATTCCATACGTTCATCCGTTACAAGTCCTAGCTGTTTTAAAACTGTATCCACGTATTTCAAAACACGAATGGAAACGGTGTCTTGATTCATAACGTAATAAATGCGATCCGATTCATTCAATGCTGTGAACGTTTTTATATCCATATATGATGGTGTATCGATGATAATAAAATCGTAGCTACGCTTACTAGCCCGAATTAATCTCATAACAAAATCCTCATTAATTCTCTCGGCTAGCTCTGTATCTCGAGGACTGACTAACACTTCAAGCTTTGAGGGCTCCATTATTTCGGACACATTACGTATATGATGTTCACTTATTTCGTGAATAACTGGTATCAAATCAATCATGGAACGGGTACTATTGATACCTAAATATGTTTCAGCACCACCATATTGTAAATTTAAGTCAATGAAAAGTACTTTTGCGGTTGAATCAAGCTTGAGCGTCTGTGCAAACAAGGAACTTATCAAAGACTTACCAGATCCACCTTTTCCACTAAAGAAGGTAAATACTTTACCTCCTCCCCGAATAAAGCCTTCAGAAGATGACGTTTCTGTCTTAATTTCTTTCATTGTCAATATGAGTTTATTAATTCGTTCTAAAAATTGCCATTCTTCATCAGGTAAGACAAAGTAATCTGTTATTCCCATACGAGTTAACTCTCGAAGAAGTTCAAAATCAGGCATATCACTTATAAAAATAATAGGTGTATTTGAATGCTCATTTAAAATGGACTGAGCTAAGTCTAGAGGTGACTCTTTATCATTTTTGAGAATTATTATAATTTGGTGTGTTTCCTTTTTTAAATCTTCAACTGAAACATTTTTCACTTGATACGCTTCACCAATAGATTCTAGAACTGTTGTTAGTAATTCCTCATTGTTACCAATCACAGGAATATCAATATTTATATTCATTTGTTTCCTCCAGTAAAAATCATCCTTCTTCTCACTTCACTGAGCCTATTCTTTATCATCAGTTGATTCGGATTTTTCTTCTGTTGAATCTGCTTTATCCTTTTGTTCTGTTTGCTCTTCTTTCTCTGTTTTCTCTTGTTGTTTTTCTTGTATTACCTGTTCATTTTCTACTTGTGTATCTTCTTTCTGTTCGATATCCTCATCATTAGTTGGTTCAATAGGACTATTGATATTCTCAGAATTTATACCAACATTCGCCCGTATAACTCGGATATTATGAGCATAATTCTGCATATGTATCACTTCCGAGACAACTTCAATTGGAATCTCAATTTGAACACCTGTTAACCCACCGTCACTATTCTTCGAAACACGTGCAACCTTCACATCTTCCATAAACATTTCCGTAACGATTTCCCCATCTAAATCATGAGATACAAACAAATCCACACGATCTAAAGCTGATAAATCCTCATCAAAAAAGACTTTGTCAGATTTCATAAGTGCTACCAGACGGTTATCTTCTTCTGTTACAGCCGTTGCTTCTTTCAACATACTCTTTGTAATAATATCGCCTGGTGAAAGAGGTACTACAGATACCTTATTCATCAGAAATTCTACATCAGTAATATGGTCATCTTTCAGATACTTCATTGGTATTTCTTCTGTTGCAACATCATCCTGAGTAATGATTACCCTTGAGGTTACATCTTTAGCAGCCACATAAATTCTAACCATAGTACCCAATTCGGCATTTAATGACTGCACTTTCTTGAAAACTAAAAAACCCGCTGTTGCCGCCAATAAAATCGCAATAATAAAAAATATAATGGCTCTACGCTTAGACTCTAACAACCTCTAAACCTCATTTCCTAATTGTATGAATTTTTGTTATTGGTAATATATACATAAATAATTACACAATGATTTCAAATGTCAATTCCATAATTTACCATTCCATAACGTATATAGGACTAATATATCAGTGTACTTTTTACCTATATTCGATTTTCCCAAGTTGCTAAAAAATACGAAAAAGGTATCTAGTCCCACATAACTAGAAAATATTGTCAAAATCAGTGTCGTGTTTTGTCGTGATTAGGACTAACTCATCATTTTTACTTTTTTACTACAATTTCATCACGCCTTAACAAATTCTTTACATTCACTAAATATAGTGAATTACTCATACTACAATTAGATTACAAAAAGGAGTGATAATTAATGGGTGAGATATCGCAATATCGTCCAGGAAATAAAGCGCCAAACAATGGTGTCTATATTGAAAAGGCGAAACGGGAAGTAGTTGTGAGGGGGCCTCAGCAGGTGGAACTGAACACAGGGTAGACATTTACTGACACAACAAATGGAGAACGAGTGTGGAAGAACAAACGCCACAGAAGTAAGGGCACACCGGAAGGATTGTAGCAAGTAATATAATATAAAAACGCTTCCAAAGACCTGTAAATAAAGTCCTTGTAAGTTTTCACTACTAACACATCCTCTTGCATCCTTCTTAATAGAAGATAAAAAAATGCAAAACCCTATTAAAACAAGGTTTTGCATCTCTATATATTATGCTTGCTGCTCTTTGGTAGGTCCCATCACACCTGGAACCTTTAATCCAGCTTGTCTAAGTAACACCGTCATCTGACCACGATGATGGGTTTGATGGTCTATCATCTTCAAAAGCAATGCCCCTCTAGGGATTTGTGTTCCAAAACTTTCAACTGTTTCGACCAAGTCTTCATCTGTTAACTTCATTACTTCTTGTTTTACTTGTTCAGAAGTGTTCTTATATGCCGCAACAATCTCATCAATGCTTGAAGGTACATCTTGTGGACCGCCTGCAGGTGTTATGGATAGACCAACCTCTCCTCCAAAAAATGCTGGTGCATTCGCTAGATGCCAGCCTAACCAGCCTAAGGTGTTATGACCTTCCACTATAGCCTGATCTAATTTTTCATCTGTTATGGCTTCAATTACTTGAAGTGTTCCGGAACTTGCGTGATCCCAATCGTTAATAAAATCCTGTACTACACGATACATATACATACCCCTTTCCTTACTATTAATTATTATTTTAACCAATTTAACCAATAATTGCATTGGACATGCATATATATAAATTAGTAAGCATGAAAGGGGTATACTTATGAAATCTAGAATGGCATTATTAGGTGGATTATTTGTTTTAGTTGTAGCATCCTTTTTAGATACACCACCAATAACGAGTGAGGAGTCCAATTACTTCCATATCTCTGAAGATGAAACTGTTGATGCTACTATTCAGAATAACAAACGTTCAGAAACTAGCACCTATGAATATGTATTGGATGGGATGAATGAAGTGGATGGCTATATTGTGGAATCCTATCGTGAATATGAGGTCCATCAAGATAAAGAAGGAAATGATATTGTTCGAATTCCAACTGACAACTATCAGTATTTAAAGTACCAAAAGGAATAGAGCAGAAACGACATAGGCAATCACCTATGTCGTCTTTATTAGGCAGTCCAAAACACCGCCATCGCTCCCTCGCCTGCATGAACAGCAAGAGATGAACTTATTTCTCCAATTATTATTTCTAAACCAGGGACTTGCGATACTATTTCTTCCTTTAATGCCTTTGCTTTGCCCGGTGCATTCGCATTGGCAATTCCTATTCTTTTCACTGAATTCTCTTCACACGATGTTTTGATTAGTTCAACTAATTTACGAGTCGCTTTTTTCTCCGAACGAACACGTTCAAGGACGCCTAGTTCTCCATCTGTTCCAATAGATAGAATAGGCTTTATACTTAATAGATTCCCAATCACAAACTGCGCTCCAGATAATCTACCACCCTTAAATAATTGCTCTAACGTATCCAGAAGGATTAAATTCTTATGCCTTATTGCTTCCGCACGTAAAGTTTCTGCTATTTCCCTAGCATCTAATCCCTGTTCATTTAAATGCAGTCCTTTTTCTAATAAAAACGTAATCGCAAAGGATAGCGAATAGGAGTCGATAATCTCTACATCTATATTAGCTTGCTCCATGGCGGTTTTGGAACTAGATATGGTGCCACTTAATTTGGAGGAGACATGTATCGCAATTACGTGCTCATACTCTCCCCTTAATTTCTCGTATAATTCTATGAATCTACCGACATTTGGCTGTGAGGTTTTCGGAACCTCTTTATTCGTACGAATCATTTCATATAATTGTTCTGATGTTAAATCAATTCCATCTTCAAATTCTTCACCTTCCGAAATGACAACAATTGGGACAACATAAATATCGGGGTGACCTTTCAGTTCCTCTGTTAAGTAAGCTGTACTATCTGTCACAAATGCAAGTTTCTTCTTTATCATTGTACGTCCCACTCCATTTCATACTTTTATATCATTATACATTTTATTCAACTTATTACCAAGTAATAAAACTTGATATTATATTCTAATGCTAATTATTTCATAAAAATAACCACTATCCCTTTTCTAATTTGAAAAGTATAATAGTAGAGAATGTATATAGAAAGAAAAGGTGTAATGATTATGAGTTTATTAACAGTTAAAAATCTAAGTCACGGATTTGGTGATCGGGCTATATTTGATAATGTATCGTTCCGTTTATTACAGGGAGAACATATTGGGTTGATCGGGGCAAACGGTGAAGGTAAGTCCACTTTTATGAATATTATTACCGGGAAGCTTGAGCCAGATGCAGGAAATGTAACTTGGGCTAAGCATATTCGTGTTGGGTATTTAGATCAGCACGCAGTATTAAAGCAAGGTATGTCCATTCGTGATGTACTTCGAACTGCTTTCCAATATTTATATGATATGGAAGAAGAAATGAATCAACTTTTTGCTAAAATGGGTGAAGCTACACCCGAGGAATTAGAAAAGCTATTAGAGGATACTGGACGTATGCAGGACTCTCTTACAAATAATGATTTCTACACGATTGATGCAAAAGTTGAGGAAGTTGCAAATGGTCTTGGATTAAATGACTTTGGTTTGGACCGTGATGTACATGATTTAAGTGGTGGGCAACGTACGAAAGTTTTACTCGCGAAATTACTTTTAGAAAAACCAGAGATTCTCTTACTAGATGAGCCTACCAACTATTTAGATGTGGAGCATATTGAATGGTTAAAGACATATTTGCAAAACTATGATCATGCTTTTATTCTAGTATCACATGATATTCCTTTCTTAAATAGTGTTGTTAATTTAATTTATCATATGGAGAATCAAGAATTAAATCGATATCCAGGTGACTACGATGAATTCCTTCGCTTACATGAATTGAAGAAACAACAACAGGTTGCCGCTTATAAGAAGCAACAAAAAGAAATTGCTAATCTAAAGGACTTTGTTGCTCGTAATAAAGCAAATGCAGCTACCGCAAGGATGGCACAATCTCGTCAGAAAAAACTTGATAAAATGGATGTCATTGAACTGGATGCTGAGAAGCCAAAACCGGAGTTTGATTTTAAAGAAGCGCGTACTCCTGGGAAATATTTATTCGAAACAAAGGATCTTGTTATTGGATATGACGAACCCCTATCACGTCCATTAAATCTTTCTATGGAGCGCGGACAAAAAATTGCATTATATGGTGCAAATGGAATTGGGAAAACAACATTACTACGTAGTATTTTAGGTGAAATCCCCCCTGTTTCTGGATCAGTACAGCTGGGTGAGCATTTGCATATTGGTTATTTTGAACAAGAAATAAAAACAGAGACGAATAATACTTGTATTGAGGAAGTATGGGATGAATTCCCGCATTTCACACAGTATGAGGTTCGTGCAGCACTTGCGAAATGTGGTTTAACAACGAAGCATATCGAGAGTAAGGTTCAAGTATTGAGTGGTGGCGAGAAAGCTAAGGTTCGCTTATGTAAATTAATGAACAACGAAACAAATCTACTCGTTCTCGATGAACCTACAAACCACCTGGATCATGATGCAAAAGTGGAGTTGAAGCGTGCACTTCAAGCATATAAAGGCAGTGTGCTATTGATTTCCCACGAACCAGAATTTTATGATGGTGTTGTGACCGATATTTGGAATTGTGAAGATTGGACTCTGAAAGTATTTTAGTAGAAGAATGGCGCTATCGAATTGCGCCATTCTTTTTATTTTCATTGCTTCTTCATTTCAGGATTCCATTGATATGCCTTCAAATCAATGGTATCATGCATGCCGATTTCAATTCCCTCTGCCTCCAGATTCAGCACCTGTTCCTGATGGGTTGCCTCATCTTTTATAGCGATTTGTCCTTTTGCATTCACTACACGATGCCATGGTAATTGATACTTTTTACTCATAGAATGAAGAATCCGTACTACTTGACGAGCTCCTCTTGGACTACCAGCAAGCTTTGCAATTTGGCCGTATGTCATGACTTTCCCAGCAGGTATTTGTTTAATGATTTCTATTATAGTTTGCGTAAATGATGTCATATTTTTCTCCGAGATTTATTTTGTCTTGTCTGATGTCATATCAGCGATTTTCCTAATGGATAAAGTTATTCTAAATTTAAAACCTGATTAATCTCCAAAAAGACTTACTTCTCCAAGTTTATCCTTGATTAACTCTCGATAGTTGGGCCTGGTTTTGCCCATATTAAATTAATAATCCCTGACCAATATCTTTCAACCTTTTCCACTACTAGATTTGATTCTTCTAACAGTGCCAAAACATTTCGTTTACAATGACAACCAGATACCTGTAGAAATATAGGGTTAATAGCCTTTTGCGTAAAAGACAACAACGGATTATTACTGAGTCCATGTTCTAATAACAGTACTTTCCCATCTTTTGCACACCAATTATTAAACTTATTTAGTGTCTTCAGTGGATCAGGATAACTACACAAGGTAAGTGTAGAGACAATACAGTCAAATGACTCCGCTTCTATTTCTAATTTTTCTATATCCTTCTGTATAAAACTAGTGTTCATATTTAGGTTCCTTGCATTTCTACGTGCTTGATGAAGCATTTCCGAACTAAAGTCCACCCCACATATCGCTGTAACCTTTTCCGTGTCATAGTATGGAAAATTTGCTCCTACTCCAACACCTACCTCTAAGACTTTACCTTCCGCTTCCCTGATCAGTTTCCTTCGCCACTCTGACATTGTAGGATTTTCTTGATTGCTTACATACATCGGTACTTGTTTATCATACTTTTTAATTAATTTATCCTGTTTCATAAATAGACTCCTTAAAGTTCATTATGGGTAGATGTTCTCTCTTAAAGTTGTCTATCTAAGTTTCTTAATAATATCATAGGACAATTACCCAGATAGTAGTACATAAAAATTACAATAGTCTTAAAATAATTCAAATAATACCCAGGGAGTTATCATTAAAATCCTAAACTCCCAAAATTAGTTGTTATTCCTCTTCACTTCTATCCCATTCCCAATTCCAATACGCTACCTCATCCACTTCCAAATTGCTAATCCATTCCTCATCCTGAAGCTTTAAGACTTCTTTTGTTGGACCAGTAATGACCACTCCATAATTTTCGATTCCATTTTCTTTTAAATAATTTAATCTATCGTTTAGTTCTAATTTATCAAAGAATAGTTTATCTACTTTTTTCTCGTACTCCGAGAGAAAAGTTAATGTTTTCAATAACTGAGTGTGGAGCATTTCATAATCTCCTTCTTCATAACTTGGTGAGGAGTGCAGTTCAGAGATAACACTACTACCAAATATCCCCTTTTCTTCTTCTCTAGATTCCAAGATCATATCATCGTCATGCCATATCGGAGTATTCGGAAATCCAATCTCATAAATACTATCATCTTCACTTCCTGTATGAACAGCAAACCATATGATATCCATATTCTTCATCTTAAATAATTTAAATACTTCCTCAGAACTTAGTAATTCTGAAAAAGATACATAGGCAGAAACAACTGTCCCTTCCGGTAATTTGTCCAGTTGATTCCAATCCCCAATTCTATCTTCTCCTTCACCTGGAAAAATAAAACTTGGTTGTTCCTGAGATGTTCTTCCGTAATACTCTTCTATTGGATACCCCATTAAGGAAAAAAAGTAATTTACCTCCATTTCCCCAACTCCAATAACTTCATCTCCAATTCTCTTTTTCAAATCTCGTGTTGCTTCTAAAATAAAGAACGGTTTTGCATTAGTACTTGTAGACCCTAGATACCCATAAGGATCTGTAACCGTTAATGTATAGTCAATAATATTTCGATAGACATCTACGCGGTCAGGCTTTCCCCAGGAGTAATAAATCGCCGTTAGAAACATAGAAGCAATAGTTATTAAAATAAAAATACAAAATACGGTAAAAGACGTCTGGAATCTTGCCTTCCATTTACCTCGTTTTAATATTTTTATTTGTTTTTTTTCATTCATCATATCGCTACTTTGATTGGATTCCTGATGGTCTATAAACTCATAATACGTTTCGAGTTTCGCTAACTCTATTTCCATTTCTTCCATTTCACTTTCAGACAACTCACCTTTTTCATAGGCTTCTAGTTTTCTTTTAAAATCATCCGTCATTCTGATTCTCCCTTCTATTTCTTATAAATTGTCTCCCACGGAATAACAAAACTTTGAAATAGGACTGTTTGATGCCCATCACTTTAGAGGCTTCTATTTGTGTGAAACCATGAAAATCATGTAACAGAACGGCATATCGCTGTTTTTCCGGTAATTTGTCTACTAAATTACTAATCTCTAACACTTCTTCTTTTAATAAAACTTCTCCCTCAGTTTGGTTCGTATTATCTAAATAACTAGAAAAGAAGGCATTGTCTTTAATCATCATCTTTTTATGCTTTCGATAGTAGTCAATAAAGACATGGTGGGCAATCGTAAATAACCATGTCTTTACATTTTCACCCCTGTAACTCTCCAAATATATATGTGCCCTCAAAAACGTTTCTTGCACAAGATCCTCAGCAGTGTGGTGATTCAGGCTTAAGGAAAGGAGGAACCGGTATATATCTAGAAAATATGTTTGATAAATTGAATCAATATGATTTTTCATTTGTTCCTCCTTTCTTTTATATAACGGATTCATTTTGATTTGGTAACAGTTTTTTTGAAGTATTTGGAAATAATTTTTGAACACTAGATAAGAGGAAGAGAATTTTACTCATGCTAAAAAGATAACCCTACCAAAGTAAGGTTATCTTTTTAGCATGAGTATCTACATATAGTTAAATCTACCATCAATGAAGATTAAAATAAGCCAAGCTGCCTTGGTGCCAACCCCTCATATTCAATTCCAAGCATTTCTTGAAATTGCTTTGCATTATTAGCAGCATCGCCGCCTGAATTATTATTAAACAATACGATGATTTCCTTTGAATCTTTTGCTAATTCTAAAACCCGTTCTTTCCACTCGAGTAGTTCCCCTTGGTTATAGTTGTATAGGTAGCGAACATCACGCCAATTGGTTTCTTTATTTTTGGGCTTTGTCCACCCATGAACATTGCGACCGTGCATTCGAACTAAAGTTAGGTTAGGATGTGTTACAACAGGAACAATTGGAATAGAGCCATTCCCTGCTTGTGGTTCATCTGCAATTCCATGAATCCATCCATATTCTTTCATAAAAGAAATGGTGCTTTCACGATATTTATCATGAAACCAGGTCTGATTACGAAACTCTAGGGCAATAGGAATATCTCCCATCATCTTTTTACAGAATCGCAAATATTGAACATTCTCCCTGGTACAGTCAAACCATGGTGGAAATTGAAACAATACCATCGTTAGTTTATTTGCATCCTGATATGGTTTTATGGATGCAAGAAAAGCTTCAAACATTTCTTCATAGCCCTCAAAAAACTCATCAGATCGTTGGTGTTTCGTCATTCCCTGAAATGCCTTCACCACAAATCGAAAGGTATCAGGGGTATCCTTCACCCATTTCTTTGCATTGCGAATCGGTTGGATGGCATAAAAGGTCGCATCAACTTCTACAACCGGAAAGTGACTGCTGTATTCGGATAATTTATCTCTCGCTTTGACATCATCCGTATAAAGTGAATCATGATCTCCCCAACCTGTTAAACCTATGTAAATCACTTTAATTCTCCCTTCATAATATATCTACAAAAGCTTTTGGTATTATTTAAGATAAAATTACGTCTCTTCATCATATCATATTCTAATACCGACGAAGAAAGGTATTAGCTAATTAACGGTCTTTGTAAGTGAAATAAAAAAACCTGTAGAGTAATAGAGGACCACATTATCCCCCATCTTCTACAGGTTACATATTTTTTCCTTATATATGCATTATATCGTCCAGTTGTATCTCCACTAAATTGCTAAGTTAACCATTACCAGCTTGATTTCTTCACACCCGGCACCTGCCCTTTATGAGCATACTCACGAAAAGTAATTCGTGACATATCAAACTTCCGCATGTATCCTCTCGGACGCCCTGTGATTGCACAACGATTTTTTAATCTAGTAGGGGAAGAATCAAGAGGAAGCTTACGAAGTGATTCATAGTCACCTTTTTCTTTTAATTCTCTTCTTATTGCTGCATACTTTTGAACCAGAGCTTGTTGTTTTAACGATTTTACTATTTTTGATTTTTTCGCCACTTTTTTCCACCTCGCTTATGCTATACACTTTGAATAGTCCAATTGAAAGGATCTGGCAAGGTTCGCCAGTCAAGCTCCATCTCTTCTGGAGTTAATAAGCACCTATCCAGCTCACTAATTATTTCTTCTTTATTTAAATCTAGTCCGATAAATACTAACTGTGTTTTACGATCGCCATATTCCCTATCCCATGATTGCATGGCCTCTGGGTTAGCTTTTAATATAGCTTCTCTTCTATCTTTCGGAAGAGCAGCTACCCAATAGGAAAGAGGCTCTATATTTGCAGAAAAGCCAGCTTGTGAAAGTAGTAATGAGTATTCATTACGCGTTGCACACCACATAATTCCCTTCGATCGTACTATGTTTTCTGGCATCGTTTCAATGAATCTTAATAATCGTTCAGAATGGAACGGGAGCCTGCTTTCATACACAAACGAACTAATACCATATTCTACTGTCTCAGGATTATGTTCTTCTGGCCCAATTTCAAGCTCCTTTAACCAGCCTGCTGATTGACTTGATTTTTCAAAATCAAACAAGCCAGTATTGAGGATTTCTTTTGGATTAATGTTGCCAAAGGATGTTTTAATGAGTTTCGCATCTGGTTGTAACTTTCTCAAAACAGCTACTAGTTTCATCAAATCATTTTCTTCAACTAAGTCACACTTATTCAGAACAAGAACATCACAAAATTCAATCTGATCAATTAATAAATCAGAAATCTCTCGTTCATCCTCTTCAGAAACAGATTCCTTCCGATCTAACAAGCTTTCACCAGAACCAAAATCATGCCAAAAACGACTTGCATCAACTACCGTTACCATCGTGTCTAACTTGCAATGGTTATTAAGGTCTATTCCTAGTTGATCATCCATATAAGAGAATGTCTGTGCAACCGGTATTGGCTCACTAATACCAGTAGATTCAATCAGGATATAGTCAAATTTTCCGTCCCTTGATAACTTTTCCACCTCAATTAATAAATCCTCACGTAATGTACAGCAAATACAACCATTAGACATCTCTATAAGCTGCTCATCTACTCGAGATAAAGTACCCTCATTCTCAACAAGTCCAATATCAATATTAATTTCACTCATGTCATTTACAATAACAGCAACCTTCATCCCTTCTTTATTATGCAAAATATGGTTCAATAAGGTTGTCTTTCCCGATCCTAAATATCCACTTAATACCGTGACTGGCACTTTTTTGTTCATGTGCACTCTCCTTAACCGTCTTATCAAAACGTAATCATTACGATTTGTGCCCCAAAAAAATTCCTTCATGATGAAGGTTAAAAATATTATCCATACAAATTTACTATCTTTTAATGTGCAAGCATTTCACTTACAATGCCTTCTCCATCTAGATCAGACGGATAATATGTAGGCCAGTTCTCCATTTCTTCTAATAGTGCTTGTCGATCATCTCCCCAATAAAGATGGAAATGATAAGAGTCGGTAGGATAAATACTATGGTCACTGAATTGAATATACGTAGGGACTCCTTCCACACCTTCTTCGTGCTTAAAGATATAACGGACTCCTCTGTTTCCTGCCTCATACTCTAGAATTTCATAGCCATCATACTTGAACTTTCCAGTGTATTCCTTACCATTTCTATAGAATGACACATTATCTCCGTCAATGACGATACGCTCAACATCTGTTTGATATCCTATGTCATAATACGCTTTGTATTCTTCAGCTGATTTGCTATTATCCTCTTCAGCTTTATGAGCAAATACTTCATCTAAAGTACCATCTTGTAAGTACGGATATACCGATTGCCAATCACCTTCCCAATCAGATAGTGCACGATCTTTTATCTGACTATCTTCAAAATAGCCTTCATAAATTTTTTGTGATGCTTCATTATGTCCATGCCCATGATCATCTATTGTAATAGTAATAGGTGTAGATTCTGCCAGAACTTCATGTTTATCATCATATAAAACCACTTTTATCTGTAACCCATCCATAGATGCTTCTGCTACATAGTTTTCAGTAGATTGACCTTCTACGATTTCCCAATCTTGTGCATCAGGATCTAAAGTAAACCAGTGCCAATGCGGATGATTTACCGGTTCACTGGTAGTGGCTGTTAATTGCACAGCACTTCCTGTATGGTAGTGATCAGCTAAGCCTTCAATTGTTACTTTAATCTCTGTATCCTCCTCGTTTGACTCAGAGTTTGCCTGTTCGTTCGAACTTTTTGCATCACTTTCAGACGTAACAGAATCTTGGCACCCCACTAGAATCAATGCTAAAACTAGAAGGCCAAACCAATTTCCTTTTTGAATTTTCATTATCAATTATTCCTCCCATCCACAAATCGTAATGATTACGTTTTACATATTACCTATATTCCAGCTAGTCGTCAAGTGGTTTTGTGAAACTTTCAATATTGATTCGTTCAAGATAGAAAAATGAGCTAGGAATAATCCTAACTCATTCTTAAAAGATATATGAATCTATACTAGAAACAACAGCACACAAAAGAAATGGCAAATCGTACCTGCTAGAACAAAGAGGTGCCAAACCATATGGTGATATTTAAATGCTCTCCACATGTAGAAAATCGTTCCTATTGTGTAGCAAAGACCACCAGCAACTAGTAATACGACACCTTCATACGCTATATTCTCCACGATTCTATTCCAACCAAGAACAACTAGCCAACCCATTAATAGATACAACAAGGTTGATGTAAATAAGAACTTTTTCACAAAGTATGCTTTAAATACAATTCCCGCTAGCGCTAATCCCCAGATTACGCCGAACATCGTCCAGCCTAGGCCACCTTTTATAACTAGTAAGGTAAAAGGTGTATACGTTCCAGCGATAAATAAGTATATAGAGGAATGGTCAAATATCTCAAATAAGTCTTTCGCTTTCCCAGGTGGGAGTGCGTGTACTAGCGTTGATGATGTGTAAAGGATTACCATTGTGGCACCGAATATCGTAAAGCTTACAACATGTAATGCTGAACCATTTAATGCAGAGAATACAATTAACAACACTAGGCCGGCAATACTTAGTATTACACCAATTCCATGCGTTATGGCATTAGCAATCTCTTCACCCTTTGAAAAAGTATGTGTTTCTGCCAATCCAATCACCCCTAAAAATCTAGTTTATCGTCATTTATTTCCAATAGCATAACTAACTATAACAGAAACGAAAACAGATAGATAATGTTATTTCCGTTACATTTCTGTAGGTGCTTTCATTCCAAGTAATCGTAACCCTTCTTTTAATACAATCTTGACGGTATATACTAACGTTAAACGCTGTTGTTTTTGATCATCTGTTAGTATTTTAACTGTTGCATAATATTTATTAAATGCCTTTGACAATTCTAATAGCAGCTTAGCAATTTGAGAAGGATCATATTCCGCTAATGCTTTTGCGATGCTATCAGGAAATTGGTTCAATAACTTAATGACTGGCCATGCTTCTTCATCCTTTAGCTTTACTACCGTACTCGAATCTGGCTGGAACTCCCCTTTTCGAAGTAACGATGTCGCACGTGCATGTGTATATTGAACATATGGTCCAGTTTCACCTTCAAACGTTAGCATATCTTCTAAAGAAAATTCAATGTCGTTTAGACGATAGTTTTTTAAATCATGGAAGATAATTGCGCCAATTCCTACTTGTTTAGCAATCTCTTCTTTTTCGAGTAAGTTTGGATTTTTTCCCTCGATATTCTTAACTGCCAGCTGCACCGCTTCTTGAATCACTTCCTCAAGCAGAACAATTTTCCCTTTACGAGTAGACATTTTCTTCCCGTCTTTTAAAATCATCCCAAAGGGAATATGTGCCATTCCTTCTTGCCAATCACAATCCATTTTCTTCAGTACGGCAAACAATTGCTTGAAATGCAATGACTGTTCATGGCCAACGACATAAAGCGATTGATCAAAATGATAGTTTTCCTGACGGTATATTGCCGCAGCTAAATCTCTAGTGGCATACAATGTTGTTCCATCACGCTTTTTAATTAAGCAAGGTGGATACCCTTCTAATTTAACAACTGTTGCACCTTCAGACTCTATTAGTAAGTTTTTCTCAGCTAGAATATCCACAACTCGATCCATCTTATCATTATAAAAAGCTTCTCCATGATACGAATCAAAACGAATCCCTAACAGTTCATAGATTTTATTAAATTCCTTTAAGGATTCATCTCGGAACCATCTCCATAATTGAATTGCTTCTCTCTCTCCGTTTTCTAGTCGTTTAAATGCCTCACGTCCTTGGTCATTCAAAGTAGAATCTTTTTCTGCTTCCTCATGAAATTTAATATATAAAGCAAGTAATTCGGAAATTGGGCTTTCCTTCACCTTCTTTTCATTCCCCCACTTTTGATAAGCAACAATGAGTTTACCAAATTGTGTCCCCCAATCTCCTAAATGATTAATACGTATAACTCGATAGCCTTGTTTCTCAGCGATGAGTGCTAACGAATTACCAATCACTGTCGAGCGTAAATGTCCCATTGAAAACGGCTTGGCAATATTGGGTGACGAGTAATCAATAGTCATGGTTTTCCCCTCAGCGATACCGGAATATCCATATTGATTCTTTTCGTTTAATATATTGGTCAAAACCTCTTGAGAGACCTTCTCTTTATTCAAAAACACATTGACATAGCCACCAACTGATTCGACTCTTTCAAATGTGGAAACGTCCATTTCCTGTACTATTTCCTCGGCAATGATAATGGGGGATTTTCGGTAATGCTTTGCTAGTTCAAAACACGGGAAGGCTAGGTCACCTAAATTATCGTGCTTTGGCTTCTCAATCATCTTTACTAGGTTGTCATAAGAAATTACTCCATCTATTGTTTTTTCTAACTCGCTTATAAATTCTTTTTTAAAATCCATATGATTCCCTCCAATATTTCTATAAATAAAAAACTCCCGCCTCTTCTAAAAAGAGGCGAGAGCATATTAATCCCGCGGTACCACTCTAATTGTTCATAATAATATTATAAACCACTTGATGTTGTTAACGAGGTCTACCCCGACTTTCCATACTACTATTTCAAGAAAGCATCTCCGAAGTCCGCTTCATTGTAAGCCCATGCACTAGGCTCCCACCAATCCCTAGCTCGCTAAGCAGAACAAACAATTACTCTCTTCATCATCAATTTTCATTTCGTTAAGTAATTTCTCCTATTTTAGCAAAGTTTGTATCTACTGTCACCTCTTAAAAGTAAATATTTATTATTTTTCTATAATTCCATGTAGCACAGTCCTTCACTATCTTGTATAATAACGACAATAACCTTTTAGGAGTGATATCACATGAGTAAATCGAAAGCACAAAAACAGCGACAAAAGCTTGTTCGTGAGGGAAGACTAAATCCTGAAATGAACCGAAGCCCTTTTGCTAATTTAGATTTAAGAACGAGAAGAGCCAAAACAAAAAAGGACCATCTTTATCGTATGAAACATAAGAACCATCTTCCAAAACAGTGGGATAATGGTTCTTTTTATTTACAGTAAAATATGTAGGGTAACAAAAAAGAATATGACCATGCCATTGTACAAATGAATATACCTAACTCTAATCGTTGGCTTGAATAACCGCACCCACCCAGTAATAACCTGAATTGCCATAAGAACTAGAGCCATTAGTCCTACAACCATTTTTGGACTTCTAATCGTGAAACCATATTGCGATATAATCATCAGACCGTGTAGTAATATAACTGCCATCACAATATTCCCTGTCCACCGATGAACCATAACTACCCTTTTCGACAACTTCGCTAAGCGAATCTTAACTTTCCGATCCGGGATATTCCGGATTGTCTCAAATACTGCGTTTCTTGTCCAGTTATATAGAAATAATAATACCCCTAATAAACCTAATAGAATATGTACCTTTAAATTAGGGAACGAATAATGTTCCGTTACTTTCCATATTACAGTAATCAGCAATAAGAAATTTAATAAAAACCATTTACTCATGATTTTCTCCTTTTTCCAATACTATAAATACCAATACTCAATCAAACAAAACTGCTGTTTTGCATTTAATATCATTCATTATCTCTCAAACTAATTGGTTCTTATTTCTCTATAGGCAGCCGGATATTCTCCATTAACTTTAACATACTATTGGTTCCGTTATTCTACATTAGCATAGCTGATTCGTATAAAGGTTTATTATCATATTGTAAACTACCATTATCGTTGAAGCGTATTGAATGCTGCTCTTGTCTAAGTTTTCATGCTCCCCAATGCTCACTAGTACTATTTCAAGTTTTCAGAAGTATCCTCCTATTCATCCATGCTAACAAACGAACATTATTAAATATGTCAAAAGGAAACTATTAGTAACATAGCTGAAATATCTGTAAAGTAGCAACCAACTGACTGGCAAGTATACCAAACTATGGAAAATGTCACTTCTAAGGAAAATAATCCCATTCCTCCTCTTAACCCAGTAGTCTACTAGGCTTATAAAACTACTAAACTCATTACCAGACTTTACCACTGATAAACTATGTTACATCTAGTAATCTCTTAGTTAGGGCTGGTTCACAGCATTTTATCACACCGGTTCGATTACAACTAGGAGGTTTACAACATGAATAAATTCAAAAAATTCATTTTAACAGCGACATTATCGCTTTCTATATTAGCTATGCCTACTGCTGGTGAAGCAGCATCCTATACAGTGAAACAAGGGGATACATTCTGGTCTATCGCCCAACAATATGGAACTACCATAGCTAATCTTCAAATTGCTAATAAACGTTCTGGTAGTTACCTAGTAACTGGAGAATCAATTAAGGTTCCAGACTATGTATCAAAAGCAGATAAAGAATTAATGGCTAAACTAGTTCATGCAGAAGCAAAAGGAGAACCATATGCAGGTAAAGTTGCCGTTGCAACGGTTATCCTGAATCGCGTGGATCACAAAGAATTTCCAAATGCTATTAAGGAAGTTATCTATGAGCGTTCACCAGGTGGATATTACGCATTTACACCAGTACAAAATGGACAAATTAATGGTGGATATACAGCAGAAGATATGAAAGCTGTTAACGAAGCGATCGCTTTCCGTGGACAAGGCAGTGGCTCTATCTATTTCTATAATCCTAAAACCGCAGATAGCGACTGGATTACGACCCGTGAAGTGACAGTAACGATTGGTAATCACCGCTTTGCAAAGTAATGTGGGTTATTACT
This sequence comes from Ornithinibacillus scapharcae TW25, assembly GCF_000190475.1. Lineage (GTDB taxonomy): Bacteria > Bacillota > Bacilli > Bacillales > Amphibacillaceae > Ornithinibacillus > Ornithinibacillus scapharcae. The sequence continues at coordinate 37,021 of NZ_AEWH01000062.1, forward strand.
TACAGTCGGTCATCGAGTAGATTTCAGCGTTTTTCCGTTTTATCAGCGGATTAAGTGCATATATCAGCGCTTTTCTGTCTTTATCAGCGGATCGAGTGGTGATATCAGCGCTTTGGGTAAAACTAAAAAACTGGCACCTAACTTTATAACATTAGGTGCCTGCTTTTTCCTTACATAATATTACTTTTTATCCCAGCCTTCAGGACCTTTATCTAGATGTGGTGCCATTCCTAATTCTTTTGATGCTGCCAAGATCAATTCTTTCCTAAAGTAATAACTACGACTAAATACGATTTTTCCATTCTCTACTTCTTGATACTGAATATCGTGAAGCAGTGGACCATCGCTACTATCGACAACTTTAACAATAACGTGTTTACCCCATAGCCAATGTTCTTCAGCCCGATATGGAGGTAGTCCATGTACCATAGACCCATTTCGCATCGATTTCTTTGAAAATTCTTGAAAACCAAGTGAAGCTTCGTGATGCAAGTGATCACTAACCAATTCAAATAACGCATCTAGATTTCCATCGTTCAAAGCTTTTATATAGGTTTGTATGACCTGGTTCTGCTCTTTATCTTGTACTATTGGCTTAACGTCTATCGGATTCGTTAGATTTTCTTTGTTTAATCTATTTTCCATCCTTCTAATTGTTGAATAAATAGCCCCTTGCGTCGTTTTCACAATACTTGCTACTTCTTCTGCTTTAAACTTAAATACCTTCACAAGCAAAAATACTGCGACCTGTCTTGGTGTAAACAATTGATCTAGTTTGATTAATACCGCTTCCGTTTCTAAACTATCGTTAAATTCTACTCTAGGCTCAGCTACTTCTTCTAAAGTTCCAATGTTTCTCTTCTCCCGGCGACAGTGATCCAACCATGTATTCGTTGCAATACGGTATAAGTAAGCTTTTGGATTTTCCGGTTGCCAAACCTGATAGAAACCACCAAATGCTTTAAGTAATGTTTCTTGAAATAGGTCTTCACCGTCCCAAGGAGAACCTGTTAAATACCGACAATACTTCCAAAGTTCTTCTCGAAACTCCAATATTAAATCACTAAACTCTTCGCGTAACTCTCTTGACCTTTCTGTAAAAAGAAATGCCCTATCTTCTATTGAACCCATTTCATCCCTCCATTTCTTCTCACTTATATAACGAATAAGTAATGTAAATTTATACTAGGTAAAATCCATTTTCTAAACTATTTATTATTTTCGTCTACTATAACTATTTCCACAAGGATAATTAAAATCCTGCAAAAATTGTCGAATTGGGATCAGAAAGATTTCTTTACTTTCCCATCTATAAAAAAGAATGCCTGTCACATACCAAATTCTATAAAGAACTTGATACATGACAGGCATCCTTTCGTTAGATTACTTTAAGTCCTGTTACACCGACAATGATCGCTACTAAGCTAAGCACTCTAATAAAGCTCTTCGACTCACCAAAGAATAACATATTCATTAACACTACTCCACCTGTACCAACACCAGTCCAAGTGGCATAGGCAATACTGGTTGGTAAGTAATCAAATGATGCATAGATAAATGCAAACGATAACCCAAGTCCACCAACATACATTATTGCATTCGTGATATTACGCTTTTTACTAAATCGGGTTAATCCCCACACACCAATGAGTTCATTGACTGCGGCTAAGATAATATAAAACCAGCCCATTATTCTATAACTCCTTTCGCATCTTTTTGGTCATCAGACAATTTCAAGCCTACAACACCAAGAATAATTAGCATGATAAAGAATACACTTACCAACTTGATATCTTCATGGAAGATGAAAATATCCATTAGGAAAGTTCCTACTGTACCAAAACCAGCAAAAATAGCGTAAACCGTACCAGTTGGTAATCCTTCACATGCTTTTGCTAAGAAGTGTAAATCTAGTAATATAAATGATATGATAAATGCCCAATGCCACCAGGTCGATGCCGTGTTAAATCCATATATCCAAACTAACTCCGATAAACTTGTTAACACAACATAAATCCATGCTTTATTCATACTAACACTCTCCATTTTCCGTGACTGACATTCAGTCATTTTGTTCTTAAAAGAAAATTCCCTTCAAACTTTTAAAGGAAATGATCTATTAAACCTTGACCCAATTACCACGGCATCTTACTAGTGTTATCATGAGCACTATTATTTTTCTATATTTTTACCCCTAAACCATACATGGAAAACTCCCAGACTTCCTTTTTCTTAATAGCTTCCATATCCTTATCCCCATGGGAGTATAGGAAGGTCTGTTCTGCTGCAGACTCTATTAAATCAATTAAGAGTACAGCCGTTTGATCTGGATCGAGATTTTCTCGTAGTATCCCTGCTTCTTTCGCTTCACTTAAAAATCTACTCATCCAAGAATAATACTGAGAATATAAAGCTTCCCATTCCTGAAGGTAATCCGTGGATGCAAGCCCCGCATAAACTAAGGCGAAGATTTGACGGTATTCCTTTGTAACGGAAAATGCTACATCGATTACATCTTTCATCTGTTCAGAAAAAGGATCTTTTTTATTAACCTTTTTAATAATTTCATTCAATGTTTTTTCAACCATTACCTCAGCAATCGAAGGAACAACAGATAACTTGGAAGAAAAGTAAATATAAAACGTACCTTGAGCAATTCCTGCCTTCTTTACGATATCTGATACTTTCGTTTTTTCTAGTCCTTTTTCCGTAAAAACATCCATTGCTGCGTGGATTATTCGCTCTTTTTTATTGTCCATTAACTTCCTCCAACTAAATGACTGATTGTCATTCATTATACAGTAATTTTCAAAAAAGTCAATACAGACACTTGTTTTTAGGCACTTTCTTATCTATAGGTATAAATTTCCTAAAAGGTAAGAAAATAACTCTAACTTCTTTTAGGGTGCTGATTAAATATGGTATTCGCATTGATTTCTGCTTTTCTATTTACAGCTATTGCTTACCTAATCCGTAAACGTATTACCTATGTAGAAATGTACACAACTTCATTGTTTTCCATTGTATTTCAATTGATTGTCGATATGATTTTAGAGTTTAAGTACAACTATTATGGATACTTTGAATATGGTGTGGACTACCTAACATTCATCGTCATATTTCTAATCTATCCACCATTAAACATAATCTACTTGAATTATTTCCCATTAGAAAACAGCCATTGGAAGAAGTTACTCTATATCATTCTCTGGTGTGCTTTTTCCATAGGATATGAATATTTAAGTGTCCGATATGGTTTCTTTTACTATGAAAATTGGAAGCTTTGGTACTCTGCTATAATTTATCCGTTTGTTTATTTAATCATTACACTAAACTTTCTATTGACAAAAAAACTACTCTCGCATTATCGCAACACCAATAAATAAGTTGGAGAGAATGCTATGCATTTTATTTACTAATTTTTTATTTTTATTAGCTGGATTGAGATGGGGCAACTGGAAGGAATAGGAAAAAATACTATCCTACGATTTTATTTTTTATTCTCTGTGATCTCTTTGCTAACGTCATAACATATCATTTCCCTTTGTGGCGTTATCAAGAGACAATATTTGCCACTAACATTTTAATAAACCATTCTTTTGTGTCTATCATGATTATGCTCATTGCTTACCCGGTAACAATTCTTATATATCTTGGAAAATTTCCGGATGGAACTCCCAAAAAAATACTTTGGATTATACTATGGGTTTTTATCTACTGGATTATTGAATTTATTAATTTACATTATTTAAACCTAATTAGACATGAAAACGGATGGTCCATGTATTGGTCTTTGGCCTTTAATATTGTGATGTTCACAATATTATATATTCATCAAAACAAACCCATTTTAGCTTGGATCCTATCTGGATTTTGGGCAGCAATCATTATCATGACATTTAACATACCAATCATATCTTTATTACCATAAAAAAGGAGAAAAGCTTAAATGCTTTTCTCCCCAGGAACACCATTAATCGAATAACTTGCTGTTATTTCAGCACTCAATGAATGAGAAACCGAACAGTATTTATCCATGGATAGTTCGATAGCTCGCACTACTTTATCCTCTGGAAGTTCCCCTTCTAATGCATAATGGATATTAATTTTGGTAAACTTTTTAGGATGCTCGTCTGCACGATCACCAGACATATTAATCTCAAATGAAGTAGGTTGTAAACGCATCTTGGTTAAGATAGAAATAATATCGATGCCAGTACAACCTGCAACGGCACTTAATAATAATTCAGTAGGCCTAGCTCCTCTATTCTCTCCACCTACAGATTCAGCAGCATCCATCATAATCTCATGACCTGACGGCGCAAATCCGGTAAAAGACATCTTTTCATTCCATTTCACTGACATATCCATCAATTGATCCCTCCAATCGAATTACTTACGTTTATAGTTTGCCTAGAATATATTTGAAATACAACTAATTCGACTTTTAATTATTCCTAAAGGAGGAAAGCGAATGATTGATACTATTCAAATGCGTTTAATGCAAGTCGAAAAAGAATATAACGTTAAAATCTTATATTCATGTGAAGTAGGTAGCCGGGCGTGGGGACTTTCTTCTCCATCAAGTGATTATGACGTACGCTTTTTATATGTACATTCGGTTGAGAATTACTTAAGTATCGATCCCTTTGGAACGGAACGTAAACGTGATGTTATTGAACTTCCTATCTGTGATAACCTGGATATAAACGGATGGGAATTAACCAAAGCTCTCCGTTTACTACGCAAGTCGAATCCTTCCCTCTTAGAATGGCTACATACACCAATCTGTTACACCGAGGAACTTTCTACGATTAGACAGATTAAAGACTTACTACCTAGCGTATTGAATACGGGAACCTGTATACGACACTATGTCAATATGGCTCGGGGAAACTTGAATAGAGCAGTGAATAAAAGACTTCAAATTGATTTGAAGCATTCAATCAATATTCTTCGTCCTATCCTTTTAGCAAAATGGATACAGACATATCAAAAGTTTCCACCATTTAATATGAAACAACTCGTTCATACACTCATAACAGATAAAAAGATGAGGAAGCTTGCAGATACAATAATCACACTAAAAATCAATGATTCATCAAATACTATGGTTGATTATCCAGTTTTAATAGCCTACTGCCAAAGTGAACTAAATAGATTAGAGTTATATACTAAAAGTATTGATATCAACCTTAATTCACTTACAGCTGATTTAGATAACATTTTTCGTAACACATTAAATGAGTTATCAAATTCTGACTTATACTAAAAAACTGCCATACTCTTAAAAGTACAGCAGTTATGATCATAATGGACAATTCACCCATCACTATTTAATTATGCTTAAAATTTAGGACAAGTCCCCTCGTTATCCGGAGCACCTCACCTTCCTTTAACTCCACATTGGATGTTGTATGGGCATACGGCCCACTGATAATTTCAATAACCTGTGGTTCTTCATCTGGATGGAGGACTTGCAAATAGCCAAAACCATATGGAGCAGTAACCTTATAATTGCCTGGTTCAATGTCTACCCCCACATGCCAGATTCCAGTACCTAATTCAACCTTTAAGTCAGTAGGAACTGGCGTCATAGAAAAATTCTCAAATCCATTAACACGGATAGTATGTTGTTCTTGAATATCTACGGTAACACCTATACTATATCCCGATATGGTACTAATGACTTCTTTTATAAGGATATCGCCATTTTCATCTAAAATAGTTACAGTTCCAGCAATATCACCCACTAGAAGATATCTTCCTTCCGGTACGCTAAACTCATGGTTTGGCTCCACTAAAGTGATGCTAAAAGGCTCTGCTGTAGAATTACTCCTATCACTTACATCAAAGATGGTAGCACTGATTTCCTTAATCATCTCGACCCGTTCAGAGCCAATAATCTCTTTATTATCTATATATGCTTCATTAATTTCTTTCTGTTCTGCAGAGAGTTTATTGACACAACCCGATAATAGGATACAAGTGAAAAGCAATGGTATTATCATTTTTTTCATACATTTCCCTCCCGCCTATTGAAGCAGGTATTATACTTTTTCATAATATTTCTCATAATATTCTATCGTCCCAAGGGGGCCTATCGTAAGTTCTTTTTCTTTATACGCTAATAATCGTTCAATCCATTCAATCTTTTCAGTAGTTTGCATGTCCGCCAACGGAACGCATAATAGATGATTTGCTATATATTGATGTCCTTTTGGTAAAAACCCTTTCAGCTTTTCATACTGATCAACTTCCATCTCTATTTTTATATGGTCATCATGGTGATCCACATCTTGCTTCAATTCATGAATAATTTTACCATCCTTTAAAAACATCACGCGATCAGCATATAAATCGAGGTTTTCAAGTAAATGGGATGCAACAAATATTAATTTATTCTCTTGCTTCATTTCAGCTAATTTCTTTGAAATAAGAGCCACATTATCAATATCTAATCCATTCATCACCTCATCCATTAGCATAATCGGAGTATCTGCCGCAACTAACATTGCAAAACATAGTCGTTGGCGCATTCCAAGCGAATAGGTGCGAACTTTTTTCTTTACGTAATGTCCCATGTTTAAGTATTCAATGATACCGTTAATATGCTTCGTAGAGCCCTTCCACATATTTCCGTAAAGCTTTAAATGGTCTAATCCAGATAGTTCATCAAATAAATCACTTTGCTCTGGAAAAGTTGTTAGCTGTTTATGAATGGCTATTTGCTGCCTTTCATTTTTATAGGCTAATTTTTCCATGAAGGTAATACTGCCCTTATTTGGCTGAATAAAGTTCGCTATTACATTAAATAACGTGGTCTTTCCGGTTCCGTTTGGAGCAACTAGACCTATAATCTCCCCTGCAGATGCAGAGAGTGATAGCTTATTCAACACTGTCTTATCTTTATAAGAAATTGTGACATCCTTTAACTCTAGCATAATTCACCAACCTCATTTCGATAGTTTCGTTTTAGAAAACCCTTGTTGAATATAAGGTAATTTACTTTTTACGTAGACCAATAGAATAAGAGCTATAATCATCATGATTAACCATGTACTAGCATTGAAGAAGTCTATTCTAGGATTTCCTAGCTCTGATGCTAAATCTCCTGAAAGTACACCTACAATATCAATATAAGTTAGCGGGCTTAAGAATTCTGTTATCCCAATCATTTGTAGTAATTGCGGGATAAGGAAGATTCCTATACCGATTAATACATTGGCATAACCGTTTTGCAGAAGTTGATTTAATAAAACCGAAAGAACTAGTAACATCAAAGCTACGATGATAAAGCCAACCACTATGAATAATATAAACTTCGAGGTAGATATCGGTACATAATCACCATCTTTATAAAGCAAAACAGGTGAAGAAAAGCTACCACTTCCTACCTTGCTCGAAACATATGTAATGCCCGCAAATATCCCAAGTACTAGAACAGTAGAGAAGAATACTAAGTGTATACCGATTTTACTGAGAATCCGCTTCATGAATGCAATTGGAAATCCATTCACAGCGGTTCGATGTTTCGTCTCATAAGCGAGTAATTCACTACCACCAATCAAGATGATAATTAGAAAAAACAAACCACTTACGGTACTAAGCGCATAAAGAATATAAGAACTTGCGACGATTGGTTCTGTTTCCAATTCCAAATCATGCTTCTGTATATACCTAAGCATTGCATCATTTCTTAATACTTCTTCTTTTGGAAAAATAAATTGCTCCGGAATTCCAAGATTATCTAATTCATGAACTCTTAGTCGAAGTTCATTCACCCTTAATCCAGCTTCTACAAAAGCGTCGTGGTCCTTCCCAACTCCTAGATAGAATACTTGATAATTTACAAGTGATTGCTGCTCTAAGAGATTCTCATAGACTTCCTTTCCAGCTTCTGTTTCACGATACATATCCGGATATATATCCAACAATGAATAGGTCATATTCGATTCTTCTTGCACTTTTTGTTTCAGAGGTACGATTTCGGTCTGACTATAATATGTAAAGAATAATGGAAAGAAGAGTAACATAAACACGGCAAGAAACCAGTTTTTTCGGTTTCTGAGCATTAATTTCATCTCAAACAATGTATATTTCCAAAACATGATTGAATCTATCCTCTCAAACTTAATAAAAGCGTTGTTTTGTTACGATTCGTGAAACAATAAGTAACAATACTTCCAAGACCAATATGGACAAACATAATACGGTAATTCCCTTCGAATATGTAATGGTATCAAGGTTTACCAAGTAATTCTTTCCGTTCGTAATGATTCTTCCAAAATCAAAATAAGTTTGTGGGAAATTACTAATCTCAATGCCGAATAAATCTCTCGTTCTTCTAGAAAAGTAGACTCTTTCCGATAATAGAAATGCAGTACTAATTAGTAGCACAAGCCATTGATTCTTAAAGAGTAGACTTAACAAGACATTTAATCGAATAAATAAATAGATTAATATCGGGATAAAACTTAATGTATAGAGTAAATACTTTCCTAACGACATAATATCGTAATCCACTAAAGTGAAGTTCCATTCTTTAAATGTCATATATGGAACATGTATGTTTGTATAGCCAAAACCATTTGTTATACTAATGATACCGATACCAATACCAAGAAATAACACAATCACTAGCATCGTGTAGAAAAAGACTACCATCGTTTTAATATTTAGGATCCGATACCATCCCATTGGAATCCCTTGTAATAATGTTCGGTATTGTCTATCCCTTACCACCATATCACTACTGAAGTAGATAGCCATAAAGACTAAAATATAAATACTGGAGCTAAGAAAAAAACTCTCCAGCGACTGCAATGCTGTTTTTTGTTCAATTAGTGGGTAGCTAATTGGGATATTTTCATCGAAGTACCCTTTATAACGAAGAAGGGTTTGATTATAATCATGCATTTTATCTTTACCCGGAAAATCAGATTGTTGATATTGTTCTGGATTCCCAGCATAATCCCACCAATTTTCCGTTAAATACTGTAGGTATAAACGAGCGTACCGTTCAAAGTTTTGATCCTCAAACGCCTGTAACATTGCCTTATGTATCGCAAAATAATTATTTTGATCGGAATAGACCGACCTCCCAGACATACTTTGATAACCTGTTAGGCCTTTTTCATCTCGATCTTTTTGCGTGATTTCTAACTCTTCTAGCTCGTAACGTACTTTTTCAGAATCAAAAGAATCTGCAGTTTGTTTATTGGGTAGTATAATAAAGCAATAACTTAATAATGCTATTGCTAAAAAAATTAGAAACAGTATGTTTTTCTTACTTCTTATCAGAATTCGAAATTCATGTTTAAATAATGCACGAATCATTGTACGTTTCCCCTTTAAAATTCGATATTCTATTTTTCTTAATAGGAGTAAAATTTAAAAACTTTCTATCAATATATCAAACTCGTATAATGAAGTAAATAATTATTGACATACTTTTGAAATATTTCTGATATTTTTTGTAATAATATGAAGGATAAAAAAGGAGAATATTGATGCAAAACCTAACATATGAAGCTGCTTGGGAAAGAGCCATTTCTGATAAGGATCGCTCTCTAGTAGAAAAGACATTTGAGGAAGTTACGTTAACAGACAAGCCTATTCAATTTACTACACTTCGAATAGACCGGAATTATAAAAATGAATTACTTATTTTAGTATTAGTACATAATATTACAAATGAAGAATGTACCTTTCATAAAAAAAGATTAAATATTTACATGGAGACAAAATAATAGGAGAACATGAATTTACTTTACCTAGTTTACTTGTCCCTGCAAAATCAAGTATGCCATGGACTTTCATTTTCCCTGTATATAGCTACAATAGTCAATACGAACCAGTCATAGGTCATTTAGAAATGATTCCATAAAAAAAGAACGCTTTTTACAAAAAAGCGTTGCAGGACAAATCTATATATGGTACACTTAAAAAGCGATTGCCATTTTGAATTATGTTAATATAACTATCCAAATATATTATAACATCTTCAAAATAGGTAGTCAACAAAAAGAAAAAATAGATGGGGGTTGATTGAGTGAGTCACGACGAAAACAAACTCATGGAACAAAAGCGAGTTGATTATGTCGTCCAAGAAATCAACAAAAAAGAAGAAAAACTACATGAAAAGTCTGGTAGTCTCAAGGAGAGCATTGTTGATCTTCGTAAAAATTTTTGGGATGAGGTAACCGTAAATCTGGATGAACCTGACGATGTGATTGAAACTCAGGCTAGCTTGAAACAGCAAGCAGAGCTCCTTGCTGAACGAGAAAGATTTCACGGTGGAATTGGGAAAGAATTAAAGATGCTTCAGCGCTTAAAAGATTCCCCTTACTTTGGAAGAATTGATTTTAAGGAAGACTTAGAAGATGAAACAGATGAAATATATATTGGTATCGCCTCTTTGATGGATCAGGAAGAAGAAAATTTTCTAATCTATGATTGGCGAGCACCCATATCCAGTCTATATTATGACTTCTCACCTGGGGAAGCTTACTATAGTACGATGGATAACAAGATCACTGGCGAAATCATGCGAAAGAGACAATTTCTGATTAGACAAGGAAAAATTAAAGGCATGTTTGATACAGGCGTTACCATTGGTGATAGACTTCTTCAGGCCGCACTCGGAAATAATGCTAGCACGACAATGAAAAGTATTGTAACCACCATTCAAAAAGAACAAAACAAAATCATTAGAAATGAACATAGTAATTTGCTTATTGTACAAGGGGTTGCAGGAAGTGGCAAAACCTCTGCCGTGCTACAGCGAATTGCCTACTTATTGTATCGTTTTCGTGGTACTTTGAACTCAAACAACTTACTTTTGTTCTCGCCAAACCCTTTATTCTCAAGCTATATTGCAAATGTCTTACCTGAACTGGGAGAATCTAATATTAGCCAAACCACCTTCCTTGACTTTTTACGAGAAGGAATTGAAAAAAATATTAAAGTTGAATACTCCTTTCGTACAAATGGAAGAAATATTGACTAGTAAAGATGAGGCAAGTTTAACCATCCGCAAAATCAATATGAAACTAAAATCAAGTTTGGAATATAAGGCTATTTTGGATAACTATCTTTCCTCCCTATTAACTGAAGGAATTCAATTTAAGAATATTACTTTTCTAAGATTCTACCT
>NZ_AEWH01000061.1 GCF_000190475.1 Ornithinibacillus scapharcae TW25
CGTTCGCGACTTTTTCAGATAATGCCTACCGTGAGAACGCTTTTCTCGGTATCGTTCGCAACTTTTTTAGATAATGCCTACCGTGAGAACGCTTTTCTCGGTTTGGTTCTTCACATATACTGCTCAAAGTAACCAAGAATGTGATTACAAGTTGAGGAAAACCGTGAAATTTCCTATACTTACACGCTTCTATCCATTAACCATGCAAAAAAACAACAGCCACAACCCCATATCAGGATTGTTTCTGTTGTTTTTTTCGTTCGCTTACTAAACGTTTCATTGTCCGCAATACGGGACGGCGTCCTTTTCCGACGAGGCCGACTAGTTCGGCGAAAATGTGTAATAGGAACCAGATAACAAAAGCAACAAGGAGTGATATTCCTAAGGATGCATTCGAAAATGTTATTGCTAGAACACCAAATACTGCACTAAATCCATAAATAATTAAAACGGTTGTACGATGACTGAAACCTGCAGCAAGTAATTGGTGGTGAATATGTTTCTTATCTGGATTCATTATTTTTTCACCGTTAATAAATCGACGTAACATTGCAAATAGTGTATCAAAAATTGGTACGGCAAGAATAATTACTGGAATAATAAAACTTAATAACGTTACATTTTTAAATAGTCCAAGAATCGATATAACGGAGATCATATAGCCTAAGAATAATGATCCGGTATCACCCATATAAATCTTGGCCGGATGGAAGTTGTGGAATAAAAATCCTAAGTTACTTCCAATCAGCGCAATGGCAAGATAAACAACTAGAACCTCTTGTCCCAAAATCGCCATGATTAGAATACTAATTAGAGCAATAGTGGATACGCCGGATGCTAATCCATCTAAACCGTCGATTAGGTTAATCGCGTTGGTAATCCCAACTATCCATAATAGTGTTAAGATGACACTGAATGGTCCTGCTAGCTCGACGATTCCGAAAAAAGGTAATGTAATACGTTCAATAATAAGTCCAGAAGTAATTAAAATAACGGCTGGAATAATTTGTCCTACTAGTTTATACAATGGTCGAATTGCGAATTTGTCATCAATCATTCCTGTAGCAACAATGATAAATGCCCCGATGATAATTTGGGGAAAGTATTCGTATGATACTGGCCACAGGTAAAGAAGACCTAGCATTGTTCCAAGAAAAATGGCTAAACCACCTAATCTTGGTGTTGGTTTCTTATGGACTTTTCGATGGTTCGGTAAATCGATAATACCCCATTTAACAGCTAGCTTCTTTATTGGATAAACGAGAAGAAGTGTCGAAATTACAGATATGATGAAAGCAATTATTAAATCAGGATAGTTAAACATGACGACCCTCTTTTATATACATGTTGTAGTATGTAATACTTCCCTAATTTTAATGGATATATCCATTTTAAACAAGCCTAATCGCGTTTTCTCGACAAGTTTCTAGGGCTATACCGCTTAGCAAAATAGCTTTCTGAATTGGCTTCCTAACCTCTTCTTATCGACTATGGACCTAGACATAGCAGTATTTATCTACGGCATGAAACTCAAGGAATAGTGCATGAATTCGGATAAAAATACCGCCCTTGGAAAATATAAGAACTACATAAATTTAGAAGTGATTTCCATGTGGGTCATGTTGCTTTTTTCAGCAATATTCCTTCTGTTGCTATTCGGCTGTACGGACAGGGATGAAACCATTGAGCAACTCATGGACAGTGCTTTGGGGCATATTGAACACAGCAAAGCCAAATTACTATATGATGAGATTTTTGAAATAGAGATCCCAACAGATGAGAAGTATGACGTAGAAGAACTAAAAAGAGAAATGGAGTATGCAGAAGAGAATACGAAATAAAACAGGGTACAGTGTGCACGCTGTACCCCATTCCCTACATTCGAATATATTGTTCTTGTCGTACATTTTTTATGATGGCATAAAGCATTAAGGGGAAAAGCATGAAGTATACAATTCCTTTTATTAGAGACTTTATTTTCATGGTCATCGATCCTTTCTATATTAGGAAAACACTGCTTTATAGGTTTCTAGTTCATCTGTTGTCACGAGGATAGAAGGGTACTGCTTTACCGTGTTCATTTGTTCAACCGTATTTACGGTCCAAACCACAAGCTGAACACCTAACTTTTCACATTTAGCAATATGTTTTTCGTTCAAGTTCTTAAAATTAACTGCAAAATATTCCGCGTCTAGTTTTTTCATGAGGCGAAAATGAGAGCCTTTCACCCGATTAACAAGTGGACCAAGTTGTATATCTCGGGAAACCGATCGTAGCTTTTCTAAAGATTTATGGTCGAAGGAAATGACATAAACCTGATCTAACATGTTTAAATTTTTTATTACGTTATAAACCTTTTTTTCAATACCTGGATACAGCTTAGGTTTTTTAAGTTCGATGGATACAATGATACGGTCTTTCGCCAATGAAAGTGCCTCTTCTAACGTGGGGATATGTTCATTCGTACCGATAGTGAAAGTTTTAAGTTCTGCCAAAGTAAAATCTCTTATCTCGCCACTTCCATCTGTCATACGATCTATCGTGTGGTCGTGCATGACAACCGGAACACCATCCTTACTCATATGGACATCCAACTCCATATGGGTAAATCCCAGATCTATCGCTGCTTGAAAGGATGATAATGTATTTTCTGGGTAGTTCACTGGATAACCACGATGGGCAATACCTCTAATCGTCATCAACTTTTCCCCCTACATACATTTTCCAATTTTCACCTTTAAGTATAAAGACTCTTTGTTAAGATGGTGTTAGAGAAATGTGAAAATAGTGTAAATAGCAGGAAAAGAGGCTTTATGGAATGACAGATGAAATTATTAACTATTTCTTTATAGAGAAGATTGGTTCTATCAGCATCATCTTACTCGATTTCTTCTCTCAAGAACACGATGATAGACACTATCAGAACCTTCTTACTCTATCCCCTCTCTCAAGAACACGATGATAGACGCTATCAGAACC
>NZ_AEWH01000060.1 GCF_000190475.1 Ornithinibacillus scapharcae TW25
TCAAGCTATATCCAATCAAATAACTGTATGTATAAAATTAAATTTTGTACTTGAATCTCCAGCTGCGTCACCTTTTATAATCAATTTAGTTACCTAATAAAAAAGTAACGAGAAAATAATTTATAATATTGGAGGTCGATGCTATGAAAAGAGAGAGTTTGTTATATAGGGTATTGGCAAGCTTAATGCACCTATTCTCGTTACTGCTTACTTTTATATTACCTATATTGGTATACTTAGGGACTAAGAAAAGAAATAAATATTTAGCGGATCATGCAAAAGAGGGGATGAATCTTCACTTTACTTTTTTCCCTATTCTTTTGATCTTAAATTTTATGAATATGGGACCTGTTTTTACCTATGGTCTTCTTACCCTTGAAACAATATTGATATTAATTGCAGCAATTTATGCTCTAAAGGGAAAAAAGTTTTCTTACCCTGTTATACGTTATATTAAAGCCTAAAAGGCAGGGTCAATAAGTAAATAAAAGCAAGAGGTGATGAAAAAATGTCGGATAAAGATATATTTACTATCGGAGAATTTATGCAAAAGTCTGGTGTCAGCATTAGAACGCTTCGATATTATGATAGCATAGACTTACTAAAACCAAGTGATTATACAGAGGGAGGACATAGACTTTATTCAAAAGAAGATTTAGCTACGCTTCAAAAAATTAAATCCTTGCAGTATCTCGATTTTTCTCTAAAAGATATTAAAACCATTCTTCAAAATAACGCTGCTAAGGGATCAGAAATATTGAAGTCATTAAACGATCAAAAACAGATATTTGAAGCAAAAAAACTTGAAATCATTAATATTTTATCTGATTTAGATCATCTTATTGAAACAATAAAAGATGAAGAAACCATCAATATTAACATATTTTGTGCGATGCTACAAAAATTAATGTTTGAAGAAGATACAAAAAAATGGTTTGAAGATCATTTCTCTAAAGATATGACTGATCAATTGTTTAGTATAAATAAATCCGAGGAAATTGATTTAGATAAAAAATGGACTAAAGTTTTATCTAATATCAAACATTTAACGTTTACTGGAGCTATACCATCTTCCAAAGAATCTCAACAAACAATCGAATCACTGATGGATCTTATGAATGAAACTACGAAAGGGAATTTGGATTTAATTGCGGAAAAATTGCCATCCTCAGATTCCTTTTCATTTCCTAATCCTTTCTCAGAAAAGGAACAAGTGTTTTTAAAAAAGGCTACGGAAATCTATCAAAGAGATAATTCTGGGTTTAAAGGGAGGCAGTAAATTGCTCTGGACATATATAATAATTTTTGTTTTGGCTGCGACTCCTTTTTTTGAAATTATTGCAATTATACCAATTGCAATAGTGGGTGGCCTTCCTACAATTCCAGTAATGTTCCTTTCCTTTTTCGGGAATTTACTAACAATTGTGTTACTCATAAAATTCGTAGATCTATTTAGGAAATGGTTATTGAAGAATAGGGACCCAAAAAATCATGAATCTAAACGTTATAGCAGAGCAAGATCAATCTGGATTAACTTTGGTCTTCCCGGTTTATTATTTTTAGGACCCATAATTGTTGGAAGCCATTTATCGGCTTTACTATCCATTGTTTTTGGTGGTAGTAAGCAAAAAACATTATATTTAATGTCCATAAGTTTGTTTTTATGGACGCTGATATTGGGAATAGGTTCTCATTATGGATTTAACTTTTTTATTAAAGATGACAATAATCAGGGTTTTATTATGAAGATTGTAAATGAACATAATTAGTGTTCCATTACAATAAGTTTATTTCTTCAATAAGAAGATACTTTACTGACTTAAATATCTTCAACTAACAGGCGCGTTTCTGGAAGAGCAAAAGCCTAATTCATCGAAAAAAATACGGGGGATTAGGCTTTTTTATCTTTTATAATCCTTATCGTTTTAAATCTGCACTTTCCTTACATCACACATGGTAAATGCATTGGCGATATGCGGTAAATTTAGTCGCAATCGCTGATAAAAAACTTGGCGTAGTGGTACATTCTTATAGCCGTAATTACGTATCAATTCAAAGATCCTTTAACGAAAATAAATAGTAAATAATTTTGATACACATTTCAAATATAGTTATTCAAAAATAGCATTACCACTTAATATGGTAATGCTATTACTAATTTTATATTAAATTTACATTTCTATATTCATCCGATTTACTAATTTTAATAAGCGACAGATTTTAACTATGTAGCTTAAACGAAACCAATAATATTTCTTATGCCTATTTATAAAGTTTTTCTATGAAATTTAAGTGTCATTTGAATGTTATATTCAAATGTATTACATACACAAAACAATAAGAATGAACCATAAAGTTTCCAAACGGAAATTTTATGGTTCCTGTCATACAAAAATAAAAAACCACCAACATATGTATTGGTGGAGACGGTGGGAATCGAACCCACGTCCAAGAGCATCGTTACTCAGGCTTCTACACGTGTAGTTGGTATATTATCATTCGCTAACTTTTCAGCCTACCAACAGGCTTCCAAGTAGCTAGTCTGATTAAATTCCCAAATCATCCTCAGACGGCGAATGACAGGATAGCCTGCTTAAGTTGAGACCCTTCAGGTACTACTCCACAGGCGAGAGTAGGAAGGATCCTTTAGCTAGTGCTTACGCAGCTGCTAAAGAAAGATTGTTGTTTTTGCCAGTTATTAGGCGTTTAACGTTTTACGAGCCGTAACCTCGACGCGCAACCTGAGCTCGACCTACCCCTGTCGAATCCGTAACGTCCCCATAAAAGGAAAACGCTCGGGGATAGTACCTGAGCTCAAATACTATTAAATTGTTGATCGCTCATCAGCGACATGTTTTATTATAACATAACCATAAACAAATTCAAGGGCTCTTCTGTGGGATGTTTTCCCAAACCCACAAGCGTTTTCCAGTTGCTTATTTCGGATTTCTTAATACTTCCTCAATGACTAGCTTTGTTAGATTCGGAACTATCTCCATTGAATACTGAATTTCAACTCGTTCAAGCTTTTTATGCGCACCCATCCCATAAGGACCAATGTTGATAACTGGCACATTTAATTCCCGAATGGCTTCATAATTGACAGAATGCTTTGTTCCCCAGGCTGGATTATTATCTTTTACGGCTTGAATTGCTACATCATCATCACTTAACCCCATAAAACTCATATCGGAAATAAACGGGAAGAAGTTTTTTACTTTAATCGGTTGCTGGTAATTAGCTTGTATTTTTTCCACTGCAACATCAAGTGCTTTGATTAATACTTGTTCATTCTCTGTTTCTCCTGATATTTCGATTCTTGGATAATATAAGGATGAATAAAATAGGATGATTGCTGGGCTTTTATCCTCCATCCACTTCCAAGCTTCTTCTACTACTCGTAATGCAAACATACGAATATCTAACGAATCATCATGTAGTAATGTTTGTTTATAAGCTTCCATGGATTCAACGTAAACTTTTCCATGAGTTTGTATAAGCATTTCATCCATTTCTTCAAATAATAGAACTCTAGGTTTCCATGAAACTTCACTATAAGTATCACCAGATAACTCCGTAAATGCTTTATATCTTTTTTTATATAAATCCAGTGCACCCCGAAAAGCTATTTCAGCTTGCTCTTTTAAAATATTTAGTGCTTCTTTTGGAGTCCAAGAGTGAATAAAGAAGTTATAATATACATATGCTCCTAACGCCGTTTGTACTGTATACTCCGTCTTTAAGTCCATTTGCTTTAACGCAATAGGTGGAATGGTATACTCCCCTTGAGCAACATTACTAAGTGCGGAGTTATAACTAATTTGCCTGGTCAATTCAGCTGCAATAAAATTTGGATCGAGCCCTTCAAATGCCGATCCCACATGTGTTTCTGCCCCTGTGATATAAAATGCCGGTAATAACTTCCCAACTGTACCTTTGTATATGTAGCGATTTGGGTCCCCTTCATATAATGGTGATACAAAATCGGCATTAATAGCTGAAACATAGTCAAAACCATGTTCTTCTTTCCATCTATTTAATGTCGTAACAGCTGATAAAATACCATGAGAACCGTCTTCCTCATCACATTCTGCAATAAACACGATATTACCGTCTAGTTCTTCGGGATGCTCCGAAAAATAGCTTAGTAAGAATAAATTACTAGCTAATCCACTCTTCATATCAAGTGCACCACGACCAAACAGCCATTCATCAGGATTTAGATTTTTCTTAGCCGCTTCAGGTATTTCTTGTTTTTGCAAAAAATCCATCCACTCATCCGGCATGAAGGCATAATCTTCTTGTTGGTTAAAATCATCCACACCAACCGTATCCATATGTCCCATTATGATAACAGTCCGGTTACTATTTCCCTTCGTTCCCTTCACAAAAGCCAAAACATTATAACGATCCTTTTCATCATTTAAAGTCTTTTCAATCACTACATGGTCTGGGTTTGCTTGGAAGTATGGATATGAGTTTATCATGGTATATAGTGAATGGGCAAAAATACTCTCCCCTTCTGTGTTTACAATACTACGAATGGAAACTAACTGTTTCGTGATAGTTAAGACATCATTACGGCAATTGAGCATATTGGTATCTCTCCTTTAAATTTGGATTGAGTGCTTTGATATTTAGTTGAAATGTCGCGCTGGAACAGTGAGAGTTAGCCCTAGCTGTGGATTCTCTCGCGCGACCTTTCTCTACTCTCGCGTCACCCCTGAATTCCGCGCGACATTCACTGAAAGTTACTCCAAACTGTCCCGTTCTCGCGCCGGGGAGCACTTTTGTCACGCCGACTTTACTAGAACTCGCGCGGAGCTTTTCTTCTAGCGTCACTTCACTTTAACTCCGCGTGACTTTTCTGGATTTCCTCGTGACTATTGAGATTCTCGCGCGACTTTTCACTTCTCTCTCGTCACTCCTGAATTCCGCGCGACGTTCACTGAAAATTACTCCAAACTGTCCCGTTCTCGCGCCGGGGAGAACTTTTGTCACGCCGACTTGACTAGAACTCGCGCGGGGCTTTTCTTCTAGCGTCACTCCATTTTAACTCCGCGTGACTTTTTTGGATTTCCTCGTGACAATTAAGATTCTCGCGCGACTTTCCACTAATCTGTCTCAACTTTTCACTCCTCCCGCTCGAACCACTACTGTCCTCTATACAAAAAACCACCAGCCTCAAAAAACTTTAGCTGATGGATCTCTTATTACCTGTTATAATCTTTTATCGCTCGATCGATATCTCGTTTTACTTGTTTCTTCTTCAAATCTTCCCGTTTATCATATTTCTTTTTACCTTTTCCAAGGCCTATTAAGACTTTCGCAAACCCGTTTTTAATATAGATTTTTAAAGGAACAAGTGCATACCCTTCTTGTTGCGTTAGACCAATCAACTTATCGATTTGCTTTCGATGAAGCAATAGCTTTCTTGTTCTTGTGGGGTCATGGTTGAAACGATTCCCTTGTTCATATTCAGAAATATGTAAGTTAATTAGTTGAACTTCGCCACGTTTATCAATTCTAGCATGGGAATCCTTTAAGTTTACGCGACCTGCACGAAGCGACTTAATTTCTGTCCCTTGCAAGACGATTCCTGCTTCATACGTGTCTTCTATAAAATAGTCATGAGACGCTTTTCTATTTTGTGCAATTACTTTTCCTTCACCTTTAGGCATACTTAGCCCTCCTACTACTTCCGTGACATCAATTTTACCAAATAATCCCCTGTTATTCCAATGAATTAATTAGAAAAACTCGCATTCGCTCGTCTTTTGCGAATGCGTTAGTTTTACTTATGCAGGCGAGAAAGATTTTTATACTTTCCTATCTACTAAAAATTCATTCAGCCAGAGTTCCACACTCATCGCCGAATGAATTTCCTCAAGTTATAGTAATAATAAACTTAATGCCATCACTGCCATACCACCAATCAATCCGTAAATGGATACATGGGCTTCATCAAACTTTTTCGCTGCCGGTAAAAGCTCATCTAAGGAGATAAAGACCATAATACCGGCTACTCCGGCGAAAATTACACCGAATAGTACATCGGAAAGAAACGGCATTAAAACTAGAAATGCAATAATTGCTCCTACTGGCTCTGCAAGTCCTGATAAGAATGAGAACTTAAATGCCTTTTTCTTGTCATTAGTTGCGTAGTAGATTGGTACAGAAACTGCAATTCCTTCAGGGATATTATGAATAGCAATAGCAACTGCGATTGCAAATCCTACCGTAGGGTCCTGTAAAGCAGAGATAAATGTTGCAATACCTTCAGGAAAGTTGTGTATCCCTACTGCTAAAGCAGTAAATACTCCCATTTTTAATAATTCTGGGTTATTAACTACTGCTCCGTTTGTTTTCATATCTTCAACTTTTTTAAGTTCATGGGGATTAGAACCAGACGGTACGAATCGGTCAATTAAAGCAATTAATAGCATCCCACCAAAAAATGAACCTACTGTAAGCCATTGTCCACTTTCACCTAACTCAGATACTAGAGCATCCTGTGCCTTTACAAATATATCGACCATCGAAACATAAATCATGACACCTGCTGAAAATCCTAATGCAAAGGATAAGAATTTCGTATTCGTTGTTTTGGTAAAGAATGCTAGCATACTACCAATACCTGTTGCTAAACCTGCAATCAATGTGAATAAAAATGCGAGTAATACATCATGTGACACGTTAGTATCTCCCTCTCAGTTGGACTACCTAATTAATTTTTCCCTAGGGAAACATTTTAGTTATAGGTATATATTATTCGATGCCCTAAAAAAGTGCAATAATAATATTCCTAAAATTTATATTTAATGAAAACAAAAGACTAATTCTGCTTTTTAAGAGACAGAATTAGTCTATGCAACATTTAATTCATATGACCCTATTTTCTTTTCCTTGTAGGAGGCTTCTTCGATTTTACAGAGCCTTTTCCTTTTGCATTAGGTTTACCTCTGTCTCGTTTGTTCCCATTGCGATTCTTTTCCACCTTTGGTAGTTCCTTGTTCCCTTTTTTACCTACACCAACGATTTCAAAATCAATCGCATGTTCATCCATATTCACTCCGGTTACGCGAACTTTTACTTCTTGACCGATTCGATAGACCTTACCTGTCCGTTCACCGATCATTGCATAATGACGTTCATCGAATTGATAGTAGTCATCCGTTAAATAACTAACATGGACAAGGCCTTCAATCGTGTTTTCCAGTTCAACAAATAACCCAAAGCTTGTCACAGAACTAATGACACCTGTAAATTCTTCTCCAATTCGTTCCTGCATATATTCTGCTTTTTTCAAGTCATCCGTATCTCGTTCTGCATCGACCGATTTTCTCTCTTGTTCCGATGAATGTCTTGCAATCTCAGGGAGTTTCTCTTTCCAAGAGCCGATTGTCTTACTATCTAGGCTTTTTTCGATTAAGTAAGTACGGATTAAGCGATGAACAATTAAGTCAGGATATCGACGTATTGGTGATGTGAAATGCGTGTAAAACTCTGTTGCAAGTCCAAAGTGACCAACACTTTGTGGATCATATTTCGCCTGTTTCATGGAACGAAGCATGATTTTTGAAATAATCATTTCCTCTGGCTTGCCTTCCGCTTCTTCTAAAATCTTTTGTAGGCTCTGAGGATGAATTTCATTGGCTGTACCCTTCACCCGATAACCCAATCCACCTAAGAATTCAAAGAAATGCTGTAATTTGCTTTGATCTGGGTCCTCATGGATACGATGAATGAATGGCAACTCCATCCAATGGAAATGCTCTGCTATCGTTTCATTGGCAGCTAACATGAATTCTTCAATAAGACGTTCTGCCACGGAACGTTCACGAATAACTACATCCATCGCTTTTCCATTTTCATCTACTAATACTTGCGCCTCTTTAAAATCAAAATCAATTGCACCTCGTCCCATACGTTTCGAACGTAGGATAGAAGCTAGCTTCTCCATTTGTTCAAACATAGGTACAAGTGGTTTGTACTTGTCACGAAGTTCGTCATCTTTATCCACTAAAATCTTATTAACATCACGGTATGTCATCCGCTCTGTAGTTTTGATGACACTTTGGAAAATTTCATGATTAACGACTTTTCCAGTCGTGTCGATTTCCATTTCACAACCTAATGTTAATCGATCCACTTTAGGGTTTAATGAACAAATTCCATTGGATAGGCGGTGTGGAATCATTGGGATTACACGATCTACTAAATACACACTTGTCCCGCGTTCAAATGCTTCCTTATCAATCGGGGACCCTTCTGGTACGTAGTAGCTAACGTCGGCAATATAGACACCAAGCTTATAATTACCATTATCAAGCTTCTTCACGGTAACCGCATCATCCAGGTCTTTCGCATCTGCTCCATCAATGGTAACAATTACTTCATCACGGAGATCCCGTCTATTCTCCAGTTCTGCTGGATCAATCTCATCTGGCGTATTAAGCGCTTGTTCTAACACTTCTACAGGGAAGTCCATTTTCAATCCATGCTTATAGATGATGGAGATAATATCTATGCCAGGGTCATTTTTATGACCAAGGATTTGAATAATTTCCCCCTCAGCACTCATTCGGTGCTCTGGGTATTTGGTGATTCTAGCAATGACTTTATGACCGTCAACTGCCCCATTAATTTGTCCTTTTGGAATGAAGATATCGTTCGGAATTCGCTTATCGTCAGCGATTACAAATCCAAATGCCTTATTATCTTCAAATGTACCGACTACCTCTGTTATCGCTCGTTCGAGAATCCGAATCACGACTCCCTCTGGACGACTTCCCGATACATCATGCTTTTCAATACGGACAAGTACCCGGTCATTATTCATTGCAGAAGCTAAATCCGAGTGATGAATATAGACATCGGTTTCGTTCTCATCATCAGGGATTAAAAACGCAAAGCCTTTCGCATGCATTTGGATACGACCTCGGATGAGATTCATTTTTTCTGGCAAACCAAAACGGTTTTTTCTTGTTCGAACTAATTCTCCATTATATTCGAGCTCATTTAGCGCTTTTACCATTTCTTTAAAATCTACTACATCCGTTATTTCTAAAATCTCTTCTAATTCCTCCACTGCAAGTGGCTTGGAATCATATGTCTTGAAAAATTCTCTTAATTTATCAATCATGATTTCACTCATCCTAACACCTTCTTTCACTTCCATTATTTTTATGCTTATTCTGCCCAATCTAAGGATTCTAAAAACTGATAAATATCCTCATGTAACAGTTCTTTTTCTTTATCAATCGTAATCACATGGCCTGATTCCTCATACCATTTTATATCTTTACGATCCGCTTCTACATTTTCATAAATATAAGTAGCACTATCTGTATTAATCATTTTATCTTGTCTTGCTTGCACAACCATTGTTGGTGTGTAAATCGTATCGACGTTGGATTGAACCTCTTTAATCAGCTTTCCAAGTTCCGTAAACATTGGTCCTGAATTTTCCATTAGATAGGTAACTTCCTGAGTAATAGTTTCTTCATCTTTACCCTCTAGTTGCTTATATTCCTTAGAAAACTGTTGAAACCCAGTAGTTAGTTGCTTTTCATTATCAAAGAACATCGGTGCACACATCGGGATTACTCCCTTAACATTTTCTGAATAAGCTAATTTTAAGCTAAGCACTCCACCGAGGGATAATCCTGCTACAGCAATTTCTTCATACCCTAAGTCTTTTAAATGATTAAAAGCATATTGAACGTCCTCCCACCAATCTTCTGGTCGAGTTTTGATTAGTTCCTCAGGTGGTTGCCCATGTCCCCGATAAATTGGGGCATGGCTTGTATAGCCCTTCTTTTCTAAAAAGCGGCCGAGCATCCTTACATCTGCAGTATGGCCAGTAAAACCATGTAATAACAATACTGCTCTCGGACCAGCTTCAAACGTAAATGGTTTTGGTTGTATTACTTTCATTTATGTACTCTCCTTCTTTACCTTCTCTACTATGTATTTTACCCTTTATATACTATGTTACACCCTTAAAATGCGCAAGGTATCTAGAGTAAGACACGCCAAAATAACAGTAAAAAACCCTTACCACTATGTGATAAGGGTTGACTAGTAACTATTGTAATATAAATGCACTTAAAAAAGCTAATACGAAGAATAATACTCCTGCAACGATTGTTGCTCGGTGAAGAACTAAATCAATTCCTCTAGCTTTTTGCTTACCAAACAATTGCTCTGCCCCGCCGGAGATTGCTCCAGATAGACCTGCGCTTTTACCACTTTGTAATAGAACTAATACTATCATAATTACCGCATCGATCACTAGTAAAATATTTACAAAACTAGCCATGTCACCATGACACCTCCTGAACATATACAGACAGTTAACTATACCTACTTTAGCATAATTTTGAATACTTTATCAAGCTATTTTTTAGAAAACTTGGCATACACTACCTTTTACTATGTAACGCTTACTAATTCATGAAATTGCTTCTTCTTCATATACATTAGCATTTCAGCCTAATTTAATCTATTATTATCTTAACTATCATAAAAAAATCAGGGAGTGACAAAATGAAAACTACATTTTGGATAGATTCCGTTGATGGGATCCAGATTTATGGGGAAAAATGGTTCAATCCAGAAAAACAGCCTAAGGCTATCGTCCAAATTGCACATGGGATGGTAGAACATTTTCAACGTTATCATGGTTTTGCCCAGTATTTAGTAGACCAGGATCTATTTGTGTACGGAAATGATCACCGTGGTCATGGGAAGACAGGACAAAAACAGGGTATAATGGGGTATTTTTCTGAAGAAAATGGCTTTGACAAAGCAACAGATGATTTATACACCGTAACCCGAAAAATCCAGGAGGAGTATCCAAACACACCTATAATATTACTTGGTCATAGTATGGGATCTTTTTTAGCTAGAAATTATATACAGAAACATAGTGATCTCCTTAAAGGTGTTATCTTATCTGGTACAGGATTTTACGCTGCACATACTACAGCACTTGGTAAATCATTAGCTACCGTACTAAAACCACGGGAAAAATCTCCACTTATGAATAAGCTAGCTTTTGGTGCGTTTAATCGTAAAATTGATTCACCCAAGACACCGTTTGATTGGTTGACTCGCGATGATTCTATTGTAACGGCGTATATGCAAGATCGTTATGCAGGCTATATCCCTACGGCACGCTTTTTTGTTGATTTGATGACAGGACTTCAGTACATCCATAACTCAAAACGAAACGCAAGAATTAGAAAAGATTTGCCAATACTATTCATTAGTGGTGCTGAAGACCCAGTAGGTAATTATAGTAAAGGTATTTGGAAGACAGCCTCAATGTATAGAAGGTTAGGAATGGAAAATATTACAACCTCTTTATTCGATGGGGCTAGGCATGAAGTCCTGAATGAAATAAATAAAATAGAAGTTTATGAGGTAGTAAGACGCTGGATTGCAAGAAATTTGTCGTAACTTTTTCTAGTTAAACGCTTTCAATATGAACAATTTGTAGAAAAAGGTCAAAACGCTTGTATCAGCGATGTCGAAAGGTTACCATAAACTATATGGGTAGATAGGAAATAATATAAATTTTCCTCCGACATGAGAAAAATGAACCATTCGTTAAAGTACGGGCGAAAATCATTTTTCTAACAATTTTTTTGAAGGGTTGGTACTTTTATGACAAACATCCAAGGAATTGCTGCATCTTCTGGTATTGCAATTGCAAAAGCTTATCAGCTTATTACGCCTGATTTGACATATACGAACAAAACAATCGATAATCCAGAAAATGAAGTAAAACGATTAGAAGACGCGCTTGCAATTTCAAAGCAAGAGCTTGAAAAAATCAAAGCTCATACACTTAAAGAGCTTGGTGAAGAACATGCAGAAATCTTCTCTGCTCATTTGTTAGTATTAGGGGATCCAGAACTAATTAATCCTATTAAAGACAAAATCCAAAATGAAAACGCTATGGCAGAGGCAGCTTTAGAAGAAGTTGCGAATATGTTTATTCAAATGTTCGAAAGTATGGACAATGAATATATGCGTGAGCGTGCAGCCGATATTCGTGACGTAACAAAGCGTGTATTAGCACATCTATTAGGTGTATCTTTTCCAAATCCTGCATTAATTGACGAAGAAGTAATCGTTATTGCGGCTGACTTAACACCTTCCGATACAGCACAGTTAAACAGAGAATTTGTAAAAGGTTTTGCTACAGATATCGGTGGCCGTACTTCTCACTCCGCTATTATGGCAAGATCATTAGAGATTCCAGCAGTTGTTGGTACAAAGGATATCACAAAGACAGTAGCTCAAGGTGACATTGTTATTATTGACGGTATTGATGGTAATGTAATCGTGAATCCAACTGATGAAGAAATCAAACAATACGAGGAAAAGCGTGAAAGCTTTAAGAAACAACAAGCTCTTTGGGCACAATTAAAGGACGAGCCTACATTCACTTCTGATGGAGAACAAGTGGAGCTAGTTGCTAACATTGGTACACCTGATGATGTAACTGGCGTAATCAACAATGGTGGTGAAGGAGTTGGTCTTTACCGTACAGAATTCTTATATATGGGTAAAAACGAGCTTCCTACCGAAGAAGAGCAATATGAAGCATATAAGTCTGTTCTAGAACAAATGGGAGATAAGCCTGTTGTCGTTCGTACATTAGATGTAGGTGGAGACAAAGAACTACCATACTTGGATCTGCCAAAAGAATTAAACCCATTCCTAGGTTTTAGAGCAATTCGCTTCTGTTTAGAAAATGAACATGTATTCCGTCCGCAATTACGTGCACTACTTCGTGCATCTGTTTACGGAAACCTAAAAATCATGTTCCCTATGATTGCTACACTAGAAGAATTCCGTAAAGCAAAAGAAATATTGCTAGAAGAGAAAGCTAACCTTAAAAATGAAGGGCATAGCGTTTCCGATAATATTGAAGTTGGTATCATGGTAGAAATTCCATCAACTGCTGTAATTGCAAAACAATTCGCCAAAGAAGTTGACTTCTTTAGTATTGGAACAAACGACTTAATTCAATATACAATGGCTGCTGATCGTATGAATGAAGAAGTATCTTATTTGTATCAACCATACCACCCAGCAATCTTAAACTTAGTTAACAACGTTATAGAAGCTGCACACAGTGAAGGCAAATGGGCTGGAATGTGTGGAGAGATGGCTGGAGACCCAATCGCTATTCCTATTCTACTTGGATTAGGCTTAGATGAGTTCAGTATGAGTGCTACTTCAATCTTACCAGCACGTACTCAATTAAAAGGTATCTCTAAAAAAGATATGGCATCATACAAGGATAAACTATTATCCATGTCAACTGCAGAAGAAGTGGTTGCATTTGTTAAAGAAAAAACTGAATAATATAGGAAAGGATGCTCAGCATTGGCTGGGGCATCCTTTTTTAGTGCTACGATTTATCATCACTCTAGCTTGATTGCTTTCTCTTGGTAGGCTTTCTAGCTTTTTCTTCATTACTCTACCTTGATTGGACTTCTCGGTAGACTTTCTCCACTTTTCTGCATAACTCTACCGTGATTGGACTTCTCTCGGTAGACTTTCTCCATTTTTCTGCATAACTCTACCGTGATAGGCTTTCTCTCGGTAGACTTTCTCTCCTTTTCTGCATAACTCTACCGTGATTGGACTTCTCTCGGTAGACTTTCTCCATTTTTCTGCATTACTCTACCGTGACAGAACTTCTCTCGGTAGACTTTCTTGCTTTTTCTTCATAACTCTACCGTCATTGGAGTTCTCTCGGTAGACTTTCTCCATTTTTCTGCATTACTCAACCGTGATAGGCTTTCTCTTTCACTTTTCTATTATTTCCATCTTCTCTTCAATCGGTGTTCTTCTTTTCGCCTGGGGTATTTTCTTAGGGTAGCCGATTTGCAAGACAGCAGCTATTTTCACAACTTTGGGGTCTAACCCTACATCCTTATAAAAATCTGGATCATGCATATAGGGAGTGATGGTCCAAAGCATACCGATTCCATATTCCCATGCAGCCAGTTGAGAGTTTTGTATAAATGCGCATACCGAAGCATACTCCTCTTCATATCGCACTGGATCTTCTTCTAATTCGAAGTAAATTAATCCATGGTGGGGAATAGCATCTAGAAAAGCTTTCATAGACTCGATCATTTTCAAAGTTTTTGCTTGCCCATCATTTTTAATCATGCCAATTCTGACGTAGCTATCCATTATTGCCTGAATAAGTTGTTGCTTCCCTTTATCTTGATATAGCTTTATCTGCCAAGGCTCCTTCATATAATGAGTTGGTGCAAATGAACCATAAGTAAATATTTCTTTTAATATATCTATGTCGATCTGTTTTTCTTGAAAGGTATGAATACTACGACGTTCTTTAATGGTGTTTAACACAGTCTTCCCCTCACCTATTTTTCTTTCATTATAACAAAAAATAGAGCACTGAATATTCAGCACCCTAGGTTATATCAAACCGCTGTCCAGACATAGTAGTCATAAAATCCATAAAAAATCTGCGATAATCAAATTCAAAGGCTATTCGATGTCTTTTTATTTCCTTTTCTGTCTCTTCTTCTAAGTTCCCAAAAGGTCTGATGTCCGCAATGCTTTGACCTCGCTCCGTTCCGCTTGTTGCTTGAACTATATGGACTGGGTATTCTTCAAAAGTAAAGATATCCTCCATATTTACTGCCATTAAAGTTAACACGTCATGTAATGGGCTACCTTGAACATTAGGGTCTCGTTTTTTATAGAAATCATAATAATAATCAATCATCGGTTTGACAATATCGATGGGGCCTACTTGATCAATATAATCCACCATTTCAGGAGTAACGATTGCATTTTGCGTCACATTCAAAGGGATGATGCTTACTTGGTCTGCATAGGTTAATACAATTTGTGCTGCAACCGGGTCACCGTGAAAGTTTGCTTCCGATACTGCAGTGACATTGCCTGGAACCCAAAATGCTCCGCCCATCACATACAAATGTTTAATTTTCTCCATTGTTCTTGGATAAAGTAAATACATGGTAGCTAATGACGTTAGCCTTCCAATATTCACGATATATAAATCTTCTCCATATTGATTTATAATGTCTATGATGGAGAAAAAGTTTTCTAATGTTATTCCATCTGAAATTTCTGGAGGTGTGATTGGTCCCAGTCCATATTCTCCATGAATTTCTGGAAAGAACTCCATCGGTTCGGCTGTCATTGGATTTTCAGCCCCAGCAATTAACATCGTCTGTTGTGCTTCCTCGGTTGGCAAAATCTCCTCTTTAAGATACTGGATACTTGCGAGAGCATTTTCACGAGGGATGTTACCATATTCGGTTACAATACCAACAATATCAATATCGTCTTTTAAATATCCGTAAATAATCGCAATGATATCATCTATACCAATATCCCCAAAAAGTAAGACCTTCTTTGCCATCTGACCACTTCCTTTCGTGAAAGGATTTATCATAATAGCCTATTACTATAGTATGGTAATGGTGACATTGTTTTATCTACGCATTTAAACATTAGTCCTTTGAATTATATATAAAAAAGGCTGCGAATAATTTCACAGCCTTTATCATTATTATTTATTTTTTAAGTTATAAAAAGCGTTTAATCCAGCGTATTCACCAAGACCAGCTAGTTCGTCTTCGATACGAAGAAGTTGGTTGTACTTCGCTACACGGTCTGTACGTGATGGTGCACCAGTCTTAATTTGACCAGCGTTTGTAGCGACTGCGATATCAGCAATTGTAGCATCTTCCGTTTCACCAGAACGGTGAGAGATAACTGCTGTATATCCAGCGCGTTTCGCCATTTCAATTGCATCGAAAGTTTCTGTTAATGTACCAATTTGGTTCACTTTAATTAGAATCGAGTTACCAACACCTTGCTCAATTCCTTGTGCAAGTTTCTTCGTGTTCGTTACGAATAAGTCGTCACCAACTAGTTGTACTTTCTTACCAAGGCGCTCAGTTAGTAGCTTATGACCTTCCCAGTCATTTTCATCTAATCCATCTTCAATCGAGATGATTGGATATTTGTTTACCATTTCTTCGTACCAATCTACCATTTCTGCAGAAGTACGAGTTACACCTTCACCTTTAAGAACATATTTACCATCTTCATACATTTCAGAAGAGGCAACGTCCATAGCTAGTTTTACTTCTTCCCCTGGCTTATAGCCTGCTGCTTCAATAGCTTCTACAATAGTTTGTAGCGCTTCTTCGTTAGAACTTAGGTTAGGAGCAAATCCACCTTCATCACCAACAGCAGTGTTGTATCCTTTTGATTTTAAAACATTCTTTAAAGAATGGAAGATTTCTGCACCAGTACGTAGTGCTTCTTTGAATGTAGGAGCAGCTACAGGCATAATCATGAATTCTTGAATATCTACGTTATTATCAGCATGCTCTCCACCATTTACGATGTTCATCATTGGTGTTGGAAGAGTTTTTCCGTTAAATCCACCTAAGTAATTGTATAAAGGTACTTCTAGGAAGTTAGCTGCTGCATGGGCTACCGCCATGGATACACCAAGGATAGCGTTAGCACCTAATTTACCTTTATTTTCAGTTCCATCAAGCTCAATCATTAATGCATCGATGATGTTTTGACGAGTAACATCTAAACCAATAAGTTCAGGTGCAATCACTTCGTTCACGTTATGAACTGCTTTTTCTACACCTTTTCCTAGGTAACGGCTTTTATCACCGTCACGTAGTTCTACTGCTTCATATTCCCCAGTAGATGCTCCACTTGGAACCATTGCAGAACCAAAAGCTCCTGATTCTGTATAAACTTCAACCTCAACTGTTGGATTTCCTCGTGAATCTAATACTTCGCGTGCATATACGTCTGTAATGTATGGCATGATATTCTCTCCTTTTACTTTTTAATTAATGTTGTTCCTGTCATTTCTTGTGGTTTTTCAATATCTAGTAAATCAAGTAATGTCGGAGCAAGGTCTGCTAAAATTCCGCCATCACGTAATTCAATATTATCCTTCGTTACAATTACTGGAACTGGATTCGTAGTGTGGGCTGTCATTGGTTGCCCTTCAAGTGTCACTACTTCATCAGAGTTTCCATGGTCTGCAGTAATAATCGCATGACCACCTAACTCGATTATTTTATCCACTACTTTTCCTAAACATTCATCCACTGTTTCAATTGCTTTAATTGTCGGCTCAAGCATTCCTGAGTGACCAACCATATCCGGATTTGCAAAGTTTAAGATAACCGCGTTTACTTCTCCCGCATCTAATTCATTAAGTAAGGCGTCCGTAACCTCGTAAGCACTCATTTCTGGTTTTAAATCGTACGTTGCAACTTTTGGTGAATCAATTAGAATACGCTTTTCACCAGGAAATTCCTGCTCACGTCCACCACTCATAAAGAATGTTACATGTGGATACTTTTCTGTTTCCGCAATACGAAGTTGTTTCATGTTGTTTTGAGCAAGTACTTCACCAATTGTATTGTCTAGGTTAGTAGGTTCATACGCAACAAAACCATCAATGGATTCACTAAATTGTGTTAACATCACAAAATCTAGATTTTGCGGTACACCTGGTCCGCGATCAAAGTCTCGAAAATCTTCGTTCGCAAAGGTACGAGAAATTTGAATTGCACGGTCTGGACGGAAGTTATAGAAGATTACAGAATCCTCATCCTCTACTTTTCCAACTGGTGCTCCATTTTCATCTGTAATAACAGATGGAATCACGAATTCATCATAGATTCCATTTTGATAGGAATCCTCTACTACCTCTAATGCACTCTTGTAGCTAGGTCCTTCTCCGTAAACCATTGCATCATACGCTTTCTTCACACGATCCCAGCGCTTATCACGATCCATGGAGTAATAACGTCCAGAAACTGTTGCAATTTTACCTACTCCAAGTTCCTGCATCTTTTGTTCGGTCTGTTCAATATATCCTTTAGCAGTCTGTGGGCCTACATCACGACCATCTAAGAAGGCATGAAGATAAACTTTTTCTAGGCCTTGATCACCTGCAAGCTTAAGCAATGCAAACAGATGCTCAATATGACTATGAACACCACCATCAGAAAGCAATCCAAAGATATGTAATGCTTTCCCTTTTTCCTTTGCTCGATTAATCGACTTAAGGAATGCTTTGTTTTCGAAAAAGTCCCCTTCACGAATGGATAAGTTTACTCTAGTTAAACTTTGATACACAATGCGTCCTGCACCAATGTTTAAATGTCCCACTTCTGAGTTACCCATTTGTCCATCCGGTAAACCTACTGCCTCACCACTTGCTTCTAACTGATTATGAGCATATGTGTTCCAAAGACGATCAAAATTAGGTTTTTTTGCTTGTTTTACTGCGTTTCCCTTTACTTCATCACGTATAGCAAATCCATCTAGGATGATTAACGCAGCTAATTTGTTTTGACTCATTTTGTTCCAGCCTCCACTAGCTGTAAGAAGGAATCAGCTTCAAGACTTGCTCCACCAACTAGTGCACCATCAATATCAGATTGTGCTAGAAGTTCATCAACGTTAGAAGGTTTCACACTTCCACCATATTGGATTACTACCGCTTGTGCCGTTGCTTCATCTGTTACCTCTTTTACAACGTTACGGATATGGGCACATACTTCATTCGCATCTTCACTTGAAGCTGTCTTTCCAGTACCAATAGCCCAAATTGGTTCATAAGCAATAATTGTTTTTGCTATTTGCTCATTAGATAATCCTTCAATTGCTTTTTTCACTTGTGTTTCTACTAAGCTCTTCGTTTCGTTTGCTTCACGTTGCTCTAATGTTTCTCCAACACAAACGATCGGTGTTAAACCATGATTAAATGCAGCATGTGTTTTCTTGTTAACTGTTTCATCTGTTTCCGCAAAGTATTCACGACGCTCTGAGTGACCTAACACAACATGAGTTACACCGATATCTGTTAGCATAACAGGACTCACTTCACCAGTGAAAGCACCGTTATCTTCAAAATGCATATTTTGTGCACTAACTTTCAGGTTAGTTCCTTTTGTTTTTTCAACTAAAGAAGCTAGGTAAGGAAATGGTGCACAAACAATTGCCTCTACTTTTTCATCAGCAGGAATTTTTCCTACAACATCATCCACAAATTGTGTTGCTTCAGAAAGTGTCTTGTTCATTTTCCAGTTACCTGCAATTATTTTTTTACGCATGGTATCACCTCTATCTGAAATTTTCCTTACTTATCACTAAGTGCTGCTACACCAGGTAGAACTTTACCTTCCATAAACTCTAAGGAAGCTCCTCCACCAGTTGAGACGTGATCCATTTTTTCTGCAAGGTTAAACTTCTCTGCCGCTGCAGCAGAATCACCACCACCAATAATTGTATAGCCTTCAGTAGTTGCTAATGCCTCTGCAACTGCTTTCGTACCATTAGCGAATATGTTTAACTCAAATACTCCCATTGGTCCATTCCAAATAACTAGTTTAGAATCTTTTACAATTTGAGCGTACTTCTCTCGAGTTTTTGGACCAATATCAAGTGCTTCCCAATCAGATGGAATTTCTGAAATAGGGACAACTTTCGTATTTGCATCCTCTCCGAAGTCGTCTGCTACAACAACATCTTCCGGTAATACGAAGTTTACACCTTTTTCTTCCGCTTTTTTCATAAATTCTTTCGCTAATTCAATCTTATCTTCTTCCAGAAGAGATTTCCCGATCTCATGGCCAAGTGCTTTTACAAACGTATAACCTAAGCCACCACCGATGATAAGGTTATCCACTTTATCTAAAAGATGATCAATTACACCGATTTTATCTTTTACTTTTGCCCCACCGATAATAGCTGTAAATGGACGTTCAGGATTTTCTAATGCTTTTCCAAGTACAGATAGTTCTTTTTCCATTAAGAATCCAGCTGCAGATGGGAGCTTTTCAGCAATGCCAGCAGTTGATGCATGTGCACGGTGTGCTGCGCCAAAAGCATCATTCACATAAATATCAGCCATATTCGCAAAAGCTTCTGCTAATGCAGGATCGTTCTTTTCTTCTCCAGCTTCGAAGCGAACATTTTCAAGAAGTAAAATATCGCCATCGTTAAGTCCAGAGATAGCTTCATCAACTTCTGGTCCATAAACAGTATCTGTTTTAACCACTTGTTTACCTATTAAGTCACTTAGACGTTTAGCAACTGGATCTAGTCGTAACTCATCAACAGCTTGCCCTTTTGGTCTACCAAGGTGACTTGCAAGGATAACTTTAGCCCCTTGCTCTGTTAGATATTGAATAGTTGGCAATGCAGCAGTAATACGTGTGTCATCGGTAACTTCTCCATCTTTCATCGGTACGTTGAAATCAACACGACAGAATACCTTTTTACCTTTTAAGTCCAAATCCTTTACAGTTTTCTTGTTCATGGGATTCCCTCCTTAGATAAGTTAAATTCATCTCTTCTTTACGAATGTATACTATTTAAATCGCAACTTGCAATACGTATGTAAGTATTACTTTATAGGTTTCCCAGTACTTTTACCATTAGTCTTAGAAAAATGCGAGAAAGATTATGATGCCTTCCTATCCGCATAGAAAAATGGTTATTTTACATGAGAAAAGGAGGAGAATGTAACTTCTCCACCTTCCCATTTATTTTTTAAGCCTGCTCTTATAGTCCTTTTTGTGCCATGAAAGCAACTAAGTCTACAACACGAGTGGAGTAACCCATTTCGTTATCATACCAAGAAAGTACTTTAACCATGTTACCTTCCATTACCATTGTTGAAAGACCATCAAGAATTGAAGAATGAGTGTTTCCAACAATATCACTAGATACTAATGGAGCTTCACTATATTCGAAGATACCTTTTAATTCACCTTCAGCTGCTTCTTTGAATGCTTGGTTTACTTCTTCAGCTGTAACGTCTTTTTCTACTTCTGCAACTAAGTCTACCATAGATCCGTCTGGAACAGGTACACGTACTGCCATACCATTTAATTTACCTTTTAATTCAGGTAATACTAATGCTACTGCTTTAGCTGCACCAGTAGTTGTAGGAATAATGTTCTCAGCTGCTGCACGAGCACGACGATAGTCTTTATGTGGTAAATCTAAGATTTGTTGATCGTTTGTGTAAGCATGAACAGTAGTCATTAGACCACGTTTGATTCCGAATTTATCGTTAAGCACTTTTGCAAATGGTGCTAAACAGTTAGTAGTACAAGATGCATTAGATACAATATGGTGTTTGCTTGGGTCATACTCATTTTGGTTTACACCCATAACAATTGTAAGATCTTCGTTGTTAGCAGGTGCAGAGATAATTACTTTTTTCGCACCAGCATCAATATGTTTTTGAGAAGAATCACGGTCAACGAAACGTCCAGTAGATTCAACTACTACTTCAACACCTAGCTCACCCCAAGGTAAGTTAGCAGGATCGCGCTCTGCAAGTACTTTAATTTCTTTATCACCTACAACGATGTTTGAACCATTAACAGAAACTTCTTCCTGTAGAACACCGTGTACAGAATCATATTTTAATAGGTGTGCAAGCATATTCGCATCTGTTAAATCGTTAACTGCTACGATTTCTACATCATCTCTTTTAAGTGCTTGACGGAATACATTACGTCCAATACGTCCAAAACCATTAATACCAACTTTTACTGCCATTTTATATTCCTCCTAATACTTCTATAATTAAATTTATTTAAAGGGAAGCATCCCTTAAAATCTGTTTCGCTGCTGCTTCGTCTGTAATGAGCAAATTACTAGTACCATGCTTAAAATAGGACTTTATTGCTTTCGCCTTTGATTTCCCACCTGCCACGGTAATTACAAATTCTATTGATTCCAAATCCTCTAGTTGTAATCCAACCGTTCGAACCTTATGCACAACATTCCCTTGCTGATCGAAATAATAACCAAACGCTTCACTGACCGCCTCGTTTTCTTGAAGTTTCATTCTGGTATCATCAGGCGTTTTTCTTCGTTCTGCCATTGTTAAGGCATCACCTATTCCATGAAGCACCACATCTGCATTTCGAATCAGTTGCAAGATCTCTATAATCGAAGGTTCTTGGATCAAATTATGATAGGATATCTCACTGAGTGGATCAGGAACATACAGTAATCGATAGTTTCCCTGTGCTTTTCGGGACATTTGCGCTGCAATTGTGTTGGCTTGGTTTTCTACCTTTTCACCAATACCTCCACGTGCTGGTACAAACAAAAAACTTTCTCCTTTTTCCATTGGAGTCATTACACTAGCAACAGAAGCCATTGTAGTTCCTCCTGTAACAGCAATGGTTGCATTTGGCTTCAGGATTTTTTTGAGATACGATACACAAGCCTTACCCATTTCCTGCTTAACCCAATCTGCATCATCACTATTTCCAGGGACAACAACAACATTTTCTACTTTTAATGTTTCCTTAATTTGGTTTTCTAAAACACTTAACCCTGTAATTTCACTGATAAACTGGGTCATTTGTTCTAAAACCGTTTTACCTTGCTCTGTAATAAGCATTCCCTTAGACGTAATTTCTAATAAGCCTTGTTCATAAAGAAAATCCAGTTCACTTCGAACCTGTCTTTCTGTTAGATTACTACTTTCAGCAAGCCCTCTTCTTCCTATGGGTTGATGAAGGTTCACACTGTGTAGCAGGGAATACCTTGTCTGCATTACAGTTAACAAGTCAGGTATTAGTTTCTTTTGCACTTCGATTAATGCCTTCATGACACTACTCCTTTAGAACTGGGTACAAAAATGTCCCACTCCTGCATAAAGTGTCCCACATACCCCAAAAAAATTCACATAGAATCCTATGTACAATATTATCTTACCATATTGAAAAAATTATACAAATAAAACGAACTATCTTTTTGTCAAATTTTCGTCAAGTGTTTTTTCTATAGTAAAGTAGTCTACATGCTCACAGTCCAGTTGGATTCCGCTCACTTCTACAACTGGGATTAATAGATGGTATTTTTCTAACCATTCATCATTTGTATAAATATCACGCTTTTCTATCTCAAACTCATAATCATTTTGAAACATTTCCAATAATGCTTCTGCATCTTCACATAGTGAGCAAACTTCTTTTGTATATAATATTATCTTTTCCATTGCTGCACCCTCTAATCTCTTGTTTATTTCATAATATAGTATACAAGAGGAAGAAACCGTTAGCAAAATATTGGTTAGGCACCGGTACGGCGGTATAGTGGACCTGCAGTTAGGATGTTGTCAACTCGAAATGTTCTAACCTCTTTACGCCAAAAACAATAAGCAACAATAGATCCTTTATCAATTCGCAGGACACGAATGTAGCGCTGTGTCACGTTATTCTGTTGATCAATATAATAGATGATTATTTTTTCTTTCTTCTCTAATGAGTCCTGAAATATCCTCTGCATAGTCACACCTCCTTATATAGAACATTTGTTCCTATCTTATCATTTGTAGGATAGGTATGCAATAAGAATATTAAAAATATACATGCACTCGTCCTTTTTTCGTATAGGCGAGAACATTATACTTTCCCAACCATAAAAAAAGACCAATACCAATTCGTAAGGTCTTTTTTATTGGTTGTTATTTGTTATATAACTCCTTATAAGCAATAACTTTCAACGCAGTTATTTCCTCTTCTGTTAATTTCTCTTCCATCTCGCGAATCAATTCTTCTTTGGAAATTTCTCCTTGTTGAACCTTTGATTGGATGTCTTTAATTCCTGAAACTCCTACCTTCTTCACAATCATTCTAGTTGCTTCTTCTTTCGTCTTAACCGGTAAGGTACTTTCATCAACTGATGCAGCATCTTCTAGAAATGCTTTTAACTGCGGATCACTTTCTATCGCATTTTTTATATTTTCCATTTCACCGCTGTTTTCTAATTCCGTTGTTAAAACTTCCATTAACTTATCTGAAGCAATATTTGTTCCGAAATAATAGACACCATATCCTAGACCTGCCAAAATGATTAAGGTTATTAGTAAAAATTTTATGAACTTCATTTGTATACAATCCCCCTTCCAATACAATATACAATAAATATTCCTTGGTGGGTATCAGATTTATTGCTTATTTTGATTGTTTGAAAAGTATATCCTTTAGAAAGCTTAGCCGCGTTAAACTAAATTTAGAATATAAGAACCATGCATAGACTACTTTATGATTAGGAGGGCTAAGGAATGGTTAATAGGATTATAGCTAATCATATTTTTAGTAATAGGTATTCATCTATAAAATTATATATGAATCTTCTCTTCACAACATTTCTATTTACCATTTTTTCGTCGATACCGGACGTATATCATCCTATACTTCTATCAACTATGGTTACCTCATTATTCGTAATAGTCTACAAAATACTTAAGATAAATAAATATAGAAGGAAATAGATAAGAAAAAAGAAACGATTTATTTAACATTAACCTTACTCATTTTTTTATAGACTTTATATTCTACATTTTATGTTAGTTAGAATTAAGTTAAGAAAATACATAAAAATGGCAAGGACTGAAATACATTCAGGACCTTGCCATTTTTAATTAGAATAGAGAATTTTTTATACCTTATTTCCTAACGTTCACATACTACAAAAAACTGGACTTCCACAAAGCATATCACCGTAATAATTACCACACTTGGGATGATTCAAATATAACCTGATAGTTGAATAGAATATTAAAGCTTATATGAAACAATTCACAGTCCCTAAAATTATAAATGACATAGTGGATTGCATTATACAATGCACAAATCCCCGCCATTAAGGCGGATTCTCTATATTAATCTTCTTGATCATCTTCAATAAATCCATATTCGTATTCATCAATAGAGATGATACTGTCTATATTTACCGCAAATCTCATTGCTTCTACAGGGAATGAGTAACCCGGAGATATTCCATCAATAACATATGTAACGAATATACCAGTTTCCCACCAGAAGAATGTGTGATCTTCGAGTATTTCGGCAAAAGTAGTCAAACTAATTAGAGTCGGTAAATGTTTAAAATGATATTGATATCGTAAAGCTTTATATTACCATTTGAATGGCTATACATTATTAAAGAGAGGAAACTTTGTTTTTTTGTCTCTCTCTGCACGATCAATTTTAACAGCTGACCATTTATAAGGATTATTATTCATTTTTTCTAAGGGGTTTGCAGAGTAGCTCTTTAAACTCAAAAATAGCAAAGGAATAAGATTCACTCAAACCCTTGCTACTATTGAATTTATAAGCGCGCCCAGAGGGATTCGAACCCTCGGCAAACCTGGTACCGGAAACCAATCACTCCATTTTCAACACGTATCAACTCTTGAAAATCAGTACTTTTAACTAATTAATTATCCAAATATGCTGATCTTTAACGAATCACGATAGAACCTTCGTTAGAAACTTTGAAAGAAGAAAATTAAGAAAATAGAAAAAGGGAAACACAGGGTTAATGATACATAACAATGCCCCGACTATTCGGTCGGGGCTCTTTTTTATGCACCTATCCGCTTTACTGCCGGTCCAACTAATGGGCTATTCTCAATCTAATAGATTCTTTTCCACGGATAAAACACCTTTCAAAGCGTTTGTACCATCTATCAAATTCATAATAAAATTTCATATTTTAGGGAAACACTAGGAAGAGGTGATTACATGGAAAAAGAAAACATAAAACTTACATCAGCTGAAATAGGAACTTTATGGCTTGAATATGTAAATGGGACGGCCGTTGACACCATTAATAGATATATGATTTCCATTATTGAAGATCAAGATATAAAAGACTTGTTCGAAGATGCGATAAATGTATTTAGTTCCCAAAAGAACCAAATAGTTCAGTTCATTAAGGAAGAAGGGTTTCCAGTTCCAATTGGTTTTACAGAATCAGACCTAAATAAGAATGCAAAGAGACTGTTTTCTGATATATTTTGTTTGCACTATCTTAACATTATGACTTTGCATGGTTTACTAGGTCATTCGACATCACTAAGTTCCTCAGTAAGAAGAGACTTGAGACAATTCTATGATTCATGCAGTAATGATGGGATGAGCATGTATCATCGTACAGTTGAATTATTATTGGATAAGGGACACTTTCAACGCGATCCATACTTTTTCCCAGACCAGTTGCCGGAATTTGTTTCTGGTCAACAATTTATAGATGGATATTTTTTTGATAAACGACCTTTAGCATCAACTGAAATAATTGCTTTATCTCTTAATGTTAAAAAGAAGATTTTAGAAAAATCACTTTCGATTGGGTTCAGTCAGGTCACTCATTCAAAAGAAGTTAGAAAGTTCTTAGAAAGCGCACAGAATGCATCTGATCAGCAAATTCAATCTCTCTCTAAAATACTAAAAGCAGATAATTTACCGGTTCCAATGTCTTGGGAAACAGAGGTTACAAATTCACAAGAATCTCCTTTCTCAGATAAGTTAATGCTGTATCATATTGGCTTCTTATTGCAGACCGCTCAATCCTTTCATGGTGCTGGACTCGCATCTGCGATGCGTATAGACTTAGTGACAACATACGAGAAAAT
Organism: Ornithinibacillus scapharcae TW25; assembly: GCF_000190475.1. Lineage (GTDB taxonomy): Bacteria > Bacillota > Bacilli > Bacillales > Amphibacillaceae > Ornithinibacillus > Ornithinibacillus scapharcae. The sequence continues at coordinate 26,540 of NZ_AEWH01000060.1, forward strand.
AATCTTAAAAAATCTAACAATTACAAAAGAGTGGTTTAATTTAATGACTAAAAATAAATGGTTAGAGCAACCTCCTCTCGCTCCAGATAGAAAAGAAATTGCAAAAGATAAGTAGTATGCCAGGTAGTGATTATGAACAGGAATCCACTCGAGAAGCTAATGTGGAGTGTTGCACTGCCGGGGTTCGGACAATTATTAAATAGAAAATACTTTAAAGGTATTATCTTAATAACACTTGAACTATTAATTAACGTATTAGGGAACTTAAATAATGCTATACTATTAAGTTTTCATGGAAACATTGCTGATGCAATAGCCATTGCTAATTATAACTGGTTATTGTTTTACCCTTGTGTATACTCTTTTGCTATGTGGGATGCTATGAAAGATGCAGGTGGCGGGGAGTATCCATACTCATTTCTTCCCTTTGTATTATCCGCTTTTTCTGCAACTGTTGGATTAGTGTATTCGTCGAAACTCACGATACTTGGCGTTTTACTAGGGCCAGTGTGGCTTCCAATATTATTTTTCTTTCCTGGAATGGCAGTTGGCTTACTTGTTAAAAAAATACTAATGAATGCCTTTCCAGTTTCGAGTGAATAAGCTTAATAATTAATATTCCCTAACATTTCCACCCTCAACTAGTCTCAGTTGGGGCTCATCTTTTACCTTTTGTATTTAAATTGCTATATTTTCATCTGGATTTGAATCGGTTGAGAAGTAAATGGCTTTAGTTGATTTTAATAAAGGTGTGAACTTAATTTATGTGTCCCTTTTAAACCTAGAAGCTGTATTTTCATCCTACTGGCTAACAACATTAATAATAAAACTTAGAGTATTAAAATGAGCCCCTTCGTTTCCTCGAGAGGGCTTTTTATATTATTATATTGTGATAAAATGTTCATAAACTAGCGGGGGAGCTTAGTGGAATAAGATGCCCTTGTAGTAAGGGTATGGCATATTAATTGAAATTAAAGGGGTTGATAAGGATGCGTTTATCAAATAAATTTGTGACTGTAACTAGGTTCTGGGTGATGAATAAATAAAATTATAGGGAGAAATTAAATGATTAAAATAAACATTGATTTAGTTTCTAAGTTAATAAATAGCCAATTTCCAGAGTGGTCTAATTTGGAAATCAAGCCTGTTGAAAAAGGTGGAAATGATAATAGAACTTTTCACTTAGGGAATAGGATGAGCGTTAGGTTACCAAGTGATACAGCTTAGTGTACCCCAGGTAGAAAAAGAACAAAAATGGTTACCTTTTCTCGCTAAGCATCTCTCCACACCAATAACTGAACCATTATTTAAAGGAGAACCAAGTAAAGATTACCCATATCCTTGGTCAATTAACAAATGGTTGGATGGAGAGACATTAACTTTAAATAAAATAGATGATTTAAACCAATTTGCATATGATTTGGGAAAATTTTTAGTTGACCTACAATCTATTGACGCTACTGGTGGTCCTTTAGCCGGGGAACATAATTTTTATAGAGGCGGGGATCTTGTTGTATACGATAAAGAGTGTAGAGAAGCCATCAATAATAATGCAGATACTTTTAATAAACACTTATTAGAAGAAATTTGGGGATTGGCATTAACCTCAGAATGGGATGGTGAACCAGTTTGGGTTCACGGAGACGTTGTGCCAGGAAATATATTAATTAAGAATGGTAGATTGTATGCGGTTATTGATTTTGGAATATTGGGAATAGGAGACCCTTCTTGTGATGCTGCAATGGCTTGGACTTTTTTTGACGATAGTAGCAGAAAGATATTTAAGGATACATTGAATTTTGATGAAGAAACTTGGAATAGAGCAAGAGGTTGGGCTTTATGGAAGGCTTTAATAACCTACAACTATAATGAACAATCTAACAAAGCAGTCGCAGATGAACAATTTAATATTATAAAAGTAATCATTAACGATTACGAAAATCAAAGATAATGGCATTAAAATAGATTTTTCATTGTACTAAAGGGTGTGTTAGTTGATGAACTAGTAATAAAAAGCCCACCTGTTACCCGCAGGAGGGCTTTTCTAATGAAATTCTAGCTAGAATAAGATATTTCAGTTCTTATTTTAGTTTTACTTTATTCTTACTTAATATAACCTCTTTGTATTCCGATGAATAACAAAAATAGCAATTCCACCTAAAAATGAAATCACCGCCATTAAACTTGCTAGCTCTTCTATAGTCATGTCCGACCCCCTGTTTTTGACATATTAAAAAGCACCCGTAGGATGCTATAATGATTCACTTCTTAAGTTGTTAAATGGTGTGACTACATGTCCACTTCTAACATCTGTAGCTGTAATAGTGATTTTGCTAGGAACAACTTCTTCACTTAAGAAAAAGTAATCTCCTGTCTCCCATAACCACTCATTTACTTTTTCTCTTGTAACCCCACAATCTGCGCTCGCAATAGCTGCATCAGTTATGCATAATTCTAACGAAAATTGACCTTCAATCATAAATACCATAGTATAAACTGGCGCATTGACTGGTGGCACTATATATTCTTCAATCAGCCCCTCGGTGCGATAATACTTCACTGTAAAACCTCCTTTCCATCTACATTAAATCGACGGAAAGTCATAGAATCGTTTAATTGTATCAAACCACATTATCATTACCTCCTGATTTTAGAGTAGCAACTTCTAACAATAATGCTCCGCTAGTAGTTTCTAATTCTGCAATTCTAGCTTTGTCTGAGGCGCTCTCAAGAAGAGCATTTCCTAAGTCAGTTTGTAAATGTTTGTTTTCATCACCCAATTTGATTACTGTTACCTTTAAAGACTCGTTTTCTTGTAGAATCCTACTCGCTTGTGGATTATTACGTATTGCTGAGAATGATAGCAGATTATAATTTTCATCCACCCGATTAACTGTAATAATCAGTTCAAACTCGTCATTTGGCTTGAACGAATCTGTTTTACAGTAATCATACCCTGCTGGGCAATCTGGTCTATAATCATAACTTGCCACTACTTGCTTTGATTCTAAGTGATACTCTAAATAGATCATGTTTTGACCTCCTATTCTAAGCGTAACCTATATATTTCAGCATCAGCTGACCCTACTACGTCAGACAATAACGTACACTTGACACATATACAGAATCCTTTCAAGTGCTTTAAAGAGAGGTAAACGTTATGGATTAAAGAAGGTATTATGGAGGATATAGAAGCTCCCAAGGTAGATAGAAAAGAAATTGAATATTGGTCTGAAGAAGAGGTACAAGCCTCCATGAGCAACCTAAATAGCAAAATCATTCTATACCAATCATTCTCGCTTTAGCAACTGGAATGCGTAGAGGGGAAATCTTAGGTCTTAGATGGTCCCATATTGACTTTGATAAGAAAAAGATATCTTTTAACAACAATTAAGAAAGATAATGCGGGTAAATGGAATCTATCTCCACAACTTAAAACTTCTACTAGCTATAGAACAATCGATATTGATGATGATACTATTGATTCTAAGGGAACATAAGAAGCAACAAGAGAAGAACAGGATGATGTGTGGACCAGATTATGAGAATAATAATTTAGTCTGTTGTACTTCAACTGGAGGAGCCATAAGGCCAACATATCTAAGAACAATGTTTAACCCTACGATAGAGAAGAGCGGTGTTAAGAAGATTAGTTTTCATGGATTAAGGCACACTCATGCTACTTTGTTATTACGAGCTGGTGTCCATCCAAAAGTAGTTCAGGAACGTTTAGGTCATAGATCAATCCAAACAACACTTGATACCTATTCACATGTTATTCCAGGAATTCAAGAAATAGCCGCAACAAGTATTCAAGCATCACTTTATAAAAAGAAAGAACCTATTCCCGAAAATGTTATTTCTATCACGAAAAATAACATAAAAAAGTATTTCGGAACCCGAAGGTTAGAATTTGGTTAGAAATACATGAAAATAGCAAGGGAATGAGATTCACTCAAACCCTTGCTACTATTGAATTTATAAGCGCGCCCAGAGGGATTCGAACCCCCGGCAAACCTGGTACCGGAAACCAGTGCTCTATCCAGCTGAGCTATGGGCGCATGATAAAAACTAATGGAACACATAGGATATTATAACGGTTAAGAATTGAATTAACAAGTGTTTTCACCGGAAAGGTTTAATTCCTTACCCGAACGGGCATGATGTAATGTATGATTTTTCCTACATAAAATATCTGCACTTTTTGCCGAATGTTTTTGTTTGACCTTCATTGACCATTGTTATATGATGAAATTATCCAAAGATTGGATATCCATAAATGAAAAGATTTTATTAAGGAGGAATTCCGATGAATTTAATACCTACAGTTATTGAACAAACAAACCGTGGTGAGCGCGCATATGATATTTACTCTCGTTTATTGAAGGACAGAATTATTATGCTAGGAAGTGCAATTGACGATAATGTTGCGAACTCTATCGTTGCACAGTTACTTTTCTTAGAAGCAGAGGATTCTGGAAAAGATATCTCCCTATACATTAACTCACCAGGTGGTTCTATCACAGCTGGCATGGCTATTTATGACACAATGCAGTATATTAAATCTGATGTTTCTACTATCTGTACTGGTATGGCAGCATCAATGGGTGCATTCTTACTTGCAGCAGGTGCAAAGGGTAAACGTTATGCACTTCCAAATAGTGAAGTAATGATTCACCAACCACTTGGTGGAACACAAGGTCAAGCGACTGACATTGAGATTCATGCAAAACGTATTTTGCAAATGAGAGAGAACTTAAACCAAATTCTTTCAGAACGTACTGGTCAACCAATTGATGTGATCAATCGTGATACAGAACGTGATAACTTTATGACTGCTCAAGGTGCAGTAGAGTATGGTTTAATTGATAAAGTATTAGAACGTAAACCTGATTAATAACGATAAAACAAACGCATTCGCGCTCATTTTGTGCGAATGCGTTTTTATATTTTCTAGATACAATGGAACGGGTGCTTCTGACAAGGAAACACCCGTTACCATATTTCATGTTATCTTTTTCACATATTCTAGTAAACTATTATTTTTTACTAACAAATGAAACCAAATGACTTATGGCAACTTCTTCATCTGAACCATCTGCTATTAATTTAATCGTTTCACCCGTGGTTATCGCTAAACTCATAAGCCCCATTATACTTTTCGCGTTCACACGTTTTCCCGATTTTTCTAAGAATAAATGTGCTGCATAACGATTAGCTTCCTGTACGAATTGCGCTGCGGGCCTAGCCTGTAATCCTGTCTCAAGCTCAACTGTAACAACTCTCTCCACCATCTACTCATCATCCTCCCCAAGGTAAGCGGTACCAATATACTGTATATTTCTAAAATATTAAAAAATATTCATGATACATTATTATATCATGAATATTTAAAATAACAATTATGATTAAGATAAAATCTCGCCTTGTTTTATTTTTTCGGCAAACTCATCAATTTTCTTTAATCGGTGATTGATACCAGACTTCGATATCTTGCCACTTCCGACTAATTCTCCTAATTCCTTAAGGGAGACATCTTCATGCTGCACCCTCAGGATAGCAACCTCTCGAAGCTTTTCTGGTAATGCCTCTAATCCTACCGTTTTCTCGATTAACTTAATATTTTCAATTTGGCGGAATGCTGCGCCGATTGTTTTATTAAGATTAGCCGTTTCACAATTTACCAGCCGATTGACAGAGTTCCGCATGTCTCGAACAATTCGAACATCTTCAAATTTAAAAAGTGCGTTATTAGCACCGATAATACTTAGAAATTCAGTTATTTTCTCTGCCTCTTTCATATAGACGATATACCCTTTTTTACGTTCCAAAACCTTTGCCCTTAATCCAAAGGAGTTAAGAAGATTACATAAAGCGTCATTGTGAACCTCATGTGTATTAGAAATCTCTAAATGATAGGAGGATGTTTCCGGATTATTGATAGAACCCCCTGCTAGAAATGCTCCTCGTAAATAAGCTCGTTTACAGCATTCTTTTTCCAAATATTGATCGGATATTTCACCAACGAATGTGTAAGAATCTTTCATAATACCAAGTTCCGTAAGCATTTCATGAACATCTTCCTTTAGTCGAACTATGTACACGTTGTTTTTCTTCAGTTTCATTTTCTTTCGTACTAATAGTTCTACAGGAATAGGTGAAAAGCTAGCTTTAATTAACGTATAAATCCGTCTAGCTATTGCTGCATTTTCCGTCTGGACATCCAATGTATAGTTGAATTGTGACATGGAGATTGTTCCATTCATTCGAATTAACGCTGACAATTCAGCATACGCACAACAATCTTCCATTTCAGAAGTTGTTAATTCCTTTTTTATCTCAGAAGCAAAGGACATTCTTCTCCCTCCTTTACTATATTATTTTTGAAGTAATGAATATAAAAGCTTAGCAATTTTCTTCGTATCATGCCTGATCATGGATTTAGAGTGATCGATAATGTCACCTTCAATTATTTCTAAGCCCATATCTAGTAATTTTTCGATATCGTAAACAACTGGCTCTGCTTTCTCACCAGCGTAAACATGGCGTATCTTGGGATCAATCGCTTTACTATTCACAACCACTGCATTGATGACATCATTACCAACATGATTAATAATCGCCTGGACATGGTCACTTGCAGAAAATCCAGTAGTTTCACCATGTTGCGTCATCACATTACAGACATATACGATTTTAGCCTTCGCTTTTTGAAGGGCTTCATCTATATGTGGAATAATTAAATTCGGCATAATGCTAGTAAACAAACTCCCTGGTGAAATAACAATTAAGTCTGCCGTTTCAATTGCTTTGATTGCATTTGGTAATGGTTGGACATCTTCTGGATCTAAGAATACTCGCTTAATTTGTTTACCTACTAACGGAATATTCGATTCACCCTTTACAATAGAACCATCTACCATTTCCGCACAGAGTGAAATATTTTCATTTGAAATCGGATAAATTTTTCCTTTTACATTTAAGACTCTCGATATCTCTTTAATACCGGTATAAAAATCACCAGTAATGGAAGTCATCGCTGCTAAAAGAAGATTCCCCATGGAGTGACCTGATAAGTCATTTCCATCGGAGAACCGGTGTTGGAAAAGTTGAATTAACATTGGTTCTACTTCAGACATAGCAGCAATTACATTTCGAATATCTCCTGGTGCAGGAATTGCCATATCATTTCGGATTCTTCCCGTACTACCACCGTCATCTGCTACTGTTACTAACGCCGTTAACTTAATCGGTAGATTTTTTAGACCACGTAAAAGAACTGGCATTCCAGTTCCACCACCAATTACCACTACACGTGGTAGATTCTGTTCTGTCATCATTTAATGGCCCTTTCTCTTTTCAATATCTCGATGTGTTACATGCGTAATATAATTACCTGATAATTTTTTCGCAAAGTACTCCGCTAAAGCCACAGAGCGATGCTGTCCACCTGTACAACCAATCCCAACAACAAGTTGCGACTTACCTTCCTTCTTATATTGCGGAAGCATAAACTGTAGCAGGTCCATCACTTTTTCTTGAAACTTCTGGGTTTCTGACCATTTGAACACATAGGAGGAGACATCTGGATTCAATCCAGTTAAAGGCTGTAAATGTGCTACATAATGTGGGTTAGGAAGAAAACGAACATCGAACACTAGATCAGCATCGATAGGTATTCCATATTTAAAACCAAAGGAAACCATATTTACCGAAAAGATATCTTGTTTTTCTTCGGAATAATAATTTAATATCTTTTCTCTCAATTGGCGCGGTTTCAAACTTGACGTATCAATTACACGATGGGCACGTCCACGCATTTCATCTAATATCTTCCGTTCTTGTTTAATCCCTTTTAAAGGAAGATCACCGATAGCTAATGGATGAGATCGTCTTGTTTCTTTATAACGAGAAACGAGTTTTTCATCATTGGCATCTAGGAATAATATATGTTCATCTAACCATTCCTCTTCACTAAGCACATCCAACGCCTCAAATAGTGAATCAAAAAACTCTCGTCCACGCAAATCCATCACTAGTGCAACTTTGTGAATATTATTTGTAGAATCCCTCATTAGTTCAAGGAATTTAGGAAGTAATGCTGGAGGTAAATTGTCCACACAATAATAACCTAAATCCTCAAAACTTTGAATCGCGACAGTCTTACCTGCACCTGACATTCCAGTTATGATGACCATTTTAGTTTCTTGCTCAACCACTGCCAATTCTATCACCTCTTAGCGTTCATAGAAGAATATATATAGAACTTCTTCTCAGAAGGTAGTAAATTTTTCAATACTATATTCTATTATACATGGAATTAAAATAATGCCACAAGGAAATGATTATATTTCCTTTTTGGTTAGGGTGTAGGATGAATGAGTGACGGTGTCTTCAAGTTTTTGGAGGGGAAATAGCTAATAAAGATGATGAAAGAAGCTATCAACCGGATTTTCAGCAGATTTCTGCTCATAATGTCGTTGAGAAGCCTTGCCAACCGCATTTCCTTCTGATTCCCGCTCATAATGTCGTTGAGAAGCTCTGTCAACCGCATTTCCTTCTGATTTCCGCTCCAAACCGTACCGAGGCAACTTTCCCGAAAGCATATCAGATAACATAATGTTGGGTCATGTCGCTCAAAAGAACAAAAAAATGCGCAGATATTAATATCTGCGCCAAAAACTAATCTATCTATTAAAAAGGGGGTCAATTAGTTAATCTTATTGTACCCGATTAATATTTCGTGCGTGTTACAACAACGTTAAGATGCGTTTACTTTATTGCTGAGCTGCTTTTATCTTTTCTTTTAATTCTTCAATATAAGCCTGCGCAGCTTCAGCAGCTATGGATCCGTCACCTGTTGCAGTAACGATTTGTCTTAGTTTTTTATCACGAATATCTCCTGCCGCAAAAATTCCTGGGATATTGGTTTCCATATTTTCGTTGGTAACAACATAGCCCTCGTCATTTGTGATCCCCAACGATTTAAATGGTTCGCTTAATGGAACCATACCGATATAGACGAATACACCATCAGCAGGCTTTTCATATTCCTCGCCAGTATTCACATCTTTTAATGTTACACTACTAACTTTTCCTTCAGGTCCGTTAATTTTTTCAACAGTTGTATTCCATATAAAATCGATTTTCTCATTTTCAAATGCACGATTTTGTAATATTTTTTGTGCTCTTAATGCATCACGACGGTGAACAATTGTTACTTTACTAGCAAACTTAGTTAGATAAACACCTTCTTCAACAGCAGAGTCTCCTCCACCAACCACAATTAGTTCACGTTGTTTGAAGAAAGCACCGTCACATACCGCACAATAGGATACCCCACGGCCACCTAGCTCTTCTTCACCAGGAATACCTAATTTCTTATACTGTGCACCTGTAGCAATGATTAGTGTTCTTGTTTTATATTCCTTTGAACCAGCATGAACAAGCTTATACTCTCCATGGTCCTCAACACTCTTAATATCACCATATGCATACTCAGCACCAAACTTCTTAGCATGCTCAAACATTTTATTAGATAGGTCTGGACCTAGTATATGGTCATAGCCGGGATAGTTTTCTACATCCTCTGTATTAGCCATTTGTCCACCTGGAATACCTCGTTCGATCATTAACGTATCAAGACTAGCACGTGAAGCATATACTGCTGCTGTCATACCAGCAGGACCAGCACCTGCGATAATCACATCATAAATTCTCTCTTCGGACATATTTAACGCCCCTTTCCAAACAATTAAATACTCTACTCATAGCGTAAAGGATTTGACAATTTCCGTCTATTTATCTGCTCAATCATTCCACGGTCCATTTTCCTCGGAAAGCTTTGGATGTCTACGGCAACCTTCCTCCCATAAACTTAACGCTTTTGCTGGTTCTCCAAGGCGATACGTAGTAATACTATACCAACGGTAATATGAGATATGGCTTTTAACAACCGCCTTATCCAGCATTCGAAACCGCATATATGCTTCATGCAAAAATCCGGTTCTTGCTAATGTGACAGCGATGCGAAGTTTTTGTTGTTCATGAATAGGATATATATTTAGTAATGCTCTTATATGGGTTTCATATTCTTCCAGAGATTTAGTCTCATAATAAAATACAGCCAGGTTGGTATGGCTATATAAGTTATTTGGATCTTCCTTTAATAACTCAAGTTCTTTTTCAATCGCCTCTTCCTGTCTTCCAGAAAAGAAAAGGGCATACGTGTATTCATGATGAGCAATCTTATGCTCCGGAAATATTAAAATCATCTCTTCTAATAATGCTAACGCACTATCCCACTCACTATTTTCTAAATGGTAAAAGACGGTTTCCTGATAAACAAGAAGTTCATCCTCCTCTTCAAGATCCCAGTCCTCATCATCTAAATCATCATCTATTTCAATTAATTCTAACAGTGATTTAGCATCCTCACTAAAATCACCATCTGGATCTTTATCAAGGTATGAAACAGCAAATTTCTTTGCATCGTTTAATAATCCCAAATGGGCATAATTATTAGCAAGTAAATAATAACAATCAACATATTGGTCGCCTGTAGCTTGCAATACATTCGTTAAAATTTGGTTCGCCTTATGAAAGGCACCTGTCTCAGTATAGATGATTGACATTTGACATTGATATAATGGATTGTCCGGTGAGGATTCAACGGCCTTTGTTAACCATTTCAATGAAATATCGAATTTTCTTTTACGAAACGCTTCTACACCCTTCGCAAAATAAAAATCACCTGTAGGGATAAAAGGGATAACATTATTAGGTCTTCCTATATTCGCTTTGTTGTTAACTGGTTGCATGCATATCCCCCTATTTTTTCACATATCTAAAAAAGTATACCATATTTGTATAGAGAATAATATACTTTCTTAAACGGGGAATGCTAGAATCAGTGGTAATATCAATAGACGTAAATACTAGAAATTTTCTTAGTAAAATTTGCTATACTATCTAATCCAACATCAAAAAAACGACCATCTGCATGATCGTTTTTATAGCTACTATTTCGGTTTTGGTAGTTCTGCTTTATTACGTTCTTGCATTTCTTCTTTCGTATAGATTATTTTCATCGGATTTCCACCTACAAACGCACCCTCTGGTACATCTTTATGAACCAACGTACCAGCAGAAACAATAGCCCCATTCCCTATCGTAACACCTGGAAGAATAGTACTATTTGCACCAATTAATACTTCATCTCCAATCATTACTTCTCCAAGACGGTACTCCTTAATTAAGTACTCATGAGCAAGAATAGTAGTGTTATAGCCAATAACAGAATTATGACCTACTGTAATCTTTTCAGGAAACATGATATCCGGCATGACCATGAGTGCAAAAGCTGTTTTCTTTCCTACCTTCATACGAAGAAAAATTCGATATAACCAGTTTTTCATTCCTAAAAAAGGTGTATATCTAGCAATTTGGATAACGATAAAGTTTTTTACTACCTTCCAAAAGGATACAGTCTTATAAATTTGCCATAATGAATTAGATTTATCTACAGGATGGCGTTCCGTATTTCTCATCATTTACACCCCAATGATTTTCAGTAGATCCTTCATATCATGTAGCATATAGGTTGGATTATATTGCATTAGTTTCGCTTCACCCTTGAGAGACCAAGCAACACCTGCCGTTTTAACTCCAGCATTATGTCCTGATTCTATATCATGATGGTTATCGCCAACCATTAATGTCTTTTCTGGTAGTGCATCCAAATGCTCCATTGCCTTTAAGACAGGTTCAGGATGGGGTTTCGCATGCGTGACATTGTCTAATGCAATGATGGTATCAAAATATGAATCAATTCCTGTAACCTTCATTCCTCTTATTGCCGTGGAGCGCATCTTTGTAGTGACTATGCCCATCTTAATTCCTTGCTGTTTTAACATTTCTAATGTCTCTTTCACATGAGGGAAAGCTTTTACATAGCTGTCATGATGGGCCAGATTATGTTTCCGATAAGTTGTTATCATCGCTTCAGCTTTGTCTAAATCAATATTCTCAAAAGTCTCCTTTAAAGGAGGACCATTAAAGGCCAGAATTTCTTCAGGTGTATAGTCTAAACCAAAATGCTTAAACGTATGGATAAAGGACTCATTTATTAATTCATTCGTATCAATCAATGTTCCATCTAAATCAAAAAGTATGGTATGAATGTTCATTCGTGACTTCCTTTCCCTTGCGTTGCTCCGACCGATTCCATATAAATGCGATAACCATGGTTAAAATAATCGCAGTAACTAATCGGATGACTAATAATGGCCAAACTGGAATACCTAGTGGAATAAAGATTAATGTATCTTCCACTACAGCATGGCAGGACACTAAGAAAATCAATGCTAGAGTCGTATCTTTCTTGGATACCCCATCTTCTTTAACTGCTTGAATCATAAGTCCCGCTCCATAAGCAAGTCCAATAGTCAGACCAGCAACCAACGTTAACGATGTGTTTTTTCCATTCCTAATAGCTTTGTAATGGGTGCAAAGCCATTCGATAGCTTCTTAAGCCAGCCTTTTTCTCGTAGTATCTGCATGATTACCATTAATGGAATGACAATAATAGCTAATTGAATAACGGCAAGAATGGATGATTGCAATCCATGTAGAATAATTTCTCCCCAACCAGTTAAGTTGACAGACTCTTGAGAAATAAAACCGTACTGGGCTGACTCTCCACCGCCACTCCAAATCAAGTTGATGGTGACAGCAGCGAGTAAGGCTAGCCCCATCCGTACTCCAACAATTAACCACCACTTAATTCCTACCTTAGCAGCAACTGCTGACTCTACAAATAAGTTGTGAGAGAAAGATAGCATCATTGCCAGAATGAACACTTCTTTGACTGTAAAATCAAACGAAATGATTGCTCCAATGCCAGCATATAAATTCAGAACATTTCCCAATACAAGAGGTACAGCAGCTTCACCAGATAGACCGATTAGCCCCATTAATGGACTTATCTTATCGATAATCCACGGTAGTACAGGTGTATATTGTAAAATTGTTATAATTAATGTTATGGGAAAAATAACTTTTCCTAATGTCCACGTTGTCTGAAGCCCTTGCTTCAAACCTCGCCCTAACATTCCAGACATATACTATTTCCCTCTCTCTAAAGGTGTTATTTTTTCTTTTTAGTGTTCTTCTTTTTACCAGTTTTTTTCTTCTCGACATCCACATAACGCTCAATCACCGTTTTGTATCGGTATATAATCAAGATAATGGCGCCTACAATTAATAGAATAGAGATAAATTGTGCTGTACGAAGATTACCTACAATATAAAGACTATCGGTACGCATTCCTTCAATGAAGAAACGTCCAACTGAATACGCGGCTAGATAAGTAAGGAATACAGTTCCACGAATTAGATTCTTACGTCTTAACCATAATAAAAGTATTAGTACTAAAATATTCCATAATGATTCATATAAGAATGTCGGGTAATAATACGCTCCATCAATACACATTTGATTCATGATGAAGTCGGGTAGTAATGTATAATGGGTATCAATCACTGACTGGTTCGTCATTAGCCCACCATGTGCCTCTTGGTTCATGAAGTTACCCCAGCGACCAATTGCCTGTCCTAAAATTAAACTAGGTGCCGCAATATCAGCTAATTGCCAGAATGGTACTTTCTTGACACGGGCAAATACAACAGCAGTTAACACTGCACCAATTAATGCCCCATGAATAGCAATACCGCCTTCCCAAACGGCAAATATCTTCCACCAAGGGCCACCAGCATAACGTTCCCATTCAAATGTAACATAGTAGATTCTTGCAAATAAAATTGAAATTGGTATTGCAAACACTACCAAATCTACAAATAAATCTTTTTTAAGTCCTAAACGGTCCGCTTCTTTCATTGCAATGTATAAACCGAGAAAAGCTCCTAATGCTATAATGACCCCGTACCAATAAATGGAGAAGGAACCGATTTGCAGAAAGACTCGATCAAGGTTTGGTACCGTACAGCTCATAAACTCACTCCTATTCCATATCTTTTTCTAGTTCAATCATGTTTGCTAATCTGTCCGCAAATTCTTCTGCTGCATTGACACCCATCCGTTTTAATCGGAAGTTCATTGCTGCAACCTCAATAATAACAGCAAGGTTTCGTCCTGGTCGTACTGGGACAGTAGCTTTCGGTAGCTCTACATCCATGATTTTCATTTTCTCTTCATCTAATCCTAAACGATCATATTGTTTTTTTGGATCCCAGATTTCCAGGTCGATTATTAAGGAGATCTTCTTATGACTACGGACAGCGCCCGCACCAAATAACGTCATGACATTAATAATTCCTAAGCCCCTAATTTCTAGTAAATGCTCAATCAATGGTGGAGAGTTTCCAATTAACGTATCGTAATCTTCTTGGCGAATCTCCACACTGTCATCTGCTACAAGACGGTGCCCTCGTTTTACTAATTCCAGTGCAGTTTCACTCTTACCGACACCACTCTGCCCGGTAATTAATACGCCAACACCATAAATATCCACCAAAACACCATGAATAGCGGTAAAAGGGGCAAATTTTGCCTCCAAGAAATTAGTTAACCTGCTTATCACTCTAGTTGTTTTTCTTGGTGAATGTAAAATTGGTACGCCAGAGTTATTCGCAGCATCAATCATCACTTGTGGTATAGCCATTCCCCTAGAAATCACAATTCCTGGGGTAATATCGGTACATATCTTAGTCATCCGGTCCATTTGTTCCTCAAGACTCAGATCGAGAAAATATGTCATCTCTGTTTTTCCTATTAATTGCAGTCTTTCTTTTGGATAGTACTTAAAATATCCTGTCATTTCAATCCCTGGTCGTGAGATATCACTTGTCGTTATTTCTCTATGTATACCTTCTTCACCAGCTACTAATTCTAAATTGAAATTCTCTAATAGATCTTTGGTCCGTACAATTGTTGTCATTTTACCTTCCTCCATTAGCTTTCCTAACTGCTTTTCATTGTAGCATATTTTAGCAGCTTGAAGGAATTAAACCTTCTGTATAAAAATAAAAAGCATAGGCTCATCAAACCTATGCACAAGAAACTATGATGTAAGTGGGTCTTTTACGAATTTAGTTAGTAGGATGTTCAATATAGATAAGACTATTGCTGCTATTAGTGCCGTTCCAAAACCATCAATAATAAATGTTTCCCCTATAACTGCCTGGGTAATCATCAATGTAATCGCATTAATCACAAACAGGAACAAGCCTAGAGTTAATACTGTTAAGGGTAAAGTGAGTACGATGAGTATTGGTTTTACAATAACATTCAGTAAAGATAAAATAAAAGCTGCCAGTATAGCTGTACCAAATCCACCTATATGAAACGATTCAAATATCTGAGCTACTACCCATAAGGCAATAGCATTCAAAATAAGTGATAGTATCCAACGAGTAAACACTCTTTCACCTCCCTGCGTACATAATATAATTCGCCAAGATTTTGTCTATTCCTCCCGAGGTTTTCTATTATTCATATTTATAGAGAAGATAAAGGATGAGTAGGAAAGTCTATAACCCTGTAAACAAAAAGCCCTGTACATTATTGTACGGGGCTTGGTTCTTAAAATTTCCAAATGTAAAACGACTCAATACTTAATCGTTTCATTGCCTCTTCTTTTAAATCATTAGAAAGGTCATCACTTTGATTCCAACTACGGATAACTCCATTGGCTTGGGACTGATGACAAAGAATAGCTTCCATTTTCTTATCAAAGTTATCACGTACATCATTTATAATTTGTGGGACACCTAGGTCTTCTAATTGCGTGTTTGTTATCGCTTGAGCCCATACCGTAGGACGTTTTTCTTCATCTATTAATCTCACTGCTTCAATCGCAGCTGCCCCTAACGCATTATGATCTGGGTGTACTGCATGTTCTGGATAATGTGTTATAACTAAACTTGGTTCTAATTCCTCCAGAATCCCTTTTATATGCTGCGCTACTTCGTTTCTGTCCTCATATTCTAGTGTCTTATCACGATAGCCTAACATTCTTAATTCCATATCTAGCACATTACAAGCATTAATCAATTCTTGTTTTCTAATCTCTGGTAAGGTTTCCCGATTAGCAAATGTCGGGTTTCCCATATTTCTTCCCATTTCTCCAAGAGTGCCACATAGATATGTTACTGGTACCCCTTGGTCTCGAAACTTCGCAATTGTTCCAGCAGCACCAAA
Source organism: Ornithinibacillus scapharcae TW25 (assembly GCF_000190475.1). GTDB lineage: Bacteria > Bacillota > Bacilli > Bacillales > Amphibacillaceae > Ornithinibacillus > Ornithinibacillus scapharcae. The sequence goes on from NZ_AEWH01000060.1 coordinate 42,759, forward strand.
AGATTCATCGTCTGGATGTGGATATATAACAACAACGTGTTTTTCCATTTTATCACCTTTCTTCCGATTCCATTAATAATGAAATGGTGTTTCACTTATTTGTAATGCAACCATTAAACGACCTTCACGATCATGGCCCGCCATTAAAAGCTTTTCATTTTCAAAGAGTTCCCAATCCGTTAGACCTTCTGCATAGATCCATCCAATCTCCATTTTTAAGCCTGCACGGTAGGATTTCCCATCGCCTACTATTTTTGCTTGATTAAAACGAACTTTTGCATTTCGAATATAAACGCCTACATTATATGCCTTCTCATTAACATGACTAGCGTAAGCACCATTTGTTGTTTCCAAGTGAATATATACCTCTTTCCCAACAAAGCTTTCTAGCTTTTCTTGGACCTTCGTAATATCGATTGGTTTCATTCGAACTCCTCCTTCAATCTATTTTTACAATACAGAATCAAGAACTCTAGGTCAAAAGTTTAAGCTCGTAATAAGATAGACAGCAAAGGAAATTTTCCCTTACTGTCTATCATCTAGTTAACTTTTATTTCTTCTTTTTCCTTCAATAATTCTTGTTGTCTTTTCTTATCTCTTTCTAATACAGGCTTTAAGTAACGTCCCGTATAGGAAATTTCTTGTTTTGCTATCTCTTCCGGAGTACCTGTGGCAATAATTTGACCGCCACCAGCACCACCTTCTGGTCCTAAATCAATGAGATAATCTGCAGTTTTAATAACATCCAAATTATGTTCAATGATTAATACGGTATCGCCATTATCAACTAGACGTTGAAGTACTTTTAATAATCGGCTTATATCATCAACATGTAAACCTGTTGTCGGTTCATCCAGAATATAAAGTGTCTTTCCATTGGAACGGCGATGTAACTCACTAGCAAGTTTCACGCGTTGTGCTTCCCCACCAGATAAAGTTGTTGCCGGTTGTCCAAGTGTTACATATCCTAACCCTACATCTACAATGGTTTGTATTTTACGTTTTATTTTCGGGATATTCGTAAAAAATTCATTGGCTTCTTCAATCGTCATATCTAAAATATCAGAAATACTCTTACCTTTATATTTGACCTCTAATGTTTCACGGTTATAGCGTTTCCCTTCACACACTTCACAAGGTACATAAACATCCGGTAAGAAGTGCATTTCAATTTTGATGATTCCATCACCTTTACATGCTTCACAACGGCCACCCTTAACGTTAAAGCTAAATCGGCCTTTTTTATACCCTCTTACCTTTGCCTCATTAGTGGATGCAAAAACATCTCGAATATCATCAAAAACGCCTGTATAGGTGGCTGGGTTGGACCGTGGTGTTCGGCCAATTGGTGATTGGTCTATATTAATGACCTTCTCTAAATGGTCTAATCCCTTGATTTTTTTATGTTTTCCAGGAATTAATTTACTCCTATTTAATTCTCTAGAAGCTGCTTTGAAGATGATTTCATTCACTAGGGAACTCTTACCTGATCCAGAAACACCTGTTACAACAGTAAACAGTCCTATTGGAATTTTAGCTGAGACATGTTTTAAATTGTTTTCTGAAGCCCCTATAACTTCTAAGAAACGTTTGTCAGGCTTTCTACGGTCAATCGGTAGAGGTATGAATTTCTCCCCAGAAAGATATTTTCCAGTAAGTGATTTTTCATCATTCATCACTTCTTCCGGTGTTCCACTAGAAATGATTTGTCCACCGTGTTTGCCTGCGCCAGGACCGATATCAATTAACCAATCAGCTGCAAGCATGGTGTCCTCGTCATGCTCCACGACTATTAATGTATTATCTAAGTCTCGCATTCCCTTTAAGGCACCTATTAATTTATCATTATCTCGTTGATGTAAACCTATTGAAGGCTCATCCAGTACATACAGAACACCAGTTAAAGCTGAACCAATTTGTGTTGCTAAACGAATTCGTTGAGCCTCTCCACCGGAGAGTGTTCCCGCGGTTCGCGAAAGGGTTAAATAATCTAAACCGACATTAACTAGAAATTCTAATCGATTATTGATTTCCTTTAATAATAGCTTTGCAATTTGTTCTTCTTTTTTAGATAGGTTTAACTCTTGGAAGAATTTCACTGCTTGGGTAATGGAAAAGTTTGTAACATTACTAATATGAAGTCCGTCAACTAGTACTGCTAGTGCTTCTTCTTTAAGACGATGTCCTTTACAAGTTGGACATTCCTTATTCCGCATATATTTCTCTAATGTTTCACGAATGAAATCAGAAGAGGATTCCTTATAACGACGTGCTATATTATGAAGGACTCCTTCAAACTGAATCATATTATTACGGGTTTGACCAAACTCACTTTCATAGTAAAAATGAATCTTTTCATCACCACTACCATAAAGGATTTTATCCATTTGTTCCTTTGGTATATCTTTTACCGGGATATCCATATTTATTTCATAGTGCTCACACACACTCTTTAATAGTTGTGGATAATACTGTGAACTAATTGGTTCCCACGCAGCAATTGCATGCTCATTAAGTGTCTTTTCCCAATCTGGAATAACCAAATCAACATCCACTACCAGATTTGTACCTAATCCATCACAGGATGGACACGCACCGAAAGGACTATTGAAAGAAAATAATCTCGGTTCTAAATCACTTATTGAAAAACCACATTCCGGGCATGCATGATTTTCACTAAAAACAAGTTCTTCCTCACCCATTACATCGACGATAATCTTACCTTCTCCTAAATTTAATGCCGCTTCAATCGAATCACTTAAACGGGCTTCAATGTCTGGCTTAACAATTACTCGGTCAATAACTACCTCAATTGTATGCTTTTTATTTTTGTCTAGCTTAATTTCTTCCGTAATCTCTCGCATTTCTTTGTCAACGCGAATCCGGACATAACCTTCTTTTTTCAGCTTTTCAAGTACTTTTACATGCTCCCCCTTACGTCCTGATATAACTGGAGCAAGAATTTGCATTTTCGTTCTTTCCGGGTATTCCATAATTCGATCAACCATTTGTTGAATGGTCTGTGACGAAATCTCAATTCCGTGTTTTGGACAAGTAGGATGACCGATTCTAGCATATAACAAACGCAGGTAATCATAAATCTCTGTAACAGTTCCAACAGTAGAGCGAGGATTTCTGCTCGTTGTTTTTTGATCGATTGCAATTGCTGGAGATAAACCATCAATTGTATCGACATCCGGTTTATCCATTTGTCCTAAAAACTGTCTAGCATAAGCAGATAAAGACTCCACATAGCGTCTCTGTCCTTCAGCATAGATTGTATCGAATGCTAAGGATGATTTACCGGAACCAGATAAACCTGTTACGACTACTAGTTTATTTTTTGGAATAGATATATCAATATTCTTTAGATTATGTGCCCTCGCACCTTTTATATTAATCATCTTGCTTTGCATGACTTGGTCATCCTTCCGCTTTTAATTCAAATAAAATATCACGAAGCTCTGCTGCCTTTTCGAAATCTAATGCTTTAGCAGCTTCACGCATTTCCTGCTCGATACTTTCGATAACTTTCTCTCGTTCCTTCTTCGTTAACTTCGCAAGACTCTTCGTTTTCTCTGCATATTCTGTTTGTTCCTCTGCAGCTACAGTTGCTCGAATAACATCACGTACATCCTTTTTAATTGTTTGTGGGGTGATGTTATGCTCCTTATTGTAAGCAATTTGCTTTTCACGACGACGTTCTGTTTCCTCTATCGCTTTTTGCATGGAGTCAGTCATCTTATCCGCATACATAATGACCTGCCCATTCGCGTTACGTGCAGCTCTACCAATTGTTTGGATTAACGAACGCTCCGAACGAAGGAACCCTTCTTTATCCGCATCCAAGATGGCAACAAGTGAAACCTCTGGAATATCAAGTCCTTCACGAAGTAAATTAATTCCTATTAGAACATCATATTTTCCTACACGTAAATCACGGATGACCTCTATCCGTTCTAACGTCTTTATTTCACTGTGTAAGTACGCAACTTTAATGCCGATTTCTTTCAAGTAGTCCGTTAAATCCTCCGACATTTTCTTCGTTAAAGTTGTGACAAGCACTCGTTCATTTTTCTCAGTACGCTTATTTATTTCTCCGATTAGATTATCAATTTGACCTTCAATCGGACGTACTTCTATTAGAGGGTCTAATAAACCTGTTGGACGAATAATTTGTTCTGTCATAACAGGAGTATGTTCCATTTCATATGGACCTGGTGTAGCAGATACAAAAATAATTTGATTCACTTTTTTCTCAAACTCATCAAATTTTAATGGTCTGTTATCTAATGCGGAAGGCAAGCGAAATCCATGATCCACTAAAACCTGTTTTCTCGCTTGGTCACCATTATACATTCCTCTTACTTGTGGAAGTGTAACATGGGATTCATCCACAACAACTAAAAAGTCTTTTGGAAAGAAGTCTAGCAATGTATATGGCGTTGCGCCCGCTTCTCTAAGTGTAAGATGTCTGGAATAGTTCTCTATTCCTGAACAAAATCCCATCTCACGCATCATCTCTAAGTCATAATTTGTCCGCTGTTCCAACCGTTGTGCCTCTAAAAGCTTATTTTGACTGCGAAGCTCTTCTAACCGTTCTTCTAATTCTTTTTCAATATTAGCTATTGCTAATTTCATTTTCTCATCGCCTGTTACGAAGTGAGAGGCTGGGAAAATAGCAACATGTTCACGGTCACCGATGATTTCTCCTGTCAAAGCATCAACCTCACGTATCCGATCAATCTCATCCCCAAAAAACTCCACACGGATACAATGTTCTTCTTTGGAAGCCGGGATAATCTCAACAGAATCCCCACGCACACGGAATGTACCACGCTGGAAGTCTATATCATTTCGCGCGTATTGAATATCGACTAAGTTTCGTAAAAGCTGGTCACGATCTTTTTCCATACCCATACGGAGTGATAGCACTTGATTTCGATATTCTTCTGGGTTACCTAATCCATAAATACACGATACACTGGCAACAATGAGCACATCATTTCGTTCAAATAATGCCGATGTTGCAGAGTGGCGTAACTTATCAATTTCATCATTTATACTTGCATCTTTTTCGATGAATGTATCGGTAGAAGGAACATATGCTTCTGGCTGATAATAATCATAGTAGCTAACAAAATACTCTACCGCGTTGTTAGGGAAAAACTCCTTAAATTCACTATATAACTGACCGGCCAATGTCTTATTATGAGCAATTACAAGTGTTGGACGATTAATCTCCTTTACCACATTGGAAACAGTAAATGTTTTCCCAGTACCAGTAGCCCCCAACAAAGTCTGGTGTCGTTGTCCTGCGAGAACTCTTTGAACCAATTCATCAATTGCTTTAGGTTGATCCCCACGTGGTTCATATTTTGAAACTAATTGAAATTTATTATTTTCCATAGCCTTCCCTCCGTCCTGAACCTTCCTTTAGTTTATCATAGTCTGTCATTTTTTTAACAGAAATACGAACTAACATTCGATTCTTTTCTAATTACATACTACCTATTCTTTCCATTCTATTCAAGCGTTTAGTACGAAATTTTTTAAATAGAAGGCGGACTGTACAAATGCTTGCTAAAGATTTTGACTTGCTCAGCTTTTATCTCCACCGTTCTTTGGCAACATCATCCCAAAAAACCAACATATACACCCTTTCCCCAACTTCCTTCCCTCAAGAAAAAAACAACTACTAATAAAAGCAGTTGTTATCTACATAGTTCAACTAAAATTTCCACTAAAGACTGTTTCTCTATATACGAATGATATTCCTTAACACGTTTAGCGTAAGCTTTTTGTTGTTCTTGACATTGGAAAAATTCCATTATTTGTTGTTCTACATTTTGTCGGTTACTTACTAAACGATTGATAACTCCTAAAGACTCTAGTTCTAGCTCATTGACCTTTTCCTGCCCCGGCAATGCATTACAGGTAAAGATCGGTATGTGCTTCATTAAGCATTCACTGATGGTAACACCGCCCGGCTTGGTAATTACCGCATCGACATTATTATAAAGTTGATTCATAGCTACTTTATTGTTTATATATCGTACAGGTGTTATGTTTGGTTCATTTAGTTGCTGGAGCTTGTTATACAACTTTTCATTGTGACCACATAATACCGTATACTGTATGGTTGGCTGTTCCGGAATGATTTTCTCAATGGAACCTATTCCCAAACTTCCACCACCGACTAATACATGTAGATTCCTTTTCCGTTTAGGTGAAGACTTTCTTTCTTTAAATATTGGGTGTACTGGTATACCAGTAATAAATATTTTATTCGCGTCCACCCCAAGTTCCATTAAGAAATCTTTCACTTTTTTAGATGGTACTAAATGAAAGTCTATTCCATCTATTCCCCAAACCCGATTTATAAAATAATCGGTATAAACATTAACTGTAATAGCATCAATCCTACCTTTTTGCTTTAGAACACTTGCAATATTAGAAGGAAGACAATGTGTACAAAACAAAATACTAGGTTTATTTTCGTTCATCAATTTCTTAAAAAACGAAGTAAACATCGCTTCATATAATAGTTGGCGAGTCCGCTTTGTTTGGTTTTTAACCGCTAAATAGCTATATACCTTATCATAAGCACTTGGCAGTTTATTAATCCAATGAATATATGCGCTTGAAACAAGCTTCTCGACAATTCCATAACTATAAGACAATATGTCTACCTTCTCACAGTTCATGGTTTGGATAGCAAGTTGTAATTCCTCCATAATTGCATCCGCAACATGATGATGGCCAGTAGGTATTTGCATAAATGGCAGTAATAGTGCTTCTTTCTTGGAAGTAGTACCCATTTTGATCACCCAATCATCTAGCTTCTCATATAAGAATTCCTTCAATTACCAATGCTTGTCTGATGCTTTGCATGTTATAATCCTTTTTGGGGAGGAATTCAAATGACGTATATGATATTCGCAATACTGCTAGTCTGTATTAGCATTTTTATATATAAGGCAAACCAAAACACGAAAGACATTCAAATCAACAAAATACAAATCTCTACTAAGTATCCTTCAAAACAATCCAATTTATCCATCCTTCACCTATCTGATATGCATCTAGAAAATATTTCGATTACACCGACTGAATTAGCTGATAAAATACGTAATGCAAAACCTGACATGATAGCATTAACAGGCGATTTCCTAGACCGAAAACGAACCATCCCGAAATTAGAGCCTTATCTAAAGGTACTACAGGAAATGAAGCCGCAGCATGGAATCTATGCTGTTCTAGGAAATCATGATTATGTTTTAAAAGAAGATAACCTCTCAAAGCTAAAAAATCTATTAACTCGATATGATTGTCAGGTGATGCAAAACACGAATACCACTATTATAGTAAATAACCAGGTGATCAATATCATTGGAATAGACGATTATAGTACCAATAGAAGTGATCTCGTAAAATCCTATGAAAATATGGGTGTTGGGATTAACATCGTGTTAACACACGATCCAAATATCGTCCTTGAAATGGATAAGTATCCTTTTGATTATTTGCTAGCAGGACATTTTCATGGCGGGCAAATACGATATCCCAAAGCATTCCATCTTGTCAAAATGGGAAAGCTGCCACGGCTTAATATGATAAAGGGTTTGCATCAGCATAATGATTCACCATTTTATATTAGCGAAGGCCTTGGTCAAACGGGTGTCAATATACGTGTAGGAAGTCGTCCGGAGATTACCCTACACGAGATCGCTATTTAATCATCCATTCGATATCTATTAACTAGCTCATTCCTAGACATAAATAAATATACTGGATTCTCATGTCTGGATGAGCTAGCTAAATAATTAATCGGCATGAATGTTAAACGCTTGTATGCCTTATAAATAGAATTATGAATTGGAACATTATCAAACCCTAACCTCTTCGTCCCCTTATATAAACTAGTAATCCCAACGATTCCCTTTATTTCTGAAAACCTTTTATGAGTTCGTACATATTCTGCCAGCATCGGCATCGATTTTTTGACCATATGATAAATATAGACCGCTCTTTTCGTATCATTTGATACAGAATAGAGTTCATTCATTATCTTCACATTATGCAGGTGAATTTTTATGAGTAAATCATTTTTATAAATAATGGTCCCATCACTTAGTGTCGTTGTCCTTCCCTTATATCGAGTAAGTCTGACACGAAAAAGTGTCTTCTCCGCTTCCAAATCACAAACATAGTTTAACCTAGTTAAACTATAGTAAATCGGATCAAAAACATTCCAAACCCCCAATAAATAGCTTTTCATGCATGTAATTATCCTTCCTGTAAATATTTTGCATTTATAGTTTGCTTGAAATGATTAAAAATATGAAAATCCGTACCACATTTTTTTGTGATACGGATTTTTCTAGTTTTATTTCGATTTTCGATATGGTTCACCTGCAAAGATTAAACCTAATTCATGATGATCCCCTTCATACATTGCACTTTGAACGAAGCGAATTTCTCCATTCGAATCAATCAACTCAATCTTGAAAAATGATCCTGTTTGTTGTAGTGCTTCGTATAAATCATCTACACTATGAATTTTGGATCCATTCACTTTTGCAACGGTTTCCCCTATTAAGATATTCAACCGATCCGCAGGAGAACCAGGTATGATTCCTAGTACTCGTAGACCCAAGTTCGTATGGTTAAAGTAAGAAGCTTTCGTTAAGTCCCTCGTGCGAAAACGGTAATTGATAAACTCTCTTCCTAAAATAGCAAATATCACAGCAACAATGCTTAACCAAGAAAAGAAAATGCTACCCGTTGCCAGTACTAATACTAAAACAGCCAAACCAAGGAGGTTCATAGAGAGCTTATTAGCTACCTCATGTGGCAAACTACCTCTTACTGTAAACTCAAATCCTACCACGAATGGAACTAATACAATGGCAAAATTCTCGCCATTAATATCCAGATATGGCCAATATGCTGCAAATGGTTCAATTAATCCAGATGGAATTAATGTAAAAACGGGATAATAGCTATACGTTTAATGCGATGTCTCCCAATCCAGCTCCCTCTACTTCCTAATGTTAGTTCTGGATATGTTTCATTTTGCCTAATTCTATTGATGAAATGGGCTTCAACAAATAAAAATAAAGCCAATAGAATTACTAACACGGAAAAATTGACCTCGATATCTTTAGGAATAAAGGTTATATACTCATCTAACAATGGAGACAGCATAAGTAAAACAACGGTGATTCCAATTGTATAACTCGGTGATAATAATGAAAAACGCAAGGTTAGACTTAAAATAATAGTCACCATACTGAATACGAATATTGCTTCCACCGATAAAACCATTCCGACTGCAATGGTTACAATAGAATAGAAAAGCCCTATCAGAAGCGAAAATCCTATCGTATCTTTCCACTCCGTAAGGACATCAAATACTTTGGTGCCAAAGTATTTTCTCTCCTGTTTAATTCTTCTAATTCCTACAAAAATAATAAGTGCTATTGCCCAATATAAAAGAGGATTCAGAAATACCTTTCCAATACCCTTTCCTATTTCGATTAACCAGTCCTGTACCATTTATGTTCACCTTCCAACATGCAGTTAAATCCTCTACATTATAACCTTATATATTCGCCATTTGTCGAAAAAACTCCTGCTTTTTTAACAATTTTACTTTGGTATTACTTTACATATATCGTTTCGAACAAAAAATAGGAATCCACGATACAACGCGGATTCCTACTCTTGTTACTGATATAGCACTTCAAGGGCTTTATCTAATTGTAAGTCGTCTTCACCACTGCGAATCTTCTCAATAATTTTACCTTCTAATTGACCTGCTGTCTCTTGGTCCACTTTACCAGTTGGATTTAGGTCATTGTCTTGTTGGAATTTCTTCACCGCATCTTCCGTAGCTTTGCTGAAGTATCCATCCGTTCTGTCGATATCATAACCTAATCCATCTAACATTAATTGGACATTTTCAATAGTCGAACCAGTTTGATTATAGACTAACGGTTCTTCGATTTGTACAGGGTTCGTGTAGAAATATTTAGGTTGCTCAATCTTGACTGTTGGTTCTACTCCAGTTTCATGTATCCAAGTACCTTCAGGAGATAACCATTTAAAGAAGGTTAATTTTATTGTACTACCATCTCCTAATGGCACAGCTTGTTGGACAGTACCTTTTCCAAATGTATTCTTACCAACGATGTCATAACCAACTTCTTTCATCGCTACTGCTAGAATTTCAGATGCAGACGCACTACCCTCATCTACTACAACAGTAATAGGGTAATCTTTTTTCTCTTTCAAGTTAGAATATAAAGGCTCTTTATTTCCATTTTGATCCTCTATTTGAAGATATGGAACATCTTTTGGTATAAAAACCTTCAGGATATCTTCCACAGCATTTAATAAACCACCAGGGTTTCCTCGCACATCAATTACTAATCCTTCTATTCCATCATCCTCTAATGCCTTCAGCTGTGTTGTAAATTCATCCGATGTTGTTTCAGAGAAATTGGTAATTTCTAATATACCTGTTTTCTTACCGTCAATAGTACGTATTTCTGAGTATACCGTTTCGATAGGAATCGTGTCTCTCGTTATCGAAATCTCGAATTCTTCTGTATTGCCAGGTCTAAGGATTGTTAACACTACTTCTGAGCCTTTTTCCCCTCGTATTAGTGCAACGGCTTCGTTCAAGTTAAAACCTTCTAATGATTCGCCATCAACTTCAAGTACTTGATCATTTGGTCTAAGTCCTGATTTTTCTGCCGGCGAATCTTTAATAGGGGCGACAATGGTGACTACTCCGTTAACCATACTTACCTCTGCACCAATACCCTCAAAGGACGATTCAATTTGTTCATTAAAGCTTTTCATCGTTTCTAAATCCATATAAGTACTATAAGGGTCACCAAGGGTAGCTAACATTCCCTCAATTGCCCCTTCAATTAATTGCTGTTCATCTGCACCTTCTAAGTAATTTTCTTTAATGAGATGATACGCCTGGGCAACCTTCGTCATTTGCTCAGGTATCTTAGCATTAGACTCTTCATTTTGGTTTTTATTCGAATTGGATTGCTCCTCTACGTTAGTATCTGCTTGTTCTGGTTTAGCAAGGGTTACACCTAAATAAGCACCCGCGAAACCAAGCAGTAATGCACCAATCAAAATGAGAACAATATGTATCTTATTTAATTTCATTTTATCACCCCAGTAATTTTATATGTTCGGTAGTCTTCCTAAATATTAGAAAAAAATTGCATTCACTCGTACATTGCAAATGCTTTTGTTTTTCTTATGCTAACGGAAATTTTATTATACTTTCCTATCTTCTAAGAAAAAACTTTCTTGATAACTTATTCTATAATCATAACGAAAAAAGTTAATACACGCCAAACTTTTTTCTTGAAAAAATAAAAAAGACACTACACGATATGTGCAATGCCTCATTATATCAAGCTTATGGTAGATAATCCATTGGATTTACTACATTAGAGTTTGGTGGATAAAAACCTCTCCAACCTCCTCTATGCACTTCAAAGTGTAAATGAGATCCAGTAACTCTTCCAGTAGCACCCATATAACCAATTAACTGTCCCTGTTTTACAACCTCACCATCACCGACAGCAAACCCACTTAGGTGAGCATATAGGGTTGTATAATCTACTCCATTGATCTTCGTAACGATTAGAATATGGTTACCATAGGTTCCAGAAAGATTACCTCTAACTGCTACACCATTTGTAGAAGCATAAATTGGAGTTCCAACTGGTCCGGCTATATCAACACCTAAATGGAAACTTTTCGTATGAGTGATTGGGTCCACACGATATCCATAGTTTGACGAACGACTTCCTGATGCAGGCCAAATAAACGAGCTACTGCTTGTCCCACCACTATTTAATTGATTAAGATTACTTTGAGCAAGCTCTTTTGCTCTTGCAATAGCCTGTTCTTGTTTTCTAATCATTGCCTGTTCATCTTCGAGTGTAAACATATACTGTTCTAGTTCATGGTGTTCATGCTCTAGTTGAGCTAACAATACTTGTCTATCATCCATTTGTTGATCCAGTTGTGATTGTAATGCTACAAACTCTTTTTTCTGCGCTTCTAATGCAATCTTCTGCTTTTCTATATCATTACGTTTTGTTTCAATTTCTTTTTTGTTATCCTCTACAGCTACTTTCTTATCCTCTACATCTTTTTTATCTTTTGCTAGAGACTCAATAATCGTCTTATCTGAATCCATCATAATATTTACTGCAGCTGTTCTTGAAATGAAATCTGAAAAGCTCTTAGATCCTAGCAGCACCTCTAGATATCTCATCGGACCACCACTTCGTTGTATGGAACGGAGTCGATCCGCTAATAATGCTTCACGGTCCTCTATACGAATCATTAATTCTTCAATTTCTGCTTTTAGCTTCTCAATTTGTTTCGTTAACTCATCTACTTTAGCATTTAAATCCTTAATTTCTTTGTTCGTTGCATCAATTTCACCTTGTTTCGAGTTAATTAATGCTTTCGTTTTCGCTAATTCACTATCTAGTGCGTCGATTTGTTCTTGAACAGAAGCTTGTTCGTTCAGATTTTCGTTTATCTTTTCTTGCGTTTCATTTTTATTGGATTGTACGTCTTTATTTTTTCTTGAAGTTGTAATTGTTCCTTCTGAAGGTCATTAAGTTCTTGCTGAATTTGTTCTTTCGATTGTGCGGAAACTTTGCTCCAATCAATTGACAAAGAGCCAAAAGCTACTAGGCCCACTAATAAACAAATCCCCAGCTTTTTTTCATGCAATATTCCCCTACCCTTCACCTAATCTAGTAATCTATCTCTAATATGTAAACTAACAAGCGGACTCCACCCTCTATCCGAGCAGAATCCGTATTAGTTTGGCATATTTAATTTTTATACTTTTAAGAACTTGCGAACACTCATCAAACTTCCCCATATTCCAATTCCAGCACCTACAACTAGAATTATAAGGGCTAACTGCCATGCAAATGGGTTGAACGGTAGGATTTCTACAAATCCTATACTACTCATACCACCAATGCTAGACTCAATAAGCTTATATCCGACTAACACCCCAACAATTGGGATAATGGAACCAAGTACCCCTAGAAGCATTCCTTCTACAAAAAATGGCCCACGAATAAATCCATTTGTTGCACCTACTAATTTCATGATGCCAATTTCTCTACTTCTTGCCATAATCGTTAATTTAATAGTATTGGAGATTAGGAAGATTGCTGTTAACACAAGTCCGGCAATCAAAATAATACCAATTGTTCTAGCAAAGCTTGTAAATTTAAATAGATTTTGGGCAACCTCTTGACCATAAGTTACAGATTCTACATGGTCAAAGTTCACTACTTCATCAGCGATTTGCTGAGTAGCTTGTGGTTCATCCGCCTTTATTATATAAGCATGGTTCAGTGGATTTTCCTGTTCGTAAAGTTCCCAAACATCTCCACCCTCTCCCATACTATCGATTAAACTGCTTAATTCCTCATCCTTAGAAGAGAAAAGCACAGTTGCTACACCAGGAATTTTTTCAATTTCTTCGCCTAGTGCTATCACCTGTTCATCATCTGCTGTCAAATCAATAAGCACTTTAACTACTACATCATCTTCAATTTTTCCAGCCATATGATTAAGATTTAAAATCAATCCAAGAAATGCTCCTACTAAAAGCAGCGTCATCGTAACAGCACCTACGGAAGCAACAGTCATCCAACCATTACGGAAAATATTCTTTAAACCTTCCCGAAAGTGTCTTTTAATTGTTCTAGCTTTCATATCCGTAATCACCTCGATGTTCATCTCTTACAATTGTTCCGTCTTCTATAGCAATAACACGTTTTTTAATCGTGTTAACAATCTCCTTACTATGTGTTGCCATAATAATTGTTGTCCCACTATTATTAATCTCTTCGAAGACACGCATGATTTCCCATGATGTTTCTGGGTCTAGATTTCCTGTTGGTTCATCCGCAATAACAATTTTTGGATGATTTACAATTGCGCGTGCAATAGATACCCGTTGCTGCTCACCACCTGATAATTCATTGGGGAAAAAACGAGCTTTATTTTTTAAACCCACTAAATCTAATACTTCCATCACTCGCTTGCGAATATTACGCGGATGTTCTTCGATAACCTCTAATGCAAACGCAACATTTTCATAGACTGATAGTTTAGGAAGTAGACGGAAATCTTGGAAAATAACACCAATGTTTCTACGCAGTAAAGGGACATCCTTTTCCTTTATCTCACTAACGTCTTTATTATTAATAAACAATGCGCCACGAGTTGGTTTAATCTCACGGTACATTAGTTTAATAAATGAAGATTTACCAGCACCACTAGGTCCAACGATGTATACAAATTCGCCTTGAGCAATTTCGACATTAATACCATTTAGTGCCGTAACGCCATTATCATAAGTTTTATATACGTCTTTCATTAAAATCATATTTAATCACCTTTATTTAAAATTAGTCAAAAAGTCTTATTTCGTTTAAGTTTCTCTTACATTATAACATCATTCAACAGCTTTTTTTGACAAAAAAATATTACAATTATATTTCAAGCTTTAAAAACCTCGTTATACTTGTTGGAAAATGACTGATTTTGTCGATTTATAGGTAATTAGTTGGGGTCTTTCGTTGAGGTGTGATGGGAAATATTACATGAAGTATAGAAGAAATCTAAGAGAGGTTCTATTACATTCAATAGAGTATTGTTCACTTGGGACTTCTATCTCTTATATAATTTAGCCCCTATGTATGGACACTGGAGTTTGACTTCATCCCTCTAGCTTTCTGTCCACGCCAAATTCACCAGTGATTTATGCAGTAGAGACAAAAAAAGAGACCTGTTCTTCGAAAATACACGAGGAAAGGCCTCGATTAAGCTATTAATTTAAACTTAGAATACACACCTTTCTAACAGATAGTTTTCCATATAATATCATTAAGAAATAGTTTCTTAAGGTCTTCTCCATGTCCATGTTGAGACATAGTACATTTTACTATCTGCTCCTGGTGTATGTATTCAGGTATTTCATAACGAGTCTCGGCAATGGTATTACCAAAAGTTTTCTCAAAACCTCAATAAATACGAACTACAGTCCCCACTGGAACTTTTTCATATAACCACTGAACGTCTGCATTTTGCATCCGAATGCAGCCAAGACTTACGTATTTCCCAACTGATGATGGATTATTTGTTCCATGCAGACCATAGATTGTTCCATTTGTACCGGGAACACTTAATCCGAGCCAGTGGCTTCCAAGTGGATTTTCAGGAGAACCGCCTGGGATACCTTTCCCACTATACCAAGGCTTTTCTAGTTTGTTTACAATTTTAAACTCCCCTACTGGCGTCATTGAAGCTTCTCTCCCAGTACCAACAGTAAACGTTTTTACTAATTTATCTCCAAGAAATACGTAAAGCTCATTTTTCTTTTTACTTACCTCGATACGATATACTCCACCGACTTCCGCTTTTTCTTGAATTTTGCTTTCTCCTTTTTTATCCCTTCCGGAAAATGCTAGCTCCTTTTGTAATACCTTTGGATTCGGAATATGTATCTTTATTCCATAAGGGACATGGTTCACATTTGAAATTCCATTATAGTTTGCTAATGCATTCATATATTCTGTCGATCCATAATACTGCTGACTAATCTTTTGTAGTGTATCTCCTCTCGTCACTTGATGATAAATCATATATTGTGGATCTGGAATCTCAAGTACCTTTCCTGCTTGCACCTCTTTCTCAGGATTGGTAATTCCGTTATAGTGAGCTACTTTTTCTTGTACATTACCATTACTATAATAGATCATTGTTATTTCAAACAACGTTTCATTTGGCTGAACCTTGTGTTGAATTACTTGTTTTGGCTGTAGATCCATCTCTGTTGATGATTTTTCTACCACTTCTTCCGTTGTTTCTATTTTTCTTTTTCTTCCTTAACTTCTACCTCCTTCTGTACTAGGTTGGATTCTTTCAGAAGCTCCTTTTTTTCCACAGCAGATTGATTCATTTCTACCTCAGGGTGTGCAAGAACTTTTTTCAGTTGGAATCTATCATTAATATGACTTGCCACATGACTAATAGTAATTTGTTTCCCTGACTTGGATAAAGCTGATTCATTTTTAACTATCATTGGAATAATTGCCATACAAAAAGCTAGTATTAAGGTAAAGATAATTATCAACATATAGCGTTTCTTTTTTTGATTCTTCTTATGACGTGATACTCTTGATTCCAAACCGTTCGTAAAGAACTCCTCGTTCGACATTTCCCTTCCTCCCTCCATTTTACATTAGCAACAAAAGTATACAATATTCGATGGAATATATTTCTATTTTTCCGAAAATTAGGTCTAAAATCGCATGAAAACACTACTTTTGTTGTGTATTCAGGGATTTTGTCGAATAGTACTATGAACCTAACTTTCCCCATTTCATCTCGTTGATAGTTTCATAGTCTTAATACTTGTTTCCTATGAAGAAATTCAGTAAGAGCTAATCTATTTTTCCATTATGCTGTGCAGTGAACTTCAATTTGGATACAACCGTGAAATAAAAAAAGACGGCTCGGTGCTAATTAAGACACCTAAGCCGTCCTCATTATTACAATTTAAATTGTCTAATTAATTCATTCAGCTTTTCTGCTAGTAGGGCAAGTTGTTCAGAACTTCCAGATACTTCTTCCATAATACTACTTGTCTGTTGAGAGGAAGCAGCAGTTTGTTCAATTCCTGCAGCTGATTCTTCAGATATAGAAGCAATTTCTTCTATACTACCAGTCATTTCTTGTGTATTTGCAGCTATTTCAGATAAGTTCTCTGAGATAGTCGTAATACTGTAAACCATATCAACTATCGCTTCATTAATATGACCAAAGGTTTGATTTGTAGCTTCAATTTGTGCTGTTCCTTGTTGAACTTCCTGATAGCCAACATGAAGAGATTCACTTACATGACTAGTTTCTGTTTGGATAGTCTCGACAATATCAGTTATGCCAGAAACGGAATTAGAAACTTGTTCTGCGAGCTTACGTACTTCATCCGCTACAACAGCAAATCCTTTACCATGTTCCCCAGCTCTTGCAGCCTCTATGGCAGCGTTTAAAGCTAAGAGATTGGTCTGATCCGCAACATCTTTTATAACAGTTACGAGATTAGAAATCTGTTGTGTCTTATTATCAAGTCCTTGCATCTTTTCTACGGCGTCTTGAACGATTTGGTCTATCTTTTCCATTTGTTCCGTCGATTTCACCATTAATTGCGATCCTTCATCAGTCATATGTTGAACTTCTTTGGAATTATCACGAATAGTTTCTCCGTGGTCATTAGCTACTTGTACCTTTGTAGCAAATGTACTCATCACATTTGCTAGATTACTGACACTATGTGCTTGTGTTTCCGTTCCTGCTGATAGTTCCTGCATCGTTACTGCAACTTGTTCGGAGCCAGTCTTCACTTCATTTGTCGATTGGGATAGTTCCTCACTATGACTACTTACTGTTTCAGAAACTTCACTAATCTGACTAACAATATCTCGTAACTTCGTATTCAATTGATTCGTAGAGGTTAACAATTTACCCATTTCATCGATTGATTTGGTTTGTAAACTTACTTCACTTAAATTACCTTGTGCAAGTTCAGCCATAACACCTGTAACACGAGGAATTTCTTTCAACATATACCTTAGCAAGAAGAAAACTAATACAATCATGATTATCGTAGAAAGACTAAATAGGACAACCATTATTTTGGTGAAACTGCTAAGGCTATTTAATGCTTCCTCTTCAGGTAGAGCAGTCCCTACAGACCAACTAGTAGTCGGAACAGGGGAGTAACCAATATATTGTAAATTACCTTCTACATTAGCTAATTCAAGACCTGTTTCACCTGCAACCATATTAGAACCGATTGTTCCAATCTCACCTGAAAGAGCTTGAAGTTTTTGTTCCAGTATTATCTCACTGTTCGGGTGATAAAGTATCGTTCCATCCTTGGAAAGTAAAAATGTATACCCATTTTCTCCCATCTTATAAGACTGCATGATTTGTGGTAGTTGATCTAAAAAGATATCAATCGCGACTATGCCAACTGTTTCTCCACCTACCTTAATAGGTTTCATAGCACTTAATATCATCTTGCCAAACACTTCATCCATATACGGTTCTGTAAAGTAAACATCATCTTCAGCTATAACCGAATCATACCAAGGTCTGCTTTTAATATCAAAACTAGAATCGGATAAAACATCATTACTTCCTACTAAAAAGTTAGACTTGTTACTAGCAACCCAAGCCATCGCAATGGATTCATCCGTTTCAACAATCTGGTTTAATGATGATGCTATTCCTTCATAATAAGAGTTTGTTGTTGCATCATTCCTTGATTTGGTACTATTCAAGTACTTGATAATCTCTTGGTTAGTAGCAATTTGTCTTACAATTGTTCCTTTTTCAGAGAATACACTGTTTACTTGATCAGCAATGGCATTACTTTTCGTGGTAATATTATCTTCCACATTCTCGATTAATATTGACTTTGTAAAAAAGTAGCTCGTAGTTCCTAGCACAGAAAACACTATAACAATAGCAACGAATAGAACCAAAGATACTTTCATTGAAATACTACTTCTTACTCGCTTAAATCGGACTGACTTCCTATTCATCTTCCCCATCTTCTTCCTTCCAATCTATTAAAATTATTTTTAAAGCACAGCAGAAAAAGCTATTCAAACCAACTGAATAGCCAAGGTATGTAATAAAAACTTTCTTTGTAGAAGCACTTAACCTAAGTCTTTCGGTCCATTAACAACTCTACAATAATCGTGCATTCAGCTCATGAACACCATTCTCGTGTAGGTCTTTTCACCTATATAGAAGCATTAAAAAAATCATTTCCGGTATGATCTCTTTTCAGAAATAACGGTATCAATATTATTACAACTATCCTTAATAGTAAATAGTTAAAAATAACTAGTACGACAATTGCAGTTCTACTAGATAACTGGGAACTAACATTACTTTTTTCTTTATAGTTTAGGATTTAATTAAATCACTGAATGGATTAAAGATGAGAGGACTCTAAAGCTCACATAGAGCCAGAGAATCCTCTTCCCATACTCATCTCCTTATACCATGAATCAAACTTACAACCTGCCTCGTCTGCTCGAAAAGGAACTCTTCTGCTCGCGCCATACACTCATCCATACGAAGTGGCTGATTAATAATAGAGAAACATCCGCTAAATCTTTCTAAAAGTAGAGATAGATTCCCCTTCAGACTACCAGAAATCAGAATCACTGGCACACGATGTTTGTTAGCTAATTTAGCAATATAACCAGGGGCTTTTCCATATAAGGTTTGTTCATCGCTTTGACCTTCTCCAGTAATAACAAGGTCCGCTTGTTGGATTGCCTCTTCCAATTTGGAAATTTCACCAACTAATTGTGCACCAGATACGAGCTCCGCATTAAGGGTAAGTAAGGCAAAGCCAAGTCCTCCAGCAGCCCCTGCCCCGGCAGTTTTACTCAATCCGGTATTCGAAAAAAGTTGGGAAAATCGCTTCATCGCTTCGTTGTATGCAATAACTTGTTCAGGGGATGCACCTTTTTGTGGAGCATATACCACACTCGCTCCCTTTTCACCAGTTAATGGATTCTCCACGTCACAAGCAACTTTGATATTAGTTTCTTTGAGACTATAATCAAGATTATCCAAATTGATATGCGTTACATCGAGAAGATCCCGACCAAATATCCCCACTTCCTTCCCCTGTTTATCAAAAGCTTTCATTCCAAGAGCAGTTAGCATACCAAGCCCTGCATCATTCGTCACACTACCACCGAGACCAATGATTAACGTCTTACACCCATTATTGAGGGCATCCTTTATAACTTCTCCAAGCCCAAACGTCGTGGTATTATCTGGGTTTCTCATTTCTTCATTAACTTGGGGGAGCCCTGCAATGTTTGCTATTTCAATAACTGCTGTGTTCTGGTCGATAATAGCATAATAAGTAGATATTTCTTCACCGAGCGGACCGGTGACGTTAATGGTAATCTTCTGTCCACCGGAAGCCGTGATTAGGGCATCAACTGTTCCTTCTCCACCATCTGCCATTGGTTTTTCGATAATATGGTCACCCTTACCAAGAGTTTGTATGGCACGTTTCATAATCTTGGTACCTTCTAGGGAGGTTAAGCTTCCCTTAAAAGAATCTGGTGCTAGAACAATATTCATCATATACCTCCTCCTTTACTAGTACTGATCTACTTAATTAATAGAAAATGCGCTAAATAAACATAATTGGAATAAGATTATGCTTAAGTTCAATATAATATAGTCATACCGATAATACTATTGAATGGCGATCAGTTTCCATGAATCACTCTACTATAACGAGTCAAGTGATATGACAAATTAATTGATATAGTTAGGAAATAATTAGTATGGAAAAAGCCGGTTTCTCGTTTGGAGAAATCGGCTTTGTTTACTGGTTAAGTAGAATATTGCGAAAGATTGCATTGCTTCGTTTACACTTTAGCCTATATATCGGGCAAAAATAATGTTGGAGTTATGTTCACCTTTCTCATCGTACCTACAACTTCACCACATCTACCGAATCAAAATACTTCACAAACTCATCCGTATTCGAATAACCCAAATCCACCTCAAACAAACCAGCCATCTCATAAAGGCCATTATTAATCGAATTAATATCATCCTTATCCAGTGCAGACTGAATTTTATTCTGAATACCATTGAATTTCACATATTGCTTACGTAACGCTTCAATCGCCACGACATTAAAAGATTCTGTAGCTGCTTTTATATCCTTAATTCGTTCATTAAAAATATCCACAATCCGGTCTCTCCGCTTCTCAGCCTTCACACTAAATATATCGGCTTTATCTAGTAAATACATGAACAATGCCGATGCTATTCCGGATAGGAAAGTGGAAAGAACGATAGACCATGGCTCGCCAATCCCAACTTTATTCAGCAGTGCTTCAATTCCAACACCAGAAATAGCAATTACACTACCACCAAGAATCTTAATAATGGCATCGCCTTTTTGTGCAGGAGTCATAGTTTTAGAGTCCCTGCCAAATAACACTTTTGCGGATTGGGCAAAAATTTTAATACCTTCCTTAAGCACCTTTAACACTTGTCTCAATACACCAACGAATAAGCTAATGATTCCTTCAATCAAGGATGAAATAAAATTCTTAACAAATTCCCAGACATTATCACCCAAAAATCCACTAACATTTTCCAGGACAAACTTCTTCACTCGTCCGAAACGAATTTTAAATGCCTCGATCGCAGAGGATGCCTGCACGCCTTTGATTAATCCATGTTTGAAGCAATCTTTCAATTCAAAGTAGATAGGTTTCACAATATAAAGAATGGCATTTCCTACTGCATAATCCTTCGCTTGTTCTGCAGCAACTCCAGCAGCATCCTTGTAAATCCCTTTTGCTTTATCTCTTTGTAACTGTTTATACTCTTTACTGTTCTTATCTGCATCCGTTAGTTTTCTTTTTCCATACATCTTTTTGAATTCTGCATCGACATTGCCCTTACCAACTAGATTTTGTCCAACGGTTTTGTCCACTTCATTCCGTATCGCTTTAATAGACTGTGCCTCTAAGTCTCTCATTTTCTGCTTCGTTGTCTCGTCAAGTTTATACCCATCCTTGCCTTTCTTCTCTTGCTTTTCGATAAACTCGGAGTTACTATCATGTAGCTTACTTCCATTTAATTTTCCCGAAGTTACTGCCAAATTATAATCCGCATTTGCGATACGTTTAATATCCTCATCTGTCAGACCGTAATTCCCCTTAAAATCGCGGTGAATGTTTTCTAATGGAACGATATGATCAGGTTCTGCTTGATAGTCGTACCTTGAATCATTTCTTCTTTTATCAGGGTCATCTCGAAAGACGTATAACTTGTTCTTTTCACCGGTATACTCATCATCAACTAGTTTACTACCATCTTTGAGTTTTCCAAGCTTGTAATCCTTCATCTTCCCTTTGTCTTCATATGTATCTCGATCATACTTTTTGCGGTTATCCTCGCCATAATTCGTTTTATTGTCATCAGCATTTTTATACTCAGAATAACCGTCCACATCATTATGTGTATCTCGGCTACCTTCATAAGAAAATGCCTCACAATCATTCACGATTCTTGTAGCCGTTAAACCTTTCTTGCGCATACTTTTTCCAAAAGAGCCCAGTTCCATCAACCCATCCACCACCGAAGTAAACACCGGTCTGAGCACACTTGCTGTCATGTGCTCAGCAGACTCGAATTCTTTGTAGACCTCATCGATGATTTCCTGGGATGACTTTCGATCATGCAGCTCGAATGCCTCTAACTTCTGGGTCATTTCCAATGGTGAAGCACTTTTTAATAGTTCCAATTCCTTTGCTCTTTCTTCCATGTAAGCCCTTCTCCCTCACATTAAGCAGCATCATAAACGTTGTTGATTTGTTCATGGCTCTTCTTCATTATATTTTCATAGTCTTCCATCGTTGTTTTTTCAGAAAGTGATATAATCTGCGTTTCTGTCATTGTTTTTAAAATTTTGCTTGCAGTAATAATCGCTTCTAATTCCTTTCGTTGCATCACCGGTAGACGTTTAATACTCATCTCTTGACGCACTAACTTATGAGCAAAGCGCAAACACCGGTAGTATAAATAATGTACATTATTATCCAAACGAACGAGAAGCTGTTTATAGATTTCAATGAGCGAAGCAAAGTAATGCTCCACATTAGCAAGGGATTCCTCAATCACATGTAATTTCGATAACTCCGCATCCATTTTCGCAATTTCATGTTCTACCTTCTTCTCTTCTTCCTGAACTTTGTACAATGTTTCTTGTGCTTTCTTACGAGTATAGAATCCTAGAGTGAAGACAGCCTGTACCGTTGTTTTAAACTTGTGCTTATGAAAATCAATCAAGTATAAATCATTCCTCGTGTTTATAGAATCAAAGCTGTAGACTTCATTTTTGTAAGCTTCAATGCTAAAGTCCTTGCTAAATTCTATATCTTGAATTTTTTCTAGATTAGTCGCCATTTCTACGAAAAGCTCGGTTTTGATTTTCTTCTTATGGCTATTAATATTTTGGATGTGCTTCTCTATGATTGCCGTTATCCGATCTACATCGCTTTCAAATTCCGTTCGCCGTCGATTATACCGGCTTGAAATTTTTTCATAGAGCTTGTTCGCTTCTTCAAATTTATCTTTCCCAGTAAACTTCGCCCATGTATTTGTCACTTTATTCTTCACGAAGCTTGCCGCTTTTTTTCCCGTTTCCTTTACTTTATTTCCAGCACTTTTGATTGCGCCGCCAATTTTGCTTACTAATCCCCCAAAGAAACCCATACTATCTCCCCCTACTTCTTGTTGATGTATTCGTAGCCTTCCTGTAATAAGTCGTTAAAATCTTGTACCCAGCGAAGCATTTTACGGATCTCTGCCTCACGGAAACCTAAATCCTCACCAAGTTTGAATATCCATTTCTTTTCATCTTCATCTACTACCTCATCGGCATCTAACACACCAGCTAGCTCAATAATCACCGCACGTTTTACCTTTTTAGTACTGGACTGAAATGACGTGATAAGCTCTTCTAGTGACTTCTCCTTTAACTGATAATCTAGTAAACCGGTCTCTTTTCGATAGGTTTCAACGATAGCTTCTTCACTTTCTTTGATTACACCATTGATTTCCATCGCATCATAAGCTAACTCAAGAAAATTTTCACTTTCTTTCTTATTTAAAAGGTTTAAAAACATTGCAATCCCTCCGAGTTGTTATATTTTTCTTCCGCTTTGATCAAATTTAGTAACAAACGTTTTCGAACGTCCATTTCGTGTGATCCGTTCTATTCGTTCTTTGACAGACCCATCGGCATAATAGGTCATTTCTGTAATCACATTTTCATTGGCATCATAATTTTTGCTAGCAGTCATGACACCTTGTCTATCATAGATGGCTGTATACACCTTTTTTCCATCCTGATACATGTCACTGTGGGTTAAAAAATCCTTGTTAAAGTGGTTGAGAACCTCAATGCCATTGTCTTCATCGGTTATCTTTTCTACCCGAGTATTACTTTTTGTTGTTTCTTCTACAACAATTTGATTTCTAGAGCTTTTTTGTAAAAGCGTTACTAATGCCTGTATTTGTTGTAATTGTTTAGCTAGTGCATCGACTTTTTCTTCTAGGTTATTATGTTGATCCGTCAGCTTCTCGGAAGATTGTACTTTGTGATGAATATCCGTAACAATTATTTTATGTTGTTCTTGGTTTGCTTTATTTTCTTTTAACTCTTCATTTATGGAAGAGATTCCCTTTGTAACAAGTTCTATATGTTTGTTTAAATCTGTAATTTGGTGACTAACCTGATCCCTAGTTTCTAGAAATCTTTCTAGCTGGTTTGAACGCAATGTCGCCAGTTCCTCTTGTATACGATTCATAGCATTATCTTGCAGTTCATTCATGACAGCTTTTAAGGAATCGACTTGATTCATTGCCCTATCATAGCGCGTAATATCTTCTTGCTCTAAATCCTCGATTATTCGCATTAAGTCACTCTGTTTCTGGCCTATAACCTCAAATTTCTCTATTACTTCTTTTCGAGTTTCTTCTAATGCTTGTTCAGCTAGGTAAACCGATTGATTAACTTCTTTGGTAATTCTTACAGTGATTTCCTCTTGGGAGGATCTTACTTGTTCACCTAGTATGAGAGAATGCTCCTTAGTTGCTTCCCGAATATCCTGAGTAATCGCATTCCATTTCTCTAGACTTTCTTGATAAATAGTAGAACGTTCTTGAGTACCGGTTTCACCTAGCTCGAGAATTTGGTCTGTTATTAGTTGCTTGTTCTTGCTAACTTCTTCAAGAACTTTACTTGTACTCTCTAGCGTATGTTCATTAATAGCCTGAGTAACATGGTCCAATCCATTGAGTATATCAGCAACTTGTTGGTGCTGTTCCTTAGCCACTTGATCAAACTGTTCATTCATTCTATCAACAATTACAAGTGAATCCTCATTGATTTTATTCAAAATTTCTTCCTTAGCTTTAATAGCTCGTTCGCCTAAGTTATCTTTCACTTGATTCAATTGATCACTTACTACATTTGTTTGATTTTCAACTACATACTGAATGTTTTCAACTACATCACGATTTCCGTTGGTTATGATATCAGTAGTTAGCTTCTTTTGCTCGTAGAGAGTATGTACTAATTGTTCATGATTGCCAACTATTGCTTGAGTCATTTTTTCTAGTACATTATCGTTCTCTACCTGCATTAACTCCAAGAATGCTGATATTTGTTCTTTCGCTTGGAGGATGTTGGTTGCTGTCAGTTGAGTTTGTTCCTTAATCTCATTGTTTAGGTTGTCATGCTTGTCTGTATATGTATTTAACAGTCGTTCACTTATTATGTTAATTTCCTCTAACATTCTTGCCGCTTCCTGCATAGTTAAGTTTGTTTCTGTTTCGTGCTGCTGGTTTAATGTTTCTATTAGCTCACTCTTATAGCCACTTATTGTTACCTTTTGCTGTTTGGCTACTAAATTCATTTGTTCCGAAAGCCTAGCTTCTTCTTGCTCTAACGCTGTTATTATTATTTCACCGTTATTTTGAACTTTATCTGACAGTTGCTTACTTGTATTTAGTATTTGCTGACTAGATACTTTATGGTGTTCTTCTACCTTTTCTGTTAACGCTATAAAACTAGTTTTTGAGTCTTTCAATAGTTCTTCTTTGCTATCTTGTAACACTTGCAGCATACTTTCCCTTGAGTCACTAATCTTGTCAGAAAGTGTTTGTAATTGTTTACTAAATTGTTCTTCTACTGTATGAAGACCCTTACTTAATAGTTCATATTGTTTCTGGGTTGTAGCTAACAAATTTTGCTCAGAATTTCTTACTGTTTCCATCATGATTTCAAGCTGTTCCTTTAAACCAGAATGATGGTTCTCGGTAAAATACTTATATTTTTCTTTGATAACCTGGTAGGAAATAGCTAGTAGAATACTAGTTAATATTAAAAATAATACTGTTATAAATTGAGACGATATCCAATGTATATCCGACAAAAGACCTATATTCAATGCCTCTAGTACCATTAAAATCCCCAATAAGATAAAGACTCTCTTATCGTCCTTGCTAAGCCAACTTTTCATTTGTGTATTCCTCCCTGATGTAAGACAAGGGTGAGCCTACATCTGCTACTTTATTACTAGTTAATAAACTAATTATAGTGGATTTTTATTAGGATTTCATTAAGTACTTTTATATTTTATGTAGGGGGTATATTTGCCAATAGATTTCCTTTCATTCTTATTACCTAAAACACCTTCCATTACTAAATTGTGGATATGAGATAAAATTTAATCGATTTTATTCTCCATAACTAATCATAAATAAAAAAAGCTTAAACTGATACATCAGTCTAAGCCCTTTTCATAAGTTATTTCTTGTCACCTAACCAGTCCGCAAGCTGCTGTGCTTCGTCATCACTAACACGATTATTTTGTGCTGGCATTTGCCCCTTACCGTTTAAGATAATATCTTTAATTTCATCAGCAGAGTAATTAGCCCCTACTGCTTGTAAGTTCGGACCTGCGCCGCCAGATAGATCTGCTCCATGACAAGCTGCACAGTTTGCTTCATAGACATCTTCTACTGCAGATGCGGTTTCATCACCATCAGTTTGGCCTGCATCATTTGTAGCGCCATTATCATCAGCTTCATCTTCACCGCCACAAGCGCCAAGTACTAACGCAGAACCAAATAGGATTGCCAATAACCATTTTTTCATTTGAAATCCCCCAATCTAAGTTTGGTACTTTCATGTTTAGTATATCCTTTTGCAAAAAATATACCAGCCACAAAGTTGCCATAATTTGGGTTATTTACTGTAATCATCTAGGTTTGTGGTACTTTTTGACAAAATTAGCAATTCGATTTTTTATAGTTGTGAACGCAAGTATGCATCGATAAATGGATCAAGTTCTCCATCCATTACTGCCTGGGTATTTCCAATTTCAACGTTAGTTCGGTGGTCCTTTACCATTGAATAAGGATGGAAAACGTAAGAACGGATCTGGCTACCCCAGCCTATCTCTTTTTGCTCGCCACGAATGGCCGCTAATTCTTGCTGTTGTTTTTCAATTTCTTGCTGATATAGCTTAGATTTCAACATCTTCATGGCTGCTTCACGGTTCTTAATTTGAGAACGTTCATTTTGGCATGTCACTACAATGTTTGTTGGAATGTGTGTAATACGTACTGCAGAATCTGTGGTGTTTACGTGCTGCCCACCTGCACCGCTTGCCCGGTACGTGTCTACTTTTATGTCCTCATTTCGAATCTCGATATCCACATCATCACTCATTTCTGGTGTTACATCACAAGAAACAAATGAAGTATGTCTACGTCCAGAAGAATCAAATGGAGATATACGCACTAAACGATGTACACCTTTTTCAGCCTTTAAGTAGCCATACGCATTATGCCCCTTGATAAGGAGTGTTACACTTTTCACACCTGCTTCTTCACCAGGTAGGTAATCTAATGTCTCCACAGAAAAATTATGATGTTCTGCCCAACGTTGGTACATGCGAAGTAGCATACTTGCCCAATCTTGAGACTCGGTTCCACCTGCTCCAGGGTGTAACTCTAAAATCGCATTATTCGCGTCGTAAGGTTCACTTAATAGCATCTGTAATTCAAAATCATTAATTTCTTTCTTTAACGATCCAAGCAATTCTTTAAGTTCTTCTAATAGCTCGGCATCATTTTCTTCTTTAGCCAGTTCAAATGTTACCTCTAAATCCTCATGCTGGTTAATAATACTTTCAAAGCTATTCACAAAACCTTTTAATCCATTCGCTTCATTAATTACGGTCTGTGCAGCATTCTGATCATCCCAGAAACCTGGAGATGTCATATCATGTTCTAATTCCTCAATTCGAGCCTTCTTTGCTTCTAAGTCAAAGAGACCCCCTAAAATCCGCTATGCGGGTATTCATCTTATCTAATTCACTTCTAATTTCATTAAATTCCATATTTTCACCTCTATAGTTATTCCTAAATTAAATTAAATTAAATTAATTTTATTTTAATTGTTGCATGGTGTCACGCAACAGGTAATAAATACGCGACACGAATCCGCGTGTTTGACTCTTTTCGCGCGTGAGTTAGTGCCTGTAACGGGAGGTAGCCTTAGTGGCGTAAGTTTAACTTATTTACGTGCGACAAAATTCCATGGTCGCGTAAGATTAACTTAGGGCCTCACAAATTTCGAAATGAACGCGTGAATCTTACTTCGGCTCGGGTGACTCCTGAGACTTCGTTAATTTCACTTCAGACCGAGCAGACTCTTTGTCTTTAGCGGAATTCATCCCCGCTCCAATATCTCTTGTCTCATGAAAACACTCCCAAATAGTTGGGAGTGTTCTTGTAACTATTTATTGTCCATGGCAGTTTTTATATTTTTTGCCACTACCGCAAGGGCATGGATCGTTCCTACCTACGTCTTCTGATTTCACAAATGGTTTTCGCGTTTTCTTCTTCTCATCTCCACCACCGGAAACAGCTTGTGTATTTTTCACTACAGCTTGACGTTGTAAATTATCACGGATTTGAGCCTTCATGATGTAGCGAGCGACTTCATCCTCAATGGCTTCTACCATACCTTCAAACATTGCGAATCCTTCCAACTGGTACTCGCGTAATGGATCATTTTGTCCATATGCTCGTAAGTGGATACCTTGACGAAGCTGATCCATTTGATCGATATGATCCATCCATTTCGTATCAACCGTTCTAAGCAGAATAACTTTTTCAAATTCACGTATTTGCTCTTCTGAAAGTTCTTGTTCCTTTTCATCGTAGCGAGTACTTACTTTAGCCATAATAAGCTCGTGAATTTCTTCTGTTTCTTTTCCTTTTAGTTCATCTACAGACAGGGAATCCTGGTCTAATAAGTTACCATGAACATACTCTACAATAGCTTGTAGATCCCATTTTTCCTCTTCATCTTCTGGTGCATGTGAGTGAATCACTCGTTCCAGTGATGAACTAATCATGCTTTCAATGATCGTACGAAGCTCATTACCTTCTGCATCGATTACTTCAAAACGTTGTTTATAAATAATCTCGCGTTGCTCTCGTAATACATCATCATATGCTAAGACGTTTTTACGTGCATCATAGTTATTACCCTCTACACGTTTTTGTGCTGATTCAACAGCACGAGATACAAATTTATTGACGATAGGCTGAGAATCATCCATTCCCATCTTATCCATCATTGCTTTTAGATTGTCAGAGCCAAATCGTCGCATCAATTCATCTTCCATTGATAAATAGAACTGAGACAAACCAGGGTCACCTTGACGACCAGAACGTCCACGTAACTGATTATCGATACGTCTTGATTCATGTCGCTCTGTACCAATTACTGCTAAACCTCCGAGTTCTAGTACTCCCTCACCTAGTTTAATATCGGTACCACGACCAGCCATGTTGGTTGCAATAGTAACTGCACCCTTCTGACCAGCATGTTCAATTATCTCTGCTTCTCGATAGTGGTTCTTCGCGTTTAGAACATCATGCTTAACTCCAGCTTTTTTCAAATATTGGGAGATAAGCTCTGATGTTTCAACAGCCACCGTACCTACCAGTACAGGTTGACCAAGTTTATTTCGTTCCTTAATATCCTCTACAACTGCTTTAAACTTACCGTTCATTGTACTGTAGATCTTATCTGGATAATCGACACGAGAGATTGGTTTATTCGTTGGAATCGCAACTACATTCATATTGTAGATGCTACGGAATTCTTCTTCTTCCGTTTTCGCTGTACCGGTCATACCTGCAAGCTTGTTGTACATACGGAAAAAGTTCTGGAAAGTTATAGACGCTAGCGTCATACTTTCGTTTTGAATCTTGAGACCTTCCTTCGCTTCAATTGCTTGATGAAGACCATCACTGTAACGTCGACCTTTCATCAATCGTCCTGTGAACTGATCGACAATGACAACTTCACCATCCTCGACAACATAATCTGTGTCTCGGTGCATCGATACGTGCGCTCGTAATGCTTGACCAATATGGTGAGTTAACGTTACATGATTTAGATCAAATAAGTTTTCAACGTTAAAATAACTCTCAGCCTTATTGATTCCATCTTCCGTTAACTGAACTCCCTTTGTCTTTTCATCATACGTATAATCTGTATCACGTTTTAATGTAGTAACAAATGAATTCGCTTGTGTATAAAGTGATGCTGACTTTTGAGCAGACCCGGAAATAATTAATGGCGTCCTTGCCTCATCAATTAAAATTGAGTCAACCTCATCAATAATTGCATAGTTTAATGGTCGCTGAACCATTTGATCTTTATACAAGACCATGTTATCACGCAAGTAATCAAAACCAAATTCATTATTCGTTCCATATGTAATATCGGCTTGATATGCTTCTCGTTTTTCTTCTTTGGACAGACCATTCGTGTTCAGACCAACTTTTAACCCTAGAAATTCGAACAATTGCCCCATCTGCTTCGAGTCACGTTCTGCTAAATAATCGTTTACCGTAATAACATGTACACCTTCACCTGATATTGCATTCAGATACGCAGGCATTGTAGAAGCTAGTGTTTTACCTTCACCAGTTTTCATCTCTGAGATATTACCTTCATGAAGTACAATTGCTCCCATAATTTGAACTTGGAATGGACGCATATTTAACACACGTTTGGAAGCTTCACGAACCACTGCATAGGCTTCAACCATTAGGTCGTCTAAGCTCTCCCCATTCGAATAGCGGGATTTAAATTCCTCTGTTTTTTGTCTAAGTTGATTATCCGATAATTTTTCAAAATCGGGTTCTAATGATTCAATTTGGTCAACAATTTCTTGTAATCGTCCTAATTGTTTTTTATTACCATCAAAAAGTTTTTTTAGAAAACCTGCCATTGCTACGCTCCTCAATTCTATAGTGAAAATAAGAATGGATATTCTTCAATTGCCCACTGCCCGAATATAGTATGACCTATTCGTTTATGAAGTGTATGTTTACCCACCTACCATTATACCAGATTATTCCATCGGCAATGTATCGCTTCACTATCAAAATTTAGTATTAATAACTATTATTTCAACTATCTATACAATAAATAATAACATTACTTAATTCTATATGCCAACTACATCACACTGAACCATGGAATATGAAAGGCGATCTCTAATATGAGATCGCCTGGAGTCCGTATATTAATTATTCGGTTCAATTAAACCATATTTACCATCTTTACGTCGATAAACAACATTTGTTTCACCGGAAACTGCATTTTGAAACACATAGAATGCGTGACCTAGAAGATCCATTTGTAAGACAGCTTCTTCAGGGTCCATTGGCTTTAAATCAAACCGTTTCGTTTTTACAATTTCCATTTCTTCAACTTCATCTAAAACTTCTGGTATTTCTGCTAAATTACCACCAATGTATTTCGGCATTCCATTTTGGCGTGGCTTACGATTAACTTTGGTTTTATATTTTCTAATCTGTCTTTCTAACTTATCTAATACTAAATCGATAGCAGCGTATAAATCTGTATGTTCTTCTTCAGCTCGTAATAATAGACTTGTCATCGGTATCGTTACCTCGATACGCTGTTTGTTATTATAGACACTTAAATTCACATATACTTCTGAGGTCTGTACGCTATCAAAATATTTTTCAAGCTTACCAATCTTCTTCTCTACGTACTCTCTAATTGATTCCGTAACCTTAAGATTTTCACCACGAATGTTGAATTTCATAAAGTGTCCTCCTTTTCTATCTTTACATATATTATACTATACTTCCCAGGATAATTCCTATCTAAACTTGTCCATTTTGTAAACAAAACTGAATAAACAAGCCAAAAACGCCGGTACTAATAGCTTCTCGGCTTTACAATATATTTACATTTTCATCATAACAAAAGCTAAGAAAAAAACTTCTAGACTTATTCTAGAAGTTTTCATCTATTTACGCTTATCCATAAACATCCCATCAACGGTATGAACCTTTTCATATGGATTCGTGTATTTTCTATTTGAGTTTTTTTGTTTCTTGACTGCTTTCATTTCAGACTTTAATCCGTTAAATAACTGATCCATAGAACGCTGGATTTGTTCATTTAATGGAAGGAGTTTCTTTCCTAATTCCAGCTCTTCTTTCGTAAAGGGCTCCGAAATGTTTTCCATTTGTAAGCCCCTTTGATTTAGCAAAGAATTAATTTCTTCGATTACCTTTGGACGATTTTGAGTCGTGATTTCAGCCTTTAATAATTCTTGTATATGAACAGTAATATCATAGATTGGTTGTACTCGGTTCATTATACATGCTCACCTTGAGCATATTGCTTTTGTCTAGTCTTTAAGATTACTTGTTTCCAAGTATCTCTGAATTCCACAACGAATCCTTGGACTTCTTCCAAGATATTAATATCATTTTTGATATTAGCCTCCATCAAACGATTATACATGTAGTCATATAAAGGCATGATTTGTTTTGAAATTTCAACACTTTGATCTAACGTAATCATTAACTCTTGTATAATTTTTTGTGCCTTTTGGATATTCGTATTTTTTGCTTCAATATTGTTGTCTTGTACATCTTTTATAGCCTGTTTAATAAACTTGAGACAGCCATTATATAACATAAGCGTTAATTCGCCACCAGTGGCAGTATTAACAGCATTATTTTGATATGCTTGATATTTATTCAAAGCCATAAGGTAAAAACTCCTTTTTGAAATGTTAAATTACATTCCGCCACCAAATTGGGATAATAATTGTGCTGACTGATTGTTTAGTCGAGAGATCGCTTGTTCCATCGCATTGAATTGTCTCCAATAGCGATTTTCAGTACTTAAAAGTCTATCTTCAAAGTTGGAAATTCTTGTATCTAGGTCCTTCATTCGTCTACCAAGAGTATAATTATCAAGTGTACTAGTAGATTTACCGGCACGTTCTTCAATGCCTTTCATCATATTTCCGATGGAATCTTCAAGTCGATTAATGAGACCTCTTCCATCACCGTCTTCATTGTTAACAAATAATTTGAAAACGTCATCTGGATTTTCTTTCAACGCCTCTTTAAGTTTGGTTTCATCTACTTCAATCTTTCCACCATTTAAGTAATCCTTACCTGTAGAAATACCAACTTGTGTAAGAACATTGTACTGACCACCATTTTGAACATCAGAGTACCATGTTTCTCGTAAGTTAAAAAGACCAGAAGTTAACATCGTGTCGCCACGAAGAATACCACTTTTTGCTTTTTCTTCCCAAAGCTCAATTTGCTTTTCAGACATTCCTTCCTTCTGTTCTTCGGTCAGCGGTTTATAATCTCGGTATCTTTCTTCTGTCTGAGACTTGTTAATCATGTCCACAAGTTCATTATACTTGTTAACAAAATCCATAATTTGATCAAAGGCTTGATCCACGTTAGCTTCTACATTCAAATTAACTTTAACACCTGGTTCAGTTACATTATTAAATTTGAATGTAACGCCACCCATTGTATATTCGTTAGTTTTGGAAGTGAATTCAACCCCGTTATAGTTAAATTCCGCATCAGTTCCACCGACTTCAACTGCACCTTGAAGCTTTAATGTACTATTAAAGAAATCACTATCAAAGGTGATTTCTTCACCACCTTGGTTATAATCCCCTGTTCTAGTTGTTTCAAAAATTACTTTCTGTGATTGTTCGTCATAAAATGCTCTAACATTGTTAGTCTTATCATCCGAAATCTTTTTGAGAACATCCTTAAGCGTGTCTCCAGCTTCGATTTCAACTTCACGTTGTTTCATAGCATTTGTTTCCACATCAAAAGTATTAAAGTAAACCTTACCAGTGGCAACTCCCTGCTCATCTAATGCTTTATTCGGATCAATGCCAATTTTATCCGTACCTACCTTAATAGCAGAAGAAGCTAATTTAGACACTTCAATACTATATGAACCCTCTAAAGCACTTGTAGTAGCAGTAGCAGTTACAGCACTTTCTAATGAGGACGTAACCGTCTTCGAGTTATAAGTACTAGGCTTTTTCATTTCATAGATAGAATATCTATCCATTTCTTCTAGCTTTTGATAGATTTCACGGTAACCATCTCGCTGCCATTCAAGTAACGTACGGTCCTGATTCATCTTATCTAACGGCAGTCTTTCTGCCGACATTAGCTTTTGAATAATCTCATCTGTGTTAATTCCTGAAGCCAAACCTCCGATACGCATTACCATATCGTTTCACCTCTTTTTTATATCTTTTTGTCAATAAGAAATCCCATATATTCTCCCATTGCCGCATACATATCCAAAATTTTTTTAGATGGGATCTCCTTGATTACTTCATTCGTATTTGGATTAACAATGGTTACATAATACTCATTCAGTTCTTCATGTAATTCAAATTTTAAATTAGTTCGTAATGGCTCAACAAAATCGTTAAGCTTGTCTACTGCTGTTTCTACTTGTTTTAATGTTGGTTTTTGTTTCTGTTCATTTGTCTCATTCGCTTGCATAACAGTTTGTATCTCTGCTGTATGTCTTATGTTGTCACTGTGTTGCAAGGATGTTGTTGTACCAACGGAAACTGAGTCCATTCGCATCCCCCATGCAACTCCTTACAAACATTTATTATTTATATCGGATAAATTCCAAAAAAGTTAACTAGTCTTATGGTATCTATTCCGCATTTTTGTTTAGTAATTTTAGTAAATCTACTGAGACATTAGCCGCCTCATTATTCTGTTCTTGGATATCCATATAGATTTCCTTACGATGAATCTCCACCGATTTTGGTGCAGCGATACCTAGTTTTATTTGATCGCCCTCGATGGAAAGCACCTTTATTTCAATATCGTCACCAATTTGAATTGCTTCGTTTAGTTTTCGCGTTAAAACTAGCATCACTACACTCCTTTCTGAGCGGTAGCAGATTTAATAGAAGCCTTGCTTTGGTAATCATCTGTATTCAATATGTATTGCTTACCAAGCATTTTTTCCAAGTTAATCACGATTGGTGCCTTCAAATTCATTGTACTAGACTCAAATGGTTCTTTTACCGTTACAATAGTCAGTACTAGTACATCCTTTTCACTTTTTATATCTAATGTGTTAATTGTAGTGTCATCTAGCTCAATTGTGTATTGCTGGTAAAATTGGTATGGATTTACCACCACGAATGCTAGTTCTTCTGATTTAACGGACTGCAAAAACTGAAAAATAGGATTTCCAGGAATATCAAGAAGAACAAAATCTAGTTCATCTAGAAACCCAGGAATACCAGAAGGGAAATGAATAATTTTACTCTCTTCAATCTCCACATTACCCAGATATTTTGTTTGTATATTCAATACAATCATCCTTCCTTAATGTTGTCTATCGATCATTCGGTAAATAGATTTACAAAATCTATTTTTAAGTCCTGATATTGCGCCATACTAATGTCTACCGAACCAGGAATATAATTTACTACAGGTTTATTCACTTGAACATCGATTATTGGTTTATTCGGCTGTACATTAATTTGGACCTCGGATGGCTGATAATTAATCTTCACTGCCTGGAACGAAGGAACAAATTTAATTCCAAGAGATCGAGGTGGTTCATGGGCATTTTGAAAAGATTGGCTTATTAAAGGATTTCCCTTGTTTTCGATTTTCATAAGTTCTGTTCCTTGAGAAGCTCTTCTCCCTATCCCCTCCATAGCAGCTTGTTTACCTTCTTGGGCAAACTCTTCAATTGAACGTTTAGCAGATTTGAGATTCATATCTTCCCATGCTTGTGTTTGATCAATAGTCAATTTAAAAGGAATTGTATTCATGGTAATATCAGCCCTCGGCTGTTGGATTGATAGATTTGCTTTAGGCTGTTGTATCTCCTGTCTTGCAGGTTGTATCGTCATACTAATTCTTGCCTGCTGTGATTCCATTCGAATCTGTGGTAATTGCATGTCAATCCCCCTATCCTAATAGAAAAACTCGCATACGCTTTAATTTTAGCGAATGTGTTAGTTTCTCTTACGGCAGCGGAAAGTTTTCTATACTTTCCTAACTACTAAAAAACCCTGAACCCTATGCGGGCCAGGGCTATTGATTAACGTAAAAAGTCAAGTAGTGTTGGTTGTATGATCCGTGAACCGGCAGATAATGCTGCACGATGAATACTTTCTTGTGTAATTAATTGCGTAATTACTTTTTCATAGTCGATATCTTCGTTGTTTGACATCATTTGGGTTGCAGATATTTCTTGTGAACCAAGGCGATTCTCAATAAGATCTAAGCGGTTCATTCTTGCACCTAATTCAGCACGGGCATTCAGGATATTATCAATATTTTCATCAATTTCCCCAATGCTTTGCTGTATTGAAGCTTGGTCATCATTTTCTAAAGCTGTAATAAATTGGTCAATTGTATCTAATGCATCCTGATCAAAAATACCTGCTGCATCTACGTTTGCTTTAATTTTAATACCACTGGATACTTCAATATTCACATCACCAGTTGTAATATTATTACCATTCTCATCAATAGGCATAATATCTGTATTCGTACCATTAAAGATATACTTACCATTAACATTCGTATTTGCTATCTCCGTAATATGTTTACGAAGCTCTTTCACTTCTTCTTGAATGTTTTTTCTTTCTGCTGCATCATACGTACCATTACTTGCTTGAACTGCAAGCTCTCTCATACGTTGGTAAGCCTTTGTAGCTTGATCTAGTGCATCATCTGAATTGTCCATCCAGCTATGCAATTCATTTGTATTACGTTGGTATTGTTCTACTTGTAATAACTGACTACGATAGTCCATCCCTTTTACAGCAACTACTGGGTCATCAGAAGGTCGGTTAATTTTTTTCCCAGTAGTTAACTGTTCCATATATTTACCCATATCATTATAGCTATTAGATAAATTACGTAGCATATTATTTGAAAGCATTGATTGTGTTACACGCATTTATATTCCCTACCTTCCTACAAGACCCATATTATTAATAATTCGGTCCAATATCTCATCCATGGCAGTCATACTTCTTGCCGCTGCGTTGTATGCATGCTGGAATTTAATCATATTCGTCATTTCTTCATCTAAAGACACTGAACTCACAGACATTCTTTGTTCTTCCACTTGAGAACGAAGAACAGCTGTATTGTCGGCCATTCGATTAGCCTCTTGTGCAGAAACCCCTAGGCTTCCGATTAATCCTTCATAGAAGCTTTTAACAGAAGTTCCATTACCAATAGCTGGATTATCACTGAAGGAAGTATCAAACACTTCCGCTAACTTTAACGCATTATCACCATTACCAGCAGTACCATCTGCACTTGCTGCAAGTAATTTTGGATCTTTTACAATATCATTGTTAACCGTCATAACACCATTAGTATATTGGAAGAAATCAAGACCAGCCTGATTATTCAAGTCTCTACCATTGTTGTGTTGTTCATTAAATTTAGCAGTTAATGTTTCTGCCATTTTATCTAGCTCTTGTATCAATAATCCATAAGAAACAATATCTTCCTGAGGTGTACCACCATGAACATCTATTAGTGCCTTTAAAGAACCTGATGGTAATACAACATTTGTTGTGTCTCCGATTGTAACCGTATTAGTCGCAGGGTCAATCTCTAAATAATTAGGTTCTTCACCTGGGCTTAATAAAGTTATCTCAGGAGAATAGGAAGTTCCATTGTCATTAATCAGTTCAATTTTCGTTAATCCACCTGCAATATCCAACGCACTTTCTGAAGATTCCACACGGTGTACTTTTATATTTACGATACTTGATAATTCATCAATTAAACGATCACGTTCATCATATAAATCATTCGCTAAATATCCGTGTGGTTCAATCTCTTTTATTTGATTATTAATTCTATTAATCTGGCTTAGTAATGAATTTGCATCCTTAATGGTCACATCGATTTGATTACTAGTATCATCTTGCATTTTTTGCAGATTTTGTCTTAAATAATTAAATGTATCAGCAACAGCTAATCCGCGTTCTGTTACTACCGATCTAGCCCCTGAATTCTCAGGGTTTACAGATAAATCCTGTAAAGATTGCCAAAACTTATCCATTGTATTCGCTAAACCACTCTCTGATGGTTCATTTAATAGACTTTCCATACGATAAAGTGAACTAGACATAGTTTCCCAATAGCCTGTCTTACTGTTTTCAGCACGAAATTGTAAATCTAAGAAACTATCACGAATACGTTCCACTGAACCAGCTTGGGCACCTTGACCAATTTGGCCAGGTATTTGTGGACGGTTACGAGATCCACTTGGATATGCTGTTAGGGTTTCGAAGTTAACACGTTGTCTGGTATACCCTTCTGTATTCGCATTCGATATATTATGACCTGTTGTATATAAAGCTGATTGTTGTGCATATAGCGCTCTTTTCGCCATTTCCAAACCATGGAATGTA
Organism: Ornithinibacillus scapharcae TW25; assembly: GCF_000190475.1. Taxonomy (GTDB): domain Bacteria; phylum Bacillota; class Bacilli; order Bacillales; family Amphibacillaceae; genus Ornithinibacillus; species Ornithinibacillus scapharcae. The sequence goes on from NZ_AEWH01000060.1 coordinate 81,329, forward strand.
CTCATTGGACTTTCTCCTTCTCTCCCGATTATTTCTTAGGCTTTTGAATCAAATACGGATCGATTCACATCTGATGGTCCTTTATCCTTGCCATAATTCATATTTTTCAAAGAAGGACTCAATAAATCAATAGAAAGCTGAACGAATTGCATGGATTGTTGAATCAATGCCATATTTAACTCTTCCTGTTGTTTCAGCTTAACAATTGCTTCAGTCAGACGAACAGCTGCATCTTCCAATTCTTTCTTTTCGGCTTCAATTTCGATATGGTTCATTAAATTCGAAAGGGTTACTTCATCTACTTTTACTCCATGGTTCACAAACCATGTAGCTACTTCCTTCTGGCGTTCTTCCTCTGCTTGTTCTAATTGTTGTACTGCCTTTCGTTCTTTCACTAAAGTAGGTTGTAGTTTTTCAACATTACCCTCTTTTACAAGGGCCGTTTTTTCAATAGAAAGCGCTAGTAGCTGTTCATGAATCAAAATTAAGTTTTTATTTATCAATAATTAATTGTACGGACACTTGGCTGTCCTCCTCTTAATGCTTAGACCAAAATTCAGCTAACTTTTGAGCCGTTTTTTCATAATTAATTTCATACTGACCAGACTCAACGCGATTTTTAATTTCTTGTACATATGCTTCACGCTGTGCACTGACTTTCGTATTTTCTTGTAATTTCATAGCTTCTGTTGAAATCTCTAGTTGGTCATGTTTGAAAGCTTTTTTTACTTCCATCGTCTTATGAATTTGATTTTTATATGGATTGAAGTTTGTTTGATTCGGCCCATTTATTTTCATAGTATCACCTCATTAAATTTCCGAACAACCATACGTCGAACGTATTTCTATCTATTTTATCGGCAAATAATTAAATATTTGTAGTGTTATCTGCGATTCTTATCAAGCGTATAATAAATACGAGTTTCCTTTTCGGTTTCCTTATTACGTTCTGCTACTTTATCAATTGCTTCAAGCTTTGATAACTCATTTTGCAACTCGGTAGAACATGAACCACAAAGTTTACCTGTAGTTATCATCGTTCCACACTTTTCACATGGATAACCCAGTTTAGGGAACATGGATGTACGAAGTCGATTCTCTTTTATAAATTTCGTAATCAATGTTTCTTCTACTCCTGTAGCTTCCACTACTTCAGTTAAAGTTGCTTCTCTGTTTCTTTGTTGTCTCAGAAAATCATAGACAATTTGAAAAGCAGCTTCTTCTTTTTTATAGCATTCCTTACAGATATCCTTTAGTTGTTTTACGAAGACATTTCCACAACTTGAGCAATTAGCTAACTCAGCCATATTTCATTTCTCCTCAATACTATTATTTTATCATATCCGTCTAACTACGAATCAAAGTATATGTAAAAACCTCTGGACAACCAGATTTTACTAAAACATCTGCTGCGTGGCGTATCGTAGTACCTGTTGTATATATATCATCGACAAGAATGACGGAATTGTTTATACTCCCTTTCAAGATAAATGGGTTTTGAGAAGAAATTCTTTCGTTTCGGGACTTCTTGGATTGTTTTTCATTGTGGACTCGTGACAGCAGCTCTTTTGTTTGTATTGGAAGGAAAGAAGCTAACATTGATGCTTGATTAAATCCTCTTTCTTGCATACGCTCCTCACTTAAAGGAATAGGAACTGCAATTACGTCCTTTTTGGATTTAAATTTTTGTCGGAAGTGTTGTCCAAAACTATGTGTAAATAGATAACCTAGTTCATAATCTCCTCTATACTTCCATTTTGCAACAATCTCTTTCATGTCATTATTATAACTATAAATGGAGTAATTAAACACAATGGTATCCTTTCCATTGTTATAGTTTTTCCACCAAAGACAGTCATTACAAATCCTGATTTCAGACTGACGACTACAGTGATTACATCGACTTCCAGTGATGATTGCGAGGTTCTCTTCACAGCGTTTGCAAATGTTTTTTTGCTTAGTTGGAAAAACAAGCGTACTCCAATTTATTTCATTCATAATTTCTTCATTACACCATAGACAATTCATAAAGAAAATCCGCCCCTTTTATTCATTTGTTTGATAGACTGAATTGCTCTTACCATTGCATTTGTTTTTCCATCATGGATAAAAAGAACTTCCCCTGTTGGGTCTTTCTTATTTCTTCCAGCTCTTCCCGCTATTTGAACTAGGGCAGCTTCATCAAATACAGAGTGACCTGCATCTAAAACGACTACATCAACAGATGGAAATGTAACGCCTCTTTCGAGAATGGTTGTCGTTACGAGTACTTGAATTTTCCTTATCCTAAATAGGTCGACCTTCTCAATTCTATCCGGATCATCAGCGTGTACAGAGTCAATTACACCCAATCTACCGTTTGTTATATCCTGCAAGTTCTTCACCACTTGTTCTGCAAGTAGGATAGTCGGTACAAAGAGTAATAATTGTCGATTGGGTTTCGGTCTATTGGTTATCCAATTCGTTATATGTTTTGGGAATTTCTTCTGTTTTAAGTCCTTATGAAGGGAATAGCTCATTTTCAGTTCTGGTACTGGAAGTGGATGACCATGGTAACGCACTGGTACAAATGTGTGTGGCAATTGTTTAAATGCCATTTTGAGGAGTAAATTTTGTCTAGGGGTTGCGGTTAGATATATCGTTGTGCATGTTGACTTTTTAGCACGATTAACAGCGAACGGAAGAGTTGGATCATGATGATATGGAAATGCATCCACTTCATCAATAATCATGAGGTCAAACGTTTGATAAAATCGTAGTAATTGATGTGTGGTTGCAAGGATTACTTGTGATTCACCAACCCTATCATCGCTACCACCATATAATGCCTCAATAGGAACCTCCTGAAAAGCATCCTGTATTCTCGGTTTTAGTTCTCGTACGACATCTGCCCTAGGAGTGGCAATACAGATTCGCTTGCCTACCTTCAAACCATATTCGATTCCTTTAAATAACATTTCTGTTTTCCCTGCTCCACATACTGCCCAAATCAGGTGTTCCCTTTCTTTTTCTTGAATAGCCTGTACCAAATTATTTGAGGCTTTCTGCTGCGCGTCTGTAAGGGAACCCTCCCAGGTTAATGGAGCATCATAACTCGGCCAGCTTAGCTGTTCTCCCGACCAGTAAAATAATGGTTCACATTCCATTACTCTTCCCATCTGAATACAACTTCTGCAATATAAATGTTCCTTTTGACATAGTCCACAGGGAATTTTTCCGAATAAGGATCGCTTGTTATTTCCACATCGATGACATTGATAATGAAAAGTCTTTCTGTTAATAGAAGGGATTTGTGTAAAATGATTAGAGGATAACACACCTTGAGGGATTTCTTTTTGAAGCAAGAGTTTACCAATATACTTACGCAAATCTGGAGATCTCAACTGTGAATCATATTCCATACCACCACTCACTTTCTACAGATATTGTATAGACTGCCAGAACACTGACAGTCTAGTGTATATAATTTATAAATGATTGCTTATTTAAAATACCAACATACCCCGATTGCCCCTTCACCAAGATGGGTTCCAATAACAGGGCCAAAATAACCAATTACGGCTTCAGTATTCGGATATTTCTCCGTAAATTCATCTCTTAATTCCGTTGCAGCCTGTTCATCATTTGCGTGAATAAATGCGACTTTAGCAACCTTGCCTTCTTTTGCATGCTCTTCTAGCATTCCTATAATTCGGTTGATTGCCTTTTTACGTGTGCGAATTTTTTCAAATGGAACAATAACCTTGTCAACAAAGTTTAGTACTGGTTTCACCTGTAATAAACTACCAACAAGCGCCTGTGCACCATTTAATCTTCCACCACGATGCAGATTCGTAAGATCATCAACCATAAAGTAACCATGCATGGTTTTCTTCATTTCATTCAAACGATCCATAATCTCTTCAGCCGATTTGTCCTCTTTTGCCATTTCAGCAGCTTCTATAGCATAGAAACCTTGTGCCATACAGCTAATTTCTGAGTCAAATGCATATACTTGAATACCTTCCACCATATCACCAGCACTAACGACAGCTTGATAGGTACCACTAATACCACTGGATAAATGTACTGAAACTACTGCATCATAGTCCTTACTTAACTTTTCTAGCTTCTCCGTAATCAGACCAATAGCAGGCTGAGATGTTGTTGGAAGATCCTTTATCTCTTTTAACTTTTGGTAGAACTCTTCAGAAGAAATATCGATTTCTTCTTGATATATTTCATCCCCGAAAATAACACTAAGTGGAATCATATGTATTCCATATGCTTTGCGCATATCCTCTGGGATATATGCCGTGCTGTCTGTCATTACAGCAACCTTCATCTCGTACCTTCCTCTCCTAAATTATTATTTATTTTTCTCTTCTTTGGTCTATATGCCCTTTATATTTTACATGAATGTTATAAAAAATGCACCATGATATGAATTCGTATTAGATGATTGCATTATTTATCATGACAAACAAACGAAATATCAGCCTTTCTCTATGTCATTCGCTTTTTATACAGAATAGAAATCTATCGAGAATTGTTTATGATTTAACAGGCAATAAAAAAGCCTTGAAAAATCAAGGCTTTTTAAGTTATAGTACTTCTACCCAACCCTTGCGAATTGCAGATACAACTGCTTGGGTACGATCATTTACATTCATCTTTTGCAAGATATTACTAACATGGTTTTTTACAGTTTTTTCACTTATATACAATGCTTCTGCAACAGCGCGATTACTTTTACCATCCGCTAGTAACTGCAAAACCTCACATTCACGTTTTGTAAGCAAATGTAATGGACGATGGTATTCGACACGACTTCCTAATCCAACCGCTACGGATTCTTTCGCAAGTCTGCGATATTCTTGTACAAGATTATGTGTTACCTTCGGATGTAAATATGAACCACCTTCACTTACGACTTTAATCGCTTCTATCAGTGAATTAGAATCCATTTCTTTTAGTAAATATCCTTGTGCACCTGTTTTTAATGCATGTGTTACATAGCTCTCATCATCATGAATCGATAGGATAATTACTCTCGATTTCGGATAATTACGTACTAGCTCAGCAGTAGCCTGTACACCATTTACATTCGGCATGTTAATATCCATTAATACAACATCCGGATTGTATTCTTTTACTAGTTTAGAGGCCATTGCACCATCATCACCTTCAGCAACAACCGTAAATGATGGTTCGAATTCTAAAATTCTTTTAACCCCTTCTCGGAATAACTTATGATCATCTATTAAAACAATATTAATATTCTTTTCAAAATTCATTGCTCTTTCCTCCCCATACGTAATATGCCCCTATTACGTTTTGCATTGATAGCAAGTTTCTATTCTCTCTCTATTAAAGTAAAGCTCCCTCATAAGGTAGCTGAATTACTATCTTTGTACCGGAACCTATCGTTGATTTTATCTCAAAGGTTCCGTCAAACATTTCTACGCGTTCCTTCATTCCCATTAAACCAAACGATTTATCACGTTTAATGGACGGATCAAATCCTTTTCCATTATCGCTAACAATCAGGTTTAGGTTTTTTGTACAGATTTCTATCTTGACACTAATTAATGTTGCCTCTGAATGTTTCACTGCATTTTGAATTGCTTCCTGTGCCATTCGAAATACGGCAATCTCATATTTTTGATTAATACGTCTAACTTCACCAATAGACGAGAAATCTATCTTTATATTGTTATACTCTGAAGTAGTTGAAATGTATTTTTTATGGTTGGAATCAGACCTAGGTCATCTAGTGCCATTGGTCTTAAGTCATAAATAATGCGACGAACTTCATATAACGAGGTTCGAACCATCTTACGAACATTCCTAATCTCTTCTAATGCTTCCTCTGGACTACCCTTTCGGAAGGTCCGGTCCACTAACTCCGAACGCAGCAAAATATTAGCTAACATTTGTGCAGGACCATCATGAATTTCTCTGGAAATACGCTTACGTTCTTCTTCCTGTGCTTCGATAATTTTTAAGCCAAATTCTTGTTTTTCTTTTGCCTCTTCAAGCATTTCATTCATTTGCCTAAAATCATCTGTTAGATATGTGAGTATGACTGAGATTTTATTCGCTAAATTCTCAGCACGTTTAATCGTTTGATCCAGAGTTTGAAGTCGTCTTTCTAACTCATCACGTTTTACTCGTAATGATCTTTCTTCCTGGCGAAGCATCGCTAATTTAGTTTGTAACTCATGTGTAGATTCATAGACTTCCCGAATCTCATCTTCTGTGTATCGGTCAAAATACTTACTTACCTCTGATAAACGTCTTCGCGAATAGCGAACATTTTGCTCTAGCTTATCACCATCTTCTATGTATTCTAAGACTTTTTGCTTGGTATATTCTAGTTCGCTAAGCAATTGTTCATATTCATTACGAGCCTCTTCACTTATGTTAAAAATCTCGTCTTTACTATTTTCGACGACATCGACCATTTCATCAAGTATAAAATCTAAATCTTTTTCCCTAGTTTTCACTGCCATAAGCACTCACCAACCTATGGTATAATTATACGGGTTAAATAAATATTTTTATAGGGTTAACCTAGAAATATTTTTATAAAACCTTAATTTTTCTCATTCTCTAGATACTATTACCCAATCTATACAATAGGTAAACTTCTTTTTTCTTTATTATATACTAAAAAATCTAAAAGGAGGACTTTTTCTCATGTTATCTAAATATTTTACCGTAAATAAAGATGGTGGTTCACATGAAATTGTCATTCAAAAGTCTAGGTTCATTGGCACTATTAAGCGAGTGGAGTCCGAGGAGGAAGCTCAATCCTTTATCCAGGAAATCAAAAAGAAATACCATGATGCTACACATAATTGCTCGGCTTATATTATTGGAGAACATGACCAGATTCAAAAAGCAAATGATGATGGCGAGCCCAGCGGAACCGCAGGCGTACCAATGCTTGAGGTCCTCAAAAAACAAAACCTTAAGGATACTGCTGTAGTAGTCACTCGTTATTTTGGAGGGATTAAGCTTGGAGCTGGTGGGTTAATAAGAGCATATGGAAGCTCCACATCTGAAGCTCTCAAGGCTGTGGGTATTATTAAAAGGCAGTTAATGAAAGGTTTCTCTGTCACGGTAGACTACACATTACTTGGTAAACTTGAAAATGAACTTAGAAATTCAGAATACATTCTAGAGACGATTAACTACTTAGAAAATGTATCGTTTGTAGTCTATGTAGAAGATGGACAGGAGCAGATTTTTCAGGACTGGATGATTGATTTAACGAGTGGACAAGCAACCATTGAATCAATTGAAGACAAATATATAGAAATCGAAGTAGAGTCTACGAAAGAGTAAAAGAAAAACTTGGCGTTTTATATGGAACGCCAAGTTTTTCTAATTAAATTTGTGACAATGCAGCTTCATCAGCAATAATTGTTACATCAGGATGCTTGTGGAGAATGGATGCAGGAAAATTTTCTGTAATTTCGCCGTTTAATAATCTTGCCACTGTCTCCGCCTTCGCCTCACCTGAAACTAGTAAAACGATTTTTTTACTCTCCATAATGGTTTCAATTCCAGCAGTAATTGCTTGTGTCGGTACTTCATCAATAGAGGAGAAGAAACGAGCATTGGCATTACGTGTGGATTCATCTAGTTCAACAACATGTGTACGACTAGAAAAAGCTGTCCCTGGTTCATTAAAACCAATATGGCCATTTAAACCAATTCCAAGTACCTGCATGTCTATTGCTCCATTTTCCTTAATTAGTTCTTCATATTGTAAAACTTCTTCTTCTAGATCCTTCGCTATTCCATTGGGAACATGCGTGTTATTTTTTTGAATATTAATATGATCAAAAAAATTGCTATCCATAAAATAACGATAGCTATTCGGATCATTTCCTTCTAAACCTACATATTCATCCAAATTAAAGGTTGTCACATTGTCAAAGGAAACTTTATTGGATTGATATTGCTCAATTAAGCATTTATATAGTCCCTCAGGTGTAGAGCCAGTCGCAAGTCCTAGTACAGGTTTTTCTGTTGAACGAACCACCGAAATGATCATTTCACAAGCTTTCTGACTCATTTCATCATAATCCTTAACACGAATAATGTTCATTTTGTTATTCCCCTTCATAAGCAATTTTTCCGCGGCAATATGTTTGTTTAATCGTAAAATCTGGATCAATTAGTAAAATATCAGCATCTTTGCCTATAGAAATACTCCCTTTACGATCAAATACGTCAAGTTGTTTTGCAGGATTAACACTAGCCATCGTTATAATATCTTGAATATCTACTCCAGGTATTTTCAGCATTTGCTTGATACCATCAGCCATTTTTAATATACTTCCTGCCAATGTTCCATCGCTAAGCACTGCACGCTCGCCATCTACCGATACCATTTGTCCGCCAAGGTCATATGTACCAGCTTGAAGACACTTAGCTCGCATAGCATCCGTAATAAGTATGATTCTTTCACTACCCATATTTTTGAATATAAGCTCAAGCATTTCTGGAGCAACATGTATACCATCAGCAATTAACTCCGCACGTAGCTCCTCCAGTAGAAAAGCAGCACCTACGACCCCAATATCACGATGATGAATTCCTGTCATCGCGTTACATAAGTGTGTTACCTGATTGACACCATAGGAGACAGCCTGTTTCATACCAGCAAAATCAATCGCAGTATGACCTGCAGATACATTTACCCCATTTTCAGCTAGGTGGCGGATAAAACTACCATCTTCATCATGCTCAGGTGCCATCGTAATGGTCTTTATATTATTATTAGATAGTTTTTGCCATTTATCAAATAAATCCTTATTCGGCTTATGGATATGCTCTAATGGCTGTGCACCTTTTTTGCTCTCTTCAATAAATGGTCCTTCCAGATGAATACCCACTATCTCTGCATAACCAGGTTTTGCCTGATAGCTTGCGACATTTTGGAGCGCCCGTTCAATATTTTCTGGGGACTGGGTAATAGTTGTAGCTAAAAAGCTAGTAGTCCCTTCCTTCGGCAAAACTTGTGCAATCTTATCCAAGGCTTCTTCGGTTGCATCCATAACATCTGCACCGTTAGCACCATGGATGTGGCTATCGATGAAGCCAGGTACAGCAGAAAGTCCTTGTCCATCAATAATTTTAAATCTACTAGGATAACTAGTAGGATTTTCATTTTTATGAAAGACACCTTTAATGATACCTTGCTCCAATAAGAGGCTACCATCTGATATAATTTCATTTTCAAGATAAATCGTTACATCTTTTATAAGAACTGATTCTACTATGTCACTCATATATGTAAGTCCCTACCCTTCTATTTCTACCATTTCAAAGTAGCACATGGCATTATGAATGTCCAGTTCATACCTTTCTTAGAGTAAGGGAGGGGTTATGGGAACGTGATGTTGTGCGCCTTCATAGTGTTCTTGGCAAATTTATCTTTCTATAATATGATGAGATTCTCTAATATGAAGCTCTCGCGAGAATCCCCTAAAGACCTAAAGAAGAGACTGCTTTAGTTTGCAGTCTCCCCTTATTCATTAGCTATTTACTTATTTTGTGTTATTGTCTTTTGATTGGTGAGTTCTTTGATTAATGTTTGTATTAACTCATCAGAAGAGCGGATTTTATTTTTTTCTGTGTCATCAATGATTCTTTTCATCATATTCTTAAAAAATTCACGTTCAACCATTAAATTACCGCCTTGATCATGTGTTTTGGTTTTTATACAGCCTATCATACCATAAATCTATGAATATGATTATTAAAATCTTCTTACCTTTCTATTACTTCCGTTTATTTTTGAGAAATAATAGAAACATACATGCTGTTATTGCGCCAAATCCATCAATGAATACATCACCAATATAAGGCGTGCGATTTGGAGTTAAACCCTGATGCAATTCATCCATAATAGCATATGCAATTGTTAAGGAAAACGAAACAGTAACTAACCTAAGTGCTCCCCAAGTGACGGTTTTACGAAATGCGAGATAAAAAAGTACTAATAAGATAAAAAATGCAGCAAAGTGCGCTCCTTTACGAATGAAGAACTCTATAACTCCATTGGTTCCTAATGCCTCTAGGCTTACTCTACTATGGTTATAGCTAAAATCAATCCAACCTAAAAATGGCTCTAGGAATGATAAATCAACTGTTTGGGAAAGCATAGGCTTAATATCTTGTTTTTCATATGGCTGTGCCGAAGCGTAAAAAATGATACTCATCCATGCGAAGGGAAATAGCCAATAATAATAATTTTTTTCATTTCTACATACCTGTCCAATCTATATGTTAACAAATGTGCTAATTTTTCTTATGGAGGAGAAATAGTTTCTATTCTTTCCTGTAATAAGAAAATCACACCATCGTCGTTTCAGAGAATCTAATCTTACTAATTTCCCTAATTCTTAACGTACAAAAAACCGTAGAATCCTACGGTTTAGGTTTAAGAGTCTTTATTTTTTCGCCATTGATTAAATTCAAGGAAATCTTTAAATTCTTGCTTAGATACGCCTGATTCCATTGCTTCTCTCACGATTTGAAGCCACTCTGCATCTAGGCTATTTACTTCTATGTTTTCTTCATTTATTATTTCGTTAACAGAGACGCCTAATACAGAACTAATTTTTTCAATAAATTGAATGGACGGGTTAGTTTGGAGGTTTCGTTCGATTGAACTTAAATATGATTTAGCTACATTTGCTTTTTCAGCAAGTTCCGAAATAGACATTTTTTTATCTTTACGTAATTGTTTAATTTTTTCTCCGATCAAGACGACTCACCTCTTTCAAGCGAATTATATCACAAAACAGGTGAGCAGTTCTATATAAAGTACATAGATATTTACAATTATGTAAACCTTTTTGCCTCTTTTAGAAACAGTCTAATTTCTTCTATCGTCATACCCAACTCCTTCGCCTCCCTAATTAACAAGATCCACTCATAATCAAGGTCAATTTCTTTTAAGATCTTATTCAATTGTCCTATCCCCCATTATTATCTATGTAATCCAGCCATCCTAGCCAAAAGCTTGGATCTGTGACTTTGCGTCCCCACTTCACAATGGGTTTGCCTTTTAATAGATGGAAATTTATTGTAATACTATTATACAAGATATTTACTAATATTAGGGTGTCTTTTTTTGTCGTCTGATAACTAGTTTTGTAGTTATTAAATACTAGTCTTATAAGCATTTATGTTACTAATA